>CACZJF010000003.1 GCA_902781455.1 uncultured Lachnospiraceae bacterium | reverse complement strand
TTGCAGAACACGACCAGCTTCGCACAGCCAAGGGAATCCATTTTGCTGGTTGCCTTCGCAGTTTGAAGAATGATGTCGCCCAGAAGGCGGATCGCATCCATATCGATCCCCGTCCGTGTCGAGCCGACATTGACCGAAGCACAGACATACTCCGTCGTGCTCAGCGCCATGGGAATCGCCCGGATCAGATTCTCTTCCGCCGGTGTCATCCCCTTTGATACCACAGCGGAAAAGCCGCCGAGGAAATTGACGCCAACCTTCTTTGCCGCCTGGTCAAGCGTCTGCGCGATTTTCGCAAAGTCCTCCGGACAGGTGCATGCCGACGCGCCGATCAGGCCGATGGGTGTCACCGAGATTCGCTTGTTTACGATCGGGATACCGTATTCCTTCGCGATGTCTTCACCGACCTTCACAAGGTCTTTCGCCTTCGTTGTAATCTTGGTGTATATATTCTTCCGCAGCGCTTCCAGATCTGATGAGATGCAGTCCAGAAGGCTGATCCCCATTGTAATGGTTCTTACGTCCAGGTTTTCCTGCGAAATCATCCGGACTGTTTCCGCTGCTTCCAGTATGTTAATCATAGGAATATGCTCCATTCTGTCGTCTCAGGACGGCATGTAGATTCCGATTTATCGCGGCACGGCACGAACGCCGTTGGCGTTCTTGAATCTGCCTGTCAGACCCTGTGCATCGCGTTGAATATATCCTCGCCCATGACACGGATGTCCAGTCCCATCCCCTCTCCGAGCGCAGTGAGGTCATCCGACATCTGTCCCGCTTCCACCGTAGAAGCCGTCGGGTCCGTGACCATCATCATATTGAAGTATCCGCCGACAATCGTCTGGGAGATATCCAGAATGTTGACATTGTGATCTGCCAGGTACGAGCAGACCTTCGCGATGATTCCTACCGTATCCTTGCCGATCACTGTAATAATGACTTTCTTCATGGTTATGCCTTTCTGTGCGGTTCCCGGGCTTTTTGCCCTTCTCTTTTTTGATTCCTTTATAAGACAAGCTTTTCCATCGGGTGTTCCCTGCTCGCCACATAGATCGGGATATCACCCTCTTTGTAATGGCATCCCGGATCCATCGCCATCTCGGAGATCACCGTCGCGTACGCCAGGTCCGGGTAATTGTTCATCTTGCTCAGATGCCCAAGGAAAACGGCTTTCATATCGTCGTGCAGAACCTGGGCCAGGAGCATGGCGGACGACGTGTTGGACAGATGCCCCTTCTCCCCCAGGATTCTCCGCTTCAGCGGCCATGGATAAGGCCCTGCCTGGAGCATGCGCTCATCATGATTTGCTTCGATCAGAATCGTGTCCAGGTTTCGCAGATGGTTTACCGTGTAACGGTTAAAACACCCCATATCCGTCGCGACAGCGCAGGATCTGCCGTCAGCTTCGATCCGGTAGGAGACAGGATCCGCCGCGTCATGACTGATGTGAAATGCTTCCGCCTTCATATCACCAACCATAAACGGCTGGTCCGCGTCAATCGGGCAAAACAGTTTCCCATCTACCTTTCCAAGGGGAGCATACCGCAGAATCTGCCGGATCGTGGCTTGCGTCGCATAGACCGGAACATGCGCTTTCCTGAGCAGGACACCCAGTCCCGCGATATGATCGCTGTGCTCATGCGTGACAAGAATTGCCGTCAGATCCTGCACACTCCGGTCGATATCGCGCAGCGCGTCCGTGATCCTTTTACAGGAGATTCCTGCATCGATCAGAACCGATGAATGATCCGTCCCGATATAGATGCAGTTTCCACTGCTGCCGCTCGCGATACTATAGAAGTCCAACTGTTTCTCCTCTTCGATAAACCTCTGTTTCTGTCCGATTCTGTCCGGTCAGTTGCCGATCCCGTAATCGAACCTGTTTCGTCCTGACGGACTCACACGTTCGAATGGGAGCTGGCTGCTTTCCAAAATCCACGCTCACCAAGCGCCTCGTCCAGCTGCCGGTATGTATTTTCGATGTTTTCGGAAGAATTGTCAATCGTCAGTGAACAGCCTGCCTGGTAGCTCTCATCTGACCGCTGGCTGGCCAGCATCTCTGAGATCTTCCCGTCCGTATATCCGCGGCTTTTCTTCAGGCGCTCCCGCCGCACGGATTCCTCCGCATACACAAACCAGATCTCATCACAGATCTCTTCGTAATGATCCTCCAGAAGAAGGGCTGCCTCAATCACGATCAGCGCTGCATCCTCGTGGGAATCTATCAGTTCCCGTACACGCTGCTTCACTGCCGGATGCACGATCCGGTTCAGCGCCCCGCGCAGGTCATCATCCGCAAAAACCAGTTTCGCGACAGCGCTCCGGTTGAATGTACCATCCTCATTGAGAAGCATACTGCGCTCACAGGAAAGCGTATCATGCGCAGAACGGATCCCGGAACCGGCAGATTCCCGGGAAGAATCCGAATGCTCCGTTGTGATGCCGAACAATTCCAGCATCGGTCCGTAGCATGCTTCCTGCGGCTGCTGCAGCTGCCTCGCGACATCATCCAGCTGAATCAGGAAAGCGCCATACTGCTGCTTCAGATATGCCAGGACGGTACTCTTTCCAGTTCCGACACCGCCTGTTATTCCCAGAATCATTCTCTTTTCAGTGCGCCTCAAACCAGCTGTCCCCCACATGCATATCAATCTCAAGCTTCACCTTCAGATCGGCAGCGCCTTCCATCTCCTCACGCAGAATCTGCTGCACAGCTTCCACCTCATCCGGTGCAGCCTCCACCAGAAGTTCATCATGTACCTGCAGGACCAGGCGGGACTTCATCTTCTCTGCGCGCAGACGGTGATCGACGCCGATCATCGCGATCTTGATGATGTCCGCGGCGGTTCCCTGGATCGGCGCGTTCATCGCAACCCGTTCCCCGAAGGAACGACGCATGAAGTTCGATTCCTTAAGCTCCGGAATCGGGCGCCTGCGTCCGTACATGGTCTCGCACCAGCCTTTCTCCTTCGCGCTGCTCACCTCTTCGTCCAGAAAAGCCTTGATCTGAGGGAAGGTCTTAAAATACTGGTCGATAAACTGCGCCGCCTCCTGTCTCGTGATCGACAGTCCCTGGCTTAAGCCAAATGAGCTGATGCCGTATACAATCCCGAAGTTGACGGCTTTCGCGTTGCGCCGAAGCTGCGGGGTTACCTCTTCCAGCGGAACGTGGAACACCGAACTGGCCGTAATGGCATGAATGTCCTCCGCTGAATTATAGGCCTCAATCAGTGCCTTATCCCCCGACATGTGCGCCAGGACACGCAGCTCAATCTGGGAGTAATCCGCATCGACAAACTGCGATCCTTCCTTCGGCACGAATACCTTGCGCAGCTCTCTTCCAAGTTCCGTGCGCACCGGTATGTTCTGCAGGTTGGGATCCGTGGAACTGATCCGTCCGGTTGCCGTGATGGTCTGATTGAACTTTCCGTGGATTCTGCCGTCTTCCGCGATATATGCTGACAGCCCCTCCGCGTAGGTGGAACGCAGCTTCGTCAGCTGGCGGTACTCCAGGATATCCGCGACAATCCGGTGTTCCTCCGCCAGCTTCTCCAGCACATCCGCCGCAGTCGAATATCCGGTCTTCGTCTTCTTTCCGCTGGGCAGGTGCAGGTCTTCAAACAATACCACGCCCAGCTGCTTCGGTGAGTTGATATTAAACTTCTGCCCGGCCTCCTCATAGATCTGGTTCTCCAGACTGTCAATCCGTCCGGACAGCCGCACGCCATAGTCATGCAGCTCCTGTGCCTTCACCAGGATACCTTCGCGCTGCATGCGCTGCAGCACGAAAACAAGCGGCATCTCGATCTCATCAAAGAGCTTCTCCATCCCCTGGTTTTTCAGGGCGAGCCGGATTCCGTCTTTTGACTCCAGCGCGGCACGTGCCTGAAGACAGGTGATCTGCATCCAGTCCTCTGTCGTCAGATCCTTGTCCTTCTTCTTGCCGAACAGCTCCGCCCTCGACTGGATCATACGCCCCGCGTAGGTTCCTGACAGGAAATCATAGGTATATGCACCCTGCAGAGGATTGAGAAGATATGCACCGACCGCGCAGTCAAAAAACTTCTTTTCTTCCGGATCTCCATCCAGAAAATAAAGCTGTTCCTTCAGATCAATCGCGCAGATCACGTCTGCCCTGTCCACCAGCAGCTTCAAAGCTGACGTATCTTCACCGGCAGCGAACCCGGTCCGGTTTCCGCAGGCAAGCGCATAGCCAATCACAGCGCCGTCACAGACCGCAATCTGCAGACCGACTGCCCGTTCCTTCAAGACCGGCCCGCCTTCTTCGGCTTTCAAGACTTCCTCCAGAAAAGCGGAAGCGTCTTCTATCCGTTCAAAGGGAACTTCTTCCTCCTGCGCGGGATCTGTTCCGGCGCCCGCCTCTCCGGCTGCCATGGGAAGGCCCTCGGAAAAACGGGAAATCATCGTGCGAAGCTCCAGCTTCTTGCACATCTCCAGCGCCTGTGGGGTGTAGAGCGCTGCATGATCCCTGTCAAGTCTCGCGGCATCAAGATCCAGCTCGTAAGGAACTTCCCGGTCTATCGTTGCCAGCCACAGAGACAGCTTCGCGTCATCCCAGTAATCGCGCAGCGAATTCTGCGCGCGCGGCGGCCTGATCTCCTCAATATGATCATGCGCATTTTCAATGGAATGATATTCTGCGATGATCTTGACTGCCGTCTTCTCACCGACACCCGGTATCCCGGGGATATTGTCAGAAGCATCCCCCATCAGTGCCTTGACATGGACAAACTCTTCCGGCGTGACCAGGTACTTTTCCTTTACATCAGCGGCATAGTAATCCTCCACCTCAGTTCCGCCCTTTTTCGTCTTCGGGATACGAACCATCGTCTGATCGGACGCCAGCTGCAGAAGGTCCCGGTCTCCGGAGATGATCCTGACCTCGAGGCCGCTCTCCTCTGCCTTCTTCGATGCCGTACCAATCAGATCGTCCGCCTCATAGCCCTCCAGCATCATCAGCGGAACGCCCATCTGACGGAGCATATCCTGCATCATCGGAATCTGCTCGCGCAGCTCATCCGGCATGCCGTGACGCGTTCCTTTGTATGCTTCGTACTTCTGATGACGGAAGGTCGGCGCGCTCAGGTCAAATGCAACAGCCAGATACTGCGCATGTTCCTCTTCCAGTACCTTGAACAGGATGTTCAGAAATCCGTACACCGCATTCGTATGCTGGCCGCTGCTGTTGCTCAGCAGCGGAATCCCGTAAAATGCGCGGTTCATAATACTGTGTCCATCGATGAGAACGATTTTCCCGCTCATAGATTCCTCCCTCCGTAAACACCTGATGATCCCCGGCTGACGCTGTCCTTCCCGGGCATTGTCCGTCAGCCTGCCTGCAGTGTCTGATTGTCCTGTTCCTGCATGGGCTGGTTTTCCTGCGTCTGCGGTGTCTGGTTTGCCGGTACTGCCTGGTTTCCCTGTGTCTGCGGTATCTGATTTTCCGGCACCGCCTGACCGCCCTGTGTCTGCGGCATCTGATTCACCGGTACCGCCTGACCGCCCTGTGTCTGCGGCATCTGATTCACCGGTACTGCCTGACTTCCCTGCACCGTTCTCTCCGTTTCAACCACAGGAATGATCTCCGTACGGTGTCTGTCCAGATAGCCGCCAGGCATCCGAAACAGCGCATAGAACGAAGCTGCGATTGTCACCTCGGCAGCCAGGATCACACCAACCTTGATCACCTTGTTGCGCTGCCTGACATGCAGATATTCCCTGGAGCTGCGCAGCTTGGCGCGGAGCTTTCTTGCATAGTTATAGTCACCCTGCTCGTCCACGTTATTCAGCGTCCGGTAGATGGAGAAATACACCTCGAGCTCCCCAAAGCATGTCTTGCAGTTCTGTACATGATCCAGAAACTCCTCCAGTTCCCGGTCAGACAGAACCCCATCCAGATATGGCCTGATCATCTGCTGCGTTTTCACACATTTCATGAAAAATGCTCCCGACTACTCTTCCTTCTATATCTCAGCTTCCAGTTCCACCGGGCAATGGTCGGATCCGAACACCTCTGTATGGATCTTCGCCCCCATCAGCTTCTCATCGATCCGTTTCGATGTGATGAAATAGTCGATCCGCCACCCCGCGTTTTTCTCTCTGGCTCGAAAGCGGTAGCTCCACCAGGAATACACACCTTCCAGTTCCGGATAGAAGTACCGGAAGGTATCTGTGAATCCCGCTTCCAGCAGCTGTGTCATCTTTCCCCGCTCCTCGTCCGTAAACCCGGCATTCTTTCGGTTCGTCTTCGGATTCTTCAGATCGATCTCCTTATGCGCGACGTTCAGGTCGCCGCACAGGATCACCGGCTTTTTCCGGTCAAGCGCACTCAGGTATGAAAGGAAATCATCCTCCCAGCGCATCCGGTAATCCAGCCGTTTCAGCCCATCCTGTGAATTCGGCGTATAGCAGGTCACAAAGTAATACGCCGGATATTCCAGTGTGATGACCCGGCCTTCCTGGTCATGCTCCTCGATCCCGATTCCGCAGTGTACATCAAGCGGCTCGTTCCGCGCAAAGACAGCCGTCCCGGAATACCCTTTCTTCTTCGCATAATTCCAGTACTGATGGTATCCCGGCAGGTCAAGCTCGATCTGCCCCTCCTGCAGCTTTGTCTCCTGCAGCGCGAACAGATCCGCGTCCAGCGCCCGGAAACTCTCTTCAAAACCCTTACCGACACAGGCTCTGAGGCCGTTCACATTCCAGCTGACTGCTCTCATATTTCCTCCCTGTTCTCACAGCTTTCTCCACGCCCCGGTTACCCAGGGGCTGGCATCATATTCCGGCAGATTGTCATACCGTGTGCTGATACATGCATGGTACGGCTTCTTCCTTGCTTCTTTTCTCCAAAACGCTTTGTCAGAGACAAGGAAATACCGGTATGCGTATGGATTCCTGCTTTTGTCCTGATCAAATGACGATACATCTATATTATACCATGCGCCGTCGATCTTCACCTGATTCCACGCATGTGCCTTCGTTGCAGCATACTCGCATTCCACGCCGGTGCCTTCCATCAGGAAATCATAGGTTCTTGCATAATGGTAACACTGCCCCTTATGCGTCGCCAGCAATGAATAATCGCCCGCGTTCGTAAGCTGGTAGGAGGCGTAGTCACTCAGCCATTTCGCCACGGCAAGACATTTCTCCTGTGCCGTCATACCCGGTAGAATCACACGCGCCAAAACCCGCGAACGCAGCCCTGTGTATCTTGTATCCAGAGAAGAAGACTGGATCACCAGCTGATAATGCAGCGTCTTCGAACCACTCTTTGCGCTGATGCGTACCGTTCCGGATTTCCCCATAAAGGTCTTGACCCTGACAGAATACTTGCCTGATCTTTTCAGGGAAGAAACATAGTTTCCCTTCTGTTCCAGTTTCGCAAGCTCCGGATCAGAAACCTTCCACTTCCATTTTCTGCCGAATCCTCCCATGATATAAAGTTCACAGGTCTGACCCGTCTGTACCGTCCTTCCGTCAATGTCCGTATCCACACAGAAGATAAAGGGCTTCTCTTTCCTGCATGTGCGCACCGTCACACGGCACTTCAGCTCCGTATCACCGGTCTTCGCAAAGATCACGGTATACCCGCCATGCTTCGCCTTGACAACACCCTTTTTCGTGACCTTCGCCACATAGGAGTTGCTGGAACACCAGTGTACTTTTTCGTTTTTATAACCCTTTACCTTCAGCTGGCAGCGCTTTCCGACAGAAAGCGTAAGCTTCGTCCTGTTCAGCTTCGGTTCCTTCGCCGCAGATACATTTTCAGGCAAAAATACAAAACTCATCAGCAGATACAAAAACACCGCAAACAGGACTGCCCTTTTGGGACATACCGCAGCCGGAAGTATGGTTCTCTTTCTGCTTTTTGTTTCCATGTCTGGCAGGTACTCTCTTTCGCATCTTTGCAGCTCAGCCAGAGATCCCGTCTCTGTACACGATGGACACCTGATCATATTGTACAGACACGGAAATCAATTGGCAAACCGTTATATTCCAATAACAACCGGCATAAAAAAGAGAGGCTGAGTTTCCCCAGCCCCTGTTATATCATTGATGTCTTATCTTTCAGTTCTTCATAAGACCTGCGCCTGCATTCCAGGCTTTTCCCACTTTTTCGCTTGCCACATAATAGCCATTCTGAAACTGGTCAAAGATCAGTGCATTCAGCTTCACAGGATCCACTTTTCCGTTCTCAGAAAGCACCGTCTCTTCGGCACTCACATTAATAATCCTGCCAACCACAGCATGCAGGTTCTCTGTTTCCGTTATTTCTGCCAGTTCACACTCTATTGTCACCGGAAACTCAGTGATGACCGGAGCGTTGACATGAGCACTTTTTTCCTGATGGTATCCGGATCTTGCAAACTTATCAGGAACCTTGTTCCCTGTAGCAATACCAAAATAGTCTGCAACATCCATGTGATCCTTATCCGCAAGGCTTACTGTAAAGGCCTTTGTGGCTCTGATTGCTTTCGTTGTCGCATGGTCTTCGTCAATGAACAGGGCAATTTTATCCATATCACAGATCATTCCCCACGCTGCGTTCATGATCTGTACCGTGCCCTTCTCATCGTATGCCGCCACCATCAGGACAGGCATTGGAAACAGTGCAGGTTGTTTTCCCAGGTCTTTTCTCATTGTGTATGCCTCCTTCGCAAAAGTTTGTGTTTTCAGTATATCAGCGAAAGGATCTTACAATCAATACCAATCATGCTTTTCGCCACGGTCCAGTGCAGCGATATCAACGCTCTTTCAGGTTCTCCTCAAAGAAGCGTTCAAGCCGGTCGAAAGGAATCGCATCCTTTCCCCCACCGTCATAGAGATCTGTATGGGACACGCCCGGGATAATCAGCAGCTCCTTGTTGTCAGTATACTTGCTGTCCCTGACCATGTTAGCGTATGCATCCTTTCCGAAGTAGCAGGAATGTGCCGCTTCACCATGTACGATCAGCACAGCGCTTCTGATTTCATTGGAATACTGCAGAATCGGCTGATTGATAAAGCTTTCGCATCCCACTACATTCCAGCCGCCGTTGGAATTCAGGGAGCGTGCATGATAGCCGCGCTTTGTTTTATAGTAATCGAAGTAATCCTTCACAAAGAACGGGGCATCCTCCGGCAGGGGATCAACCACTCCGCCCCCAAGCTTGTATGCACCGTTTTTGAGGTCCTCCAGACGCTGTGCGCACATGGCGGAGCGTTTGGCGTAACGCGCTTCTTCACTGTCCTCCGAATCGAAATACCCTTTCGCGTTTACCCTGGTCATGTCATACATCGTCATCGCTGCTGTTGCCTTAATGCGGGTATCCAGCACAGTGGTATTGACCGCCATTCCGCCCCAGCCGCAGATACCGATGATACCAATCCGTTCAGGGTCCACCATATCGTTCAGGGAAAGATAGTCCACTGCAGCCATGAAATCCTCCGTGTTAATATCAGGAGAAGCCATATACCGTACATTTCCGCCGCTCTCACCGGTAAAAGACGGGTCGAAAGCGATCGTCAGGAAGCCGCGTTCCGCCATCGTCTGCGCGTACAGACCAGAGCACTGTTCCTTTACTGCGCCAAACGGGCCGCATACTGCGATGGCCGGCAGCTTTCCTTGTGTTTTCTTTGGCACATACAGGTCTGCAGCCAGCGTAATTCCATAGCGGTTGACAAATGTTACCTTACTGTGATCGACCTTTTCACTTCTGGCAAAAGTCTTGTCCCACTCCTGTGTCAGTTTCAGTTCTTCCTTCTTCATAGATTTCCCCTTTTTTCTGCCGTGTCTTCCTCCTGCAGTCTTATCGTAATCTCTTGCGCTTTTCTTCGCTAATAGTTATATTGAATATCATATTATTCATAAATGGAATATCACTGGCATTTTTGGGGGTATGGCTATGGAGATCAGGTCTTTACGGTATTTTCTCATTGCAGCAAGGGAAGAAAGCATGACAAAAGCAGCCGAACTGCTCCACGTCACACAGCCGACCCTTTCAAAAACCATGAAGTCATTGGAAGATGAGCTTGGAAAGAAATTATTCACACGGCACAGCTTCAGCATCTCATTGACAGAAGAAGGCGCTCTTCTGCGTGACCGGGCAGAAGATCTTGTAACCATGGCGGATAAAATAGAAAGCGAGTTTCTGTCACTGGATGACATCACAGGCGGAGAGCTGTATTTTGGTCTGGCAGAATCTTTTCAGATCCGTCATCTTGCCAGAGAGATCCGCCGGTTGAAAGGGCGCTATCCAGGCCTTAATTACCACATCACCAGCGGCGACACTGAACAGGTAACAGAAAAGCTTGACAAAGGGCTGCTGGATTTTGCCGTTATCTGTGATACTCCGGACACCAGGAAATACGACTATGCTGTATTTCCCGAGGGTGATATCTGGGGGCTGATTCTGCCTGCAGATGCGGAACTGGCAAAGAAAAAGACCATCAAAATTGATGATCTTCAAGGGCTTCCGCTGATCACATCGAAACAGGGCTGGAACGGTGATATCAAAGCCTGGGCAGGTGACCGGTTTGATACGCTGCATCTGGAAGGATCTTTCCGACTTGCTTATAACGCCTCCATGTTTGTCCGGGAAGGGTTGGGATATCAGCTTTCTTTCCGTCATCTGGTAGATGTATCCAAGAACAGCGGCCTGGTATTCCGGCCGCTCTCCCCCAGGCTGGAAACAAAACTGTATCTGATCTGGAATCGCAGCCAGACGTTTACTCCGATTGCGGAGCGCTTCCTGGATCAGATAAAAGCCAGCTTTCCCTCTCATCACCGCATATCGCAATAGAATGCAGGCTCAGTAACGATTCGTTATCCACAGTATATATCTATAGCGTCAGAAGCAAACTGTGCAGTTCCCTCTCCTCCGGCTCTATCGATGTTCCTGGTGAAATCACCGCCACTGGCATACATCTTTCCAAGGCTGCTGAGGATATCGTTCGTACAGGTATACATTTTATCAGTAATAAAGTCCTGCAGTTTCTTCACCAACGCCTGTGCTTCAGAACTTTCTGGAGCACTGTCCCTGATCTCTCCGAATTCCCGGAAGATGTCCATCATCTGTCTGCTGATTTCTGCCTCCTCTTCCCGTGTCCTGCCTTTGCTCTTTCGCTCATACTCCTTGTAAGCGTCTGTGGTCCCCCATGCTGCTTTGGCCTGTTTTGCGTACTCGTCTATCTTTCTGGTGTCAAATGCCTCAAATCCTTCTCTTGTCACTTCTTTCACCTCCAATGCTTTTATGCCTTCCGCAAGGTTAATCAGATTTTCAATGTGCTCCTTCTTCAGCCTCAGCAGCTCGATCTGCTGTTCCAGCGCCCTGCTCCTGTCAAAGTCCGTCCTGTTTACAATCTCCATGATCTCTTTCAATGGGAATTGAAGCTCCCGGAAAAGCAGGATCTGCTGCAGTTTCTCAAGCGCAGCATTATCGTAAAGCCGGTATCCGGCCTCCGTGCGGTCTGCGGGAGAGAGCAGGCCAATCCTGTCATAATATTGCAGGGTTCTGATACTCACTCCGGATAACTCGCTGACTTCATGAACTGTTTTCAACGGTTCATCACCTTCCCTTCGTTCTTTGATAACGAAAATATAAACTATTACGCAACGTCAGGGTCAAGGGGTGGATTGATAAAAAATGGACTTTCCACCATATTTCTCAGATGATTGAGAAACACCACGGAAATCCCTGACAGCTTGTGTTATTCTTTACGTCACAATACCGATGAGTCATTCACTTATTTTCGCTGATTTCCTCTGCAAATGAAACCCGAACAGGATCTTCCTGATCCCCGGAGCATGTTCGTGGATATATGATTCTATTTCAGCCGGAGCGAGATCATTTCCCACCAGGATCAGGAGCTTTGCATTCAATTCGCAGATCTGGGACAATGCCTGCCGGATCTTGTGATACGGCATTGGAACAAATGCCACATCAAAGGAAAGTCCTTCCACTGAAGTTACGGCATTCACCCTGTCCACAGTCGTCTTCCTCTGCAGGTGGTGGTATATGACCAGTCCGTTTCGGTTCAGTGACTCAGAGCGCTCTTTCCTTGCAAGGATCGTCACGTCATTTCCGGCCTCTGTCAGTACGTGTGCCAGATATGCGCCGATCACGCCGGCCCCGAATACCAGCACTTTTCGTTTCTTTCGGTCATTTACACTGGCAAGGCGTACGTTCCTTGCCTTCCACTCCACATCTTCCCGTTCGTCATAACCATCGTAAGGGGCCAAGGGATCATGCGGTTTCTGCTTTTTCATGCTGTTGCACACCTGATCCTTATGTAAAAAAAAAAATCCAGGTCTTCCGACCAGCCGGTGTGTCCCGTGATGACTTTTGGCGACAGGCCCCGATCCCTTAGTTTCTTCTCCAGTTCTGCCAGGGATTTCTTCGCAAGCGCATTGTCCTCTGCCAGGGAATTGATGAAGCTGTAGCCGCCGTCCGCCCCGAACCAGATTGTATCCCCTGTAAACAGATATTCGTCATCAACCAGGTAAACCATATGTCCCCAGGTATGACCCGGAACCAGAATGGCTTCCACTTTGATTTCCTCTATGAAAAACACATCACCGTCTTTGAGCAGCTTCTTCGGTTGATCCATCTCTACCTGTGGAAGCTTATAGACACCGAAAATAACCTTCCTGCGCACTTCCCCTGTCAGATAACGGTTTTCAATTTCACTCAGATAAACCGTTGCCTCTTGAAAGAGTCCGGCAGAATCCCGTTCAACAGCACCGACATGATCCGTATCCTGGTGTGTGATCAGGATATGACGGATTTTTGCCGGATCGAGATCCAGCCACCTCATCTTTTCTTCCAGACGGTCGTAATTGTAGCCGGCATCGATCATGATCGTGGTTCCGTTTTTTGTATAGAAAAAAAAATTCGCGATCCACTCACGGACACAGGCGACACGGTCATCAATCCAGCCGGTATTCAAAGGTTTGAAGATCTCCTTCCCCCTGTATCCGAGGGACATAACCTTTTTCTGGAAGTTTGAAGCTTTCTTTGACATAGCATGAACTCCTTTCACTTCCTGTCGTCTTTTCAGCCCAACAGCTCCCCTGCCGTCTTCTCTCCAGGTTCATCCTTGATCATCAGCCTTAATTGCAAATCCATTTTTCACGCTCGTTTCATACCGGCATATCCATAAACTCATCAATAGCCTCAAGTACCGGCACTGCATACTGTTTCCCACCGAACAGCCACTGCTCATGCTGCATGTCAAACGCCCGGATGTCCGGATCACGAAAGTACTTCCTGTATCGCTTCAGGTACTTCTCTCCCATTTTTCTGGCATATATGAAATGTACTTTTGTATGCTCTACATGGATATCTTCGTTCAGCCAGGTGAGCAGGTCCGTATAATATTCATTTTTGATGGACTCAGGGCTGAACTTCGAGAAACATTCCATAAACTTATCTGCCGTCTCATCGTCCATCTCGAAGAACCCTTTCAGTTTCTCCCTGGTTCTTGCTTTCTTCTTTTCGTTTTTGGTAAAGCCGGTCAACAGGGGCACTACAAGTTTTGACTGCAGCCATGCGCTGAATCTGCCACTCTGGTCCAGGTCCGGGCTTCCAAAGATGCCATGATCCATATGGATGTTTTCCCTTTGGATCAGCTGCCCGACAAAACTGCTGCCCAAAGATGAGCCGATTGCGCCATCAATCCTGCCATCAAACCGTTCCAGGATGTACTGCTCTATTTTCCCTGTTATTGTGAGCATGTCCGGAAAGACCAGGTCGCTGCCGTCAAAGCCGTCATAGTTCACACAGATGACATGGTACTTTTCTTCCAGAGCCTCCAGTACAGAACCGAAATTTGTCTGATAATCACAGGCAGTTCCCGGCAGGAGCATCATTGTCTTTCCTGTCATCAATCCCTTCTCATCAAATTGCATGTGCCTTCCTTTCTTCCGTTAAAACAGGATGCAGTTCCACACAAGAAGCGCGGCGGAGGTATACCGTCCGCAATGCGTTAGCACAATCTAACCAATATACAAAAAATAAAACCTTTTCAGGTCAGATATTCGGTAAAGGAACAGGAGATCAGTTCGGCTCCCGTAATATAGTTAGTATTTTCAAACTAATATTATATACCTCTTCCTGCAGATGACAAGAGGCAAATTACACAATTCCAATAAAATAGCTGCCCCTCTTTCAGGAGCAGCTTTTCACACTTTCTCACCCGGACACGATTCCGGTCAAACTCCGCATGAATCATCATACGGACTTTTCCAATGCCTCTCTTAATGAATTCGACACTCCTCTTGGTCCGCGCACAGCAAAAATCCCATACTCGGTCTTCAGCACCTCAAAGGTGAACTGATCCGGAGCATACCTTTTCAGCAGCCTGATCTTCATCAGTGCTGTAATTGTCAGATTCCTGTCCTGATACTGATAGGGTATGTCAGTCTCCATCACCTTACATTTGTACAGTACAGCTGATACGGGTGCTCCAACGTACAGGAAGACCGTATCTCCCTTCCTGATACCGGCTCCCTGTTTCCAGTCAATGGTATCCGTATCGTCAAAGGCATGAATGATGTCGTAGTACTTTGGATTTGACGGAATCAGCCAGTCCTTTGGGGGACGCACCTTTTCTTTCTTCTTTGCGGAAGCTGTCGCCAGAAAACTCATGTCGATCAGTTCAAAGACCCGTTCCTTAAGTACCGTACCGTCCAGAAGAACTGTGATCCAGTGCATCTTGTTCATATGGTACGCCGGAAGAATGCCATCTTCCCTGATGATCATATCACGGAAAAACAGGTCATCTATCTTCAGATTGACCACATCGATATCGTCGTTGCCGGATAAGCCGAGCTTTTCCTTCCGGACCCCCATTACAAGCGCAAACCACTTTTTATTGTCGGTATGTCTGAAAACAGCATTCTCGTCATATCTGCGCCAGGGATACTCCGGCAACACCCTGTATTTCTTTTTGATATAGTTAAAAACACACTGCCGGTCCATCATTCTTTTATCCCAACCACTGTTCATTTATCAGAAGCTATGCTCTGTCAGCCATGCTACCGCTTTTTCAACCATTTCCGTGATGTTTCTGCCATCGTCAGTAATCACTTCCTGCTTTTCCAATCCTGCGTGGAAATCGACATGTTCAGCCTCAGCAAAGGCATTTTTCAGATAATTGTTATCATCAGAAAAGCCGGGATCCGGTTGAATCTGGCAGATGCTGTAAGCCTGAAGGATCGCGCTTACCGGAACGCCATGATACATAAGGCTTTTATATTGATTGATCTCACTTTGTTTGATCGGTGCGCTCTCTCTGTAAATACGCATAGCTTCTTCCAGTACCTTTCTGTCTTCATCAGTCAGCTTTTCGGCAGAATTACTGGTAGCTGTATTGTCCATTACCTGTTCAATCGTACTCATTCCCGAAAGAACTGCAATTACATCATCAAGACCAAGGCAGAACCTCACAGCCCAGGAAGCAATCGACCAGCCGGGATGTGCTGTCTTCAGGAGCTTTTCTGCTTCCTCAGGAAGCTTAGCAAGACCGCCGCCTTTTACCGCTTCCATGATTACCACCTTCCGCCCGTGCTTACGGATCACATCATAACAAGGTCCGGCCTGTACCAATTCGCTGTCCCAGTCGATCGGATTCAGGGCAATCTGAACAAATTCGATTTCCGGATGTTCAGCCAGTACCCGATCCAACAGTTTAGCGGATGAATGGAATGATATCCCCAGATGACGGATCTTTCCATCCTCTTTCCATTTTTTCGCATGATCAAACAGATGTGTTGTCTTCACTACGCCGCCTTTTCCATCATACCCGTCGTAGTATACATTCTGTATATTATGGAGAAGATAGTAATCTACATATTCTACACCCAGATGCTCCAGCTGGCTCTGGAAGGTCTCTTCGATTTTCTCCTCCGGAAGCTCCATGAACGTCGGAAACTTTGTCGCTACGGTATAACTGTCTCTTGGATGGCGTTCCACCAGAGCCTTACGGGTAGCTTCCTCACTTTTACCATCGTGATAAACGAAGCTGGTATCAAAATATGTATAACCAGCTTCCAGAAAAGCGTCTACCATTTCATTCAACTGCTTGTAATCAAAATCTGTCGGGCCGGAAATAACCGGCAGTCTCATCATGCCAAAACCTAAATTCTTCATGGATTCTTCTCCCCTCACAATCTGATCAGCTTTTATCCCAAAGCGTTGTATTCATTCTCGGATACCGCTTCCAGCCACTCATTGCTGCAGTTCTCCCCTGGTACTTCAAGGGAAATATGCGAGAACCAGCTGTCTTTCTTCGCTCCATGCCAGTGCTTTACACCCTGCGGGATCACAACAACCGATCCTTCCTTCAGCTCCTGAGCCGGTTTTCCTTCTTCCTGATACCAACCCTCTCCTGCGGTACAGATCAGGATCTGACCACCACCCTTGTCTGCATGATGCACGTGCCAGTGATTCCTCGTTCCGGGTTCAAACGTCACATTAGCCAGAAAAAGCGGTGCTTTACCAAACTCCGTCAGAGCATTCAGATAACTCTGTCCGTCAAAATACTGTGCATAGGCTTCATTCGGATTCCCCAACCCGAAACTGTTTGCCTTGTCAAATTCTGTCTTATCCGGATACCTCATATCAAAACCTCCATTTATGCTTCCGATACCGTCAACGTCACACGTTCCGGCATCTGTCCTATCAGTTCCAGATCACCGTCATGGATATGTCCGATAATCATCATCTCTTTATATTCTCCGGATGTTTCCTCTCCGCCATAAAGAAGCGCGAACCATCCGCCTCCCAGGCTGATATCTCCATTCTTCCATCCAATCTGCGTTTCCAGGGGATCATAAAGTCCGTTCGCCGCGCTGCAGCAGAATCTTCATGGCTTTATTCCTCGTCTGCGTATACTTCCTTTGCCAGGTTAAACGCAGCCCATGAATGCGGCCAGCCACAGTAGAAAGCCGTATGTGTAATGATAGCCGCCATCTCCTTTTTGGTTACACCATGATTCTTCGCATTCGTAAGATGGTATTTTAGGGAACTATCGGTCACACCTTGGGACATCAGCGACACCACAGTAATAATACATCTTGTCTTCAGATCAATATCCTCATTATTCCAGTTCTCTCCAAAGAGGACGTCATCGTTATAGTGCGCAAACTCCGGTGCAAAAGTTCCAAGTGCGTCTCTTCCTGCTGTCTGTACAATTTTCTCTGCCATACTGTTCTCTCCTTCTGTAGATTCCTTCCTGACTGATACGTTTCTGTCACAGATCTGCTTCTTCCATCTTATCTTTCGATCCCATTTTCATCAGGCCACAAAGACGCCGCTGCCGTCGGAGCTCTTTCTGTTTCTTCCATCGCAACCTCCTGTGTACTGGCCCAATCAGTATTCGTAATATTCTGAACATTGCCGGATGAAAAAAGCATGTTCAGGGCAAGTCCCAGAATCACTGCCGCCATCATAGATACGACCGGAAGCAGCGGGTTTTTCCTGTTGGTCTTTCGTCTGTAAACATTTCTGCAAAGAGACGCTCCCTGCGCACCCAGAAATGCCCAGAAAACTATCATCAGCAGATTTTCCAGAAAAACCAGAAACGCCGGCTTTTCATAGTCCAAAAATGCAAATGGCACACGGAAGAAAAGATAATCCGGCATCTTGTTTCGCAGGAAGAAAAACAATCCAAAACCCGCAGCACAGCAAAAGGCAGCTGAGATCAGGTTCTTCTTCCCCTCCGACAGTTTCCACCTGCCGGTCATCACCGGGATATGCAGACCAAGATGCAGTCCCATGAGAACAAATGCCCAATGGGACAAAGACAGATGCATCCTTCTGGCAAAGGATACTTTTGTCAGCCCGTAAAGAAACGGTACAGCATATCCGCTCATCGACATCCCGCAGAAAGCTGTCAGTGCAAAAGATACAAGCAGCATAATATCCACTGCCGTTACCAGGGTCCGGTATACATTGTACTTTCCCTTGAAAATCGCGCCGTACCATCTTCTGTTCAGGATCTGATGAACAACGACAAGTGCCGTCATAACCATACCGATCCATTCATGTGCCTCTTCACCGGTCACCTGATAGGCCATCAGGCAAAGAAGGAGGATGGTCATGCAAAGATCTACAATCCTCCTGACCATCATACGATTCTTATTTCTGTTCATTGTTCCGATGCCCGTTCTGTATGCTTACTGCAATCCATCTATCCAGGACTTCAGCTCTTTCTCTGACGGATCCGCCCCGAATCTCTGACCGTCAAGCCAGTTCCCGCTTCCGGCATTCTTAGCAAGATTCTCGCCGCTTCTCCCGATGCCGCTGCCGCCTGATGTGCAGAACGGGATCACGGTTATGTCCTCAAAGTCGCAGCTTTCCACGAAGGTGTCCATAATACGCGGCTCCTCCCCCCACCAGATCGGATATCCTATATAGATTTTGCTGTATCCCTCCAGCGACACTTCATCACTGGCGATCTCCGGGCGTACCGATGGATCGTCCTGTTCCTTCGTCGTCCGGCTGTTGGAATCGTTCCAGTTCAGGTCATCGCTTGTATACTCCTGCTTCGCTTTTATCTCGTATAGATCTGCGTCTTCAATCGACGCAATCTTTTCCGCGACGTCTTTTGTTGTTCCTGTTGCGGAGAAAAATACAACCAGTACATCCTTTGATGATTCTGTCCCGGCCTTTTCGGTGCTGTCCGCAACAGAAGCTTCCGATTCACTTCCCCACACCGTGCATGTCAGTATCGCAGTCATCATGATCAAAGCCAACAGTAGTTTTCTGCTCATTTCTTTACCAACCTTTCTTTTCCTGTTATGAAATGATTTCTGTACCTGGATGCCTGTAAGTTCCTTCAACTGGTTTGATTTGTTCCGATCTTCTGGTCTCCTGTAGACCAGACATGCTTCTCGTTTGCGGCCGCAGGCTTGTTCTGTGCCATCACACCCGCCAGCGGATGTGGAACATAAGGTTCTTCCAGATATGCCGTTTCATCTGAAGTCAGTTCCAGGTCAACAGCCCTCGCAGCTCCTTCCATATGGTGCAGCTTTGTGGCACCAACGACAGGGGACGTCACTTTAGTAAGCAGCCACGCAAGTGAAACCTCTGTCATGGTCACTCCATGTTTCTCCGCCAGTTTGGCAACACGGTCAATGATCACGCTGTCCTGCTGAGCCGTCGCGTCGTATTTGAATTTCGCATAACTGTCTTCCTTCGCGCGCTTCGTCCCGCCTTCCTGCGGCAGCCTGGAAAGCCTTCCGCTTGCAAGAGCACTGTAAGGAGTCAGCGCAATGTTTTCTTCCTGACAGTACGGAACCATCTCCCTCTCTTCTTCACGGAAGATCAGGTTGTAATGCCCCTGAATGGAAATGAACCTGGCAAAGCCTTCTTTCTCAGCAAGGGCATTGGCTTTTGCGATCTGCCACGCAAAGCAGTTGGAAATGCCGATATATCTTGCTTTCCCTGCCTTCACAATACGATTCAGGCCATCCATAATGTCATAGATCGGCGTGTTCCAGTCCCACATGTGGTAGATATATAAGTCCACATAATCCATGCCGAGGTTCTTGAGGCTGGTATCAATCATATCCTCAATATGCCGCTGACCGCTGATCCCTTTCTCGATTTCTTCCGGTGTCCTCGGGAGGAATTTGGTCGCAACCACCACCTCCTCACGCTTTGCGAAATCCCTGAGGGCACGGCCGACATACTGTTCACTGGTACCGCTCTGATACGCGATTGCTGTATCATAGAAATTGACGCCAAGCGCAAGAGCGCGCGCCATGATCTTTCTTGTATGTTCTTCATCGATTGTCCAGCTGTGCTGGCCTCTGGCCGCATCTCCGAATCCCATGCAGCCTAAGCAGATGCGGGATACGTTCAGATCAGAGTTTCCAAGTCTTGTGTATTTCATTCTTATCCCACTTCCTTTCCTTTACTTTGCAAGCAGCCTGACCAGGCAGTTATAGGTGATTTCATAGATGGAATGACTCACAAAATCCACCTGTGCATCTTCCATCGCCGTTTTCTGTTTTTTCGTAACGCTTGTATATGGATAGATTCCGAACATGAAAGGAAAGAAAACATAAATACAGTTTTCTGATTCTTCCTTGCCAATCTCAGGACAAAATCTGGAAAGAATACGCCGGATATTTGTCATGGATGTTCCGTATGCTTCCTTGAAGGCAACCAGCAATTCCGGTCTGCTGTTTGCTTCCATGTCGTAATTATTCATGGACAGGAGTTTCAGCAATTGTTCTCTTCTCTCCAGAGAATGCGCTATCTTCTCAGCAACCTGTGTTCTTGTGAGCTGATCATTCTCTTCCAGAATCCTTTCCAGATCATCATTCCAGCGTTGATACTCTGATTCAAATAAGGCAAGAAAGATCTCTTCCTTAGTCTGAAAATAATTGTAGATCGTAGGTCTGGAAAATGAGGTCTCATTACCGATCTCCTTCAGCGTAATCTCCTTAAAGCTCTTTGTCTGATAGATCTTTTCACAGGCGCTGATGATCTCTTCCCGTCTCTGTGAGATCAGCTCAGGTGTTCCCTTAATCACGATCTCCTCCTCCCTTCCCATTAGTATTGACACCGTGTCAACGGCTACATCATACCCGTTCGTTGACACCGTGTCAACTCCCAGTAATGGCATTTTCTTTTTCTCCATTTTGAACTGTCTTCCATGCTTTTTCACCCTATTCTTCCGCCGCATCACAGTCATCCCGGATCGGGCGGAAAAACGCATGGTGCTCTTGACGCAGTGCGCACAATGCGTACAATGGAACTATCATTCTATTTCTCTTGCTGCTCTTAGACGGCGGCGGAACGGAGCATACTATGAAACTGATTTATCCTGCGATCTTTACCCCTTACTTTGATGAAGGCGGATATGACGTCACCGTCCCGGACCTGCCTGACTGCATGGCTTCAGGAGATACACTCGCAGACGCGATTGAAGACGCGGTAGACCAGGCCAGTGGTGTGATCCTGTCCATCATGGAAAAAGGCGGTGAAGTACCGCCCGCTTCCGAATATTCTGATGTTGAACTGGAAGATCCTGACGATTTTGTCAGTCTGATTGTGCTTGACATGGGAGCCTATTCGGACGCCCACGCTATGAAGTCTGTCCGCAAGAATATTACGATTCCGGCATGGCTGAACGCGTACGGAGAAGCACACCATGTGAACTTCTCCAGAGTCCTGCAGGAAGCGCTGCTTTCCATGACGCAGAAAAAACATGACAGGAAGAATCCAGACCGCCCGTCCTGAGGAAACCCTGAACTCAGCTCATCGTCGACAGGTAGATGAACCAGAAGGCTGTGGATTATTTCGAACGACGATTCGAAAAGAAAGCATGACCCGGGTCACTATTTGGGTCACTATTTGCATTATCAATCGGTGTTTTGTACTAATATTTGGTGCATCGTCAATGTTTTGATAGAATCAAAAACCGCGTGGTTGACAGGTTTCTCAGGAATCCTATCAACTACGCGGATTTTACAATTTATGCCGGCGGTGGGACTTGAACCCACACGTGGTTGCCCACAAAAGATTTTGAGTCTTCCTCGTCTGCCATTCCGACACGCCGGCGGAACAGTACTATTCTAACATAATTGGCTCGGAAGAACAACCTGCTGATTCAGATTGTCAGTTTAGAACACATACTGCTTCATCCGATCGAACGCTTCCTCGATCCTGGACTTCGGCGATGCCAGGTTCAGCCGTATGTTGGTCTGTCCTTCGAAAAGTCTTCCGTCCTGCCAGCCAACGCCGACCCTCCAGCCGGTACGAAGAACCTCGTCCAGCGTCCGTCCTGACGATGCAAGGTATTCTTTCAGGTCCAGCCACATCATGTAGGTTCCCTGCGGCATCGCTGTGTGGACGCCCTTGAGCTCTGTGTAGACAAAATCTGCAGCGAACTGCGCATTTTGCCCAAGGGCCTGCATCAGGCCGTCCAGCCAGTCACGGCCAATCGGAGAATATCCGCCAATCAGAGCGTGCATGGACAGTACGTTCATCTCATTGTAGTTGGTCGAGGAGCCTTCTCTGGTCACCTGCTCTCTGAGGTCATCGTTGTAGATGATGTGATAGCTTCCGATCAGGCCCGCGATATTGAAGGTCTTGCTCGGTGCGTACGCTGCCAGCACATGCTGTTTTGCATAGGGGCTGACGTCCTGCAGCGGTGTATGCGAATACCCGGGGAACACCAGGTCTGCCCAGATCTCATCGCTGATGACAGTCACGCGGTAAGATTCCAGAAGTGCCATCATCGCTTCCAGTTCTTTTCTCTCCCACACTCTTCCGGAAGGATTCTGCGGAGAGCAGAAGATCATGACACGGATGTGATTCTCCTCGATCTTCCTTGCCATGTCTTCCAGGTCCATGCGCCAGATGCCCTGTTCATCCAGCTGAAGCGGACTGTAGACACAGTACCGCCCCTGCCGGAGCGTATCGCTGCGAAAACCGACATAATTCGGACTGTGCAGGAGAACGCTGTCTCCCGGCCTTGTAAGGGAGCGCACGGCACTGGTGATAAAGCCATGGACACCGTTCTCATAGCCGATGTGTTCCCGTCTTAATGCCGCGTGCGGATGATTCTGTTCCGCATTTCTGTCCGGTTTTGAACCGTCTTCTTTTGCAGAGTTCGGGTTGGAAGCCGCAGTTCCCCTGACCTTTTGCTGCCTCCACCTGATGATGGCGTCATAATACGCATCTGTCGGGAAGAAATAGCCGAATGCCGGGTGCTGCGCTCTTTTGATGATTGCCTCTGTCACACCGGGGCAGGTTGGGAAGTTCATATCCGCAACCCACATCGGGATAAAATCGAACCCCTCTTCCGGCGGCTGAGGCTCCGCTCCCCATCTGTTGCTCCCGACACCGTCCAGTGCATAGGCATCAAAGCCGCGCCGGTCTAAGATAGATGTAAAGTCAAACTTGCACATAGGATCCCGCCCCGCTCTCTGATCAAAAACAGTCCCTTCCGCTGCAGCGCCCAGACACTGCCGCACGGATCAAAACAGCACGCAGATCTGACACCTGTCTACTGTCTGTCAGACGATCCTGTCAGTTTCTCATATACCTCAAAGCAGTCAAACGTCGCGAAGTAGTCCTTCGGCTCCTGCGCGCGCCGGATCAGCTGCACGCTGCCGTCTTCCTTCTTCAGAAGCTCCGCGCTCCACAGCCTGCCGTTGTAGTTGTATCCCATGGAGAACCCGTGGGCTCCGGTGTCATGAATCACCAGGTAGTCTCCGAGTTCAATCTTCGGCAGTTTCCGGTCGATCGCGAACTTATCGTTGTTCTCACACAAAGAACCGACCACATCGTACACCTGGTCACACGGCGCGTCTTCTTTGCCAAGCACCGTCACATGATGGTACGCGCCGTACATGGCCGGACGCATGAGGTTCGCGGCGCAGGCATCCACGCCGATGTACTCTTTATAGATATGCTTTTCATTGATCGCTTTCGTGACCAGGCAGCCGTACGGACCCATCATGAAACGGCCCATCTCCGTGAAGATCTTCACGTCACCCATTCCATGTGGTACGAGGATGTGGTCATACACCTTGTGTACACCCGCTCCGATCTTCCTGATGTCCGCGCCTGCCTCTTCCGGACGGTAGGGTATGCCGACGCCTCCTGACAGGTTGATAAATGAAATGTGCGCCCCGGTCTCTTCCTTCAGCCGCACGGCAAGCTCAAACAGAGTTGCTGCCAGCGTCGGATAGTAGTCGTTCCCAACCGTATTGGAAACCAGGAAGGCATGTATGCCAAAATGCTCCACGCCTTTTTCCTTCATGATCCGGAATGCATCAAAGATCTGCTCCTCGGTCATCCCGTACTTGGAATCCCCGGGATTGTCCATGATTCCGTTGGACAGCTTATAGAAACCGCCCGGGTTAAACCGGCAGCTCATGGTCTTCGGAAGCTGTCCCAGTTCCTTCTCCACGATATCGATGTGGGTGATGTCGTCCAGATTGATGATGGCGCCGAGCTGGCCCGCCTTGCGGTATTCCTCCGGCGGGGTGTCGTTGGACGAGAACATGATCTGATCTCCCACCGCGCCGATGGCCTCAGACAGCTGAAGCTCTGTCATGGACGAGCAGTCGAATCCGCACCCTTCCTCCTGCAGGATCTGCATCAGGAAGGGGTTCGGTGTTGCCTTGACGGCAAAGTACTCGCGAAAGCCCGGATTCCAGGAGAATGCTTCATATACACGCCTGGCATTCTCACGGATCCCCTTCTCATCGTAAAGATGGAACGGCGTGGGATACGACTTCGTGATTTCATTTACTTCATTCAGGGTTACAAAGGGCTGTTTCATGTTTCTCTCCTTCCCTTTCCTGCATTTCACGGTTCCATAAATACCGGATCGACCCGGTTCTTCTTATCAATCAGATGGTTGTACTCCAGGATATTGTAATCGTTGATCAGGCTGCTGTATGTCTCGTCCTCGTCTCTTTCCGCCCAGCTGTGGTAATTTCCTTCCTTGTCGCACCAGGCGACTGCCGAGAGCGCAGGAATCTGCTTCTGCTGGTTTCGCGCGAACTTCTGATAATCCGTCAGCGGAAGTCCGGCTTCTTCCAGAAGGATCGAGCTGAGGTAATTCACGCTGGTCTGATCGATGGCATCATTCTTCTCAAGCCCGAAATTATTCCAGATGACAAAAGGAACCTGATAGTGTTTCTGCACATCGTCCAGAGATTCCTCTGACATGTCAGCCGCGCCGCTGTTGTCTGATGCTGTTACGAATTTGTCATTTCCGACCAGATCGTCGATCACGTCTGTGACATAATCGTTTGGCTCGTGATCCCCGAACATCACAATCAGCGTCGGTTCCGTGACATTCTGCTCGAAGTAATCGATCAGCTCCGCAAATGCCATATCGGAATACTTGATCAGAGTCAGATACCGCTCCGCCGTCACCACGGTACTCGTCTGGGAAGGCGCGTCGGTCAGTATGACCTCCTCCGAAAAACCATTGTCGGTGCTCTTCGGTGAGAAGCCGGAGTGATTCTGCATGGTCACCAGGAACTGGAACTGGGGCCTGCCCTCCTCCTTTTCCTCAAACAGCTGGATGACCTTGTCAAATGCGCCCTTGTCACTGACGTAATTGCGCAGCTTATCCGCTCCCTGGAAGGAACTCTGGTCAAGGAAGGTATCAAATCCCATCAGAGGATAGACACGGTTTCTCTCCCAGCCGCTTCCCTGATAAGGATGCATGCCGATGGTCTCGTAGCCGAACTGCTTCAGATAGGTGGCAATCGTCGGCACTTCCCCGTTGATGTACTGCTGGAAGACGACACTGCCCGGCGGCAGGAATGCCATGGTGTCCCCGCTGAGAAACTCATATTCGGTGTTGGCCGTGTTGCCGCCCTTCACCGACACCAGAAGATGTCCGGAAGTATAGTCTTCCATCAGCGCGCGGAAATTCGGCATATAGTCTTCAT
This sequence comes from uncultured Lachnospiraceae bacterium, assembly GCA_902781455.1. Classification (GTDB taxonomy): domain Bacteria; phylum Bacillota; class Clostridia; order Lachnospirales; family Lachnospiraceae; genus Porcincola. The sequence continues at coordinate 122,303 of CACZJF010000003.1, read as the reverse complement.
TCGTGTTGAAGTCCCCGAGCACGGACAGATCAGAGAATGCTTCGTTCATAATGACGATAATGTTCGGGGTCTGGACAGATACAGCCGTATCTTCTTCCGCCTCTGTCTGAGGTCCGGAGACACTGTTTCGATTCTCCGGTTCATACGCTTCGTCTGCGGTTTCCGCGATCTTCTCTACTTCTTCCACACTGTACCCGCTGGGTTTGTCGATCTTCAAAAAGGACAGGTTCGACAGAAACGCCGGCCAGAAGCCATTCTTCGTATAGCGTACCGTCGGGGTAAACAGCGTTGTGTCAATTCCCCAGAAGGACTTCGTCTGATTGTCCTGCAGTCCATGGATCACAAACACAAGCGCTGCCGCAGCGATCAGAAATCCGCCGATGCGCACCGGAAGGAAACGAAGCTTTGCTTTCATTTTCCCTGTAGTCAGGATCAGAAAGACGAATCCGAAGGTGGCAAGCAGCATCTGCCAGTAGATCTTATACTCGAAGCCGCCTGCAACGTTGGCAGCCGTCCGGATCGAAAGAAAGTCCCAGGGAACGATCGGAATGCCGCGGAACTGCATGACATAGAAATTGACAATCGCGACGCCCATCAGAATGGCGGCCGCCGCAGCATATCCTGCAAAGAAGCTTCCAAACAGGAAGGTCAGGCTCAGAAAGAACAGATAATACAGAAGCAGGTTCAGAAGAAACAGGGCATTCCAGGGCTCGGCATTCTCATAGGAAACACGTGCTCCGACATGCCAGTATCCGCGGTTGTATGCTTCCACAAGGACAAAGGAAAGCCCCGGGATCAATACTGCCCAGACAGTCGTCCAGATCTTCGACACGATCCCCTTCGGGATGGACACATACCGGTACAGTCCATACAAAACAGCCAGAACGATCACGATCACTTCCTTGTATGATGCCAGGAAGTCGACGATGCTGTCCGTCCAGTAGCGGTTCTGCGGTTCGCTGGCCGGATAATTCGTCTGGTCCCGGATCGCAAGCACTGCCAGAACAACCAGCAGCGCTGTCAGGAGAGCGGAACGAATCACCCCCGCTTTATTCACATGTTTTTCTGAAGCTTTCATAGATTCCTTTCTCTGCGTTGAACATGATGCTTATACCTGCCCGTCTGAGCCCGGCACACCGTTTTTGATGTGCTGGTGTGTGAAGAGATGATCCTGACAGTACTCGTGGTTCCCTTCACACTTCGAGCAGAAACGGAATTCAAGGTTCTCATCGTCAAGCTCGGTTCTGCCGCAGATCGTGCACTTATGACGGGCACCGTTCGGATAGATCTTCGTAAAGCCTGCCGTACTCCTCCTGCTTGTCGACGCGCCCGTGTTCGGAGCACCTTGTGTATTGCTTCCCTGACGGAACATACCTTCCTGCGAAGAACGGCTTCCCGCAGACGATCCATTCCGACGGCCGGATCCCTGTGACCCGGAACCGGAGAAGAAGCTTCCACCCTGCCCGGTCTTCTTCTGATAGTTCGCTCTCCTGGCGAACTCACCGGGATGGTATCTGCTCAGGTCCTTCGTCATCAGGAAGTACAGGATAAAATTCAGAACCGCCAGAAGAATCACAAGTCTTGGCGTTGCCATACCGACCCGCACAAAGCTGTAGGCAAGCATGACCCCTTCAAAGATCCCCAGCCAGCTCATCTTAATCGGAATAAAGAAGTACAGAAGTACCTGCGCGTTCGGATAGGTAAATGCAAAGGCCAGCAGGATGGTCGTCTGGATATAGTACAGGTTCACGTACGCGCTCATCACGCCGATATTCATTATCGCGTTCAATGTGCCGATTGACTGGAAAATCGGATAGGCAATCATCATGCCGATGTCCGTGATCACAATTCCGCCGAGCAGGTACACATTGAAGTAGAAGTCGCCCCAGGTAGAGGCCAGTGTCCGCGCGATCCAGTAATAGAAGAACAGCATAATCACGGTGAAGATATCCAGTCTGGACGGCGGCATCAGAACCCAGGTGACCAGCCGCCAGATCTGTCCCCTGCAGATGTATTCAGGGCTGAAACAGATATAGTTCAGCACATTCGGCGCCACCATGCTGAGTGTATAGCCGATTGTCTCCATCAGAATCATGATCAGGGGAAGGTTGCGGATCGCGTACTTTCCGAACTTCCTCTCCATTTTATTCATCAGTTTCATCTTCTACCGTCTTCCCTTCTTTCTCCGCCGGCCGGATCCGCCGGAGCTCATATTCAGCTGGATTTTACCTTATCCCAGTACTTCTGGTAAAGCGCGTCGCCATCTTCGCCGATGTATTGATAGACATCACAGTTCTTCAGCATGTCAGCCGTCGGGAACGCGATGGTCGAATTGCGGATGTCCTCATCCTCAATCAGCTCCCGGGCTGCCTTGTTCGGTGTTGAATAGGTAATGTATTCAAAGTTCTTGAGCGCAATGTCTCCGCGGCAGAGGAAGTCAAGGAACTTCTCCGCGTTCTCCACATTTCTCGCGTCCTTCGGTATGACCCAGCTGTCAATCCATACGTTCGATCCTTCCTTCGGAATCACATATTCAAGATCTTCATTCTCCCGCTGCGTATAGATGGCTTCCCCGGAGTAGATGACACCAAGCGCGGCTTCCGAGCCGATCATCTTGTCTCTCACCTGATCCACGACATACGCCTGTACCAGCGGTTTCTGCTCGATCAGCTTCTCACAGCACGCTTTGATCTCATCTTCCTTGACGGTATTGATGTCATAGCCGAACATCTTCTCAGGCACCATGAACGCGTCGCGGACGGAATCCTGCATCAGGATGCTGTCCTTGTATTTCTCATCCCAGAGGATCTCCCAGGAGTCAACCGTGTCACCCTCTTCGATCATGGACTTGTTGTACAGGATGCCGACCGTGCCCCAGCAGTACGGGATCGAATACTTCAGATCCGGATCAAACCCTCTGGACTGTTCCAGATAGGTCTCATCGATATTCTTGAAGTTGGGAATATGGTCATAATTGATCGGCTGCAGCAGGTCATTGTCGATCATCTTGGAAATCATATAGTCAGACGGACAGATCAGATCATAGCTGGCAGCACCCGCGGCCACCTTCGGATACATGATCTCATTGGTCTCGAACTCTTCATAGACGACCTTGATGCCGGTCTCATCCTCAAACTGTTTGAGCACATCCGGGTCGATATACTCTCCCCAGTTATAGACAACCACCTCTCCGCTCCCCTTTGCGGAAGTGGCAGACGCTGCCTCTTTTTCCGTGGAAGTGACATCTTCGGCATGCTCCGTTGTTTGATCCGCGGCTGCGGTCTGCGCGGAAGTCTCCTTCGGGGCTTCCTCCACCTTGCGGACGCATCCTGAAAGCAGCGTCGGAATTACAATGACAGCAACAGCGGCACCAGCAACAAGTCTTTTCATGTTCTTTCCTCCCAATTTCCTTTCTGTCAGACCTGAATCATATCGCTCAGCATGGGCTTCTTCCTGTGCCCTCTTCCAAAAACCAGAATCAGAACCAGAATACAGACAAACAGCAGCGTTGACAGCGCGTACATCTCCGGCTTGATTCCTTTCCGGACCTCCGTATAGACCTTTGTCGAAATCGTGTCGAATCCGGGGCCTTTCGTAAAATGCGTAATGACAAAATCGTCCAGCGACAGCGTGAACGCAAGCATGAACCCGGACAGCAGACCGGACATGATATCGGGGACAATGACCTTCCGGAAGGCGAACCATCTGGAAGCGCCCAGATCAAGCGCGGCTTCATACGTGCTGATATTGATCTGACGCAGCTTCGGCATGATCAGCAGCACCGTGTATGGTATGTTGAATGTAATGTGCCCGATCAGTACGGTCGCGAAGCCAAACTCAATCGTATACCCCCACCGGGACAGGAACTGGCCGATCGCGATGAAAAGAAGCATCAGCGATATTCCTGTTACGATCTCTGCGTTCAGCATCGGAATATCCAGAAGGCTCAGCACAACACTCCTTCTCTTATGCTTCATGGCCAGCAGACTGACAGAAGCCATCAGTCCGAGGATTGTGGCAATCAATGCACTCAGAACCGCGATGATCAGTGTATTCCACAAAGCGGACATGATGGTCTGGTCCTGAAACATGCTGGCATACCACTTCCAGGTCCAGCCGCCCCATTTCGCGCGCGTTTTGGAATCATTAAAGCTGAAGATAATGAGCACCACGATCGGCGCGTACAGCAATATGAAGATAAACACGAGGTAGATCCTCGACAGAGCTTTTTTCAATTCTGTCTCCTCTTCTGTGTCCGGACGGCTGAGCGCCTGACAGAAATCCTGCTTTACAGTTTCGTTGTTTCCTCATCTGCAGCCTTGTCATAATGCTGCATGACTGCCATCGAGATCAGGATAAACACCATCAGAACCAGGCTCAGTCCGGAGCCAACGTTCCAGTCGCCCACCTGCGTAAACTGCTGCTCGATCACATTGCCGATCAGAAGAATCTTCGATCCGCCCAGGAAGGAACTGATCACGAATGTAGTCAGCGCCGGGACAAAGACCATCGTAATTCCGGAGATGACGCCGGGAAGCGTCAGCGGGAAAATGACCTTCCAGAACGTCTGGAACTTATTTGCCCCCAGATCATATGCCGCGTTCACCACATTCGGATCGATCTTCTGCAGCGAATTGTAGATCGGCAGGATCATAAACGGCAGAAAGTCATAGATCATGCCAAGAGCGATCGCATAAGGTGTATTGATGATGTACAGCTTAGGCAGGTGCAGCATACCCAGAATCTGGTTGATCACACCATTTCTCTCAAGGAGTGTCTGCCAGGCAAGGATTCGAAGCAGCGAGTTCATCCACATCGGTATGATAAAGATCGATACGATAAACGCGGTCGCTCCTCCCTTCATACCGGTCAGAATCAGCGCCAGGGGGTAGGCCATGACCAGGCAGAACGCCGTCGCGATCAGGGACAGAATCAGCGAAAGGAGCAGTGCCTTCATGCGCTCAGGTGTCCCCATCTCCAGTATGTTGTTCCACGTAAATGCGCCGCTCTTGTCGGTCAGTCCGTAATAGACGATCGTAAAGAGGGGAATTATGATAAATGCTGCCATCCAGACCAGGTACGGTCCATCCAGCCATAGTTTTCTCAGCTTTCTCATCCAGGATTCTCCGATGCCGGACAGCCGTATGTCTCTGTCCGTGCCTTGATACAGATTATGTTTCTCACATCTCTTCCAGACCGACCGCCTTCTCGTCCTCGGATTCCGGCTTTTTCATGATCTGGATGTTAAAGGGATCCACACTCATCAGCACTTTCGTCCCGACCTGGAACATGCGCGTGGAGAGTACCAGCCACTCGAATCCATGTGCCATCACTTCCATCTCATAGTGCATGCCCTTGAAGATAACATGGGACACGGTTCCCTCAAAATAACCCGGATTGAGTCTTTCAGCCGACCGGACAGCTTCCTGATACGCGCTGCTTTGTGTATCTTCTCCCTCCGGAACCGCGAACAGTTCCAGATCCTCCGGACGGATCACGACATCAACCGGTTTGTTGGTGCCAAAACCTGTATCAACACAGGCAAACTTTACACCGAAGATTTCCACCAGCTGGTCCTGAATCATCGTCCCGTCGATCAGGTTCGAATCACCGATAAAGTCCGCGACAAACGCGTTCTGCGGCTCGTTATAGATATCTTCAGGCGTTCCGACCTGCTGGATGTAGCCCTGGTTCATGACCACGATCGTGTCCGACATCGTCAGGGCTTCCTCCTGATCGTGCGTCACATAGATAAAGGTAATGCCGAGTTCATTTTTCAGGCGGATCAGTTCATACTGCATGTCCTGCCGCAGCTTCAGGTCCAGCGCGCCCAGCGGCTCATCGAGAAGCAGCACCTTTGGCTCATTGACGATCGCCCGCGCGATGGCGATTCTCTGCTGCTGCCCTCCCGAAAGCGAATCCGGCGTACGTTCTTCGTATCCTTCCAGGTTGACCAGCTTCAGCGCATAGCGGATCTTTTCTCTGATATAGTCTTCAGATTTTTTCCGGATGCGCAGGCCGAACGCGATGTTCTCCGCGACAGACATATGGGTAAACAATGCGTACTTCTGGAACACCGTATTCAGCTGGCGCTTGTTCGGTGCCAGAGATGTGATGTCCTGTCCGTCAAAGATCACCTTTCCCTGATCCGGCGTCTCGAATCCGCCAAGGATCCGGAGTGTTGTCGTCTTGCCGCAGCCCGACGGGCCAAGCAGCGTCAGAAACTCATTCTCCCTGATGTACAGGTTGAAATCGTCCAGTACGACGGTACCGTCAAAGGCTTTGGTGATATGCTGAAGATCGATCAGCCTGTTGCTCATAGTATATGGTTCCTTTCCATTCAGCCGGAAACCACCCGGCAGGTTCTGTCATTCTGTCATTCTGATCAGGCCAGACAGCCGCTCCATGCACTTCCTTTCGCTGTCTCAGAAGCTCGGCGGCGTACTGACCCAGATAAAGGAGGCTCCGTTTTTCCCGGCCGCCTCGATATAATGCCGCGCAGTCGGACGGAAATAAAAGGATTCTCCCTTCTTCGCGCGGTAGGTCTGCTGCCCGATGTGAATCGCCAGATTTCCTGCCAGCACATAGCCGAACAGCTCTCCTTCATGCGGATCCTCATCCTTGGTCCTGCCGCCTGCCTTCAGTGTGATACGGATCGGCTCCATCTCATTCTTCTGCGCATTGGGAATGATCCATTCCGTCTTCGTCCCGGTCTCGTCATCGAACTTCTCAAAGTAGTCCGCGTCGTGGAAGACAATCTGCCGGTCCGGCTCGTCATCGAAGAACTCCTTCAGGTCTGTCCCGAGCGCCTGCAGAATGTCGATCAGTGTCGCGATGGATGGAGACGTCAGATCCCGCTCCACCTGTGAGATAAAGCTCTTCGACAGCTCTGTCCGGTCTGCCAGTTCTTCCTGCGTCAGGTTCAGTCCAACCCGCAGTCTCTTGATCTTTCGTCCAATCTCCATGGCTTCCTCTTTCAGGCGCTCCGGACCCACAGTCCGGGCTCCGCTTCTGTGTACACGTCATCTGGAATACGCAAAACCATTCTCATTCTTTGATTCAGTAAAAATAAACAAAAATTTCAGTTTTACTAAACCGCACAAGATCGATTATAGAGGTTCGTACAGATATGTCAACTCTTTTGTATCAACCAGACAGGCGGGAGCAGACTTTCGCCTGCTCCCGCCTGTTTATTATGATGATGCACAATCAGAATTTCATTCTTCTGTCTGTGAGATCAGAATGCAGTTGGGTGTCTCCACATACTGCTGCTTTCCTTTCATAACCAGCGTGCCCTTCTCATAGTCGATCGTGAAGAACCGCATATAACCGGATTCGTGGCACAGGACAATCAGGGTCTTCTCATCCGGGAAGACATCGATGTCCTTCGGGTAGCCTCCGCTGATGGGAAGGATCAGGATCTTTGTCAGGATTCCCGTTTCCTGGTTGATCCGGAAGATGCCGACCGAGTTTTCACCTGCGCTGGAACAGTACAGGTACTTTCCGCTGGGAGATACCTTCAGCGCGCAGCTGGCGGAGGACACGTCCTTGTCATCATACATGCTCTGGACTTCCTGGATCTTTTCGAAGGTCGGCTCCTTCCCGCTCCCGTCATATCGATAGACATAGATCTTGTTTGTCATCTCGCAGTTGATGTAAGCGAACCTGCCGTCTTTGGAGAATACCATCAGCCTGGGCGCTGATTCCAGCGGAAGGCGGAGAATGCTGTACAGATGTAGCTTGCCGGTCACCGGCGTTACCTTGTAGATCTTCACCTGATCCACACCGTTGTCCACCGCGCACAGATACTTGTCATCGGGGGTCGGGATCACACAGCTGACATGAGGGCGGAAATTTCTCTCTCCGACAGATCCGATTCCCTGATGGAATACGCCGTCCAGAACCGATCCGAGCCTGCCGTCCTTGTGCGTATGTACGACTGTCACCTTGCCGTCGTGATAGCCGCCGACAAACAGAAACTTTCCGGACACATCCGTCGACAGATAGCAGCCCCGCATCCCCTCGATGTTGACCTTGTTGATCGGTGTCAGATCACCGTTCTTCTCAATCTTCAGCACTTCAACACCTTCATCGGCGATCGAGTACAGATACTCTCCGCTCCTTGACTTGGTGACATAGGAAGAATTATGAACAGGAATCACGTCCCGCTCCGTCAGGGTACGCGTCTCGTTGTCCATATCATAGATATGAATGCCGATGCTGCTCCCATGTGTATAGGTTCCGATATACGCGACATATTTCTTATTCTTCATGCTCAGAATTCCTTTCTGCGCTTTTTGCCCGACTTCCTGATCTTCTGATGTTCCATTGGTTTACAGCATCGGCAGCACCACATGATCATATACGATCACCCTGCCGTTATGCTTTGTACATGCCTTGATCACATCATCATGTGAGAAGATGATGCCGACTGTCCCCTCTACCATATCACAGAAATGGTAACAGCTTCTGTGCCGCATGCCATTGTCATGAAAATGCTTCGTCTTGTCTTCTTTGCCATCATAGCCGATAAAACACATATCCGGTGTCTTCCGGTTCCCCTCTCTTACAAGTGTTTCTGCTCCAAACCCCAGAAGATCGAAATTCTTTGTCAGTACGACGGCACCGTCCACCATGGTAAACTTTGAAATCATGTCCGCATAGGCGATGATCTCCTTTTCTCTCTTTGCGTCAGGAAGATCCATGACGCTTTCTTTCTCCTGAAACGCAAATCTGCTTTTTACCCTGTACTTGATGTTGAGGCGTCCTTCACATGCCCCGGCAGACGGTACGAAAAAGAGATGTCCGCCATGCCCATACTGCGACACATTCCACAGAACCCTGTACAGCATGCGCAGGCGGTCTTCTTCCGGAACCATGGAATCTTTCCTCAGCTGCTGTGCGACAACAGTTGAAACGAACGCGTCAGTGCGGAAAAAGACACACTCTCCTGCCTTGTAGGCTGCAAGGCTTGCCTCTCCGAAACAGATCTCCAGTTCACCCGGGCCCTTCACCAGAATATTCGGAATCCTGGGCATCCGGTTTCCTGACGCAACCTCCTTCGACATGATCTTTTCCCAGACGGTATAGGAAGCAACGATTCCGATCGCCTGATAGGGCTCGCACGAAACATCCAGCATCAGATAGCTCATGTCCGCGTTCAGCGCAGGTGCCAGTCTGTGCAGCTCCCGCGGCTGAAAGGGAATCGGATTCTCAAACAGAACCGTATGGGAATACAGATAAGAGTCCAGCAGCTCCGACTCCGGTGTGATAAAGCAGACGCGGAATGAAGAATACCGGCCCTCTTCCCGGAAACAGCTTGTATTCAGCAAAACCCCGCAGACTCTGACCAGTACATCCTTCGAAGGCAGATGCTGATCCTCTTCCCTGGCATAGCCGGATCTTACGTAATCATCATAGAATGCATCAACAAACGCTGTGACGGCTTCCATGCAGGCTTCTCCTTACACTTTATGTTCCATATTCAGTATAGCGCAAAAAGACGCATCTTTCATTGTCTAAAATACTTTTTCACCCGCTTTGTGATATCCGCAAAATCGATTCTGCAGGATCCCTCAGAAATTCCGACCGGTATCGAATCGGTGAAACCATACACTTCCGGTTCCAGGTCCTGTTCCAGATGATAAACGGTAACCTTCCTGGTCTGCGGATCGACAATCCAGTATTCCCTGACACCCGCGAACCGGTACTTATTCAGCTTCCTGAACTTATCATGCTCCGGATTTGAGGGAGATACCACCTCGATGATAAAATCCGGCGCTTCCCTCAGCATATCGATCTGCTGAATCTCCCGTCCGCAGAAAACAAACAAATCGGGCTGTACAACCGTCCTTTTGTTCTTTCCAAGCTGAACGTCGGAAGGCGCAAAAAATAACTCACAGTCCGGGTGGTTTTCCATACAGCTGTAAAACTGCATGACCAGTTCCCTGAGAATCGCCTGATGAAGCAAAGACGGGGATGCCATATCGTAAAGAAATCCGTCAATCAGCTCAACACGCCGCTCGTCCGGCAACGCCATATAATCTTCCACTGTATACGATCCCTGTCTGGGATCTTTCCCGCCGGAAGGATCTCTGTCATCCGGCTGTATCCATGCATAAGTTATCTCCTCATGGACCATGGAAGGCACTTCCTGCTTTTGATCCGGAACAGATACAGATTGGGGATCTTCCTCTTTCAGCAGCCGTTCCAGAGCCTGCAGCTTATCCCACCGGGGCGATCTGGTCACACCGGCAAAAATCTTCTGTACGGTTCCCAGCGGTATGCCTGTCTCTTCGGCTATCTTCCTGTTCGTGTAGCCAAGCTTTTTCTTCTGTTTCTTCATCTCCTCTATTGTCATCATCGTCCAGCCCTCCATACAAGACGGGAACACTTCTGCAGGTTCATTTTATCAAACACAGTTCTTATCAGCAACCGTTTTATTTCCATGTATGGAAATATTTCCATTTTCCCGGGTTTGTGTTATGATGGCATCGTTCCTGATGATTCGGGATTCTTTCCCACAGAAAGCGGTAACGGGGATGAGAAGACAGATCAGATATCAGATCGAAGAAAACATGATGACCGGAAACCGTCCGGCGACGTGCGCGGAGTTCCTGCGATCGCGTGGATTCTCACGTCATCTGCTGACGTACCTTCGCCATCACGAGAATACGCTTCTTTTAAACGGTGAGGCTGTGTTCACAAACCACCCGGTCCGCAGGGGAGATCTCCTGGAGGTTATTTTCACGGATGAGATTCCCTCTCAAACCATCGTTCCGAATCCCATGGATCTGGACATCCAGTATGAGGACGAGGACATCCTTGTCATCAACAAGCCGCCTTTTCTTCCCATTCAGCCATCCATCGGCCACTTTGAATATACACTGGGAAACGGCGTCGCGGCCTATTATGAGGCACAGGGGATTCCATTTGTCTATCGATGCGTGAACCGCCTTGACCGGAACACAAGCGGTCTGGTGATCATCGCAAAAAACATGGCAAGCTCTGCCATATTGTATGATGAGATGAAGAGCCGCCGGATCCGGCGGACGTATCTTACCGTCGTACACGGCAGAATCGAAGAACCCGGAACCATCGATGCTCCCATCAAAAGGCGCACCGCTTCCCTGGTGGAACGGTGCGTGGACTTTGAAAGCGGGCAGCGCTCTGTCACGCATTACGCTCCGCTCTCCTATCACAAAGCGCATGACACAACCGCGCTGTCGGTACATCTGGAAACAGGCCGGACACACCAGATCCGTGTGCACATGGCTTACATTCATCACCCGGTCGTCGGGGATACGCTGTACGGACGGACGGCATCAGAAGAAACACTCCGGACCGCCGCAGGCGATGGAGACGAAGGAATCTCCCAGGCTGAAACATCCGGACAGCCGGAATGGATCAACCGCCAGGCGCTTCACTCCCTGCGGCTGGAGTTCATGCACCCGATCACCAGAGAGCAGATGCGGTTTGCCGCACCGCTTCCTGAGGATATCCGCCGCCTGCTCCGAAGCTGAAGCAGTAGCCTGGCCTTTGCAAAATCCTGCCTTCCGGCAGCAAGGATCAATCCCGGAATCCGCCATACACAGACAGCATTGTTTCCAGCCTCGCGCTCATGTTTCTCATCAGAAGATCCAGAATCACGATGGCTGTCATGCACTCTACTACGACTGTGGCGCGCGGCGCGATCAGAGGATCATGACGTCCTTTGATCGCAAGGTCATGGACCAGACCGTCCTTTCCGAGCGCATGCTGTTTCTGTGAGATCGAGGGGGTCGGCTTGAACGCCGCCCGGATCACAATCGTTTTTCCGGAGCTCATTCCGCCAAGGATGCCGCCTGCGTGGTTTGTATGAGTGCCGCACTGGTCATTGTTCTGAGATCCTGTGGCCTGAGCGGCTGCAAAACCGTCTCCGATCTCAACCCCTTTGACTGCGCCGATCGAGAAGATCGCCTGTCCGAGCAGCGCATCCAGCTTGTCAAAAACCGGCTCTCCGATCCCGGCCGGTACGCCGGAAACTCTGCATATTACCGTCCCGCCGGCAGAATCACCATTCTGCATGCATTCGTCCAGATACTCCTGCGCCTGCAGCTCCGCCTCCGGATCCGGCATGCAAAGCCTGCTGCTTTTCTGATACGCTTCATCAAAGTTTGCCGGATCACAGACGACAGGCCCGACGGATGCGGTATATGCCTGCACCCGGATCCCCATCTTTTCGAGGAGCTTCGCCGCGATGGCGCCTGCAGCCACCCGTCCGATCGTTTCCCTTCCGGAAGAACGCCCGCCGCCTCTGTAATCACGGATTCCATACTTTGCGTCATATCCGTAATCCGCATGGCCCGGCCGGTAGATCTGGCTCAGATGGCTGTAATCCTTCGAATGCTGGTCTTCATTCATAACCAGAAGAGAAATCGGTGTACCGGTGGTCTTTCCTTCAAACACGCCGGACAGGATCCGTATGTTGTCAGATTCCGACCGCTTCGTCGTATACTGATTCTGACCGGGTTTTCTGCGGTCCAGGTATTTCTGAATATCCTCCCCGCACAGGTCCAGTCCCGCCGGGCAGCCGTCTACGACAACGCCGACTCCTTCCCCGTGACTTTCCCCCCAGGTTGTGATCCTGAACAGCGTACCGTAAGTTGAACCCGCCATACCTTCCGCTTCCTTTCTGAAATCTCTTCTTGCTTTTCAGCCTGCAACCGGCAGACTTGCCGCCGGATTTCTTTCCTGATTATGCAGTGTATTTTCCCAAAGATCAAGGATCGAATCGCAGATAAGGAAAGGGAGAAGCCTTCACTTCTCCCTCCACACAATCACACTTCAGTTAGGTCCGAATCCATATCTGACCCGGCCAATCAACAGTTCTTACTCGGCTTCCGTCTCAGCCGCTTCCACTTCGCCATCAAAAGGAACAACCGCGCCGGAGTACTCCTCGTTGATGTAGTTGACGATCTCGTCGCTCTTGAGGACCTCAACCAGCGCCTGGATCTTCTCTTCATTCTCATTGCCTTCCTTGACAGCGATGACGTTCACATACTGCTGGATCGCGTCAGAGTCCGCAGTCTCAACTGCCAGCGCGTCGGTTCCTGCGTTCAGGCCGGCTTCCAGCGCGTAGTTGCCGTTCAGAACCACATAGGAAACCTCGTCGATATGACGCGCTACCTGTGCTGCCTCAAACGGCTCGATCTCAAGGTTGTAGGGGTTGTCGGTGATGTCTTCCGGCGTCGCGGTGATGCCCGCTTCCGGATCCAGCGTAATCCATCCCTGTGCCTCGAGCAGAAGAAGCGCTCTTGCTTCGTTCGTGGTATCGTTCGGGACAGCAACGGAATCACCGTCAGCCACGTCATCGAGGGACTCCTTCTGTCCTGCGTAGATGCCGAACGGCTCATAGTGGATCTCACCGGCGTCAACCAGATGGGTTCCCTGCTCCTCATTGAAGGAATTCAGATAGTTGATGTGCTGGAAATAGTTCGCGTCCATCTCGCCGGACTCTACAACTTCATTCGGAAGAACATAATCCGCAAAGACTTCGACCTGCAGATCATAGCCCTTCTCCTCGAGCAGCGGCTTCGCCTGCTCCAGGATCTCCGCATGCGGGTTCGCCGTGGCTGCCACGGTGATCGGCTCAAGGTCATCCGCGAATACGCTCATCGGCAGTGTGCCCAGAACAAACGCACCTGTGATCAGAGCTGCAATAACCTGTTTCTTCATAACAAACCTCCTCCTGATACATGGCCTGCTCTTCTTCCCGCAGACCCAAGCTGTAATCTTGGCCTGATTCCTGTGACGCAGGCCGGTCTTCAGTAACTGGGACGATGATAACACACCTGTCCTCAAAATGGATAATACAGGAAAACTATAGTCCGTTATAGATTCAACCTATAGTGCCAACACTACTTCCTGTGATCCAGCGCACTCGCGATCTTCATTCCGATCATCTGGAAGATCTGGAACAGAATCACCAGAAGGGCAACCGTAATCAGCATGATGTCTGTCTGCCAGCGATAATAGCCGTACTGGATGGCAATGTCGCCGAGTCCTCCTCCGGCTACGGTTCCTGCCATGGCAGAGTATCCGAGGATTGTGCCAAGTGTGATGGTCGCACCGGTGATCAGGGACGTCTTCGCCTCCACCAGCAGAACACGGAATACGATCGTCAGGTTGCTCGCTCCCATGGAGCGCGCTGCCTCAATCACGCCTGCGTCCACCTCCTTCAGGGAGGATTCCACCATACGCGCGATGTAAGGCGCAGCCGAGACAACCAGAGGAACGATGGTCGCTGTGGTACCGTAACTCTTTCCGACCAGGAACCTGGTGAACGGAATCAGCAGGATCAGAAGGATCAGGAACGGAATACTGCGCATAATATTGATGATCACATCCAGAATCCGGTAGATAAACGCGTTGGGCCTGATTCCTTCCTTGTCTGTCACAGTCAGAAGAATACCGACCGGAAGACCGATCAGATATCCCAGTGCCGTGGATACCAGTGTCATGTAAACCGTCTCGAGAAGTCCGTTCGCGAGAAGCTGTATGGTCTTCATATCCATCAGGTCGTCACCTCCTCTACTTCAAGTCCTCTCTCCTTCAGGTAATCCTCCATCTGCAGGCGTGTTTCCCGGTCGACAGGCAGCTGCAGGATCATGTCGCCCTTTGCCACCCCGCCGACATTCCGGGTATTCGCCCTCAGGATGTTGACAGGCTGCCCGAACTTGAGAATCATGTTGGAGACGACGGGTTCAAATGCCGAATTCGCGGTGAATACGATACGGATCTTCGTGCCCTCTGTAATCTCATCGATCGGACTCTGCAGCGTCGGCGGGTCTCCATGTACCTCCCTGAAGATCAATTCCCTCGCGGCGCGGGACTTCGGATGATTGAAGATATCCTCCACCCTGCCCTCTTCCACAAGGTGTCCGTTCTCGATGATCGCTACCCGGTTGCAGATCTTCTGGATGACAGACATCTGATGCGTGATGATCACAATCGTCAGATGCAGCGACTCGTTGATCTCCTTGATCAGATCCAGAATCTGATCGGTTGTCTGCGGATCAAGCGCGCTTGTCGCCTCATCGCACAGCAGAATATCCGGGTCACAGGCAAGCGCCCTGGCGATGGCAACCCTCTGCTGCTGCCCGCCGGACAGCTGGCTGGGATAGCTCTTCGCCTTGTCGGACAGTCCGACCGTCCGGAGCAGCTCCTTGGCCCTGGCTTTGGCTTCCTTCTTCGGCGTTCCCTGGATCCGCAGCGGAAATGAAATGTTCTCCACCGCGTTCTTCTGCTGGAGCAGGTTGAAGGACTGGAAGATCATCGCGATCTTCATCCGTGCCTGCCTCAGCTCTTTCTCGCTGAGCGCGCCCATTTCCTGACCGCGGACAATCACCTGCCCGTCCGTCGGACGCTCCAGGTAGTTCAGGCACCGGACCAGGGTAGACTTTCCCGCGCCTGACATGCCGATGATGCCATAGATATCGCCCTTCTCGATATTAATGTTAATATCGCTCAGTGCGTCAACTTTCAGATCCTTCTGTGTAAAGGTCTTTGACAGATGTCTGACTTCAATTTCACTCATAGGTTCCGCTTCCTCCTGCCGGATTCCATAATCTGCTTCAAACACCAAAACATTCCGCAATGCCACTGATTATAGCAGATTCCCTCTGCAGTGTTAACTGATACTTTTCACGCCCCGGTCACATCAGGCTGCTGTCCTCATCAGTCTTTTTCACCACTGCGTTCGCGATAATCAGCAGCACACAGCCGACCGCATTCTGCAGGAACGAAGCCGCCGCGGAGAAGCTGAAGTTTGCCTGCGTCATCAACGCTTTGTATACGTAAACATCCAGTGTCTGTGTCACCGGCTGCAGGGAATTCGAATCCAGCGGCACCTGGTAAAACAGACCGAAATCGGAGGCCAGAAGGCTTCCGGTCCGAAGGATGAAGATCGTGGCAATGGTAGGCCGGAGCATGGGCAGGGTGATATAGCGCACCCTCTGCCAGAAGGTGGCTCCGTCCATCTTCGCCCCTTCATACAGGGTACGGTCGATCGCCGTGATCGCGCACAGATAGATTACCATCGCGTACCCCGCGGATTTCCAGATCTCCACAAGGATCAGAATGACCCGCCAGTAACCGGGGGACTGATACCACTGCACCGCGGCAGCGCCGAACATGCGCAGCACATGATTCACCTGGCCTTCGTCCGTTGCAAGGAAACCGTACAGGCAGTATCCGACGATGACCCAGGACAGGAAATACGGAAGGAGCATCACCATCTGAACGACCCCGGAGAAAAACTTGCTGTGCAGTTCCGCAAGAACGACTGCCAGCATCACCGGAATCAGAATACCCAGCACCAGGAAAATCAGATTGTAAAACAGCGTATTGAACAGGATCTGTGGCAGCTCGGAGGACCTGAACAGAAAAGAAAAGTTGTCAAGGCCTGCCCACGGACTGTTGACAAACAGGTTCTTCAGCAGAGATTCTCCGGGTTTTGGCGTAAACTGCTTGAAGGCAAAGAAGATGCCAAACAGCGGCAGATAGCAGAACGCCAGGTACCACAGGATCGCAGGAAGCGACATCGCAAAAAGCTCCCTGTCCCGCCTGGCTTTTGGGGCTTTTCTTCCGGTTTTCCGCACGTTATTCTTCTGACTCGGTTTCTTCATGTTCCGCTTTCTCCATCCATTCATTCAGCTGGCTCTGGACATCCTCCAGAAGTTCATTAAACCCGGCAGCCTCCATCCGCTTTCGCATCTTCGGAATCACAACATCCGGGTCGCTGGTTCCTGTGCGCAGTTCCGTGGAGTAATCACTGTAGATTGCCTGCAGCGATGTGATGATACTCTCCTTCCGGGTTGTGTCATAATAAAAGCCTTTTGTCTGCGAATAGATTCCGTCTGTCTCATATTCTTCAAAGACCTTCTTCCACTGATCAGGATCGGACAGTACTTCCTGACTGACGGACGACACTGACGCGTTCACAACAGATCCGGTCGTATACAGATTGGCAGGATATCGGTCAATGCCCGCCTGTGTCTGCAGCACCGTCCCGTTCTCCAGATAGTTGAAATGCTTTCCCTCAATCCCGTATGCAAGGATATCGCGGAATTTCCGGTCGGTGCTCAAGAGCTCTATGTATTTCAGGCATTCTGTCGCGCGTTCCTTCGTGCAGGCCGCACAGATACCGAACATGGCACCCTGCTCGCTCTGGCGGGAAAGGAATGGTCCCTCATAGGTCGAGGTCTTCACCTCAAATCCCCACTGTGCAGGATTGGAATATCCCATGTATCCTTTCCATGCAACACCAAACCGCACCGGGATCGACAGATCCGCATCTGTCGAATCGATCGTTGCCGCGTCCGGATGAATATAGCCTGCCTCATACCAGCGATGCAGCGTACGGTAGCGATTCATCAGCGGCTCGCAGTCCCAGATCGCCATCGCCTGCGGAACCGGGGTATCCTGATCATAAGGAATCACGATGACGCCGCCGGCAATCCGTTCCAGGAAGTTCAAAAAACCGGGGATTCCGCCCTTATCCATCGCGACCGGATACTTATTCGGATAGTCCTCTTTATAGGCTTTCAGGAATGGCTCAACGGATTCAAGACCGTCCATCCGCTCCGGGATCTCCATCCCCTTCCGGGTTTCGAAGTAATCCGCATTGAGCCGGAACATCTCTTCCGCTCCCATGTCCTTCAGGATCGGAACGCCCATGATCCTTCCGCCGATCTTTGCGCACTCCCAGTATTTCCCGATGGATTCATACAAAGCCGGCGTCTCTTCCTGCACAAGGTCTGTAATATCATAGTACAGGCCGTCTTCCGCGTTCCTGTCAAAATAGTTGAGCCAGGAACTGGTGAATACCATGTCATAGTATTCTCCTGACGCCATCATCAGATTCATTTTATCGGACGGCTGGAATTCCAGTTCCACTTCGATCCCGAGCTTTTCCCTTGAGATCTCGTTGGCCGCTTCTATTACCTCCTTCGCGTCCATGGATGCCCCGGACGGAGAATAGGTAACCCACCGGAGCGTCGTATAATCATTGCCCTTTCTCAGACCGCAGCCGGTCAGTGCCGGCACTGCCAGGAGCAAAGCGGTCAGAACGATGCGTTTCGTCATTCTGTAAGCCTGATTGAGTCTGTCCATTTCCGCCCCCTTACTCCTTCACTGCGCCGACTGTCATTCCGGTTTTGACAAACCGCTGGAAAAACGGGAAGATCACAAGGATCGGCAGGATTGCCAGGACAACCAGAACCATGCGGACCGTCACGGCCGGAGGCGTATAGGTCTGTGCCCCTGACATGTACTGCGCGTCCTTCGCCAGCATATCGATGCTTCTTTGCATGTTGACAAGCACGTACTGCAGCGGATACAGCTCAGTGTGGTTGCTGTCCAGATACAGAAGCGCCGGATACCAGCTGTTCCAGTAGGCAAATATCTGAAAGAGAGCAATCGTCATCATGACCGGCGTTGTAATCGGAATCACGATCTTCAGAAAGATCTGAAACTGCCTGCCGCCGTCCACCATCGCTGCCTCGATCAGGGAGTCAGGCACCGCCGTCTGGTAGTAGTTGCGGAGAATCATGATAAACCAGGTGGAACAAAGCCCCGGAAGAATCAGGGCAAAACAGGTATTCTGCAGATGCAGGATCTGGGTGTTGACCATATAAGTCGAGACCAGTCCGCCGGAAAACAGCATGGGGATCATCAAAAAGACCAGGATCGCCCTCCGCCAGCGGAAAGTTTTCCTGGAGAGCGCGTAGGCGATCGGGCACATCAGCACCAGGCCAAGAACCGTGCCTGCAGCGGTGATCAGGAAGGAATTGATGATTGCCCGGGTCAGATAGGTTCCGGAGCGGAACAGGTATCTCCACGATTCCAGAGACCACGCCTTCGGAAAGAAACTGTATCCCAGTTCCGTCACGCTGCTTTCAGAAGAGAATGAAACGATGATCACCAGCAGTATGGGCAGAAAAACCAGCAGCGCAAGCAGCGCGAACAGGATGCTGACGATGATATTCGTCCGCTTTGAAAATACACTCCTCTCGGCTGCGGTATACTCTTCCGGATCAAACGTTTTCTTTTTTCGAATCTGCATCTGTCGTATTTCCTTCTTGTCTATCATCAGTAAACCATCATACAGCATGTCTTCCGGCTCATCGGCTGTATCTTCCGGCTTGCCGCATTCCGGAATGATCCGCTTGCTATGAAAACCGGTCATCGGCTACAATGCATAAGTAGTATTTTCTGTCATGCACAGATCAGTTTTGGAGGTATCCCATGACCCTTCAGCAGATGAGATACGCTGTCACCGTCGCCGACTGCGGCAGCATGAACGAAGCAGCCCACCGGCTCTATATCACACAGCCCTCCCTGTCCAGCACGATCCGGGAGCTGGAGAAAGAGCTTGGCCTTACACTCTTTCTGAGATCCAACCGCGGAATCTCCATCACACAGGATGGGGAAGAATTCCTGGGCTACGCAAGGCAGATCATCGCGCAGTATGGAATCCTGGAAGAACGGTTCATCGACAGAACCACCCGCAAGACCAGGTTCTCGGTTTCCACCCAGCATTATTCCTTCGCTGTCAAGGCATTTATCCAGACCGCGGATGAGTTCGGGCTGGAGAACTATGAATTCGCGATCCATGAGACAAAGACACATACCGTCATGAACCATGTCCGCAACATGAAAAGCGAGCTTGGCGTTCTCTATCTCAATGACTTCAACCGGGAAGCCCTCACGAAGATCTTCCATGAATACGGTCTGGAATTCCACCCGCTTTTCGACTGCAATATCTCTGTGTATCTTGCGAGGAAACACCCGCTCGCTTCGAAGGCTTCCATCTCCATCGAGGAACTGCAGCCCTGGCCGTGCCTGTCCTTTGAGCAGGGAGATTATAACGCATTCTACTTTGCCGAGGAAGTCCTGAGCACTTATGACTATAAAAAGATCATCAAGGCAGATGACCGCGCAACCCTTCTGAATCTCATGGTCGGGCTGAATGCATTTACCCTCTGTTCCGGCATCATCACGGAGGATCTCAACGGCTCGGATTATGTTGCCGTTCCGCTTGAGAGCAACGATGTGATGACGATCGGCTATATCAAGAAGGCAAGAGTTGAGCTCACGAAGCTTGGCAGAAGCTATATCGAGAACCTGAAGCGGGCCGGCGCCAGCGCGCACCAGACATAATCGGCCGGCGCCGGCACACCGGACATAACCGGCGCCGGCACACCGGTAAAGAAGACAAAGGCACCGAATGACCGGTGCCTTCTCTTATATTCATTTGCTCAGCGCACGTCTGTCAGCCCGATCTTCTTCTTCACCTTGCGCAGCGTCTTGTTCGCCGTGTAGTAAGCGCGCTCCGCATTTGTCTTCATGACGTTTTCGATGTAGGACTTATCCTTCTGAAGCTCCTTTACTCTCTCCTGAAGCGGCGCCAGCACACCGATCACCGCCTCTGACAGAGCTTCCTTGACCTGGCCGTAGCCGCAGCCGGCGAATTCGTGAACCGCCTCTTCCGGCGTTTTCCCTGTACATGCGCAGTAGATGTCAAACAGATTCTTCAGGCCCGGCTGTTCATCCCGGTAAGCGATCGTTGCCTCGGAATCCGTAACCGCGCGCCTGCACTTTCTGCGGATGGTATCCGGATCATCGAGCAGGTAGATCGAAGCATTCGGATTCTCATCCGACTTGGACATCTTCTTGGACGGATCCTGCAGGGACATGACACGCGCACCGATCTTTCCGATGTACGGCTCCGGCACAGTAAACACATCACCGTAGATTCCATTGAAACGCTGCGCGATATCGCGGGTGATCTCCAGATGCTGCAGCTGGTCCTTTCCGACCGGAACCACATCCGCCTGATACAGCAGGATATCCGCAGCCATCAGAACCGGATAGGTGAACAGGCCGGCGTTGACATTGTCCGCATGCTTCGCGGACTTGTCCTTGAACTGCGTCATGCGCTGCAGCTCACCGATATAGGTGTAGCAGTTGAGAATCCAGGCAAGCTCCGCGTGGCACGGAACACTGCTCTGCAGATACAGCACATTTTTCTCCGGATCGATTCCCGCCGCGATGTAGATCATCATCAGCTCTCTCGCGTGCGCGCGGAATGCCGGCGGATCCTGGCGGACGGTCAGGGAATGCAGATCCATAACGCCATAGTAACACTCGTACTCATCAGCCAGGCCGACCCAGTTCTTGAGGGCGCCGAGATAATTCCCCAGCGTCAGATTTCCTGTCGCCTGCATGCCGCTGTAGAGTACCTTGTGATCTTTGTTCATGTCAATGTCTCCTGTTCTTTGGTTTCAATCTGTTTCTTTCTGTTCCATCGCACCGCCGCTCAGATAATGATCCTTCACGAAACGGTAGAATTCCTTCTCTCCCTTTTCCTTGAGGATCCGGAGCATCTGCTCCAGTTCCTTCGCCGTCTCGGGATGAATCATCTTCGCGGCTTTTCCCCTCTCATAATAATCCAGGGGCGATGCGTCGGTATAGTTCTCTTTCATATAGTTCTTGGAGGCGGCGATCCGGTCCATCAGCATCTCTGCCACATATTTCCGCGGCATCTTAACCGGCTGAACCGGGTTCAGTCCTTTTTTCACAGCCTCTGTATTGTAATCCGTCCAGTATTCAAAGTGGTGCCGGTTGCGTCCCTTGTGGTGCATCCATGCCTCAGAGTACCCCTTTTCAACTCGTTCACCGTTGTTCGGGCTCTGCTTTCCGCCCTGGTAATACCTGAAGCCGTTGAGCAGCTCCACCGGGTGAAACTTGGACAGGTCGTGAAGCAGACCCTGCCGGTACAGTCCTACCTGAAAGCAGCCCTCCGCCACGAGTTTTTTATGGGTGAGCACCGTCATCAGATGTCCTGTGGCTTTCTTCAGTGTGATCCTGCCATCCGACGGTGTTCCGTCAAAGTGTCCCGGCGTCTCCGTATGGAATACGACCTTTGCGTCTTTGGTAACCTCAGCTTCGCGCATGACAGCGTCACGGATTCCGGGTGTGATTACCTTTGCGTCCACAATCGCAGCTTCTCGCATCATTTCACTCCATCCTGTCCGGCCTTATCCTACCAGCACCCGGATCGACCTTCCAGGCATCAGCACGCTCCTGCCCTTCTCCAGTGCCGCGTCGAGGCACGCAGCATCCTCCTTCCCGGAGAACCGGTCTACGGAGGTATCGATAACGACACGCCATTCTCTTCCGGAAGGAAGCGCAGGCAGTGCCAGCTCCCGCTTCTCCCAGTGAAGATTATACGCGACATACAGGTAGGATTCTCTCTCACCGGACTGATCCGCGGCAGCTGAATTCACGGAATTTCCCGTCACAGCCATCTGCTCCGCGGCCAGGTCCGCTCCCTCCGGCTGGCTGTTTTTCCTTCTTCTCTTCCGGGCAGCCTTCCGCATCTGCGTTTCCTTCAGCAGAACCTCTTCCCGGTCAGGATCCTGTGAACAGTACATCATCCCGACACTTCGTTCCTGCTGGTCGAAAGAAGCAAACCATGCATTCGAACCATGGCAGGAAAAATCAGGGAAGAATCCACCCATGCTCGAGCCGGTCAGCTCCACATTCTGGTGCAGAAGCGGATGGGTCCGGCGCAGCGCGATCAGGCTCTTCACATATTCACGGAGCGCGAGCGCGTCCTTTGACGTATTCCACTGTACCCAGCTGAGTTCAGCGTCGGTGGAATACGGATTCGTATTGCCCTCCTGGCTGTTCAGCATCTCGTCGCCGGCGCACAGCATGGGTGTGCCCTGTGCCAGCATCACCATCGCAAGCGCGTTCTTCATCTGGCGGAGCCGAAGACGCATGATCTCTTTCTTCTTCGTCTTTCCCTCCACGCCGCAGTTCCAGGAATACTCATTCAGGGCGCCGTCCCGGTTGTTCTCTCCGTTGATCTCGTTGTGCTTATCGTTATAGGAAACCAGGTCAAAGAGCGTGAATCCGTCATGTCCGGCGATGGCGTTGATGACGCCGGCGTCCTTCGGATTGTAGCGGCATCTGGAGACAAATGACTGCAGGCAGTTGGAATCCCCCTTCAGGAAACGTCTCGCGTCATAGCGGAAGCCGACATTGTACTCGGCCAGATTCCGGAAACGGTAGGGACGTCCCTTCGGATACATGCGCTGCGTGTCAAAGTAATCCGAGATCAGCTTTACATCACTCAGCGCAGGACTCCTGGCGACGGAGTTGACGTCGTCCTGCGGCGCCAGCATGAGGAAGCCGTCCACATGGTAGATCTCTCTCCACCACAGAAGGCAGGCCTGCATGTAGGCAGGATCGGTACCCTCCGGACAGCTCATCTCCATGATCACCTCAATCCCTGCTTCATGGAGCATCTTCACCATAGTGCGGAATTCGTCGGCCGGCGCGTCGGTCGCGCAGTAGGATCGCTTCGGCGCGAAAAACCAGCCGGGTCCGAATCCCCAGTAATTCAAGCGGTAATGCACGCTTTCTTCCGGCAAAGCCGTGGAGACTGACCCTTTGCCTGCCGCAGCGGCTGATCCGGACGCCTTCTTCTCATCGGCTGCAGCCAGATGCTGCGGCGCTGAGAGTGCCGACGGCGGAAGCGACGCGCCTGCAGCCAGCTCCCGAAGGCCCTCCGGCCTCCAGCCGACGCCGGACATGTCCGGCATGACCTCGTCAAACTCATAGCAGGGCATCAGCACCAGGGCTGTGATCCCCATCTCTTTGAGATACGGGATCTTCTCCGTAATCCCGAGAAAAGTCCCGCGTTTTTTCACCTTTGAAGTGCGGCTCTTCGTAAAGCCTCTCACATGAAGCTCATAGAAAACAGATTCACTGTAGGGAATGCGAAGGCGCTTCTCCTGCTCTCCCCAGTCAAAAGACGGATTCAGAAATGCGCCTCTGATCTGGTGTTCCCTTCGCTGTGTCTGGTCCGCATACTGCTCCAGCCCGACCACGATCTGCGCGGAAGGATCCGTCACGACCTTATGGCCGATGCGGTAGTTGTACTCCAGATCCTGCGCCGGTATCCCGGCAACCAGCATCGCGTACACACGTCCCAGCGCAGGTTCCGCCGGAAACGGAATCTCGCACTTTACTTCTTCACTGCCCTTCTCATACAGAAGAAGGCTCGCCTCAGCCCCTTCAGGGACAACAACAGAAAACAGGATGCCGTCCTTCGTGACATCCGTATGAGGTACAAAGCCGCTGATTTTCAGATCATGAATTCCCGTTACTTGTGGATTCCAGTTCACTTGTCTCTCTCCCAGGTCTTAATCCTCTGCTTCCACCCGATTTCTGTCCCAGGCTTTCCTCCGGCCGCTGATTCGGACGGAAAAAAGCTTGTTCAGATTATAGCATAGAAGAGGAAGAATAGAAAAGCTGTCTGAAAAAAAGCTGTCCCTTACAGGAGGCATACAGCAGAAAACTGTTTTCTCACGTTTTTTTATGTGGTATTCTGTCAATACTTATGCAGAATGCAGCCTGATGCTTCCGGGGTTCGCCCGGTCTGCTGAAGATCCTGCCGATTCTGCGGCAAAGAGGAGATCCTGTCCATGTATGAACTGATCAAGATATCAGATACCAGTTATTATATCCAGAGTCCCGCAAAGATCGGCCTGGTCAGGACCGGACCGGATACGGTCTGCCTGATCGACAGCGGCAATGACAAAGACGCGGGAAAGAAGGTTAAAAGGATCCTGGACGCTGAGGGGTGGAAGCTGGAAGCCATCTATAATACGCACTCTCACGCGGATCATATCGGAGGCAACCAGTATCTCCAGAAGCAGACGCAGTGCAAGGCATTCGCCCCGGGGATCGAACAATGCCTGTCCAGGCATCCGATTCTGGAGCCTGCTTTCCTGTACGGCGCAAACCCGCCGGGCGAGCTTCGCCACAAATTCCTGATGGCACAGCCAAGTGATGTCCTTCCCCTCACGTCGAAGGACCTGCCCACAGGACTTAAGATGTTCCCGCTGCCGGGGCACTCCTGGGATATGGTCGGTTTCCGCACCGAAGATGATATCGTTTTTCTGGCGGACTGTCTGGCTTCCACAGAAACCCTCGAAAAGTACCAGCTCACCTACGTCATTGACGTTCAGGCCTACCTTGATACACTGGAAACCGTAAAAAAGATGGAAGCAAAGCTGTTTGTCCCGTCTCACGCAGATCCGACAGAGGACATTGGTCCTCTTGCCCAGTACAATATCGATAAGGTTCATGAGATCGCAGACACCATTCTGGATATCTGCAAGGAGCCGACATCCGGCGAATTCATCCTGCAGAAGATCTTTGAGCATTACAGTCTCCGGATGAACTTTGAGCAGCATGAGCTGGTCGGCTGCGCCACCCGCTCGTATCTGACCTGGCTCAAGGAACAGGGACGGATTCAGGCAATCATCGACAACAATCTTCTCTTATGGAGTTCGATGGAATAATCTATGGGGTAATCTCCCAGGTACGTCCTGCCGGCGCATCTGACGCACAGAGGACAAAGTCTGGAAGGAAAGGAGTTTTATGGATCCCACAAACAACCATCGCACCGTCTGGTGCACCTACACAATTGTTTCTCTCGGAGCCCTCACAGCCATCTATCTGATTCTCTCCCGCTTTCTTGCTGTCAACATCGGTGGCTTTGGCCGCATTCAGCTGGGCGTGATCGCAAGAATCATGGCCGGTGTCTGGTTCGGTCCTTTCGCAGGCGCTTTGTGCGGACTCGCCAGCGACCTGCTGGGCTGTCTGATCCAGGGGTACGCAGTCAACCCGCTGATCACCCTGGCGGCGATCCTGTGGGGCGTCATTCCGGCGCTCTTTGTTCCGCAGAACGGTGACACGAAGAAGACCGCTGTCTGGAAGCTCTGTCTGGGAACTGTGACCGCCTGTATCGTCTGTACCCTCTTTGTCACAACCGCCGGTCTTGTCTGGATCAATGGATATCATCTGTACGCTATCCTCCCGACGAGGCTGACGCAGCTTGCGCTGCAGACACCGGTCTACTGCGTACTGGTCTGCCTGTTGTACTTCAGCCCTGTTACCAGTCAGGTAAAGAGGGCGCTGAGTATTCATCTGAAAAGGAGTCGTGTATGATCTATCCCCGTTTTCTTTCCGGTCAATCCACCATCGGCATCTGTGCCCCGAGCGCAGGGGTCGGCCATAAACTCGAAAGCTTTGATCAAAGCCTTGCGGTCCTTCGAAAGCAGGGCTGGAAGGTCTGGGAAACGGAGCACGTACGCGTGAACAGTCTGCGCGGCGGAAGCGCGCAGGAAAGGGCCGGCGAGCTGATGAGCCTGTTTTCCCTGGACGCGGTTGACGCGGTGTTCTGTGCTTCCGGCGGAGATTTCCTCAGTGAGATCCTGCCTCATATCGACTGGCAGATACTGGCTGACCATCCGAAATGGCTGATGGGCGCATCTGACCCCACCGGCATTCTGTATCCGCTGACGACGCTCTGCGACATTGCCACGCTCTATGGCTCCAATGGCGGCAGCTTCGACGCGACGGTGCTCTCAGAAGATGGAACACCGCAGCTTCCCGGCTACCTTGAGAATATGCTCCGCTTTCTGAAGGGAGACCTTCCGGTCCAGGAAACCGGATCCAACCATCTGGGCGCGGACATATTCCAGCTGGAAGACGGCCCTTTGGTCTTTCCCAATCCGACTGTCTATCACGCCTCTTGTGACGCGCTTCATGTGCGTGGCCGCTGCATCGGCGGCTGCATCGATGTCCTGAAGGATCTGATTGGCACCGGCTTCGACCGGACAATGGATTTCATTCAGCGCTACGCAGACGATGGCTTCATCTGGTATTTTGACAATTTCGCCCTCTCCTCCGCTGTCCTGTACCGCACCCTGCTGCAGATGCGCTATGCCGGCTGGATCAGCCCTGCAACGACGCGTGCTGTCCTGATCGGACGGACCCTTTTCGAGAATATGGAATGTGAGATGTCCTATGACGAAGCGATCCGCACCGCGTTTCCTGATATCCCTGTCATCTGGGAAATGGACATCGGCCACACGGTACCGCATTTTTCCATGATCAACGGTGCGATGCTGGACGTAGACTGGAACGGCGAAAAAGCGAAGCTTCGCTTCGAGCTGACCTGATCCGGTCAGGGACGCCTCCGGCGGATCCGCATGTACCTGTCAGCATAAACAGAACCCGGCAGGAAATCCTGCCGGGTTCTGCCTTCATACTCCAATTGTTCAAGGCGGATTAACGCATGATATAAAAGAGATAAAGCAGGATTGCCCCGAATACCATCATCATACCGATGCAGGAAAGCATAAGCGCAAAGGAGAAATTTCCGATAATCGGTTCATAAGCCGTCCGCAGTTCGCTGATACGTTTCTTCCAGAAACCCGGGTTCTTTCCATCGTCCGCGACCACACGCTCTCTGAGCACGGTTTTGCGCATCAGTACGATCAACGCGTCTGTGCTCAGGGACAGTGATCTGGCCACAGCCGACGCGGCACGAACCGTCCCTTTGGATACGGCGGTCAGAATCTTGTTCTCCGCACAGACTGACCAGACAGCGCCGAAGAATCCGGGAAGCCACTTTGTCAGGAGAGGCCGGTAGAGCAGGTCCTCCAGATCCAGCCATTCCGGCCAAAGGTTCACATAATCCCCCTCTCTCATCAATACGCGGCGGATCAGGAACACATAGAGCAGCGTACCGATCCCCAGAGAGATCAACGCGCCCTTCAGGCACTCAAAGCTCAGAGGGGCAAATTCTTCCAGCGCGTTCGCATGACCTGTCATGAAAGACGCCAGCGCATCGAAAACAGGCTTCTGCCCAAGCACGATAAACAGAAGGGACGTTCCGCAGACGGCAAGGTATCCGCCTCCATGCATATATCCCTTCGAGGACGCCTCATATCTTTTCTGCAGTTCGGGATCCTTGTTTCTCTCCACGAACACACACAGAAACAGCTTCAGCATATAGGCAAATGTGCAGCCGCCCGAGATCAGGAAAACCCACTCAATGACTGACAGAATTCCGGCTGAGGACGCCGCGATGGCTGCCCCCTCTCCCGCTTCTGCGATTCCGGCCGTGATCGCCTCATGAAGCAGTGTCTTGCTTGCGTAGCCATTGAACAGCGGAACGCCGCCGATTCCGATCACACCAAGGAAAAATGCGCCCATGAGCGCCCATTTTCCCCTGCCCCATCCCCGGATCCGGTTCAGATCCAGTTCATGCAGATTCATCACCACGACGCCAGCCGCGCAGAACAGGCACAGCTTGAGCATGGAGTGATTCACCATGTGAAGCACGGTTCCGCTCATCGCCATGACCGCGTGGCCTTCCAGCGCTGCCATTCCACCGGAAAGAACCGCTTCCCCGGCGGCTGCCGCGTGGGCGGATTCATGCGCTGTGAGGTGCTGTGTCTGAAGCAGAATCGTCATCGCGATTCCGGTCAGGATAAAGCCGATCTGCGACATGGATGAGCAGGCTAGCGTCCTCTTCAGGTTGATGGAGAACAAAGCCAGCACCGCGCCAAGGAACATCGTAATGCTGCCAAGGATCAGAACGATCCAGCCGAAGGAAGCGGAATCCATCAAAACCTCCATGCCTGTCATCAGGATGCCGTAGATTCCGACCTTGGTCAGGACGCCGGACAGAAGCGCGGACGCGGGGGAAGGCGCCACAGGGTGTGCTTTCGGCAGCCAGACATGAACCGGAAACATACCGGCCTTGCACCCGAAACCGATCAGGATGCAGATGCCTGACGCAAGAATCGTCCCGGAGGACGCACCCGGTGTCTTCACAGCCTCGAAGAGATCCGCGTAAGCCAGTGTCCCGGCCGCATGCTGCAGCAGGGCCAGTCCCATAAACAGGACCAGTCCTCCGATCACTGCGATAAACAGATAGGTATATCCGGCCTTCAGGGCACCCGGGGTCTCCTCATGCATGACCCAGGTAAAGCTGGTCATGGACAGGATCTCGAAGAAAACGAAAGTCGTCATCAGATCTCCCGAGAGCATGACGCCCTGCGTTGCTCCTAAGGTAAAAAGTACAAACAGGTAATACCGGCTAAGGTGCTCCCTCTCGTGCCGGAAATACTCCAGGGAAAACAGCGTTGTGAACGCCCACATCAGCGAAGTCACCAGACTGTAGACACTGCGGAACCCATCTGCCGTGAAGGACAGACCCGCGCCGAACGCATACGGAATCTGTAACCCGAAGGACGCAGTGCTGCCTGCCGTGCTTTTCATGCCAAGAACCCCGAAGCCCCCTTCTTTCATGATTCCGATCACAAGAAGGATGGAAAGAAGAAGCTCGAGAAATGAAAAGGCGACAGCAAACAGATCCCGGCCTTTCTCGCTCCTTCGGGCGATGATAGAATCCGCAATTCCGGCCGCGAAAGGCAGGAAGATCAAAAGCGAAGGAAGCATGTCACATCACTCCTCTTGAAACCTGATCCAGAAATCCCATGACAGGACCGGGAAATACACCAAACGCTACATTGAACACGGAAAACAGTGTGATCGGCAGAAGCATCCGCCAGCCTGGATCCGAAAGATCTGTATCCTCCCACCAGTTGGTCCCCTCCACCGGGAAGAACGCCCTCACCGAAACAGTCAGGGTATAGACCGCGCAGAAAAAGGCTGCGCCGATCAGGCAGGCTGTTCCGATGTAAGCCGGCATGGTACCTGCTTCCGCACCGGCCGTCAGGAGCTTCCATTTTGAGATGAAACCCGCGAACAGCGGGATTCCTGTCAGGGACAGCGCACCAAGCGTATAGAAGAAGAAAGTCAGCGGCATCTTTCTTCCCGCTCCGTTGATCTCATAGAGATAGTGTTTTCCGCTCTGATGGATAAATGCGCCTGCGCACAAAAACAGGCTCATCTTGATGATTCCGTGGAACAGCATATGAGCCAGGCCTGCCTGCAGGCCGGACGGCGTCATCAGGAGAATGCCGAACAGCATATAGCTGAGGTTGCTCACGGTTGAGTACGCCAGCCTTCGCTTGAAATGACGCTCACGAAGCGCCCTTGCGGCCGCGTACAGCAGGGTGGCGGACGCAGCCGTCAGCGCCGTGACCTGTGCCCAGGACCCGTCAAGATGCTCCGGACTGAACACATACCAGGTCAGCCTTGTCACCGCAAAAACGCCGGAATTGACAACCGCAACCGCGTGCAGCAGCGCTGTGACCGGCGTCGGGGCAACCGTTGCCTCCCGAAGCCAGAGATGAAACGGCAGTACAGCCGCCTTGATCCCGAATCCGAAAAATCCAAACAGCCACAGAAGCAGCATATAGTTCTGTCCAAGGACATCGAAAGAATGCCCGCCCCACATAAATCCGGCTTCCTCATACAGCGTCACCACGACAACCGGTATGAAAGCCAGCGCGGCGCCTCCGATGACATATGCCGCGTACTTCCTGCCCGCGTACATGGACTCATGATCCTGGTAATGCACTACCAGCGGGATCGTCACCAGAGACAGCATCTCATAGAACACATACATGGTCAGCACATTTCCGGCGAAGGCAACACCAAGCGTCACACCATACGTCATGATGTAGAAACCGAAGAAACTGTTCTTATGCTCCGCCCGCTCCATGTATTCATAGGCGTACAGCGTCACGAAAGGCCACATGAAGGAAACCATGCCGGCGAACAGCATGGCCGGTCCATCCACGCCCAGCGTGATCCGGAATCCCCGGGTGAAGGAATAGATGGTGAACTCCTCCACACAGCCGCCCGGCAGAATCCTCCACACAAGGGCCGTGGTCAGGCACGCAATGACCTCGCACCAGATCCTCCTGCCCTTCTCCGTGATCCGTCGCTTCTGCATCAGAAGGAATCCTCCGATGATCGGGAGCAGTATGCTGATTATGATTGCTGCGTTTCTCACTAAATCACTCCTGTTTCATACGTACTTGCAGCCAGCTTGTCAGGGCAGTCCGCCAAACTATACGAAGCTGACTGAGCTTTGCGAATTGCGGGCGGCGCGGAGGCGACCACGCTTCTATAGGAGCCGGGAGCGCCGCCGTTGCAACTGAAGCAAAGCGAAGGTAAGCGAGATGTTAGCCGGACTGCCCTGACAAGCAGGCAAATGTCCGTTAAAATCCTACTGTCTGCAGAATCTGCACGCCCCAGATGCCCATGACCAGCGACACGCCGCACAGCAGAATCATCGGAACGGTCATCAGCCATGGGGCTTCGTCCCTTTCCTCCGACACCTGTGCGTCTTTGCCCGGGAAGAAGGCCTTGAACGCGACCGGGAAGAGGTATCCTGCGGTGAGCAGCGCGGAGATCAGCAGGATCACGATCGGAAGCACACTCAGGATCTTCACCCCGTTGTCCGCGACGCTGAGCGCGATCACCCATTTGCTGAGGAATCCGCCCATGGGCGGGATACCGACCAGGGACAGGGACGCGGCCAGGAAGCACCACATTACGATGGGCATCTGCTTCCCGATTCCGACCAGTTCATCCACTCTTCTCTTCCCATACTTGTAGATAAAGACACCGGCGCACAGGAACAGGCAGCCCTTTGCCGATGCATGGCTCATCACGTGAAGCAGCGCGCCGCGGATGCCGCCGTCCGACAGAAGGGAAAGCGCCAGCATGATATAGGAGATCTGGCTGATGGTAGAGTAGGCCAGTCTTTTCTTCATGTTCTTTTCCAGAAATGCCATCATGGATCCCATGAAGACTGTGACCATGGCAAGGATCATCCAGCCATACTGCACGTAAGTTCCACGGATGAAGTCGGTGCCGACGCAGTAGTACACCAGACGGATCACAGCAATCACGCCTGCCTTGGCGATGATGCCGGACAGAAGCGCGGACGCCGGAGCCGGGGCAATGGGATGGGCTGCGGGCAGCCATCCGTGCATCGGATACATACCGGCCTTTGTGCCAAAGCCAAGAATCGCGGCCATCACCGCCGCGAGCAGGATCTGCTCATGGCCGGTCACAGCGGCCTTGTCGAGAAACCCTCCCAGCTGGAAGCTCTTCTGGGCTGCGCCGTAGTAGTAGACGAAAAAGACGCCGAACAGTCCCATCAGCGCGCCTGCGATGGAGTAGAAAAGATACTTCAGGCCGGCTGCGACAGCCTCCTTTGTCCGCTCATGCAGAACCAGCGGAACCGTCGTCAGCGTTGCCATCTCGAAGCTGAGATAGACCGTGACCAGGTTGTCCGACGCGCAGACTGCGATCAGTGCGCCCAGTGAAACATAATAGAACGCGAAGAAGGTCGGACGGTTTTCCTCCATCTTCATGTATTCCATGGCATAAAAGGCTGCGCAGGTGTACAGAATCAGCACTGCCGCAAGGAAGAATCTGCCCAGGCCGTCCAGCGCGAAGGAAAGCGTCACGTTCTCCGAGAAGGAAAACAGTGTGATCTTCTCTCCCCGGAAAATCGCGCCGATTCCCAGTGCGGCACTGATCAAAGAGATCAGCGCGTACCGGAAGCACCTGGCGCGGTAGGAAGGCGCATTTGTCACGGAAGCAATGATCCCGGCAATGGCCGGAAACAATATCGCACAGATGATGATCATGTCGGTATCTCCTCTTATCGTACCTTTATAAGAACATCCCGAGTCCACGGTAGATCACGTCGGATATGACCCAGGAGAACAGGCCCAGGAACATATTCAGGATCGTCAGCACCATTCCGGCCAGCAGGTAGCCCCTTCTGCTTTTGTCTCTCACCGGTCTGGCGCGCTTTGAGGTTTTCCCCTGACTGTCCGGTTCAAAAAAGATCCTGATCAGTGTCCGGATGAAATAGATTGCGTTCAGGACGGAACTGATGCCCAGGGCTGCCAAAACCACCAGCGTTTTCCATTTGACTCCCCCAAGCACCACAGCCTGGCCGAACATCAGCTTCGCAGAGAATCCGGCGAAAATGGGAATGCCGATCATGGAAAGCGCTCCGACCGTAAACATACGTCCTGCAAGAGGATCCCTCTGTGCGCTGCCCTGCAGCGCCTTGAACTTCAGGCTGTCTCCTGATACCTGCGCAAGGTAGGGTGAAGTCACAAACAGCAGACTCTTGGTCAGTGCATGGGCAAAGATCTGAAAGAGCGCGGCCGCGAATCCGGCGACGGTTCCGATCCCGATTCCCATATAGATGTAGCCGATCTGCGCGGCGGACGAAAATGCGATCATGCGGTTGATGTTCGATGCCCGCAGCGCGCTGACCGATCCGACGATCATCCCGCAGATGCCCAGTACAAACAGAATCTGCAGGATTGGCGTTTTTCTGATGACATCGATTCCGACTGCTCTGTAGAAGATCTTGAACAGCAGGAAGATGTATGCTTTCGATACCAGCGAACTGAGTACGGCGCCGGAAGTAGGCGTTGCCCGGCCGTAGGTATCCGGCATCCAGAAGTAGAAAGGAAACAGGCCGCTCTTGATCGCGATTCCGATCGTCATGATACCGACCGCCATGGAAATCGCGGGTATCGAGGCCGGATCCTGCGCGATCTGCGCCAGGCTCTGCCGCATGGGCACCATCAGAAGATGTCCTGAGATGTCATACAGAAGCACGACACTCATCAGGAACATGCCGCTGCCCATCAGATTCAGGATCATGTACCGCACCGCGGCCAGCGTTGTCCTTCCGATCTCTCTCACGATCAGGATGCCGCAGCTGACCAGGGTCAGAATCTCCAGGAACACATAGCCCGTAAAGACATCATTGGTCCAGGTCAGCGCCATGAGCGCGGCGGTCAGCAGATTCAGCAGACTGAAGTACAGGTTGATCTTGCTGTCATCGATATCTTTCCGGACAAAATGATACCCTGCCGTTACACTGCACAGAAGAACGACGGAGAACAGCAGCGCGATCAGTGCTTCCAGACAGCCGGCACGGATTTCATTTCCCCATGGAGCCGGAAATTCTCCCATGGTATAGGTAAACGCGGTTCCGGTCTTCAGCGTATAGCCAAGCACACAGCCTGTCATGCCGACGAGTAACGACTCATATGCAATTGTATAGTTTTTCGCCGCCTTCGCACTCAGCATCATGCACAGAGGACCTGAGAACAGGCTCAGCACGATGGTCAGCAGTGGAAAGTTCCATATGATATTCATCGGTCTTCCTTCTGATGCTTCGACAGGACGTAGATCACATCCAGATCCAGTGTGTGATAACGCTTGTACAGACGGACGGTCAGGGCAAGCATGACCGCTGTCACAGAAACCGCCACGACAATTCCCGTCAGGACAAGGCCCGCCGGCACAGGGTTGATATAGCGGGAAGCGTCCGTGATCCCGTCCTCGATGACCGGTGCCTTACGGCCTCTGATGTAGCCCATGGACGCCAGCAGCAGGAATACGCCTGTATCCATGATGTTCATCCCGATCAGCTTCTTGATCAGGTTTTTATTGAACAGAAGCGTCGTAAAGCCGATTCCGAACAGGATAACAGCGGCAGCTTCTTCGTAATTGTTCAGAAGATTCTGGATCATACCTGCCTTCCTCCTTTTGCTTTTCCGGGTTTTGAGGAATAATGCGCATAATCAACGTCCATTCCGATGCTTCCTCTCCGGAAGAGGCTGTAGAATCCAAACATGGTAACACTGACGACACAGCCTACTGCGATATCAAGCGGAAGAATCATACCGCCGGACAGAATCGCTCCCGGCGTCCCCTTGGGGATGTGGTTCTCAAACCCGTTGGCGCCCATGAAGAAAACATACCCCTTCGCAAAGCTGTAAAAAGCAAGGGACACAAAGATGGTGACCTTACATGCCTTCATGGTAAAGAACCGGTCCGCCGTCTGCATGCCGAAGGCAGCAGAGAACAGAATCATGCCTGCGCCGAGCACCGCTCCTGCCGAGAAACCGCCGCCGGGAGAATTCTGCCCGTTCAGCAGGATATAGATTCCATACAGTACGATGGCCGGAAGCAGGACACGGCTCATCGTGCACAGGATCGAATCCTTCGAGAGGTCATAGTAGACATCGGAACGAATCGTATAATAATCTTCATACCCGGTTCTCTGGTTTTTCCGGTCAATCCGAAGCAGGATCATGACACAGATCAGCGCGGTGAAGAGGACATGTGATTCGCCGAGTGTGTCAAACGCCCTGTAATCCAGAATCATACCGGAAACAACATTGACGGCGCCGGTCTCCTCCACGCCCTTCTCAATATAGCGGTCCTTCACCTCTGTCGTCCTTGGATTCTCCTCGCCGTACTGCGGCAGCATGGAAATAGAGAACAGAAGCACACAGGACAGGAAGACACAGGACAGGACAGCCACCAGATAATAAAACCTGGTAAAGCGGCCCCTGACACGCGCCACCTTCTGCTGCTCGTCCGGATCCTCCTGAAGAACACGAAGCTTCTCTACCGTGAGCTTCCTTCGCTCCTCCCGGTTCAGGTCATTCTCCTGACTGAAATCGAGCAGCTCCTCCATCGGATCGGATTCTCCCATGATCCAGGAACGGAATTCCTCTTTCATCAGCGTTTCTCCTTCTCCTGTATTGTGCCGGACGCTTCCTTCCGCACAGTACCCGGATCTTCTTCTGCGGCATCCGTCAAATCCCCTGCGTCGCCGTGGCCGATCTTCTTCAGTGTCATCAGAAACAGGATGCCGCTCACGCCGGCTCCGACCGCTGCCTCCGTAATACCAAGGTCAGGGCTCTCCATCAGAATCCAGATGACAGCCATTATGGAGCTGTACGCCATAAAGATGATCACCGACTGCAGCAGATCCCGGACGACATTCACGGCAACCGCGCAGACGATCAGAAGCACAAGCAGTATCACGGTCAGAATCTCACTGGGCATCATGGCGCTTTCCTCCTGCTCACATAACGGTCAAGATGCGGATTCGTACGCATTTCCACCATACTGAGAAAATGTGTGCTGGTAGGGGACGTCAACCACATAAAGATAATCAGCAGCAGAATCTTCAGCGTATTCAGGTTCAGGCCGGACGCGATCATCAGGGAAAGGACAATGAACAGAAGTCCCATCGTATCCCCGATTCCGGAAGCATGCATACGGTTCAGCACATACCCGAAACGGAAGATCCCCACAACCTCCACTGCATAGCAGATGACACCGATGCATAAAAGCACGGCAACCACCCAGAAACGGATCCACTCACTCATCTGCGTCCTCCTTGATTCTGTCCGCCGGATCTGCTGCCATCAGCCGGTCCCCGCCGGCGCAAGAAACGCCTGCATCCATCTCCGGACCGCTCCGGAGAACATCTCCTTCCGGCGCCCGGGCAGGGCCGGAGCCCTTCCGGATATAGACAGACGCCAGAACCAGTACGGTCAGAAAGCTGATCATCGCGTAGATCAGCGCGATGTCTATCAGGTATCCCTCATGCAGAAGCCAGGACAGAATCGCAACCGAACAGATGACCAGCGTCCCGATCATATTAATGCACAGGATTCTGTCTGTAACCCTCGGGCCGATGATGCTCCGGATCAAAACAATCCCCATCAGGATGCCCAGTATGATCAGGGCTGTCAGAAACAGAAACTGATATGCAGTTTCAACGCTCATGGTTCCCCATTCCTTTCCTCTGCTCCGCCGGGAGACTTCCCGGCCTTAGACCGGATTCTGTGACTGCCCCGGCAAGTGCTAAACGCGTGTCACTGGCACGCAGCACCGCGGCAAGAACGTCGTTGGTATTCTCGAATTTACATATGTATCCGCCGCAGGAGCCTTACAAAAGACGACTCTCCGATGCCATCCGCAAATTCCGGAATCAGGCAGTGCACCGTAAAATGATCTCCCTGCAGTTCTACCGTCACCGTTCCGGGCGTCAGGGTGATGGAATTGGCCAGCACCACGTTCTGGAATTCCGTCGGAAGCCCGGAATCAAACTCGATCAGCACAGGCTCCGGCTTCCTGGCAGGGCTGAGGATCAGCCTGATGACATGAAGGGAGGCCACGATGATCTCTCTCATCAGGTTCAACAGATACAGGACGATAAGCGGCAGATTCTTCAGCACGTCAAGCTCACGCTTGAGTGAGTATCCGAAGGCAGTGCAGGCAAACAAAAAAACGGCCGCTGCGATCAGAATACCCAGGAGCACAAGCTCCAGGGTAATGCGGCCGTTCAAAATGATCCATAAAAGAAAGAATATGCTCAGCATGGTACGCCTCCGCGGCAAGTTTACCACTTCTTAGCTGCAGTGACAACTCAGCCCGGGTGCAGCCGGCCGGTTCAGCTGTTTTCCAGTCTTCCCGTCAGCGTCTGAACCACACGCTTTGTGATGTCAAGCTCCTCCGGCATCTGGCTCCGGACGGAAAGCTTCAGGTTTGTCTCATCAAAGGTTACGCGGATTATCGCCGCGCCAAGCGCTTCCTGAAAACGGACCTCCAGCTCCATCTCATCGGACCAGACCCATTTGCCGGCAGCGAAGTAAATCCCGTCATACAAGGTTGACTTCCTGTATGCGCCGTCGAGCCCGACACGCAGTGTCTGCGTTCCGGCAAGGGCATTCTCCCCGCCTGCGCAGCGTTCGCGGAAAGAGATCAGCAGCTGGTTTTCTTCAAAGGCGAACTCCATGGTTTCAAGAGAGAGATCATCATGTCCGAAGTGGCCTTCTCCTCCGATGAATTCTTCAAAGGAGATGCCGGCCGGATTGTCCATGGTGAATTGCCTGCCTTCCAGCAGCGGTTCTGACCAGCACTGACGGACTGCCCAGGGTGCATGCAGTTTCAGCTTCCGGACCTTTTTCTGAAGCTTGCCCCACTCTTTCGGGTTTTCTTCCAGTGCATGCTCTTCCATCCGGTCCGCAATCATGCTGTCAAAAAGGCTCAGCTGCTTTTCCGTATTGACAGCCGCCGCCGTCATGATCATGACCGCGTCCTTCTCCGGCAGCACATAGCCAAACTGTCCGTATAATCCGTCCGCTCTCCAGGATCCGCTGTAAGGATTGCACCAGCACTGGTAACAGTAACCCAGCTGCCAGTGACGGGTCTGCGGCAGGTAAACCTCATTGTCTGTCTCGATCTGTTTGGAGAACGCGCGGTCAAACCACTCCTCTGACAGCAGCCGCTTTCCTTCCCAGACACCACGCTGCTCGAGGAACCAGATAAACCGGGCCAGGTCCTCCGTTCGCATATGATACCCCCAGCCGCCGGCCTCGACCTGGCTGTAAGGTGCGTTTCGCCGTACGACTCTGTCTCCCATGGTGGAACAGTAGACGTCCTTGATCCCCAGCGGCTCAAACAGCCTCGGCGTCAGGAACTGCGTCAGTGTCTGCCCGGTCTTTTTCATCAGGATCAGACACAGAAGATCCGTTCCTGTGGTATTGTACTGGAACATCGTGTGAGGACGGTATTTGAACGGCTGCTCAAAGAATGCCTTCACCCAGTTCCCGCCGCGGTTTTCGATATCCTCTGTCGTCAGCTCTGCCTCATGACCGCAGCTCATGGTCAGCAGACTCTCGATATCCGCGAGCGCAAGGTTCTCGGATATCTTCTCCGGAAGCTCTTCCGGAAACAGATCCACCAGTTTCTCATCCAGAGACAGGATCCCTTCCTGCACGGCGAACCCGATGGCAGTCTGCGTGAACGTTTTGGAGAAGGAATAGATGATATGCCTTGCGTCAGGGGTATATGGATGATACCACCCTTCTGCCGCGACCTTTCCGTGGCGGATCAGCATAAAGCTGTGCAGCTGGATCCCCGCCTTGTAGGATTCCTTCAAAAATGAACGGATATCTTCCGACCGGATACCGACTGATTCCGGTGAGACTCTCTCAAAAGCCATTTCGCGACTCCTTTCATCACTTATCATTCATAGACTGGCAGCCAGTCTTTGTGCGCTTCGAACAGCTCGTCGCACATCGATACAATCTCATCGATCGTCAGCTCGGCGGAGGCATGCGGATCCAGCATAACTGCCTGGTATACGGCATCCTTTCTGCGCGTTCTGGCCGCTTCG
This sequence comes from uncultured Lachnospiraceae bacterium, assembly GCA_902781455.1. Classification (GTDB taxonomy): domain Bacteria; phylum Bacillota; class Clostridia; order Lachnospirales; family Lachnospiraceae; genus Porcincola. The sequence continues at coordinate 83,443 of CACZJF010000003.1, read as the reverse complement.
ATCGTCATCAGCTGGACGTTGATATTCGTCCGGTTGAGCGCGGCGCACTGCTCCGGAAGATCCCCGATCACGGTGGGCTGGACACCGTTCCGGTCCACCAGGCACGGAACCTCGACGATGGCATTGCGCGGGAGATTCGTGATCAGCCCATCATTCAGGACATTTCCTCCGATCCTGACCGGCTGGTTCGTCTCCATCGCCTCCATGATATAGCTCGCATACTCTCTGGAACGCTCATGCTGCAGGGTAGGATTCTTTGTCAGCTCATGCCCTCTTTCCTTCCAGTCCTCGATCTGGCGGATGCACCTGCGCGGGTACTCATCAAGCGGTATGTTGAAGTCTTCGATCAGCTCCGGGTGGCTGTTCTTGATGAAGTAGGGGGTATACTCGGCATTGTGCTCGCTGGACTCGGTAATATAATAGCCGAACCGCAGCATCAGCTCCAGGCGCACCATATCCCCGTGCCGGCCGGTCTTCTGGTAGAGGTCATATTCCTCCCGCATGCGCTCCTCCCACTGCCCCGGGAGCGGCTCCCCGTTGGTCAGCATCTGCCTGCGCTCTTCGTAGGTACCAATATCCAGCTTTCCTGCATTGTACAGACGCGCCCTTCTCTTAATCTCCGGATACAGGTCGACACCGTCCCTGGTACATTCCAGAAGCCATGCCTGATGGTTGATTCCCGCGATCTTCTCCTTTACATGATCATCATATCCCATGCAAAGCTCATTCAGCAGCGTCGGCGCGCAGACCTGGACACTGTGGCACAGTCCTACCGTTTTTACTTTCGTCATACGGAGCATCGCGCCGGTCAGCATCGCCATGGGATTCGTATAGTTCAGCAGCCAAGCTTCCGGGCAGACCTCCTCCATGTCCCGGGCAAAGTCCAGCATCACCGGAACCGTCCGCAGCGCACGGAATACGCCGCCGACACCCAGAGTATCCGCGATCGTCTGCTTCAGACTGTATTTTTTCGGAATCTCAAAATCTGTGATCGTGCAGGGATCGTAACCTCCTACCTGGATGGCATTGACCACATAGTCTGCCCCGCGCAGCGCGTCCTTTCGCTCCGACACGCCCAGATACTTACTGATGCAGGCTTTTGACCCGTTGTTGCGGTTGATCGCCTGCAGCATGGCTTCCGATTCATTCAGCCTGACCGGATCGATATCATAAAGCGCGATCTCACTCGCCTCCAGTACCGGCGTCATCATACAGTCACCAAGAACGTTCTTGGCAAACACAGTCGAGCCTGCTCCTAAAAATGTAATCTTTGGCATACCATGATTCCTTTCGTTTTTATAACCACTTCCTGCCGGCATTGTCCCGTCAGGTTTTTTTCTTTACCGAATAGCCGAATCTGCCGATCTGTTTTCCGAGCGCGTAATATGCTCCGTGGGAATAGGCGATCAGCCCTGTTCTTTCCAGCGCGAAACGTCCCTTCTCGTCCATATACCGCTCATCGACCGTCACACCGGCCACTTTCGCGAGAAACAGGTCGTGCGACCCGAGGCGCTCTGTCTTTTCCACCCTGCACCAGATATTGACAGGACTCTCCTCAATCGCCGGCGCATGCATCAGATCCGACCGGTATGGCGTAAGCTTCATCTCGCGGAACTTGTCATATTCCCGCCCGGACCTGACCCCGCACCAGTCGCAGGCCTTTGTCAGCTTCTCCGTGACAAGATTGATCACAAATTCACCGCTCTCTTCGATGATTCCATGAGAATACCGCTCAGGCCTGACCGAGACAGAGACCATGGCCGGATCGGAACACACAGTCCCCGACCATGCCACAGTGATGATATTCGGCTTTTCACCGTCTCTCGCGCAGCTGACCATCACTGCCGGCACCGGATACAGCATGTTGCCGGGCTTCCAGAATTGTTTTGATGCTTCAGACACGATCCCTCCTCCTGCCGGCAGGCATGTATCAGAACAGCTGATTGATATAGTCTGTCAGCGCTTCTCTGTCATAATAGTTCTTCGGCTTCACGATATAGCAGTCCGGCTCGATACCGGTATCAATGTCATAATAGGATCCGTTTTTCAGGTAGGACATCCGTTTGGGAGAGGAAATATTGAAGGATGTGCCATAAGCTGTCGACATCGGAAGCACCGAGCAGCTCCCGCCTCCTGATGTTCCGCCCAGAAGCGTCACCCGGCCGGAAGACCGGAATACATTCGGAACCAGGTTTCCGCAGGAGAAACTGTAAGGCCCGATCAGGCAGTACAGATTCCGGTCTGACACGGTATCCGCTTCGTCAAACACGCCGTCCAGATTCGTATCCACTCTGTACTTCCCGGTGGAAACCGCACCGGTCATGGAGCTGCGTATACTGAAAGAAGCTTCTCCCAGATACCACGCGCAGACAAAGGCCGCGGCATCAATGGCCCCGCCGCCGTTCAGGCTCAGGTCAATCACGACATTCTCTATGGGACTGTCCTTTCTCGTAATCTGCTCATGCGCGTACAGGATCAGCGAAACCGTATCCAGTTCCTCGGATGCGGGATCCTCATCTATTTCCAGATCTTCATAATATTCCGCGCCGTTATACTTTGTCATTTCGAAGTTGTCAAATGTGATATAGGCGGTATTCCCCACCTCTTCATAAGACAAAATCTCATGATCCGCCGCGGCCCTGGCGTCAGAATAGATCGCTCCGGTCACGCTGTCCTGCTGGGAAGAAAGGCCTTCTCCCCCGATCGACGCGATCTCCTGGGTCCGGCAGGACTCTGTATTGAAACCGGAATGCAGGTCATCCAGGTAATAATTGATAAAATCATACAGCGCGCCGTCCTTGATATCCGGATTCGTGCTGCAAAGATCTTCTCTGTATGCCGTCTCCCGGAAGATCTGGTCAAAGCTGGCAATATCATGAATCTCCTTCAGTCCGTAGAACTGATCCATCGCAAGGCACAGTTCACAGTAGCTGTACCATGCAAGCGCTTCACTCAGTTCTTTGGCCGGGACAGAATAGTATAATTCTCCAAGATCTGTCAGCCCCTCGTCTTTGGTGCCAAAAGAGTTTCCGTATGTCAGGAACAGGGCCTCCTCATTAAAGAAAACGTTAATGCTGTGGGGCTGTGACAGAAGAAAATCCCCAAGTGTCTGCAGGGGAACCAGATATAATGCGTCCTCTTCGGACCAGTACAGCGGAATATCATAGGCAGAAAGATCCAGCTCGATTTCCCTTCCGTAGCGGTCAAAGGATCCCCTGTCGATCCGGTCAAACAGAACCGGATTGCCGTCTTCATCGACGAAGTCAGAGGTAACCATATCCAGAAGCGCGTTCTCTCCCGGAATATGCGTAAAGGCATCATAATCCTCGAAGGAGATGGTCTTTTCCCTGAAGTCGACCAGCATGGAATAGTCATTTTCCCTGGTAAGCATGACGACATGCCCGTCTGCTTCGATCGACAGTTCGTAATCCTCATATCCTTCTTCCTGATAGACCGTTGTCATCACGTCTGTCCAGTCATACAGATTCATGAAAGGAAGGTCTGTCACACCGTTTACAAAATACACGGGAAGATCAAAGGAAACGTCCACATCATCATAATAGCAGGGGAACGTTTCTTCACTGACGGACGACAATTCACTTTCTTTGGTCCCGTCTTTTGCTCCTTCTACACCGGTCAGGAACTCTGTTTCTTCTGAAACACTTTCTGCAGGCGCCACGGCCGGAAAAGCCGACAGCGTAAATACGGCAGCCAGCACAGCAGCAGAAACTTTCATGATTCTCATATTTCTTCTCTCTTTCTCAATCACTCTGCCGGATTATAATCTGCCATCCTCTCCCGCAAGCGAAAGAACCTTCTCCCAGGACAGCGGCGCTGTGGAAGCGCCCAGGTACAGGGTGCTGTAAGAGGCAGCGCAGCATGCGAGCGCGCAGGCCTTCTGCGCGGAGAATCCCTTCACGATGCCTGTGATGAAGGAGGCGGCAAAGCAGTCTCCTGCCCCTGTCGTGTCCAGAGGATCCACTTTCATCGAAGGAACCCAGCCGGTGAAGGACGGCGTGTCCATATAGATTCCGTCCGCCCCGCATTTGATCAGGACATGCTTTACCCCATGCTGCCTGAAGGCCGCCGCCGTCTGCTCCGGTGTGTCAGTACCGACAAGGGCGCGGGCCTCATAAAAGCTGGGAAGGAAATAATCGATCTGTGGAAGCAGGTGGCGGATTCCGTCCAGCCCCAGCTGGTATCTGTCATAGACGGTATCCGCGAATACCGGGATCCCTCTTTGTCTCGCGCGTGCCAGATAATCCTCCAGCCCGTCCCGCTCCAGATAGTCCAGGCCATACAGACTCGCAAGCGTGATCGCCTTCACTCCCTCCGGCACCGGGTCCGGCAGGTCTTCCATCCTGATTTCCCGCTCCACGCCGCTTGCCGAGAAGATCCTTCTCTCCCCCTTGCCGTCGACGAGGATCATGGAGGTTCCGGTTCTGCCGTCTTTCCTGACACAGACCAGGGAGGTGTCAACCCCCTTCTGCTGCAGCGCTGACTTGAGCATTTCGCCGGTTGAGTCCGCGCCGACACAGATCGCCAGTCCACAGTCCATCCCAAGCATCTGCAGATAGACGCCCTGATTGACCGCGTCGCCTCCCAGCTGGATTCCGATTTCTTCGATGCTCTGCTTTTCCTGCCATTCATCCTTCTGACTGACGGGCCTTGCAGTGATATCCATGACAGCCAGTCCTATGCACAAAACATTCATCTCTCGCTCCTCTTTCTGTCTCCTGCCGGATCGCAGCTTTTCCTGTTGCAGCCTGCGCAGCCGCATCCGCAGCCGTTCCCCTTCCTCTGGCTGGAGATATAAACCCAGACAGCAGTGCCCAGTACAACGGCAAGAATGATAATCAGAAAAACGTCCAGCAGATTCATTCTGTCTCCATTTCCGTCAGGCAGTCCTGACATGCCAAAGTATAACGGCGCCTGCGCCGTGCTGCGCTCAGCGCGAAATCCTTTCCTGTTTCAAAAAACCATCATGAGCAGCTGAAATCCGAATGCAGCGACCCATGCGATCAGACATTGTACCAGAACGACACAGAAAGCCCAACGTGCTCCCATCTCTCTTTTGATGGACGCCACCGCGGCGACGCAAGGCGTGTAAAGAAGGCAGAAGATCAGCAGAGCGCCTGCTGCCGTAGCGCTGATCGCTGCCGTCACGCCGCCCTCGCTCCCGAACATCACCTGCAAAGTCGCGACAACACTTTCCTTTGCCATGAATCCGGAGATCAGGGAAGTCACAATCCGCCAGTCCCCGAGTCCCAGCGGTTTCATCACAGGCACCAGAAGTCCTGACAAGGCCGCCATGATGCTGTCAGAGGAATTCTCCACCAGTGTCAGCGTCATATCAAAGCTCTGCAGGAACCAGACAACCACCGTCGCGATCAGTATGACGGTAAAGGCTCTCTGCAGGAAATCCTTCGCCTTCTCCCACATCAGCTGCAGGGTGGTGCGCACAGAGGGAAGTCTGTAGTTGGGAAGCTCCATCACGAATGGCACTGCCTCTCCCTTGAAGATCAATGCTTTGGATACGACAGCGAACAGGATGCCGAACAGAATGCCAAGCACATACAGTCCAATCATGATCAGTCCTGCGTAAGCAGGGAAAAATGCGTTCGCGAAAAACCCATAGATCGGAAGCTTGGCCGTACAGCTCATGAACGGTGTCAGGAGTATGGTCATCTTCCTGTCTCTGTCACTGGGCAGTGTCCGGGTTGCCATCACCGCGGGTACCGAACAGCCGAAACCGATCAGAAGCGGAACAATACTTCTGCCCGACAGGCCCAGCTTTCTCAGGATCTTATCCATGAAAAACGCGACCCGGGCGATGTATCCGCTGTCCTCCAGCAAAGACAGAAAGAAAAACATCACCACGACAATCGGGAGGAAGCTCAGCACACTGCCCACCCCTTCGAAGATCCCCTTGATGATCAGGCTGTGGAGCACCGGGTTGGCATTCCCCGCGGTCAGGGCAGCGTCGACATTCTTCGTCACGACTTCAACCCCAATCTCGATCAGTCCCTGCAGCCATGCGCCGATGACGTTGAAAGTCAGGAAAAATACAGCTCCCATAATCAGGATAAAGAATGGGATGGCAGTCCACTTTCCGGTCAGGATCCGGTCAATCTTCTCAGAGCGGATCCGTTCCCTGCTTTCCCTGGGCGGATTCACACATTCATCGCAGATCTTGTCGATGAAGGAAAAACGCATATCCGCGATCGCCGCGCTCCGGTCCAGACCGCGTTCCTTCTCCATCTGCACCGTGATATGTTCCAGCGTTTCCATCTCATTCTGATCCAGCTCCAGCTGGCTGAGAATCATAGGATCCCCTTCTATGGCCTTCGTCGCCGCAAACCGGAGCGGCAGGGAGCATCTCAGGGCGTGATCTTCGATCAGGCTCTCCACCGCATGCAGGCTGCGGTGAACGGCGCCTCCGTTTTCGTCCGGCAGGCAGAAATCCTGCCTTCCCGGTTTCTCACGGTATTTCGCGATGTGGATCGCATGGTCTACCAGCTCATCTACACCTTCATTCTTCGCGGCGGAGATGGGAACGACCGGCGTCTGGATCAGTGTCTCCATCGCATTGATGTCAACCGAGCCGCCGTTCTCTCTCATCTCGTCCATCATATTCAGGGCAACAACCACCGGCACATCCATCTCCAGAAGCTGCATCGTCAGATACAGGTTTCTCTTGATGTTGGTTGCGTCCACAATGTTGATCACCGCGTCCGGCCTGCCCTGCAGGACAAAGTTTCTGGACACGATCTCTTCACTGGAATAAGGAGACATGGAATAGATGCCGGGCAGGTCCGTGATCCTCGTATTCGAATGACCGCGGATCGCTCCGTCCTTCCTGTCTACCGTGACACCCGGGAAGTTTCCCACATGCTGGTTGGAGCCGGTCAGCTGGTTGAACAGCGTTGTCTTGCCGCTGTTCTGGTTTCCCACAAGCGCAAAGGTCAGCACGTGGCTGTCAGGCAGTGCTTCTCCTCCGTCCACATGATGGATGCCGGGCTCACCGATATGCGGGTGTGGAATCTTTTTCGACTTCCCGGCCGTTACGGATTCCTCCGTCTTCTCAATCCTTGTCACCTCGATCTGCTGCGCATCCGCCAGGCGAAGCGTCAACTCATATCCATGGATCCGGATCTCCATCGGATCGCCCATCGGGGCGAGCTTGATCAGCGTGACCTCCGCGCCGGGAATCACGCCCATATCCAGAAAATGCTGCCGGAGCGCCCCTCCGCCCCCGACCTGGTCGATCCGGGCACTCTGCCCGACTGTCAGTTCTTTCAGTGTCATTCTGCTGTCCTTCCCATTCTGCCTAAAAGAGCATCCAGCTCCTCTTCCTCCTGCCTGGCCTCCCGGCGTCTTCTCTCCCCGCGCTCTCCCTGCGCGTGGGCAAGACCTGCCAGGGTTCTTTCCAGGATCTGCCGTCTCCACCTGAGATAGCCAATCCATTCCTCAGCCCCCTCCTTCATCAGGCAGGGGCCATACTTCTCCTCGAGGGCTGTCAGGTTCATCTTCCCGGGAATACACCGCATCATCTGGTAATACTTCCCGTCCTCCAGCACCATTTTTTCCTGAACGATCTGCCAGCCGGCGCCTTCCAGATACCTGCGCACGGCAAAGATCTCCGACTGCGGCTGCAGCACCAGTTCCTTCACCTCGCTGTGCAGGGCCGGTCTTGCCTCCAGAATCCGCACACACAAAGCGCCGCCCATCCCCGCGATCAGAACGGTGTCTGCCTCGTCCTTTCCAAGTGCATCCAGCCCGTCAGACAGGCGTGTCTCAATCCTGTCCTGAAGCGCATGCTGCCTGATGTGCTCCCTGGCACGCTCCAGCGGTCCCGGATTCACGTCCATCGCGATCGCGGACGGAATGCGCCCCTCTTCCACCAGAAAGACAGGAACATATCCATGGTCCGTCCCGATATCGGCAAGCCGGCTGCCTTCTGTCACCAGTGATGAAACACTCCAAAGCCGTTTTGACAGAACCATATTCCGGATCCTTTCTTTCTGCAGAAACGTTACAATTCCCGTCGACGCTCCTGCTCATGGTGCCCGGTGGGGGCTCTTCGCCGGCGGCTGAGCGACGGGGCCGTGAGCTGCAGCGCGGAAACTACAGATTCAGCTTCACAGAACGAAGCTCTGTTTCCAGCTTCTTTCTCTGAATCATCTGCTGCAGGTCTGTCCTGGAGCCGGCGTCAGAAGCCGTAAACACCTTCAGGAGCGTCTCCCTGACCGCCTTCTCTCTGTCCTTGCCCGACGCTGCCTGGTCCAGGGTATGGAAGATTCCCGCGATCTGCGCCTGGTCCTGCGTCTCGGTAAAATGACTCAGCACGGAAGCTTCCTCTACCCTGCCGAAGCGCTCCATCTGTGCATAGATCTCTTCCGCCGCCCTTGTCAGAAGACCGCCCCCGAAGTCTGCCGGCTGAACGTATTTCTTCACGGTCTCGAAAACAGACGGATAGCGGCAGATATAATTCAGCAAAAGTTTTCTGGAGATGTCATCTCCCTGTTCCCTGACGGTCGCGGCACGGTTTTTCCTGGAGGCGGAAGGCGGTGCCTGGTACATCTCGCCGGTTGCCTCGTCCTCATAGAATCCGCCTTCGTCATATCCGTAGAGCGCGGCCGGGTCATACGCCGGATCCAGAGAAGGTTCCTCCTCCCCGGAAGTTGCCCCATGGCCGGATTCATACGCATCTCCTGAATGGGAGGCAGGACCTGCCACCAGTCTCCGGGTGACCAGCTCCTGCAGCTGTTTTCTGTCTACCAGGTATTCCCTGCAGACCGCGTCTATATAATTCTGACGTTCCATCTCCGTCTCAAGCGCGGCGATCCGTGCAGCCACAGATTCAAAGAACCTCGTCTTCGCTTCCGGGTCACTCAGATCATAATCACGCTTCGTGATCTCGATCTCAAACATCAGCGCATTCTGCGCTTTCTCCAGCCGTTCCTTTACAGCGTCATGCCCGAGCGCCTGAATCATCTCGTCCGGATCCTTGTACGGATCCAGCCGCAGAATCCTCGGCGTGATCTGCGCGCGCCTGAGCATCGGGATCGCCCGCATGGCGGCAGCAACGCCGGCACTGTCGGAATCATAGCTCAGCACTACCTTCTTCGTGTAGCGAGCCAGCAGCGCGCAGTGTCCCGGCGTCAGGGATGTTCCCAGAGACGCGACCGCGTTCGTAAACCCTGCCTGATGCATGGAGATCACGTCCATATATCCCTCGCACAGGATCAGGTAATCCTCTCGGGTCCTCCTGGCAAGGTTCAGCGCATACAGATTGCGGCTCTTGTCAAAGATCTTTGTCTCGGGAGAATTCAGGTACTTCGGCTTCGCGTCTCCCATAACCCTTCCGCCAAAACCGATGATCTTATTCGAGGTGTCGAGAATCGGGAATATGACTCTGTTCCAGAACTTGTCATACATGGTGCCGCGCTTTAAGTCCACGTTCATGAGGCCGCTGCGGCGAAGCAGGTCGTCACTGACCCCCTTTGACTTCATATAGCGGTAGAGACCGTCCGACGGCGTCTTCGGCGCATATCCCAGAGCAAATGCTTTCATGGTTTCATCGGTCAGGCCGCGGGAGCGCAGATACTCCATGCCGCTCTTTCCCGCTGCAGACCGAAGGCTGTAATAATAATAGGTGCCGGCAAGCCGGTTCACCTCCAGCAGCTGTGTCCGCTCGCTCATGCTCTTCTTCTCTTCCGGAGATATGCTGCTCTGGGGGAGCGTGATTCCCGCGCGCTCTGCCAGATACTGTACGGCCTCCAAAAATCCCATGTTGTTGTATTCTTCGATATAGGTGATGACATTGCCGCCCCGGTGGCAGCCGAAGCAGTAATACATCTGCTTCTGTCTGGAGACGGAAAAGGAAGGCGTCTTCTCATTGTGAAACGGACACAGGCCGACATAGCTGCTCCCGGCACGTTTCAGCTTCACATCCTGGCCGATCACGTCCACAATGTCATTGGCAGAACGAACCTGATCCAGAATATCATCAGAGTAGTACATGCAAGCCTCCGTTTCCTCTTCTTACTCTCCCGGCCAGCGCTGCGGTATGAAGATTTCCTGGAACTTCTCCACCGCGTAGATGTCCGTCATGCCGGAGATATAATCGCAGATGACTCTGGCCTCCGGCTCTCCCTCTTCCATCAGCCGGGTATACTCGGCCGGCATCTGTCCGGGATTGTGTTCATAATGTCTGTACAGACTGGTCAGCAGGAACGGAACCCGCTTCTCCTCTTTCTTCGCGGCACTGTTCGTGTACAGATTCTCAAACATATACCTGCGCAGTGACATCATGAGGGATTCGATCTTCTCCGACATGCGGATTCTCTCACAGTCCATGCTGTTGTAGATGATGTCATGCATCATGGTGTCCAGACGCTCCTTCGGGGAAGCGCCCAGTCCGCTGCGGATGTCCTCCGGGATATCCGATTCCTTCATCAGTCCCGCGCGCTCCGCGTCATCGATGTCATGGTTGATGTAGGCAATCTTGTCACAGTACCGGACGATCTGCCCTTCCAGGGTGAAGGGACGCAGTTCCCACTGGTGATTCAGAATCCCGTCCCGCACTTCCTTTGTCAGATTCAGGCCCTTTCCATCCCGCTCCAGCCGCTCAACCACCCGCACACTCTGTTCATAATGGCGAAAGCCCAGCGGACAGATCTGATTCAGCACCCGCTCTCCTGCATGGCCGAAAGGCGTATGGCCCAGATCATGGCCCAGCGCGATGGCCTCTGTCAGGTCATCATTGAGCAGAAGCGCCTTCGACACCGTGCGGGAAAGCTGTGAGACCTCCAGTGTATGGGTCAGGCGGGTCCGGTAATGGTCACTGACCGGCGCGATAAAAACCTGTGTTTTCTGTTTCAGCCGCCGGAATGACTTGCTGTGAATGATGCGGTCCCTGTCTCTCTGATAGACCGTCCTGATCTCATCTTCTGTCTCAGGCCGGTCCCTGCCCAGGCTTTCAGCCGAGTGCGACGCTGACTTGCTTAATACCTTGTATTCCAGTTCCTGCGCATGCTCCCGTATATTCATATAACTGCCTTCCTGATGCCTGATCCGTATCTGCCGCGCCTGTTCCATTTTCTTCAGCCTGAGCCGTCCTTGTCTCAGCCTGTCTGTCAGTCAGCCGTCATTCGGACGCTTCTTCCGGAAACCGGGTCAGAAGCCACGCGAAGGAATGCGACGGAATTCCCACCGCTTTGGCAGGCCTGTCCTCTCCGGTGATCAGGTCCGTGTAATCCTCCTGTTCATTGACCCACGCTGTCTCATCATAGTCGCTGAAGTTAAACAGAGCGATCAGTTTCTCCTTCTCGTGGTACCGCCCGATTCCGAGGACATGCTCGTTCCAGGTCTCCACGATCCACACATCCGCTTCGTCACGGAACACCGGATGCGCCAGGCGCAGCGATTCAAGCGTCTTCAGCGCGCGGAACAGTCTGCCTTCAACTGACTTTTTGCCGCTCCGCTTCCTTGCCTTCTTCCAGTCCATGCTGCCCCGGTGGAGGTAGCGGGAATCTGCTTCTTTCAGAGGATCCTGATGGTATCCGTAGTCATTCTCCTGCGCGATTTCATCTCCCGAATACAGGACCGGAATCCCGCTCTGGGTAAAGAGAAATGCATGCAGCATAATGTCGAGCCTGAGTGCTTTCTCCAGCTTCTCCCCGTTCTTCTCATACAGGGCAGCCTCTATGCCGCACAGGCTCGCTGTCGTTCCGCACAGTCTGGCATCCCCGAGCCTGGGATCGTCATTGTAGAGTTCTCCTCTGGAATCCGAGTCAAACAGAAGGCCCCGGAAGTAATCATTCAGGAACTTTTTATGCGCGACCTCATCGATCCCGAACTGAGACAGGAACCCGTAATCCAGGCCCCAGCCGATGTCATCGTGACAGCGCAGGTAGTTCAGGAAGGTATATTCCTTCGGCAGGGCAAACACTGTGCCAAGCTGATGCCTGAGCAGGCGCACGTCCTTCGTTGCGACAGTATGCCAGGTCGTCGCCATCGTGGTGACATTGTACAGAATCTGGCACTCCGGCTTCTCCACGGACCCGAAGTACGGGACAACCTTCGAAGGCTCCATCACAACCTCACCCAGAAGAAGTGTCCCGGGACATACCACCTCACAGGCCATCCGCATGATCCGGACCAGCGTGTGAACCTGCATCAGATTGCGGCAGGGTGTGCCGAGCTGCTTCCAGATGTAAGGCACTGCGTCAAGGCGGATGACATCCACACCCCTGTTGCACAGGTACAGCATGTTGTCCGTCATATCGTTGAAGACCATCGGATTCCAGTAATTCAGATCCCACTGATACGGATAGAAGGTCGTCATCACGACCTTCTCCACCTCCGGGCACCAGGAGAAATTCCCCGGAGCCGTTGTGGGGAAGACCTGCGGAACCGTCTTCTCAAATTCATTCGGGATTGTCCAGTTGTCAAAGAAATAATACCTGTCCTGGTATTCCTTGTCTCCTCCGCGTGCCTTCCTGGCCCATTCATGGTCTTCGCTGGTGTGGTTCATGACAAAGTCCAGGCACAGACTCATGCCTCTTCCATGGCATGCTGCCGCCAGGTTTTCCAGGTCTTCCATCGTGCCGATGGAAGGTTCCACGCTTCTGAAATCAGATACGGCATAGCCGCCGTCGCTGCGTCCTTCAGGACTTTGCAGGAGCGGCATCAGATGCAGATAGTTCACACCGCACTCCTGAATATAATCCAGATGTTTCTCAATCCCTTTCAGGTTCTTTGCGAAACACTGCGTATACATCAGCATGCCGACCAGGCTGCCGTCTTTATACCAGGCCGGAAGTGCCTCCCTGGATTCGTCCAGGGCCTTGAGGGCTTCGCTGCGCTGGGAATAATTCCTGTACAGCATCGACAGGAAATACTCAAAAGCTTCCTCGTCTCCATGGTACAGTTCCCCATAGAGCCATTTCATCTCGTCGTAACAGCGTGACATACGCTTTGTGAACAGTTCGTCCCAGTTTTCCCGTACTGTCATAGTCTTCGCTCCTTCTGAAGATCGCCGGTTTACGGGTCAGCACCCCCTTGCATCCTCCGGCAAGCCCTAAAGGACTAGCTTCGCGTTGCTGGCTTGCCTCGGATTCAGGGCTTCTGACCCTTACATCATTATAATCCATTCTGCTCTTTCGGAGAATAACCGTCTTACAATTCCGGACAATAAACCGATGGCAGATTTCCGATCAGGTCGCCTGCTTTCATGCCGCGCCGGCCAAGGAGAGAAGCTGCTTTATCTCCGGCCAGTGCATGAAGGAGTACACCTGCCTTCGCCGCGTCGGCTGCGTCTGTTCCCTGTGCCAGAAGGCTTCCGATGATGCCTGTCAGTACATCTCCGGATCCGCCGCAGGCCATCCCGTCATTCCCGTAGAGATTCAGCCAGATCTGAAGGGAATCCGCGATGACTGTCCTGGCGCCCTTCAGGACCGTAATGCAGCCAAGCGCCTCACTGCAGCGCACTGCAGCCTGTACAGGAAATGCCGCAGCCTCCTGTACGCTCCATGCTTCCTCCTCGAACAATGCACTCAGCCGGCTCATTTCACCCGGGTGAGGCGTGATCACGGCGGAAAGGGGAAGTTCTTTGATCAGCGAGCGGTCCTTCGCGATGAGATTCAGTGCGTCTGCGTCAATCACCAGCGGTCCGGCCCATCCGGACAGCACAGCGGCAAGGATCGAACGGCTCAGATCACTCATGCCAAGTCCCGGGCCGATCGCCACCGCGTCAGCCCACTCCAGGTGAGCGGCAATATTCCCGTCCGCAGGCCACGCCGCGAAGAGTGCTTCCGGAAGAGCGGTCTGCAGAATGACACGGTTTGCCTCATCAGACAGGATCTTCACAAGTCCGCAGCCACTCCGAAGCGCTGCCCCGGCAGCAAGGCATGCAGCCCCTGCCATGTCCTTCGCGCCGGCGATCAGAAGCAGTCTCCCACAGGTACCCTTATTCGCGTCGGGACGCCTGGCGGGAAGCAAATCCTTCAGGTCATCCTGATCGAGCGCGTACACCGGCTCATTCTCCCACTCCACACGCTCATCGGTGATCCCGACGTCCCGGACCAGAAGCTCACCGCACAGGGCGGCACCCGGATACAGCATCTGTCCGAGCTTTGCGTACTGCATCGTCACGGTCAGATCCGCCCGGACCGCACAGCCCATGATCTGCCCTGTATCCGCGCTGACACCCGACGGGATGTCAATGGCGATCACGGGCGTATCCACCCGGTTCACCGCGCCGATCACGTCCGCGAAGCGGCCGATTACTTCCCGCTTCAGGCCAATCCCGAACAATGCGTCCAGAATCAGGTCATACCCTTTGAAGGAAGCATCATCCGGCAGTTCCCTGCCGCCGTATCTGAGGAAAATCTCAGCCTGCAGGACAGTCTGCTGCGTCCTGCTGTCATGCTTTCCGACAAACAGAACCTCTGCCGTTCTTCCTGCAAGGTTTAAAAGTCTTGCCGCGGCATATCCGTCGCCGCCGTTGTTCCCGCTGCCGCACAGCACCAGGATCCGGCGCGCTTCCGGATACCGCTCGAGCACCACGTCCCGCACGGCCAGCGCTGCCCGTTCCATCAGAACCAGAGACGGCACTTTGAACTTTTCTATCGTTGCCTCATCACAGGCTTTCATCTGCTGTGCATTCAACAGGTATTTCATACCCAGATCCTCCGTGAAAAACCAAACCATGGAAAAACCGCACCATTCTGGTGATCACTCCGGCAATCCTACTGGTGATGTTCAAGAACGCCAACGGCGTTCTTGCCGCGCCGCGCTCGGTGCGAAGCACCTTCCTCTGAGCGCGGCTGCGATCCGCCGGAGGCTTTCTCTCAGTGGGGGATTGACACCCGCCACTGAGACAGAATCGTTACTCACTACCTATAGAGGCGGGAATCTCCCCCACTGAGCTGAAAAAAACCCGGGACCGAACACAAGGAACGATCCCGGGGTGATTCTCATGATTACAGGATCACTACAGATGGAAGTGGTCCGTCAGACGGATCAGAGCTTTACGTTGTAGAAGCTCTCTTTTCCGCGATATTCAGCGACATCACCAAGCTCTTCCTCGATACGGATCAGCTGGTTGTACTTCGCGATACGATCGGTACGGCTCAGAGAACCGGTCTTGATCTGTCCTGCGTTGGTCGCGACGACAAGGTCAGCGATCGTGGAGTCCTCGGACTCGCCGGAACGATGAGAGACAACCGCGGTGTAGTTGTGCTCCTTCGCCATCTCGATGGCGTCGAAGGTCTCGGTCAGGGTACCGATCTGGTTCAGCTTGATCAGAACAGCGTTGCCGACGCCAAGCTCGATTCCCTTGCGGATGAAGGTGGTGTTGGTGACGAACAGATCGTCGCCGACCAGCTGGATCTTGTCGCCGAGGCGCTCGGTCAGCTTCTTCCAGCCATCCCAGTCATTCTCAGACAGACCGTCTTCGATGGAGATGATCGGATACTTCTCAACCCAGCCGGCATAGAGATCAATCATCTCGTCGGAGGTCTTCTCGCCTTCGCCGGAGCGGGCCAGATCATAGACGCCCTTCTCAGCGTTATAGAACTCGGAAGAAGCCGGATCCATCGCGATACCCATGTCAACGCCCGGCTCATAACCGGCAGCCTTCATGGCTTCGACGATCATCTCAAGCGGCTCCTCGTTGCCGTGCTTGCAGGAAGGAGCATAGCCGCCCTCATCGCCTACGCTGGTCGCATAGCCGCGGGCTGCGCAGACTTTCTTCAGCGCATGGAAGGTCTCAGCGCCCATACGGACCGCCTCAGCTTCCGTCTTCGCGCCGATCGGCATGATCATGAACTCCTGCATGTCAACAGAACCGTCCGCATGCTTGCCGCCGTTCAGAACATTCATCATCGGAGTCGGAAGAACCTTGGCGTTCGGGCCGCCGAGATACTTGTACAGCGGAAGGCCGCAGGAATCCGCCGCCGCGCGGGCAACAGCCAGAGATACGGACAGGGTTGCGTTGGCGCCGAGCACCTTCTTGAACTCGGTTCCGTCAAGCTCGATCATGACCTTGTCGATCTTGGACTGATCGAAGACATTCATTCCGACAATCTTCGGAGCGATCTTCTCGTTGACATTGGCAACTGCCTTCAGGACGCCCTTGCCGCCGTAGCGCTTCTTGTCGCCATCACGAAGCTCAACCGCTTCTCTCTCACCGGTGGAAGCTCCGGACGGAACGATCGCGCGTCCGAACGCACCAGACTGCGTATAAATCTCGCACTCAACAGTGGGATTTCCGCGGGAGTCGAGGACTTCACGGGCAACTACTTTCTCAATAGCGTCAGCAAATACATTCATAATAGATTCCTTTCCCCGTTCCATGGAACGGCATTGGTAGTGGGTGCTCCCGGCTGATCCGGGTATTCCATGCTTCCTGACGGATACGCGATCTGGTATCCTTGAACGCACTTTATTATAAGCGTTTTTTGACATGAATGCCACTGTTTTCTTGAATCTTCTTTAAACGTCCGCATGCTTTGTCAGTAACGAATCCACCCAAACGCCTCTGCCACAGAGCTGACCAGGATAATCACGGCAAAAATCGGACACAGCCAGCGGATCATAAAACGAAAGACAGCTCTTCTGCCAAAGCGCGCTCCGCCGAGCGTCACCTCTTTCTCCACCTGATCCAGCCCCATCCGTCTGGTCACATACAGGCAGATCGCGCACGCCGCAATCGGCATCATGACCGAATTGGTCAGGAAGTCAAAGAAATCCAGGAACGGCATCCCGATGATTGTGACACCTGCCAGCGGTCCGTACCCCAGACAGGAAAGCAGTCCCAGCCCGATCATGATCACGCCTGTCACAATCGTACCCTTGCTCCGGCTCCAGCCGAATTCGTCCGAGAATGTGGCAACCACGCTCTCTGTCAGCGCAATGGCGCTGGTGAGGGCTGCAAACAGAACCAGCAGGAAGAACAGGACGCCGATCAGTCTTCCGGCCCCCATGCCCTCGAAGATCTTCGGCATCGTGACAAACATCAGGGAAGGCCCTTTGTTCAGTGCTTTGGCATCCCCTCCGGAGAACGCAAAGACTGCCGGAATGATCATCAGCGCAGCCATAACGGCGATTCCTGTGTCAAACAGCTCGACCTGTCTGGTTGACTCCTCGATCGACACGTCCTTCTTCATATAGGAACCAAATGTGATCAGGATTCCCATGGCAATCGACAGAGAATAGAACATCTGCCCCATCGCGGAAGTCACTGTCTTCCAGGTAAAATGCCTGAAATCAGGTATCAGAAAATAGCGCACGCCTGCCAGAGCCCCCGGTCTGGAGATGGAATAGACGCAGATAAACGCTGCCAGAACAACCAGGAGCGGCATCATGATCCGCGACACCCGCTCGATTCCTTTCTGGACACCCATAAATATGATCCCAAGGGCCATCGCCGCGAAGACGATGAACCACAATACGGTTTCCGGACCGTTTGTAATGAAGTCCGTAAAGAAAGTGTCTGACGCAGCCTTTTTCAGGTCTGTAAACAGAAACACGAACAGGTACTTGCAGACCCACCCGCCGATCACGGAATAATACGGGACAATCAGCATGGGAATAATGGCATTGATCCAGCCGCCTGCCGTGTCAGACGCATTTTTCCCATACACTTTAAAAGCACCGACCGGGCTCTTTCCGGTCGAACGTCCGATTGCTGTCTCGGCAATGATCATGCTATAGCCGAACGTCAGCGCCAGTATAATGTAGACCAGCAGAAACACGCCTCCGCCATGCTTCGCGGCAAGATACGGAAACCGCCAGATGTTCCCAAGTCCCACCGAAGCGCCGGCTGCCGCCAGCACAAATCCGATTTTTCCGGAAAATGAGTTTCTGTTCTGTGAATTCAAATCGTCAACCTCCATACGTTGTAATCAGCGTTTTCCAGCCGGCTCTGTCTGCAGACCCGGATAGACACCGGCTTCCTTCAAGGCCTGCATGGCTTCGACGACTCCCTGCTTATCCTCCGCGTAAGTGACGCCATGCCAGACATCATGCACGGTGAGCACCTTCACCTTCGCCTTTCCCTCTTCCATCAGGTCATTGACCACAAAGGGAAGGAAGTACTCACAGCCTGCCGGGTTCTCTTTCAGCTCCTTCTCCAGGAACAGGGGGAACCGGGCTTTGAGCTGTGTCAGGAAGGACAGCGGGAATCCCCACATATTCATCGAAACCACGCTGTCTCCGCTGACCGGGATCCATGTTTTACCGTCGTCTGCCAGGTAAGCTGCATCTTCTCCCTGCCTTACGATCTTTGTCCGCTCCACGATGGACGTGAGGCTGCCGGAAGCATCGGTCGTACAGACACCGCGCGCGACGGAGCCATTCTCCGTCAGGGTGTTTTTCAGAAGATACCCTGCCATGACATACTCCTGCACGGCATCATCACCGGCCTCCTGCATCAGGAAATCATAGACGATCTGAAACGCTTCCACACCGTAATAATCGTCTGCGTTGATCACAGCGAACGGACCGTGAATCAGGTCTCTCGCACTCAGTACAGCATGCCCCGTGCCCCATGGCTTCTTTCTTCCCTCAGGAACCTCAACTCCCTCCGGAAGATCCGTCAGTTCCTGGAACGCGTAATGAACCTTCATGGTCTGGCTGATCCTGTCACCGATCGCCTCACGGAAAAGCTGCTCATTTTCCTTCTTGATGATAAATATGACCTCCTCGAATCCGGCGCGGCGCGCGTCATAGATCGAGAAATCCATAATAATGTGTCCTTGTTCATCTACCGGATCAATCTGCTTCAAACCGCCATAACGGCTGCCCATGCCCGCTGCCATAATCACAAGAACCGGTTTCCTCATATCCTTTTTCTCCTTCCTCCCCGTATATTTTCGTTTGATCTGTCAGATTTTTGTCCCTGTGATCATCATATTAAAAAGCCTTCGCAACTTCAAGTGCGGTCTTTTGCGCAATCCGCCGATTCGTGATACGATTCGTGCATGAAAACGAGAACGCATTACGCTGTCTGCCCGCAGGAATACCTGACGGCAGCAGGACTTGACCCGGACAGAGTCATCTATTTTGATATCGAAACCACCGGCTTTCGCGCTTCCACCTCCAGCCTGTACATGGTCGGCTGGGCGGTGAACGTTTCTTCAGCCGGCGCAGCTTCGCACGGCATCCCTGCCGGAGAAGAGAAAAGGGGTGAGTGGATCGTTACGCAGCTTCTGGCGGAATCCCGCGCGGAAGAGATCCTTCTGCTGGAACAGTTTGCCGGTGTTCTGAAGAATTATGACACGGTCATCGAGTTCAACGGGGACCGCTTTGACCTGCCTTACATGAAAGAAAAGTATATGTCATACGGGCTGGAGGATGCTCTGTCCCGCCTGGCAAGTGTTGATCTTTACCGGGAGATCCGTCCTTTCAGAAAAGCGCTTGGTCTGGACAGGCTGAACCAGAAATCGGTGGAAGCATTCCTGCAGATCGGCAGGAAGGATCCCTACAATGGCGGACAGCTGATCGATGTCTACCGCGATGTCCGGGACCGGAAGCTGGCTGACCCTTCAGCGGCGGTTGACGCGCTGTTTCTGCATAATGAGGAAGATGTGCTCGGAATGCTTGCCATGACCGGGCTGCTCGGATACAGCCTTGCCATACAGCAGGACGGCGCAGTCCGGATCCGGACACTTCAAAGTGACGATGGCAGCCTGGTGATGGAAGCTGCCTATGAACTGGCGCTCCCGGTTCCCACTGCCGTGCACTTTTCTTTTGAAAACTGTTGTGACATTACCTTTTCCGGAAGGAACGCTGCCGTAGTCATCCGCCCCTGTGCCGGAACGCTGTATCATTTCTTTCCGGACTTCAGGAACTACTACTACCTTCCGGAAGAAGACATGGCGATCCATAAAAGTGTCGCATCGTTCGTGGATCCCGCCCACCGGGAAAAGGCAAAAGCGCAGAACTGCTATGTAAAAAAAGAGGGGGTCTTTCTTCCGCTGCCGGAAGGCTGTGACGCGTCAGACAGGGCGGTCTTTTCCAGATCCTGCAAAGATAAGGTCAGGTGGTTTGAATATGATCCCGGCATGGTGCAGGATCCGGGCCTGATCGCAGCATACGTCCATGACATCATAAAAGCTGCCGCATCACAATGATGCGGCAGCTTCCATTCATTCAGATATTCTGGCTTACTCCTCTGCCGGAGCCTCCTGGGCAACAGCTTCCTCGACCGGTGCTGCTTCCTCAGCGACAGCTTCCTCAACAGGAGCTTCTTCCGCGGTTACTTCCTCGGGAATGATATCCCCGATGGAGGTCGCCATCTCGTCATGCTTCGGCGCCATATCTTCCAGAGCCTTCATGCTCAGAGAGATCTTGTGATCCTGCTGGTTGAAGTCAACCACCTTCGCCTCGATCTCCTGTCCGACCCTGAGAACATCTGACGGCTTGTTCACATGCTCACGGGAAATCTGGGAAACATGCAGCAGTGCATCCACACCCGGCTCCAGCTCGATGAACGCGCCGAAGTCTGTCATGCGGGCAACACGTCCGGTCACGATGGTTCCGACCGCGTACTTCGTACCTGCATCCAGCCACGGATTCTGTCCCGGGAACTTCATGGAAAGAGCAATCTTCTCTCCGTTGATGTTCTTGATCAGAACGGTGACTTCTTCGCCAACCTTGAAAACCTTCTTCGGGTTCTCAACATGGCCCCAGCTCATCTCTGAGATGTGAAGGAGTCCGTCCGCTCCGCCCAGATCGATGAACGCGCCGAAATCGGTGACGTTCTTCACGATGCCCGTTACGGTATCGCCGATATGGATGCGCTCGAACAGTTCCTTCTGGAGCTCTTTCTTGCGCTCGACAAGGATCTGCTTGCGGTCGCCGATGATGCGGTGTCTGCGAAGGTTAAACTCCGTGACAACAAACTCGATCTCCTGACCGTTGTAGCGCTCCAGGTTCTTCTCATAAGTATCGGAAACCAGAGAAGCCGGGATAAATACACGCGCGCCGTCAACAACGGCAACAAGTCCGCCATTCGGAACCTGCACAACCGGTGCCTTCAGGATCTCATGATTCTCAAACGCCTCAGCAAGACGCTTGTTGCCCTTCTCTGCCGCAAGCCTCTTGTAGGTAAGGAGCGTCTGGCCTTCGCCGTCATTGACCTTGATGACCTTCGCTTCCATGGTATCGCCAACCTTGACGACCTCTGTCAGATCAACGCTGGAATCATTCGAATACTCATTCTTGGTGATGATTCCGTCTGACTTGCTGTGAATGTTCAGGACAATCTGATCGGGTGTAACGTCGATCACTTCTCCCTCGACAATCTCTCCGCTGTGAACGGTCTTACTGTAATTGTCTACAAGATCCGCAAAATTTTCTTCCGACATAGATTTGAAACCTCCTCGATTAATATGTTTGGGGTGGAAGCCCCTGCTGAGATACCTACGATGCCCCTGAATGGCACCAGACGGAGATTCAAATCATCGAAAGCCTGAACAAAAAAGGTGTCTTCGCACTCTTTCCTGCATATCTCATACAACTTCTGTGTATTTGAACTGTGTTTTCCCCCGATCACAAACATCGTGTCTGCAAGCCGGGCGATTGATCTTGCCTCTGTCTGCCTTTCTTCCGTTGCATTGCATATAGTATTCAATACAGCAACATCATGATAACTCAACTTTCTTATGATTTCAACAAAATTATGAAATTTCTTGAGGTTAAACGTTGTCTGGCTGACGATGCACAGCGGCTTGTCTGTTTTCGGTGTAAACGACGCAGCCTCCTGAAGCGTTTCCACCACTGTCGCTTCACCCACACACCAGCCTTTGATCCCCTCCACTTCCGGATGGGAAGCGGATCCGATGATCACCACCTCATACCCGGCCTTGCCTTTTTCTTCCACAATCCTGTGTATCTTCCTGACGAAAGGACAGGTCGCGTCCACAATGTGCAAGCCGTTTGCCTCCATCAGGCAATAAACCTCCCTGCCAACGCCATGCGAGCGGATGACAACCGTACCTTCTTTCAGCTGCTCCAGCTCCCCCTGGGTGTAAATCACGCTGACGCCTTTCTCTTCCAGGTCCTTCACCACGATTTCATTGTGGATGATCGGGCCATAGGTATAGATCGGCGCGACACCGGACTGAATCAGTCCGAGCACGGTATCGACAGCGCGCTGCACCCCGAAACAGAACCCGGCGCTCTTCGCCTGATACAGCGCACCCAGCCCGTCCTCACAGACCCACAGATCTCCCTTCAGGACAGTGCCTCTTTCGACCTCTTTTTTCAATTCCACGATGCGCTCTCTCGTCCGGAGCAGGTTCTCAGAATCAGGCATGCATCTTCTCCTTCGCCAGCGCGGTGATCCTTTCCACAACCTGTTCCAGGGTCATGTCAGAAGTATCCAGAAGCACCGCGTCCTCCGCCTGCACCAGCGGAGAAATCTCACGATGCATGTCACGGTAGTCTCTCTCCTCGATTTCCCTGCGGATCTCTTCCTCAGAGCATTCTTCCCCTTTTTCTTTCATCTCAAGGAATCTGCGCCTGGCCCTTTCCGCGACACTGGCGGTGAGAAAGATCTTCAGGTCCGCTTTCGGAAGAATCGCCGTTCCGATATCCCT
The DNA here is from genome assembly GCA_902781455.1 of uncultured Lachnospiraceae bacterium. Taxonomy (GTDB): domain Bacteria; phylum Bacillota; class Clostridia; order Lachnospirales; family Lachnospiraceae; genus Porcincola. The sequence continues at coordinate 60,830 of CACZJF010000003.1, read as the reverse complement.
GCCGTCCATCAGCACATCCTCCCTGGCGGCGAGCTGTCTCTGAAGGTCGAGCAGCTTTTTGCGCACGGCGGGACGCGCGGAGGATCTGGAAGCCATGTCGGAAACCTCCGGGGTACGGATCAGTCCGGAGACATCTTCTCCGTTCAGGATCATGTGCTGCACCCCCTGCTCATAAGAGATCCTGACATCGATGTCTTCCAGCGCGGCCTGCAGCGCGGCTTCCTCTTCAATATCCGTGCCGCTTCGAAGAAGATACAAAGCGATGGTCCTGTACATGGCTCCCGTATCCACATAGATGAAGCCCAGCTCCTTAGCCGCAAGCTTTGCCGCTGTACTCTTCCCGGCACCTGCCGGCCCGTCGATTGCGATGTTGAAACTCATATCCGGTCTCCCTTCCTGTAATGATGATTGTCAGCCCGGCGGGAGCGGGCTTTGGTGTCTCGCGGGGGCTCTTCGCCAGTGGCTTAGCAGCAGGGCGGCGAACTGCAGCGTCCGGCCCGCTCTGCCGCCGCAGCGCCTGCCGCGTGTCCCGTGGACCACGCGATCTGCAGATTGAACCCGCCTGTCAGCGCGTCCACATCCAGAACCTCTCCCGCGAAGAACAGTCCCTGCACAAGCTTTGATTCCATGGTGCCCGGATCAATCTGCCTGACGCTGACGCCACCGTGGGTGATCACCGCCTCCCCAAAACCGCGCAGCGCCGTGATGGTCAGGGCAAACTGCTTCGTATGCAGGATCAGCGCTTTTCTTTCCGCCGCAGTGACATCGTGGACGGGCTTCTCCGGGTCAATTCCCGCACGCTCAATGATCACCGGCACCAGCGTGGACGGATACAGCCCCCGGAGGGCGTTCCGCAGGGAGCGGTTCCTGTTCGAGTCAAACTCACGCAGGATTCTGGCATCCAGCTTCTCCTGAGGCAGCGCCGGCTTCAGGTCGATCTGTGCCTGCAGCGAAGAAGCGGCGATCGCGTCCTGGACGCGGGCACTGGCACTGAGCACCAGCGGTCCTGTCACGCCGAAATGCGTGAACATCATCTCCCCCATCTCCCGGAACAGCTTCTGTTTCCTGCCGTACACAGTGAACACGACATTTTTCAGAGACAGTCCCTGCAGTTTCCGGATGTCCTCTTCCTGCACCTCAAACGGAACCAGCGAGGGCGACAGTCTTCCCACCGTGTGTCCGGTTTCCCGGGCAAAGCGGTAGCCGTCTCCCGTCGAACCGGTGGAGGGGTAAGACAGTCCGCCGGCCGCGACAATCACGCACCTGGATAAAAGCCTGGCTCCGCCTTTCAGGCAGACGCCGCCAACCTCATTCAGGCTGTCCGAGAGCAGAAGCTTTTCCACCTCCGTGTTCAGTCTGATCTCCACTCCCAGGCGCCGCATCTCCTTCTCAAGGCATCTGGTAATATCAGACGCATGGTCGCTCTGTGGAAATGCGCGCAGCCCGCGCTCAATCTTCGTCCTGACGCCATGTGCTTCGAACCATTCGATCACCGCGTGCGGATCGAAGCTGTAGACAGAGGAATAGAGGAAGCTGGCATTCTGAGGCACATTTTCAAAAAAGTCCTCTGTCTCACAGGCGTTTGTGAAATTACAGCGTCCCTTCCCTGTGATGTAGATCTTCTTTCCGGCCTTTTCATTTTTCTCCAGAAGGAGAACCCGGGCGCCGCAAAGCGCCGCCTGGCAGGCTGCCATCATGCCGGCAGCACCGGCACCGATCACAATGACATCCGTGGTCTGATCTGTCTGTTTCATCATGGCTCTTTGCTCACCCATTCCGCGTCCACAGGCACGTCATCATGGCGCATCTCCTGCTTCATACGCTTCACCGCTTCCTTCTCAGCCGCCTCCCGCGCGCGGCGCTCCTTCCTGTCCAGGGCGGAAGAAGATGCGTCTTTCCCGGCTGCCGTCTCCTGGGCGGCATCGTTCTCAGATCCCGCGTAGTCCAGCTCGAACCAGAATTCCACTCCATCTTCCACATTGCGTACGCCAAATGCCTGATGGAAGGATTCCATGATCGCGCGGACTATGGACAGGCCGACGCCGCTTCCGCCGTACTCCCGCGTGCGTGCCCTGTCTACCTTGTAGAACTTGTCCCAGACTTTATCCAGGTCTTCCTCCGGAATGCGGCTTCCCGAATTGAACACGCTCACGCGCACCTTGTCATGCTCTTCCGTTACACCGGCACGGACGATGATTCTGCGTCCGGACCCGCCGTCAGCCGGGCACCCCTTACCGCTGCCGTCTTCTGATACAGACACCGGAGCGGAGGGTTTATGGGATCCGCTGTGTCCGCTGTCCACATCGTCCACATGATTGATGGCATTGCTCAGGTAGTTGGTCAGCACCTCCTCCACCTTAAAGGCGTCCCCCCATGCTTCCAGCCTGGAGGGGCCTTCATACTGCACCGAAGCACACTTCTGGTCCGCCAGGATCCTGGAGGAATTGACCTTTCCGCGGATCAGCTCCGCCAGGTCAAACCGCACCAGTTCTACCTCTTCCTCGCCGAATTCAAGCTGGTTCAGCGTGAGGAGTTTCTGCACGAGCGCGTTCATCTTCTCTGCCTCGTCCACAATCACCTCACAGTAGTATTCTCTGGAATCCGGATCGTCCGCCACGCTGTCCTGCAGCCCTTCCGCGTAGCCCTGGATCAGGGCCAGAGGGGTCTTGAGCTCATGGGAAACATTGGAGAGGAACTCCCGTCTCATGTCATCGATCTTCGTCTTTTCATCGAGATTCTTCTGCAGCTCATTGTTCGCGGTCTTCAGCTCCGAGATCGTCTTCTCCAGCGTCCCGCTCATGCGGTTGAAGTTTTCTCCCAGCTGGCCGATCTCATTCCGCCCGCCGCTGGTATACTTCGCGTCAAAGTCCAGGTTTGCCATCCGGGCAGAGATCTCCGTCAGTTCCTTCACCGGCTTCGCGATCCTGCGGGACAGCCACCCGATCAGGATGATTCCCACCAGTCCGGTCAGAAGAATCGTATAGAGGATGAACTCATTCGATATTTTCGCGTTCATCCGGATGCTTTCCATCGGGATCCGCATCATAAAATGATAGCCGCTGGACGGAAGGGTCCCCCACATCTCCAGAAAGTCCATCTGATACTTGTCATCGGACTTTTTCTGGATGACATAATTCTCCTTCTGCTCGATGACGGTGACGTCTTCCAGGTCAATGCCCATGCTGTACGCGTTGAGCCGGGCTGCCATGATATCATCGTCCTCCCGTCTCAGCTCGATCACCTGTGAAAACTCCGGATCTGAAATCACCAGGGAGATATTGCCGGAGCGTTCCAGAGAACGGAATTCTTTCTCGAAATAATCGATATCCACACCGTCATCAGATGTCACGTGCCTGTCCACTTCCCGGTAAGCTTTCTTCAGGGTAAGCTGAAGACGCAGCTCATAGAACCGCGTCAGATACGTATTATTCATGAAAAGCATCGCGATCAGGATCAGCAGGAGCAGTCCGATGAACAGAATGGACAGCTCCATCGCGATGGATCTGTTTTTCGGTTTTTTCTCAGTTGCCTTCATCTTTTCTGCCGCACCGTCTGCCAGAAAACCGTCTGCCCTAAGGCAGGACTTCATTCACATGGGTTTCCAGATACCGGTTCTTCTTTCTGATCATCTGCCTTGCGGCAAGCAGCTCTTCCACTTCCAGGGCAATCTCCTCCGCCAGAGATACGACACGGTCTGCACGGTTGATGTGGCTGGGAGAATACCGGATCCCCTCCCACGCGTCACAGCAGATCACTGCCTCTGACAGCTGCCTGACTTTTGAGGAAAATATACCCTCTGTGTCGATCTGTGTCAAAGCCCGGTACGTCCATTTATAGTAGGGCGGGTATTCCCTGTGAAGCAGGAAGAACAGCTCCATGGCTGACCGGATCCCCTGCGCCCTGCACAGCTCGGCGGCCACCGTATCCCGACGGCTCATGCATCTGGCGTAATTCACCTGAAGCGCTGCCGCGTACGCGTGCAGCTGCTCCGCGATCCTCGTTCTCCACACCCGGTCCGGATAATAGTCCAAAAGCAGCTGCCTGAACGCGGTGAATACACCCAGATCATCGCGGAACACCTCCCCGTTCGTTGCTGTCTTCAGACAGGAATGATCCAGGTGATACCAGTCCTGCTCTGTCATGGTGCAACCGGCTGTATCACAGTCTGTCTGCAGGATATCCGAATAGAAATCATGAATCGTCATGACTCCCCTTCTCTCCCTGAGGCGCTGCGTATAGTAGGAACGCTCCACGCTGTCAACGAGTTCATTATAAGCGATGGACAGCCTGTAGCCAAACCGTTCCATATCTTCGTCCGTCACCCACAGACAGACACCCGTCCCAAAGTCGTGGTCTCTGGATATCTCGTCATCATATCCGAAACAGTCCGAGCCTTCTCCTGCGATGCCGACCGCGATCCGCCGCTCATACGCCGGAAATTCTCTGTGGATCAGATCCGCGACCTGTTCTTCATAAAACCGCCGGTTCTTCTGTATTACATCTGTCATCTGACGTCACCCCGTCATCTGCCTTAATATTGCCGTCCCGTTCTTTTTCAGCCAGCCGTTCCACCTGTAATAGTCCGGAAATACCCGCAGTACTTCCGCGTAAAACCGCTTCGAATGATTCATTTCTTTCCTGTGGCACAGCTCATGGACGACCACACTGTCAATCACCTCCGGCGGCGTCAGCATCAGAAGGCAGTTGAAGTTCAGATTTCCCTTCGCGCTGCAGCTGCCCCACTTGCTCCTCTGATTGCGGATGGTGATGCGTCCGTAGGTCACGCCGACCAACGGCGCATAGTAAGCCACTCTGCCGGGCAGATAGGCTGCAGCCTTCCGTGCCAGATCCTGGATTTCTTCTTTCGTGAGCAGATGAGCCGGAGCCGGGATTTGCTCCAGTTTCTTTTTTGCCTTCTCGATCCAGGCTCTGTTCGCTCCGACAAAGGCATCAATCTGCGTCTGGGAAGCCCAGTACGGAGCGCGCACGATCAGCCCTTCCGGCCGCATCTCCATGGCGAGTGTCTTTCGTCCTGAACGGATGACTCTGTATGTCATACCGGCTAAGCTTCGATCCATGTGACAGCGTTGCCTCTGCGCGCAAGCGGTTTCCTGTCCGGCAGGGAATCCTTCGTCCCGGCAAAACCGACAGAAAGAGCACCGTAGATCCGCTCATGTTCCAGAAGGCCGAGTTCTCTCTCGATGGAAAGAAGCGCCTCGTTCTCATTGAGCCATTTCAGCTGATTGATCCAGCAGCTTCCCAGATCCAGCGCATTGGCCATGAGCATCATGTTTTCCAGCGCGCAGGCGCAGTCTGCGATGTTATTCCCGTAGTCTTTCCTGTTCGCCACCGCGATCAGGACCGGCGCCTGATAATGGAACACATACCGGCCCGCCCTGGAGAGACGAATGGAATTAACCAAAGACGGATACATCCCCTCGGTGATCTCCATTTTGGCAAATTCCTGTTTGACTGTCTGTGCAAGGTGGTCCAGGACCTGCCTGTCCTGTATCACGAGAAAATGGGAGGTCTGGCAGTTCCCGCCGCTTGGCGCGTATCTGCCTGCCTCCACGATTTTCTCCAGCCACTCCTTCGGGACCGTTCTGTCCTGATATCTCCGTGTGCTTCTTCTCGATTTGATAAACTCCAGCATATCTGTCATAGGCAAACCTCTTTTCTGTGCGAAACGCGGAACGTGCCCCCTGCCTGTTCGGGCAGGGGGCTGTACCACTGAAACGGAACGTCCAGGTTCAGTTGTCCGGGCTCAGTCGTCCACCTCAACTCCGGTTGCGATCTCCTGGCACCAGGCGGCCATGACGTCGGTCACGGACTGATCCTCGTCCACGTCCTTGGCATGCGCCTGATAATATGTTTCGTACTCCTCGTCTCCGATCTGTCTCACCTCACGGACGAGATTCCCGTCTTCCGAAGTCTTGAAGAAATCAAATCTCACTTCTTCTCCGCCGTCGTCAAAGGCCAGAACATAGTATTCACCGGCCGGCTCCTCCACATCGTCCCGCATCTCATAGGTGTAATCCTCTGCGAGATCCTCAATATAGTCATTCTCACCCAGCGCTGCCGGATCCAGCGGATCAGGACCATAATCAACCGCCCTGAGTTCAAACTTTGTTCCCGGCCTGTACGCGGCCTGTGCCAGATGCATATCCAGGTCTGTGTTGGTGTAGAACTCCTCGTCCAGCTCCGGATTGTTGGCAAGGATCTCCTGACGGACCTCCTGGGATGCCCATTCGTTGATCATCGTCCACTGGTCCATGCCTTTGTTCATCTCATCATTGGACGCTCTGACCATGCGCACATCCGTCGGATGATTGAATACATAAACGACGTCCTCGTCCTCCGCGAACACTTCCATGCCATCCATTCCGCCGCAGCGCAGCTCTCTCAGCCTGTCTTCCGGAATCGCGCTGATGCTGAAGATCCAGCCGGCTCCTGTATCCTCCTCTCCCCTTGCCGCAGCGGCGTCAAGGGAAGCTGTTTCGTACACACTTACCAGCTCGTCCGCTTCCAGACCGTCCGTCCTGACGGTCACAAGATCCCTGATCTCTTCCGGAAGCTCAAACGCAATCCCCTGTGCCTCGACTCTGTCAGTGCTCTGCGCGAATACGCCTGCTGCTCCAAGCATCGTTACGGTTGCTGCAAGTATTGTACATGTCATTGTCTTTTTCTTCATAATCAGATTCCTCCTTGCTTTCTCAGCCTGTGCCGGAATGATTTTGAATCCGGCCGTCTGTGCTCTCTGATGTTAGAACATACGACACAGCAGTCCGCAGAGACAGTCACATCTCTTTTTTTACAGATTTTTTACATAACGGCACATCGGGTAGCCGGAGCAGCCATAGAATTGTTTCCCGGCATGCATCCCCTTCCTGGCGGTCCTGAGCACCAGGCTTCTGCCGCAAAGAGGGCACCGGAGCGTCGGCGACGCGGATTCCTCCGCCAGTTGGTACTGCTTCACAAAACCCGCCGGATCGGCCCCGGCTTTCATATACTGAAGGAGGATCAGCGCGGCTGCCCGCGCGTCACTGTCAGCCTTGTGATGATCCAGGCTGATGCCGTAATAGTCGCACATACAGTCCAGGTTATGCCTGATTCCCGGCAGCAGCCTTCTTCCCATCTGAACCGTGCAGCAGTACGGCACTTCCCGCTTCCAGTCAATCCCGTAATCGCCAAGGCACTTCTTCAGCACGCCCATGTCAAAGGGCGCGTTGTGCGCGACAAGAATCCCGGAAGACAGATAAGGCTCGATCGATTTCCAAAGATCCGGGAAAGCCGGCGCGTCCTTTACCGTATTTTCATCGATCCCTGTCAGCTGTGTGTTGAACCAGTCAAAATGCTGCTGGGGGTTGACATAGGAGAAATAGCTGTCCGTAATGCTGCCATCTTCGACGGTATTGATTCCGATTGCACTGATTCTGCTGTTGTACCGGTTCGGTGTTTCAACATCAAATACAATATAGCGCGGCATGGCTTTCTTCCACTTCATCCATCACATATATAAACATATCGATTCCTCTTTTCTGCCTCTTTCCATCCTCGTCTGCAAGGATGGAGGAAACACGACATCATTGTGTCGACATCATTGTGTCTTCGTGTTCTATTGATCAATGCTACCATAGCAGGCCAAAAAAAGCGATATGGAAATATAAGACAACTCCGGCCCGGCTGGTGATGACCGTCATTGACAGACGATCATCACCAGCCGGGCCAAAGGCCGGATCTGCAGACAGCATCACTCATTTGCCTTCAGGCTGCTTACCATATCAATCTTTCTGATCTTCCTGCTCATCATGTCATTGACCAGGACAGATACCGCAAAGATTCCGACTCCCGCGATCACATACGTCACCGGCCTGATATATGCCTGAAAATCATAGTTGTCTCCCAGTGCTGCCTCAAAGATATAGGAGGTCATCCACCAGCCGGCCGGCAGTCCCAGCAGAATCGAGAGATAAGCCAGGATCCTGCCCTGCTGGTTGAAAATCTTCCGGAGGGCCCGTGTCCTGTATCCCAGTACCTTCAGCGTCGCAAACTGATACTGCTTCTCAGAGAAACTCAGGATCCCCAGGTTATACAGAATCACGACCGCCAGCAGCGCCGCAAAACCGATGAACAGCCAGATAATCGAAGTCATGCGGCTGAGCATGGATTCTACGCCTTTCTGCAGTCCGTCCTTGGTCTGGATCACTTCCACGCCATCCGGCACTTGTGTCCGGTCCAGTTCCTCCATGCTGTAGATGGTATCCGGACGGTATTCTCTTTCGATCCGTCTCAGGTATCCTGCAGTGCAGGCAAACCGCTGATTCTGCGGATCCCTGTAGGTTCCGGCAATTTCTGAAGTATACCAGTCATCCTCCCCGTATACATGCCAGGTAAATGTATCCCCCACATCAAGGCGAAGGGTATCGGCAAGTTTTTCCGTGATATAGACGCCTTCATCCGACAGTTCGATCTGTGACTTGTCATGTCCCGTAAACTGCAGGCTCTGCGGCGCATCGCTCACAAACATCATCTGCGTCGTTGTTCTTCCCGGCATTGTACCGTTATCCGGCGCACCGCCCTCTTCAGGTTCCTTCTCCTTCACTTCTATGGCAAGTGTCTGGGAGGTTTCCGTTCCATACATTTCGATCAGCTGCTCCAGCTGGCTGTCTGTGCAGGATGGTGAGACCACCGCATAGGATTCATACCGGTTCAGCTGCGTAAACTGCCAGCTCAGATAATTGCGGATCGTATCAAACATACCCAGCGCAGTGACGACCAGCATCGTGCAGCCCATGATTCCTGCCACGCCTGCGACACACCGGCCTTTGTTGCGCGCGATATCCCGCAGGTTCCACTTCGTGACGGTGGACAGTTTCCGGAAGACGCCCTTCGTTGTCAGGGAAAACCTGGTATTCTTCACAGTCGGGATCTCTGTTCTCAGTGCCTGGCTGGCCGGCTCATTCAGGATTTTCCGGCAGGAAAGCCATGTGACAAGCACAATGACCAGAACACACACCGCGGCGACAGCGTACACAATGGGCAGAAGCACAATATGCGCTTCGGGCATCTCAAAGTATTCCATCTCCATATTCAGGAAGAAAGAGCCGATCAGCCACGCGCCAAGCGCGATTCCGAGGACGGCAGCCACGATGCTCAGCAGAAGATTGTAGCTGACATAATGCCGCACGATACGGCCCCGGCGGTATCCGAGTGCCTTGAGGGTTCCGATCTGTGTCCGCTCTTTTCTGACAAAGCGCCGCATCGTCGTAATCACCGACAGGATCGCGATGAACAGGAACAGTGCAGTGAATACGAAGGAATAGGTCTCTCCCTCCTCCACTTCTGACTGGTAGCCGACATAGGAAGGCAGTTCTTCTCTGCCGGTTACAGCAAGAATTCCCGGCACCATCTCCTGCAGGCTGGCTTTTGTTTCATCATATCTGTCTGTTTCCTTCAGATCTACAAGAATCGATGGGAACGGAGCAAGGCTTTGTATCATCTCCGGCAGGGCGGCTTTTGACAGATACGCATAGCCAAAGGTGTTGTGATCGGGGAAGATTTCTGTGGAGTCCTTGATGCTGTAGGCATGATCCGGTGTCTCCACGATACCGGCGATCTGTGCCGTGACCGCGATCATCTCATAGCGGATCGTAATGGAATCACCGATCTTCAGGCCCCTGGCCTTCGCAAACTCCTTATCCAGCCACATTCCATCCTTGCTTTCCGGATCAAATGCCTCTCCTTCGAACACATACATGCGGCAGACATCATTCGCCTCGATCACGTTCAGCTCCAGTGTCGCATCGTCCATGCCGTCCGGGGCAGCCTGCACGGTCAGGACACGATCCGCCGCAAGCACATTATCATGCGATAGGACTTTCTTCAGGTCTTCTTCCGTGAAGCCTTCCCCGGTGAGCCACATGTCAGCCAGATGGTGGCTTTCATAGATTTCTTCCGCGCTGATCCGCATGCCGTCCATGTATGCATGGACACCGGCAAAAACCATCACAGAGAGCAATACCATCATAAAGATCACAAAGAACTGCGACAGATTCCGGCGCAGATCCCGGACCAGTTTTTTTCTCAGCATGATTCTTCCTCCTTTATCGGCGCATGCTGCTGTCCTTTCGCGCCTCACCACTCGACGTCATCGATACGCATCGGGTTTTCCACATTTGTCACACTTTTGATCTTTCCGTTCTTCAGCCGCACAACCACATCCGCGATTTCCGCGAACAGCGTATTATGCGTGACAATGATGACAGTCTTTCCATGCTGCGTCTGTTCCTTCAAAAGCTTCAGGATCGTCACGCCTGTCGCGGAGTCCAGTGCGCCGGTCGGCTCATCACACAGAAGAAGCGCCGGGTTCTTTGCGATGGCCCTGGCGATGGAAACCCTCTGCTGCTCACCGCCGGACAGCTGATTGGGAAACTTGTCCAGATGCGCTCCGAGACCGACCGCCTCCAGGGCGCTCTTCCCGTCCACTGCATTTTTTGACAGATCCGCGACCAGATTCACATTCTCCAGAACCGTCAGCGTCGGCAGAATATTGTAAAACTGGAAGATAAAGCCGATATTGCCGGCACGATAATCCGCAAGCTCGTTCTCTGAATAAGTGGAAATGTCCGTTCCGTTTACCCTGATCGATCCTTCGGAAGGAACGTCCATGCCTCCGACCAGGTTTAAAAGCGTCGACTTTCCGGCGCCGGAAGGACCCAGGATGACAACCAGCTTCCCTTCTTCGATATCCAGGTCTACCTTGTCCAGTGCTTTGAAAGCGTGTCCTCCAGTCGAATAAATCTTGCTGACAGAACGAAGCGACAATGCTGTATTCATTGATGTAATTCCTCCTGTTGTATATATCTATGTTTAGTCAGGCTTATCTAACTATCTGATATGATTATATATTCATATGAGCGGATATTCAAGTATAGATTTTAAAAATGTTTGCTGCACAGAAAAAGCCCGGCATAACCGGGCTGCTGTTCCTATAAGATAACGCTTTGATACTTCTGTCAGATTCATGCTCCCGCGTGCCGGCGGCTGTCATCTTACAGTACCTTCCGTGTATCAAGCATTTTCTGAATGAACCGGTCGATTGCCTCCGGATCCGATCCATAATAGAAATGGGGAAATCCCCAGAGACCGTTTTTTTCTGTCACCATGCAGTTCCACTTTCGGTCTTTGAATGGTTTCCCGGCAACAAAGGAATCCCCGCACGCGTCACTTTCATAATAATGGAACTCATGCCCTCTCATTCCGACAAAGCTTTGATAATACTGATCCGGCATCGTCGAAGATAAAAGCTCCAGATAGCCGAATCTCACCAGATGCCCCGTATACCGGCAGGCACCCTTTACTGCCCCGGCCATCCGGTACGTTTTCCCGGACGCGTCTGTTATTGTGTCATGAAGGTACATGAATCCTCCGCACTCAGCCAGGCTGGGAATCCCGCTCCCGATTGCTCCCCTCACAGAATCCAGCATGCTTTTGTTTTCACTCAGCGCTTTCAGGTAGAGCTCAGGATACCCGCCCCCAAGCAAAAGGCCGGACACATGCTCCGGTATGCTTTGGTCCCTGAGGGGAGAAAAGAACTGCAGCTTTACCCCTTTTCGCGCAAGCAGGTCCAGGTTTTCCCTGTAATAAAAGCAGAATGCGCTGTCATAAGCGACGCCCAGAATGAGCGGAGCATCCTTACCGGCATGATCTGTGCGATCCGCCGCAGCATGATCTGTGATATCACCCGTGGTACATTCGATTTCAGGCCTCCCGGCCATATCCATCAATTTCAGGATTCTGTCCACATCAACCGACTGCTCCAGAACTTTGGCTGCTTCTTCCATCTGTCCCGGAAGATCATCGATCTCATCGGGAAGAACCAGGCCAAGATGCCTGCTGTCCAGATGCAGGCCGGACAGAACCGGCATATATCCCAAAACAGCCGTCCCAAAACCTGCCTGCTTCAGTTCTTTCTCCAGCACGCTTTTCAAGGATGCATAGAAGGAGGCGCTGATCTGATTGAGAATCAGTCCTTTGATGCAACCTTTCTGATCCTCTCCCAGTATGCCTTTGATCTCTGACAGAAGCGTTCTTCCTTTCCTTGCCGCATTCACGAGCAGGATCACCGGGGTTTCACTTTCCAGCGCCACTTCATAGCAAGATCCCCTGAAGCTTCCGATGTCCGCGCCGTCATAGATCCCCATCACGCCCTCCAGGACGGCGCAGTCCCCCTCTCCGGAGGCAATGATCCGGCGGATCTCATTCCCGTCAGAAAAAAAGGGATCCAGATTCCGGCTGTCTTTTCCTGTCATTGTCCTGTGAAACATCGGGTCTATGTAGTCCGGTCCGCATTTGAATGCATCCGGGACAAGTCCTCTGTTTTTCAGCGCTTTCAGGAGCGCACAGGTGATCAGGGTCTTGCCGCTTCCTGATGCCGAAGCAGCCAGCATGACCCTGGGTTTTTTTACCGTTTTTCTGCTCTTTTCATGTTCAGAATACTGCATATCTGCTTTTCCCTCTGCCGGCTGAGGTCAGTCATTGCATCCTGCCGCCGGCCTGGCTGCGCCGGGGTATGCGGCAGCGTCAGCTGCCTTCCGTGCGGCGAAAGTTTGAAAGGTGCATTCACAGCGTAAAGGAAACAACAAAGACAGGGTTGTTCGCCTGCAGCAGATGATGCGCTCCTGCCTGGCGGATCTCATTGACGGACAGCTGCACAGCCTCAACCTTTTCCGGCATGTACCTGCGCACGGCTTCCCGGATCTGCGCGACGGTTTCGATGCTGACTGCGTTGATGACAAACCGGATCCCGTTTCCTTTCGCGTGAACCGCGTCTATGATCCCGGCAAGCTGTCCCCCGCTCCCTCCGATGAAGACACAGTCCGGGGCAGGCAGGCGCTCCAAAGCATCCGGCGCCGCTCCTTCGATTACCGTCACGTTTCCCAGACCTGAGCGGCGCGCATTTTCCCTGGTCAGAGCCGCCGCTTCCGGCCTTTTATCGATCGCGTACACGTGCAGGGACGGATGAAGCGATGCCGCGTCGACTGCCACAGAGCCGGTTCCTGATCCAATGTCGTACAGAAGATCCGATTCCCTTAAAGAAAGCCGGATAATACTTTCATGGCGGACGCATTCTTTCGTCATTGGAACGCGGTCCCTCACAAAATCGCCGTCTTTTTTCAGCGGAATCAACGGCCGCCTTTCAGGAGCCAGGTTCCGGATCATCGCTGTGACAAGGCCGTCACACGCGTATGCGGCAGCTGCTTCCGGTGTAAGTTCCTCCACTTTTTCATGGCTGTATGACAGACTGGACCCTGCATAAATCCTGCAGAACATACCTGCTTCCAGGATCCTTGAGGCAACGCTTCGAAGGTCTTCCGCGCCGGACAGCAGGAGGAAAACCTTCCTGTGATGCCGGATCTTCCAGATCAGTTCTGTCATATGCCTGTCTGTATTTCTTCCGTGCAGGCTGAACAGCACAGCGTCTTCGTAGCTCTCCTGCAGTCTGGCCGCCAGGAAAGAGACGGACGAGATGCCGGGAAGTATCTGAAGATCGATCTCCCGGTTCCATGCTTTCAGCTTGCCGGCGGCAGCCTTTGCCCCGCTGTAAAACCCGGTATCACCGGAAAAGAGGATCACTGCCCTGCGCGGTCTTCTGTCTTCCAGGATCGGGATGATATCTTCTGTCTGATACAGCGCATATGTCTCTTTTTTCTGAATCCCCTCTACAAGCCTTGCGGCACCGAATACCACGTCCGCAGCCTCGACAGCCTCCCGGACCTCAGACGTTTCCCCTGATGCGCTGCCCATGCCGATTCCCGCCAGCGTGACGGTCATCCGCCCGTCTGCTTCAATCCCGCAGGCCCTGCCCGGACTGCCTTTCTGCGTTTCTTTATCACCTTCGTCCGGCAGCTTCGACAGCGATCTGTCAGCGGAAACCTCCAGAATCTCTTTCAGCGCTTCTTCCGCATCCTTCCCGGTTTCCATTGAGGGACGGCATATGACATGGCAAACGGCTCCCGCAGCTTTGGCTGCTTTTATCTTCTCTTCAAAGCCGCCTGCGCTTCCGCTTTCTTTGGTCACCAGATGACTGATCTGATACTGCCGGATCAGTGCAAGGTTCAGTTCCTGACAAAAAGGCCCCTGCATCGCGATCACATGGTCCGGCGCAATTCCCTCCGCAAGACACAGCTGCAGGCTTTCCGGGGATGGAAGCACCCTGACATACATCCTTTTTTTGACTTCCTCCGATACATTCCGGCTAAACAGACCCAGTTCCTTGCTTCCCGTAGTCAGCAGGATATTGCCGCTGCACCCATTCAGCGCCAGCGCACACTCCAGAGTCGTTTCGTACCCGTGCACCTGCCCGTTCTTACCGGTGCTCCCTCCTTCATGCGTCAGACCGCTGAGTGTGCCTTTTCTCTCTCTGACAACTCTCAGATACCGGCAATGCATTCTTCCGGCTGCCTCTTTGATGTTTTTCGAGGCGGACACGGCATACGGATGCGTAGCGTCTACCACCAGGTCCCCGCTTCCGAATCCTGCTTCCCGGAGAAACCGGATCATCTCCTCTTCGTCCATACGTCCCACATGGACCCGGGCGGGGGAATCCTCCGGCATCATCTCTTTTCCGTATTCAGTCGCGACACAGACCATATGCGGCTGTCCCAGGGCACAAAGCTGTTCAGAAATCCAGCGGCCTTCTGTGGTTCCGGAGAAAATGACTGTCTTCTTCATAATCGAAATCCTCTCGGCGTGATCAACCAGTCACCCGCAATCTTCGTCCTGCTGCTGCCGATAAAAACCGTCGTAAACATGTCAGCTTCCACCGTCCTGAGTTCCTCCAGTGTGCAGGTTTTCTTCTGCGTTCCTTCTCTTCCGATCTTCCGCACATAGCCGCACGGTGTATCCGGCGGCAGCCTGGTCAGAAGGATCTTACAGGCTTTGCTCAGATGGTCTTTTCTGTTTTTGCTTGCGGGGTTGTAGAGGACGATGCAAAAATCCCCTTCTGCCGCGCAGAGCAGTCTCTTCTCGATCAACGCCCAGTCAGTCAGAAGATCGCTCAGACTGATCAGGCATACATCATGCCCGATCGGCGCGCCCAGAAGCGCTGCCCCGCTGCTGGCCGCAGTGATGCCGGGGATGATCTCCACATCGGAAAAGCCCTCCCTGTCTGCCATTTCCAGCAGGGGAGATGCCATGCCGTAGATTCCTGCGTCTCCGCTGCAGATCAGGGCGACGGTTTTTCCTTCCGAAGCAAATTCGATGCATTTGAGACAGCGTTCCGTCTCCTGCCGCATAGCACTTTCATAAAATACCTTGCCGGAGAATTCTTCCCTGACCAGGTCCACGTATGTTCTGTAACCGACGATGACATCGCATCCGCGAAGCAACTCTTTCGCCTGCTCTGTCATCATCCGGCTGCAGCCCGGACCGATCCCGACCACATAGATCTTCCCCATGTCTGTTACCTGTTTCTCTTTCCGATGGCAATTGTCATACCATCACCTGCTTTCCGGCTTTGGACCAGTACCCCGTCCGGCCCCGCTCCCAGCACGGCCGCCCGCTCACAGACATTGTCCACGCCCACGGTTCTGTACACAAAATCCGAGGAATGAAACACGCCTTCCGCCTTCCGCAGCAGGTCTTTGTCAAAAGCAAGAACCGGAATCCGGTATTTGTCCCTGAGCGCTCTGACCGCTGCTTCCTCTTCTTTCAGGTCAATCGTACAGATGGCGTATACCTCTTCCGGGCAAATGCCTGCTTCCTGAAGCGTCCCGAGGAAAAATTGCTCCACCTCTCCGGCGTCCTTCCCCTTCTTCATGCCAAGTCCCACCGTGTATGGCTTCGGACTGAGCAGAAGGGAATATTCCGCGTCTGTCTCGTCTGCCACTATGACATCAACCGGCCCGGAGGGCGGATAATGCTTGATCGAAAGCGTGATGCTTTTTCCTTCAATCGCTTTGGCGGATACCGCCTTGATCCCTTCCCTGTTCCGAATATTCAGTCTGTGCTCCGCCGCGAATACGTCCGCCGAAAATGCGCCGTTGACATCGGTTGAAGTGGTAATGACGCACACAGCGCCAAGCAGCTTCGCCAGGACTGCTGCCATCTTATTTGCGCCCTGCATATGGCCTGACAGAATGGGAATCACAAACCTGGCATTGTCATCCACGACCAGAACCGGACTGTCACTGAGCTTGTCCTTCGGAAGATGAGACAGCGCCCTCACGGCGATGCCCACCGCTCCGACAAACAAAAGGGCATGCCCGCTGCCGAAGCGCTCCCTTGTCCAGTCTTCCAGCGATCCTTCCACTCTCGTAAACCCCGGGCAGTCTTCTTTTTTCTCTTCTTCCGATTCTTGATTCGGTTTCAGAAAGGTATAGGCGTTCCAGAGGCTCAGTCCCTGCTTTTGGCACTCCTGGTTGATCCTTTTTATGACCTCTCTGCCCTTTTTCGTAAAGCAGACCGCTGTCTTTTTCATCGTTCAGTCCTCTTTCGCCTGTCTGAACTGTGTACTGAAGTCCGGGCTGTAAAGTCTGGACCTTTCATATGCCCCGTTGGAAAGAAGAACATCTCCCACCAGAACAACCGCGGTTTTCGTAATCTGGTGCTGCCTGCCCGCCTCCTCCAGCGTTTTCACCGTACACATCACTGTTTTTTCTTCCGGCCATGTCGCCTTGTAGACAATCGCGGCAGGCGTGTCCGGCGCGTATCCGCCCGCGAGCAGTTCCGCGGAAAGCGCTCCGAGCATCCCCGCGCTCAGGTAAATGGCCATGGAAGATCCATGAGAGGCCAGAAGTCTCAGCTTTTCCTTCTCCGGCACAGCTGTTTTTCCGGCAAGCCTGGTAACAATCAGAGTCTGGGTGATACCCGGCAGCGTAAACTCCAGATTCAGTCCTGCCGCAGCGCCGAAACAGGCACTGACACCGGGACATGACTCATATGGAATATGATGGCTGTCAAGCAGGTCCATCTGTTCCCTGACGGCGCCGTACAGGCTGGCATCTCCTGTGTGGAGCCTGACCACCTCCTGGCCGGAAGCATCCGCGCTGATCATGACATCCATCACTTCCTCCAGCGTCATGAACGCACTGTTGCAGATCTTTGCCTTCCTGGGCGCGTACTCCAGCAATGCCGGGTTGACGAGGCTTCCGGCATAGATGACCACGTCCGCTCTCTTCAGATATTCCATACCGCGGACTGTAATGAGATCCACTGCGCCGGGGCCGGCTCCTACGAAACGTATCATGTCATTTCCCCCATAAAGAATTCCTCCGCGCCTTTTGTCGCTCCCAGAAGCCCATACTGATTCGAGTACATCAGGCATTCCGTTTCCGGCTGCAATCCGGCACGTTTTTTCAGGTAAAAATGGATCCGGTCCATGATCAGAGGAAAGCACTGCCTTCCCAGTCCTTCTTCCTGCAGAATCGTACAGGCTTCCTCTGCCGTTGCGCATGCCAGGATGCGCTCCGGAATCTGACTGGGCGCATGGCATCTGAGAGCCGCCGCAGCCAGCAGTTCCAGCCGGCAGTCCCCTTCCCTGGAATGGGTATTCATGATGCCGCCCGACAGCTTGATCAGCTTTCCCACATGGCCGCACAGAACAAGCTTCCTCATGCCGGCCTCTTTTGCCATATCGATCGTATCACCGATGAAGTTCGAGCATCTGACAGCCTTTTGTGGATCAAATCCATATCGGTCCTTCAGAAACTGCAGGCCGTAATTTCCCGGCACCACAACCAGCACACTTTCTCCCATCGCCTTCTTCTGGGAGATCTCGACCCGGATGGTATCCAGGATCGCCCTGGTGCTCATCGGTTCCACAATCCCTGTCGTCCCGATGATGGAGATGCCCCCTTCGATTCCCAGCCTCGGGTTAAATGTCCTTTTTGCCAGCTCCTCTCCTTCCGGCGCAAAGATCTCTACGGTCAGAAAGCCCCGGTAATCAAAAAGTTCCATCACAGATCCGACTTCTTTCCGGATCATCGCCCGCGGTACAGAATTGATGGCATCACAGCCGACCGGCTGGTCCAGTCCCGGCCGTGTGACACGCCCGATGCCTCTGCCGCCCCGGATATAGATCTTTCCGGCTGCGCTCTCTTTGCCTGAACGAACCGGATCATCCGGATTCACTCTGCCCTCTGGCCCAGGATCCGGTACATCGAGAGTACGGCTCACCTTCGCGTAGATGAGCATCTGATCCGTGATATCAGGATCATCCCCGGCGTCCTTGCGCACGGCGCAGCAGACAGCATCTTCACGGACCGATATTTCCTCAATCCGCGCTTTGTAACGGATCCCAACCGGCGTGATGATTTCAATCTGTTCTTTCCGGCCGCCGCCAAGAAGCATCCACGCCGCAGCCTTGGCCGCGGCCGCAGCGCAGCTTCCCGTCGTAAAACCCTTTCTCATAAGAGTCTCCCGTCCACCGCTGAATCAGCGGTACAAACCGAAATAAAATGAGATGAATCATATCTGACAGTGCCGTCAGGAAGGCAGCTCATAGAGCACCGCGTTGCAGATGGCCGCCGCGATGCTGCTCCCTCCTTTTGGACCGCGGTTGATGATGTGCGGGACATCGGACGCGGCGAACAGTTCTTTTGCCGGAATCACATTGACAAAGCCGACCGGGACACCGATGACAAAGTCCGGCCGGAAGATTCCTTCCTGCATCATTTCGTGAAGCCGGATCAGCGCGGTCGGCGCATTGCCGATCGCGAATATGACCTGCCTGTTCAGCCTCGCTGCCCGTTCCATGGAAACAGCGGCCCGCGTCGTCCGGCGCGCTTTCGCCTCTGTCCTCACGTCTTCTTCCGCCATAAAACAGCGCACTGTCCCGCCGTACAGGGACAGCCTGTTCTGGTTGATGCCGGCTTTTGCCATATTGGTATCGGTGACAATGTCCGCTCCGCCCAGAATCAGTTTTTTCATGATGCCAACAGCGTCCTTCGAAAATGTCAGCGTCCGGGCGTAATCAAAGTCAGCCGATGCATGAATGCAGCGCATGATCACGGAAGCATTCTCCCTGTCAGGCACAACTCCCGTCTCCTTCAGGGTGCGGGAAATGATCTCAAAGCTCTTTTTTTCAATTTCTTCAGGACTCACGTTCTGAATCTGCATGCCTGACCTCTTCCCATTCTTTTATACTCGCAAACGAAATGAAACTACCGATTGAATATCGTTACCGCAGTGAACCTGGCACACCATACCCGGTGCGAAGCACATTCCAACTCGTGCGCGGTGCGCGAGGAGCTTGCGGACGCGGTGCGCACGCGACACAACTTTGATCCCTGCCAGGACATCATAAACCTGCCAAAATCAACCCCAGGATCCCTCCTGCAAAGACCGCGGCAAGGCATTCCGACAGGTACATCAAGCGCGCAGCCCTGGCAATATCCTCCGTTACAGGTTTTCTTCGTGCGTCGCCGATCGCCGGTTTTTTCACCAGGACTCCCCCATACAGATGCGCTCCTCCAAGCCGAAGACCCAGTGCCCCTGCGCAGGCGCTCTCCGTCTGGGCAGCATTGGGAGACAGATGTTTGCGCCTGTCCCGCTTCCAGATCCTGTATGCCTCCTTACCATTGAATGCCTTTGAAAAAAGACCGAGCATCCAGGCGGACAGAATCATCAGAACCGCGCTGATTCTCGCCGGAACAAAGTTGAAAGCGTCATCCATCCGCGCTGCCCTTTTTCCAAAGGACTCATACCGCTCATTGCGGTATCCGAGCATGGAGTCCATGGTATTGACTGCCTTGTATCCGAATCCGAGAACGGGACCCCCAAGCGCTGCATACAAAAGAGGTGCGATGACGCCGTCTGAAGTATTCTCCGCAACGGTCTCCACTGCTGCCTGTATGATCTCCTCCTGTCCAAGTGCCTCCGTGTCCCGTCCGACAATCATCGACAAAGCCCGTCTTGCACCCGTCAGGTCATTTTGGTCCAGGATCCTTCCCACTTTCCTGCTCTCCGAAGAAAGATTTCTGGCTGCCAGGGCGCAGCAGGTCATCACTGCCTCAGCCGCCATTCCGAAGACCGGGTGAATCAGGTACGCCGCCGCCATGACAGCGCCTGTCACAGCCATCACGGTCAGGAAGACCAGAAGCCAGAGGATCGTTCCTCTTTCCTGTTCAAGCTGAGGATCCCTCCGGATCCCGGTTTTTGCTTCCGGATACAGCCTTCTTTCCAGCCGGGAGATATAAGCCCCGATCAGACGGACCGGGTGGGGAAACCAGTGAGGGTCTCCGACCGCCAGGTCAAGCAGGATCCCCGCCACCAAAGCGGTCATATGATACCAGATGTATGTTCTCATCTTCTGTCTCCAGATCCAGCCTGTATCCACACAGATTGTGTACCATGAAAGAGAAATACGGCTCCCCGGTAAGCCTTGATAAAACCGCCATGATCGTTCCCCCATGGCAGACGATGGCGATGGTCTCGTCCAGCGCCTTGTCCCCAAGCGCTTCCAGAAAACCTGCATAAGACCGGTCGATAAAGCCGTCCAGATTCTCTCCGCCCGGAACCTGTCCCATGCAGCCCCCGTCCACCCAGCTCTGCCAGGAAGACAGCTTCGACAGCTCTTTTTCCTCTTTCCCTTCAAACAAACCAAAATCCATCTCTTCCAGGGCCCTGATGGCTGTCACGGGCCTGTCAAAAAGAATTCCGGCCGTCTGCAGTGCCCTGATCATCGGGCTTGCGCATACGCGCAGCGCGTCCTGTTGAAAATCCTGCATGGAGTCAGTCAACCGTCTGCAGCGCTCTGCCTCTTCCATTCCTTCCGGGGAAAGCGCTTCGTCCGTCCCCCTTCCGATGTATTTTCTCAGCGCGTTGCCCGGTGTCTTCCCATGCCGGATCAGGTATACTCTTTTCCGTGCCATACTTTCTCCTGCCTGGACGGCAAATGCTTCACTCTGTCTGCCTCAGCACACTTTCCTGACTGCAGATCATTGGCAGAGGCTGCTGATCAGAATCACGGCAGCCAGAACGGATGCTGCCATGGTCTGTGCCGATACCAGATAATGCCCTGCCGTATCTCCTGTCACACCGCCGAAAAGCCTGTACGCGCGATGCCTGTACCAGGCCGTGGACGCGCCGAAGGCAAGAAGAAGCAGCACACCCTTTCCGATCTCCACGTACAGGACAAAGCCAACGGATATAAGAAGCCAAACCGCCAGGCACCAGATCACACCACTCCGGTTCCCTGCCGTTTCCTTACGGAGCATCCCGTCCTTTTTTGCTTTCCGGAAAAGAAGAGAAGTCAGGCCGCTCAGGATTCGTCCGATCACGAACACCGCGGCAAAAAGCAGGATGTTGTCCGTGCTGCTTTGGGAATAAAGAACGATCACTGTCACGGCCAGTGCAAAGATCAGGCCTGTTCTGACCAGTCCGATCACGGCAAAGGCACCGATGTGAGGATCCTTGAGAATCTCAAGCTTTTTTTTCACTGGCGCATAGGAACGCAACGCGTCCTCTGTGTCCATAAACCCGTCTATATGAAACCCTCCGGTTATGATGACCGGAATCAAAAGACTCAGCAGGATCCTGACCGCAGCCGGCACTTCTCTCATACAGTCCGGGATGTTCACCAGGCATATGAGCGCCCCGATCACAACCCCGACCAGCGGAAACCAGATCAGACTGTACTGCATGTCGTCTTCCGCGTATGTCAGACGCGGCATCGGAATCCGGCTGTACAGCGATAGTGAGACAGCCATCCATCTGAAGATCTTCAACCGTCTGTATCCTTTCTACCCAGGCATAAATGGGCATCATGGCCGGGCTGTATGCTCACCGCCTGTATACGGCGTCGGCGTATTCCAGCAGCCTCTCATTTACAAGATCCAGCAGCCTGACATACGCCCTGGTTTCGTCATCATATCCTTCGGCATCTTTCTCATAGGTATTCGTCACGACAATCAGGTTGTGAACATGGGCAGCCAGGAATTGAATATCCCCCAGGATGCGGCTTACAAAGGAACGCTCCTCCAGACTGGTTTCGCGGTGCATCTCATTTCCCACAAGGTTCGCCATACACTCCAGAAGAACGACCGACCGTGCTGCATCCTTCATATCGGAAAGCGCTTTCGTGACATCGCAGGTTCTCTCGATGGTAAGAAAGCCTTTCCCTTCCCTTAGCCGGCGATGTTTCAAGACCCGTTTTCTGCCGGCCTCATCAAGCACTTCCATCGTGGCCAGGTAGTACCGGACCGGATCGTTGGTCCCGATCGCCAGCTCCTCCGCCAGGGCAGACTTTCCGCTGTTGTGTGTGCCGGTCACCAATATGATCATGTGGGAAACCTCTCATACTGCTCCATCTCAATCTCAGAAAAGAGCGTCCCCTCCCGGTAGAGCAGCATCGCCATATCCAAAAGCGGCAGCAGCATGACAGCTCCGCTCCCTTCTCCAAGCGCCAGATCCGCGTCAATCACCGCCTCCAGGCCCAGACGGCGCAGCGCTTCCCATGTTCCCCGCTCCCTGCCACGGTGGGAAGCGATCATATACGCACTGCAGCCTTTGACGATTTTCTCCGCGCACAGTGCCGCGACCGCGCTGATCAGTCCGTCAATCACCACAGGAATCCTGCAGACCGCGCCCTGGATAAAAACTCCCGTCAGGGCAGCGAGGTCAAGGCCGCCCACTCTTCTCAGCGCCTCAAAAGCCTCCCGCCCGGAGGATGTCCCTGCACGCTTCCTCTCTCCGAAATGAAGCTGCAGCGCGTCCTGGATCACGTGCAGCTTTCGCTGCATACCGCCCTCGGACAGGCCTGCCCCTCTGCCTGTGACTGTCTCAGGGGCGATTCCCGTGAGCGCGCACAGAAGTGCCGCAGAGCTTGTAGTGTTCCCGATCCCCATCTCTCCCGTGGCAATGATCCGGTATCCGAGCTCCGCGCACATCCTGACGCTATCCATCCCTGCCTGAATCCCTTTCAGGCACTCCTGCGTGGACATCGCAGGCATCTTCAGAAAATCAGCCGTTCCTTTTGCCACCTTCTGATCGATCACGCCTTCCGGGGTTTCGTCACTGTTGATGCCTGCGTCCACAGGGAATATGTCCACAGGGTAATGCTTCGTCATGATGCCCACGCTGCTTTTTCCCTGTCCCATCAGTGCTGCCACTTTGCGTGTCACACTCTGGTCCGTCTGCGTAACCCCTTCTTTCGTCACGCCATTGTCTGCGCACATGATAATCAGCGCTTTTTTTGACAGATCCGGCAGCGGATCCTGAAGAATCGAAGCCACCCGGCAGACAATCTCCTCGAATTTTCCCAGTCCGTCCACCGGCTTCGCAATCGCGTCCCATCTTCTCTGAGCCTTCCTGCGGACAGATTCGTCCGGCGCTTCGACTGTTATGGACAGTAGCGTATCAAGTGTCATGTTTCACCAGTCCCATTATGCTGTAAAGATAGTCCATGTCCAGGCTCTGTCTCAAAGTCTGTGCAAGGATGTCATACTGCTGCTCTTTGAAGGCAGCATAGTCCACAGCCCCTTTGATGTCCGCCTCTTTGTTTTGCGCGCTGCAGGCTGCCTCCATCAGCGAAGTCATGATTTCTGCCCTGTCAAACAGACCATGGACATAACTGCCGTAGATATTGTCCCGGCAATACCCTGTCTGCCCGGACGTAAACTCATATACTTCCCCGTCCGGATACGTGCTTCCCATATGGATTTCATATCCCTGGACACTCCTGCCCGCAAGATGGGACAAAACCCCGGTGGCATGAACAATGCTGCCGTCAAAGACAGAGCGCTTCTTTTCTCCTCCCAGGACCGTGTTCACGCGAAGAAGTCCAAGTCCTTCTTCGCTGCCTCCGCATTCCACCCCTTCCGGATCCTCGATCCTGTTTCCAAGCATCTGAAAGCCGCCGCAGATCCCGATCAGGATGGTTCCTTTTGCAGCTTTCTCCTCTATGGCTGCCGCAAGGCCTGTTTCCTTCAGCCATCTCAGATCCCGGATCGTATTCTTGGAACCGGGCAGTATGATAATGTCAGGATTGTCAAGCTCCGGCAAAGACCGGACGTACCTTACGGTCACACATCTAAGCTGCTCGAACGGATTGAAGTCTGTAAAATTCGAGATATGCGGGAGGCGAATGACCCCGATCTGAACGGAATCTCCCGCTGTCTGCTTTGCTTCCGGTTCCTGTACCGGCCCGCGCCGGACCAGGAACCGCTCCGACAGAGAATCCTCATCGTCCAGCTTCACGTCCATATATGGAACAACACCGACAACCTTTGTCCTTCCTTTTTCCTCCAGGATCCGGACACCGCTCTCAAAGAGCTTCTGATCCCCCCTGAATTTGTTGACGATAACCCCCTTCACCCGGCTGCGCTCCTCCTTCTCCAGAAGGTCGAGCGTTCCGATCAGCTGCGCAAAGACGCCCCCTTTGTCAATATCCCCGACGAGAAGAACGGGCGCGTCGATCATGCCGGCCAGTCCCATATTCACGATATCGTCCTTCTTGAGATTGAGTTCGACAGGAGATCCTGCTCCCTCGACAACCACAACATCGTTGCTTTCTGACAGCTGCCGGAACGCGTCGAGAATACATGGAACGTATTCCTTTCTGCGGGAATAATAGTCCGCCGCACTCATATTTCCCCTGACACGGCCCATCACAATGACCTGTGACCCCTGATCCGTAACCGGCTTCAGCAGAATCGGGTTCATGGCCGCCACAGGCTCTGTCTTCGCGCACTCTGCCTGCATGACCTGTGCCCGGCCCATCTCCAGGCCTTCCTTCGTGACACAGGAATTCAGCGCCATATTCTGGGACTTGAAAGGAGCAGTCCGGTAACCGTCCTGGGCAAAGATTCTGCACAGTCCTGCCGCAATCACACTCTTGCCGGCACTCGACATGGTTCCCTGGATCATGATCACCCTGGCTTTGCCGGGAGACGCGGTCTGCTCTGCTTTCCATACTTCCGCGTCTTCTTTCACGTCTTCCTGCGTGCCGTTTTCCGCGCCGTCAGCCTCCTTGTTCTCAAACCAGCAGGCGCTTCCAAGCAGCGTCGTATCCATGTCTTTGATCTGATAGAGGTCTCTGATGAACGCCTCCTCAAATACTTCCCGCACAGGCCCTGTCCGCAGGACACGTCCTTCTCCCAGAGCAGCCGCGTAATCGGAGATCCGCATCGCGATCTCCAGCTCATGCAAAGACATCAGGACGGCAATCTGCTTCTCCGTCGCCAGTCTTTGGATCTTTTCCAGAAGATCCAGCTTGTGCCTGATATCCAGATAGGACGTCGGCTCGTCCAGAATCAGAACCTCCGGCTCCTGGCAGATGGCGCGGGCAAGCATGACGCGCTGTCTCTGACCGTCGCTGATGTTCTGGAAAAATGTCTCCGCGAGCTCTTCCACATTCGTCCACGCCATCGCCTCCCGGACCAGTTCATGATCTCTCCCGGACAAAATCCCGGCTCTTCCCGTATAGGGATACCGGCCGAGCTCCACCACCTCACGGCATGTCATCAGATCCGGATTCACCCTGACGGTCATGACCATGGACATATGCCGGGCTGCTTCACGCTCTTTCATCGAAGAAAAGTCTTTCCCGTCAAGATACACGCAGCCGCCTCTGGCCTTCAGCTCACCTGTCAGGGTTTTGAGAAGCGTTGTCTTGCCGCAGCCATTCGGGCCGATCAGAGTGACAATCTGACCCGGTTTCACTTCGATGCAGATCTTCCGGATCAGGTCCGTGTCATACCCGATATTCAATTGCTGTGTCTGAATCCCTCTGCAGTCTGCCATACTCACATATCCCTGTGTTTTGGTTTTATCATCATGAAGATCACGACCGGAACCAGCAGAACTGCCGTCACGGAACTGATGCTTACTTCTGTCGGCGCGAACACCGTCCGGGCAGCAAAGTCACACAGAAGCGTAACAGCCGCGCCGCCAAGAAAGCAGGCGGGAATCATCACCCTGGGCGCATTGCTGTTTACCGCTGTCCTGGCAAGATGCGGAACCGCAATTCCGACAAAAGAAATCGGACCGGCAAATGCGGTTACACAGGCGGCAAGGAGGCTGGAGACCAGAATCAGCATCACCCGGAGCAGCATAATATTCACTCCTGCGCTTCTTGCGTAGGCTTCTCCCAGCCGGTACGCACTCACCGGTTTGATCATCAGTACTGTCAGTACCAGCCCGGTCACTGTAATCACGCAGACCGCCCTGACCTGATCCCAGTTCATGCCGGACAGGCTCCCCATGGACCAGTTATGCAGATTGACAATGTTGGAATCGTCCGCGAATGTGACAACAAAGTCCGTTATGGCAGAACAGATATAGCCAATCATGATGCCGCAGACCACGAGGACGCTCATTTTCTTTACTTTCAGAGAAATCAGGAGCACAAACCCCATCGAGATCAGCGCGCCCGCAAACGCTGCAAGGACCATAACCGCCTGACTCAGGTTTCTCCCCGCTGACAGGAACCAGATCATCGTAAGTGCCACCATCAGCTTCGCGCCGGAAGAGATGCCCAGAACAAACGGCCCGACGATCGGGTTGCCGAAAAAAGTCTGAAGCAGATACCCTGACAGAGCCAGTCCCCCGCCCAGCCAGACTGCCGAAACAGCTCTCGGCAGCCGGATATTCCAGATAATATTGCGATTCATCTCATCGCCGCCCCCGGACAGAATCCGAAAGAGCTCCGGGACGGATATCTCTGCGCTTCCGAAAGAGAGATTGATCCAAAGGAGCAGTGCGATGAACACGGCCGCCAGGGAGAAAACCGCCGCATATCTCTTTGTATTCATCAAATAATTCACCTTCCAAAGCCGATTACGGATTGTTTCACGCTGCGCGCTGCCAAAGCCGATTACGGATTGTTTCGCGCTTCGCGCTGCCAAAGTCGATTACGGATTGTTTCGCGCTGTGCGCTGCCAAAGTCAATGACGGATCGTTTCGTCAGGAATTGGTTTCGGATGATTCCAGTCTGTTCAAATACACAAAGTCCCTGTCTTCTTCATGAATCACCGCGTCCAGGTCCAGCAGAAAATCTGCCATGCCCGAAGTCTGCTGAAAGAGACTTCTCTGGGTACAATATACATTGCCTTCTTTCACTGCCTTGAAATCCTGAAAAAGAGAACTCTTCTTAAGCAGTTCTTCCACAGAGGTGATCTCCCCGCCGATCGTGCTGTTGTAGATCAGAATATCCGCGTCCGCCGCATCCTGATAGAAATCCTCCATCTGCATGTTCATGGAGGAGAAGGACTCCTCCCCGTTGCCTGTACGTGAAAGCGCGCTCTTTGCGCCGGCCAGTTCAATCATCTTCGTGATATAATCCCCCGGCCTGCGAACATTGACCAGACCGCCTGCCGTAATGTAGAAAAAGACGACCGTTTTTCCGGTATCTCTCTTCTTTTCAAGAATCGGTCTGACTGCTTCCATCTGGCGGTCAAAGTACGCCTGCGCTTCCGTCTGGCAGTCAAACAAAACCCCGTACAGCTTGATCCATTCCAGCCGGCCGAGCGGGTGTGTTTCATAGCTTGAGCGCTCCACCAGGACAGGAATGCCAAGTTCTTCCAGCTTCTCCTTCACCGCAGGCTCATGGAAGATCATCGTATTCTCGATCGCAAGGTCACATCCTGCCGCGAGGATCTTCTCATAGTCCGGCGCTCTGTATTTCCCTGCATAGAGAATTCTGCCCTCTTCCATCGCCGTCCGGATCGCTGCATTGTACCAGTCACTCTTTCTGACACCGGAGAGCCTGATATTGTCCAGCGCCCCACAGTGTTCAATCAGGTCCGCCGCGGAGCTGGACACCAGATAAGCAGTGTCCAGAGGCTTTTCCAGCACCACGACATCTTCCGGAAGCTGGTCCGGCGCCTTCCCGCCTTCCGGAATCAGCAGGTAGTCACCGGTGTTTTCTATGTGAATCAGTGTGCAGTCCCCGTAGAAACGGACATCGAACTGATCCGCGTACAGAAGGGAAAGGCTTCCGGTTTCGGACAGCCCGCTGCGGCGCATTGCCTCAGCAGCCAGCGCTGTTTCCGTCTGCTCAGTTTCCGACGGTTCCGAGGTTGCTCCGCTGTCCGCTTCCCCGCCACCGTCCGTGTCCGCCTCCCCGCCGTCGTCCGCTTCTGCTCGGCTGTCCGTGCCTGCTCCGCTGTCCACTTCCTCGCCCCAGTAGATGACATATGCGATCTCGTGCGGCTCGCTCATGGCAACCGTGTCACCGATCACCGGAAGCGGCTGGTCCAGACGCTTCACCGGAATCGTAAAGGTGGAATCGCCCCCGGCGTTTTCATTGTCATACCGGATCCCGTCCACGATCATATAGTCATAATTTTTGCTGGTCCAGACAAGGCGCGCCGTCATGCTGCCGTCTTTGAACCGAACTTCAACCGGAGACTGAATGCCTGCTTTCCCCGTACCGCCTTCCAGCGTAATCTCATAGTGTCTCGTTTCTTCCTGTCCGGACGCTGCCAGAGAAACCTCCTGCATGGTGCAGGAGGCTGTCATCATGACAAGAATGAAAAACAGCAGACTGAAAAATGACTTTTTCCGTATCCGCATAGAATCCCTCTCTGATCGCCCACAATCACTCCGGGGAGGAAACCATGACCTTATGGTCATACCATTTCCCCTTGGTGCCGATCAACGCAAGGTCAAACTCCGTATCAAGGGCCGGAACCGGAACATCAAATCCATTCACCGTCTCCGTCATACCATCGCTGTAGGTTACTTCATCCCTGGTTGGTTCCAGAAGCTTTGCCCCTTCTTTTGCCGCATCCTCAGCAATGCCCGGAAACAGATTCACAATATTCTGCGAAGCAAGGCTGATGTGCACGGTCATCTTTCCGTCTTTCACCGTGAGACGCGCTGTGTCATGAAGGGCCTCATTGATCCTGAACATATTGCTGTCTGTCTGAAATATGACATCATATTCCCCGTCCGGAAGCGCGGCGGAGACTGCCTCACTCTCCGTTTCCGGCGCCTCCGCGTGCTCCGGTTCCTCAATGGCCGCAGACGTATGAGATACATACAGATCCTTGACCGCTTCGATTCTTCCAAGTCCTTCCACCTGACAGTCGATGCTGTCAAATGCACCGGAAGCGGTAAACATGCTTTTCCAGGAATCATCCTCATCTCCGGCCATGTCATTGTTGGCATGATCTCCGGCGACTACCATCAGCGGACGGAGCACAACCTTCGTATATCCGGCGTTCTTTACTTCTTCTATCACATGCTCACAGGAAGTTTCCTCTGGCTCCCCTTCCACTGTTCCGATGAACACATTGTCATAATGCAGCGCTTTCATCTGGGAAGCCATCTGGCTGTAGCTGACTTTCGCGGTATGCGCAGTCCCATGGCCCATCAGCACAAAGGCTGTTCCGTCCTGCGAGGCACTTTCGAGGGAATCATATCCCGCCGCACGGACCGCCTCTTTTGTGACAGCTTCGGCAACGATCTGCTTATCCTCGTTGATGTCTGCGATATCCGCTCCCACTTCGCCCAGCAGAGGCTCGGCTACTGCTGCTGTTTCAAACTGATCCCGGTACGCTTCCAGCGCTGCGATGATCTCATCATACTCCGCTCCGTGCATCAGATGCGTCGGCTGGATCACAAGATTCTTCACTCCGTTTTCCACAGCTCTCTCCAGCGCCTGCTCGATGTTGTCAATCTTCTCTCCATCTCTCGCATAGATATGATTGAGGATAATCTGCGCGGTGAAAGCTCTCCGGACAGACCAGTCCGGATATGCGGCAGCAATCGCGTCCTCTACTCCTTTGATATCCTCGACGCGGCTGTCATTGAACGATGTACCGAAGCTGACCACGAGGATTTCATTTTCTCCGATCTCGTCCGCGTTCAGAGGATCATCCTTCGACGCGTCGCCTGTGTCTCTCCCAAAGTAATCCGGATCCGCGTATTCGCCCTCCACTGACTCCTTTTCTTCATCGGTCAATGCGTCCCAGGAAGCTTTCGCCTGTTCGCACAGATCGTACGTGTCATCATTCCATTCCTGCACATAGATCGCGTCAATCAGCTGTGCCGTTTCCGCGGCCTGACCGGATTCTGTTTCCGCGCCCTGCCCGGGCTCTGTTTCCGCGGCATGCAGACTGCCCAGAAGCAATGCAGACGCAAAGACTGCTGCAAGGATCACCGACGTTGTTCTTTTCTTCACTGTTCTTTCCTCCTTCTTTGTTTTTGCCTGCTGTGAATAAAAAAACTCACTCCGCTGTCTTCCGGAATGAGTAACGTGATTGACAGACAGACAAGAACAAACCCAGCCAGTCATACCCTGGCTGAATGATTCTTCCCTGCTCTTTCAGTACGGTCAGTTACTCGTGACCCGGATCAGCTCCTGTACCCATATGCGGCAGGTTTCCTGGCTCATACCTCATCGAGCAGCTGCCGGCCTTCCCGGGCTTGCCCAGTGACCCTTTTTCATGCACAGCTGTTCTCCGTATTTACAGTGACGAGTTCGCACAGGCCTTTCACCTGTTTCCCTTTTACCCCTTGCAGATCTGCCATCAGACTGTCTTCCGGCAGATTCGCTCCGGCACCGCATACTTATTCAGTTGATTCATTGTAACACATGTTTCTGGAAGCGTGAACCTCCCGGAAAAGCCATCACCAGTCTATGACACCGATCAGCTCATCGATCCGTGGAATCAGATTCACCTTTACATCGTTTACACTCTGCTGCATCAGTTCATCAAAAATCCCCTTCGCGACTGCAGGTGCACAGGCTACCTTCAGCCTGGAAAGAAGCCGGATCTGCGTATCGATCTCATTTCTCTGCTGCACGGTCCGGTCCGGGAAATACTGATCCAGCAATGTGCTCCAGCCCTTCCGGATCCGCTCTGCTTTCATCTTTGTATTCTTCTGATTCTGAAATTTTGCTGACATTCAAGTCTGCAGCCGGGTTACTGCGTTTCTTCCTCCGCAGTCGTAAACTTGTATCCCATCCCCCAGATCGTCTTGATATAGCTGCCGCAGTCACCCATTTTCGCCCTGAGCTTCTTGACGTGGGTATCGATTGTCCGGGCATCTCCGAAGTAATCGTAGTTCCACACAGCGTTCAGGATCTTCTCGCGTGACAGGGCAATCCCCTCATTCTCAACAAAATAGGTCAGAAGCTCAAACTCCTTAAAGGACAGTTCCACAAGCTTCCCGTTGATCCGGACCAGATGCGCGGCCTTGTCAATCTCCACGCCGCCGGCTTTGAGTACCTCATCACCGGACGAAGCCCCGCTTCTTCTCAGGATCGCTTCCACTCTTGCGACCAGAATCTTCGGACTGAACGGCTTGGAGATATAGTCATCCACACCCAGGTCAAATCCCAGCTGCTCATCTCTCTCATCTGACTTGGCCGTCAGCATGATGATCGGAACCTTGGATTCCTTGCGGATCTCCCTGCAGACCTCCCAGCCGTCCATCTTCGGCATCATGACGTCCAGTATGATCAGAGCGATGTTCTGTGTCGCGTAAAACACGTCCATTGCCTCGATCCCGTCGCCGGCTTCCAGAACTTCATATCCCTTCCTGACCAGAAAATCCTTTACCAGTTTCCGCATCCTGGCTTCATCATCCACGACAAGAATTTTCAAAATATCCATATTCTGCTCCTCTTTGTGTGAAGTGGTATTCTTGGACCTTTTCCCAAAATTTTACCGATGATTTCTCTTCGTGGCAAGGTGTTTTTTCTTATGTTTCCCTGCATGTTTCCTGTGTTTCGTCCCACGCAGCCCCCTTTTCGCTTTCGTTGCGGAATCTTCCTCCTTCATGATATGATGTTGGGGGAAAACGCACCGCCATCCATTCCACATGCGCAAGGAGGGGGCCGCATGGAAGCAGCCATTCATACAGACAGTCAGAACAAATCCGGACAGACCGGTTCCGTCTCCAGAAACAGAAACATCGACATTGTCCGTAGTATCGCCCTGCTGTGGGTGATGATCTACCATATCTGGATTCTGACAGGCGGAGCCAGAATCACAAATCCTGTCCTGGATGATTTTATCAGATTTGGCGGAGAAATCGGCGTCACCATCTTCTTTGTCCTCAGCGGGTACGGAATCTTTCTTTCGCTCGATCACAGAAACCAGACAGGGCAGGTTCGTTTTCTCCCTTTTATGAAAAAGCGCCTGATCCGCATCTTTCCGGAATATACGCTGTCGCTCCTGGTCCTGTTGTTTTTCACCTCCCAGGCTGCATGTCTGTCCACGGCAGGATTGAAGCAGGTCGTTCTTCATCTTGTCTTTCTGCACAACATGGACGCTGCGACCGCCGGGTCAATTAACGGTGCCCTGTGGACGATGGCTGTAATCGTACAGTTTTATCTGCTCGCTGTCCCGATGTACCGGCTGCTTCAGAAAACAAAGTATTTTTTTCCAGTCTTGTTCATGGCCATTACAATCGGATGCAAGATCATCTGTTTCCATTATCTGCACCTGGCAGATGATTTCTGGGCGAGCAGGCAGATTCTGCCTTCCGTGATTGACAATTTTGCCCTTGGCATGTTTACGGCATGGCTGGCTCAGCGAAAGCCTCTGGAAGCCACGAATAAAAAGTGGTTCAATCTTGTCATGATCACGCTGTGTTTCGTTCTGTTATACCTTGTCTGTCAGTTTGGCGTAAATCATGGCATCCATTCTGATACAGCCAGCGGCTATGTATGGCATACCTTGATTGCCCTTTGCGTCTGCTTCGGCGTCTTCTTCTATGCCAGGAAGGAACTGTCCGGCAGTCATATCATCAAACGGGGACTGCTGTGGATTTCAAAGTATGAATATGGCATCTATATTGTCCATCTGGTTCTCATCGTCAACCTGCTGGAGTATTCGACCATTCTGCAGAAGATCTCGGCTTATCCTGCCGCGAAATATCCTGTATTTACCTTCCTGTCGATGTTTTTCGGATGGATTCTGTGTATATGCGCCGACGGGATCAGGACCTGCCTGATCACAGACAAAACCCGCTGAAGACCCGTGAGGGTGTAAAACAGCCAGCCGCCGGGGAATTCCCCCGGCGGCTGGCTGTGGCTGTTTTTGATGAGTGGAGTAGACGAGAGTCGAACTCGTGTCCGAAAGCCGGTCCACCGTCCTTCTACTATCATAGTCTGCTGTTTGGGATTCCCCCCGCTGCCCGGAAGCAAACGTCCTGACAGCCTCGGTAGCTTCATGTTACGCCCGCGCGCTCAAAGCTTTGCGCGTGTCGTTTCCTGCATAATCGATGCCCGTATCACAAGGTGCAGGTGCCCTGTGGCGGACAGCCGCAGCTAATTAAGCCGCAGCGAGCTGATAATTATTGTCAGCGTTTATATTTAGGTTGGAATTTAACGCATCGCCCTGCGGATAGCTTCTCCGGATTCACAGCCCCCGTCGAAACCTTTACTACCCCATATCTACGGCTTTATTGTAAGCATTCTTTCCCGGAGCGTCAAGACAGGTGGTTCAAAACTTCGTCGCGTGGATTCCCGTGACTCAGTCGTGGGAGGAGCGCATAACAACAAATCTACGTAGTCGTGGGCCATATCCGCGACGAAGTTTGAAGCCTCCGGCGGATGCCACGAGCGCGCAGTGGAAGGCAGCTATCGCTGCCGCGCGCTCGGGCGCAATTCCGCCGATGGCGGAATTGAACTAACGGTTGTACTCCTTGAACGCTCTCTCCATGTCCCGCCGGGCATCTTTCTTCGCGATATCCGCCCGCTTGTCATAGAGTTTCTTGCCGCGCGCAAGCCCGATCTCACACTTCGCCAGGCTTCCCTTGAAATAAACCTGCAGCGGGACAATCGTATATCCCTGCCGGGTGGAAGCGCCGATCAGCTTCTGGATCTCCTTCTTATGAAGCAGAAGCTTCCTCGGCCGGAGCGGATCTTTGTTGAAGATATTGCCCTTCTCGTAAGGGCTGATGTGCATGCCGTTGATGATCGCTTCCCCGTTCGAGATGGTAATATAGGACTCCTTGATGGAACACTTCCCCATTCTCAGGGACTTCACCTCGGTCCCGGCCAGAGAGATTCCGGCCTCATACTTCTCTTCGATAAAATAATCGTGATATGCTTTTTTGTTGTTCGCGATCAGCTTTACCGGCTTCTTCTCCATCTTTCTCTCCAACGGATATACCTCCCGGCGGAATCATGCATGCTCCGCCGGGAGGTTCCATAACTTTTTACAATCTCTGAGACGGTTCTCAGAAGTCTCCGTCTCCATTGCCGCCGAAGAATCCGCCGAACGGATCCGGGATCGGCTGCAGTCCGTCGCCGCTGTCCTCAGCAGGCTTCTCGGAAGCAGACTTCTTCAGCCCTTCCGGTGCCTCCTCCAGGGTAACCTCAACTGTCTGTTCTTCGTATCCGCCGGAACCCTGCCGCATGACGGTCACATCCACCTTCTCACCCGGCGCGTAATAGGTGATCTGGCGCAGGAGTGTCTCCTTGGAATCAATCGTGATGCCGTCAAATCCGGTGATGATATCGCCCTTCTGCAGTCCGGCCTTGTCACCGGCAGAATCCTTCGTCACCTCGTAGATATACGCGCCTTCCGGAATGTTGTAGAACTCGCTCGCCTCGGAAGAAACCGCCACAACCGTGATTCCCATGTAGCCATGCTCGTCCAGGGCATCTCTCGTCTCACGGTTGATCAGATCCTGGAGAACCGGAATCGCCGTGCTGATCGGGATTCCATAGCCAACGTTGTCACCGCTCAGGTAACCTGCGTTGAAGATACCGATCACTTCGCCCTTTGCGTTCACGATCATGCCGCCGCTCTGTCCCTGGTTCGCGGCGCCGTCTGTCTGGAACTCATGGAAAACAGATCCATCCTCAACCGTAATTTCGCAGTCAAGCGCGCTCACGATACCGGAGGTAACAGAGATGCCTTCCCCGAGGGTGTTGCCGATCGTAATGGCAGACTGTCCGACCTTCAGGTTGTCGGAGCTGCCGAGCACCGCGATCTTCAACTGTTTCAGAACATCTTCCTTCACATCATTCAGGTCAACCGCGATGACGGCCAGATCCGTCTTCGGATCCGTTCCCTTGACCTTCGCGGAAGCAAGCAGGTCCTCTTCGTCCTCCGCGTCTACGGAAAACTCAACCGTGACTTCCGTTGAATTCTCTACCACATGATTGTTGGTGGCGATCAGCAGCTCATCGTCATTCTGCGCGATGATAAAGCCGCTCGCGGCGCCCTGGGTCTCATACTGCTCGGATCTTCCGAACAGATCCATCACTTCCTGGACACCCTTCTCCGTGACCATGACGACCGACGGCATCACAGAGTCAACGACTCCGGAAACATCAATTGCAGTCACCTGCGCTTCGTCTGTGTTCGTTGTTTCAAGCTGGGCGTGTACCTTCTTCTCTGTCTCCTCTTCCTTTGCTTCCGTCTCGGGAGCCTCGGTCTCGGAAACGCTCAGGCTGGTCTCCCCATCCTCTGCATATACGACAGGTGCGAGCTGACTGACCGCCAGGGCTCCTGCGATGATCGCTCCCGTCAATCCTGCTGCAAACTTCTTCTTCATGGATCATTTCCCCTTTCATTCAACCGGTCCGTTTCATGCGGTCCGTTTCTTACATCGGTATTTCCAAGGCATTCAGAACGGATCCTTTTTTCTGCTGCCCTTTGATTTATACAAAGGATAGTCTCCAGTTGTGTTCCAAATGTGAAAAACCGGCAGGGGAAAATGTGAAAAAACTGTTATCGGTTATCTGTGCTCGAGCAGGCTCTTTCCGGTCATTTCCTTCGGCTGCTCCATGCCCATCATCTCGATCAGCGTCGGAATGATATCACACAGCGCGCCGCCTTCCCTGAGCTTGTAATCCGGGTCATAATTCACGAGGATAAAGGGAACCGGATTCGTGGTGTGCGCGGTCAGCGGTTCGCCGGTCGCATAGTCCACCATCTGCTCCGCGTTTCCGTGATCCGCGGTGATGAACAGCTGTCCGCCCACCTCGAGGATCGCGTCCACGACTCTGCCGACACAGTGGTCGACGGTCTCGATCGCCTTGACGGCTGCTTCTTCGACGCCGGTATGTCCCACCATATCAGGGTTCGCGAAGTTCGTGATGATAACATCATACTTCCCGGACTTGATGGCCTCGACGAAGCGGTCGCAGACCTCAGGCGCGCTCATCTCCGGCTGCAGGTCATAGGTCGCCACCTTCGGGCTCTTGACCAGGATACGGTCCTCTCCCTTGTTCGGCTCTTCCACGCCGCCGTTGAAGAAGAAGGTGACATGCGCATACTTCTCCGTCTCCGCGATACGGGCCTGCGTCATATCGTGCTGCGCCAGATATTCTCCGAAGGTCTCGGTGATCTCCACCTTCGGAAACGCGATTTCCTTGTTCGGAATAGTAACGTCATAGTCGGTAAAGCATGCATAGAATACCTGCTTCCTCGGTCCTCTGTCGAACTTGTCGAAATCATCGATGCAGAAGCAGCGGGTGATCTCACGCGCCCGGTCCGGACGGAAGTTAAAGAAGATGATGGAATCATTGTCCTGGATCGTGGTGACAGGTTTCCCGTCCTCCATCACGACCGCCGGAATGACGAATTCATCGGTGACACCCTGCGCATAGGAGTCCTTGATGGCCTGTACGCCGCTTTCAGCCGGGACACCTTCCCCAAGCGTCAGCGCGCGGTATGCCTTCTCAATCCTGTCCCAGCGGTTGTCACGGTCCATCGCGTAGTATCTTCCGGATACAACGCCGATCTTCCCGACACCGATCTGATCCATCTGATCCTGCAGCTGCTGCGCATACTCCGCGCCGCTGTCAGGCGGGGTATCGCGCCCGTCGAGGAAGCAGTGGACAAACACCTTCTTCAGGCCATGCCGCTTCGCCATCTCCAGCAGAGCGTACAGATGCGTGTTATGGCTGTGTACACCGCCGTCAGACAGAAGTCCGTACAGATGCAGCTGGCTGTCATGCGCTTTGACATTGTCGATCGCTTTGAGCAGAACTTCATTCTCGAAAAAATCGCCGTCCTGGATTGCCTTGGTAATCCGGGTCAGATCCTGATAGACGATCCGGCCGGCTCCCATGTTGAGATGTCCGACCTCAGAATTTCCCATCTGTCCATCCGGAAGCCCGACATAGAGTCCGCTGGCCTGCCCCGGAACAAAGGGGTATTCCTTCATCAGCCGGTCCATCACCGGCGTATCCGCCATCGCGACTGCGTTATGCTCTTTGACCGGATTCAATCCGTAGCCATCAAGGATCATCAAAACGGTAGGTCTCTTACTCATAAACTGCTCCTTCCCAAATAGAAACGCTGTGTCTGCACATCAGTATTGCTGTCAATAAACACGGATCATCGTCGCCACCTGGTGCACCACGCTGCTTGATTCAAGGATCAGCAGGGCATCCTTAATGTGACGTTCCTTCACATTGCTGGTGATGATAACCAGTTCCGCGTTATTATCGATTTTATTCTTCTGGATTACCTGCTCGATGGAAACCGAATTGTTTCCAAAGATGCTGGCAATCGTCGCGAGAACACCCGGCCTGTCTTCCACTTCCATGCGGATGAAGTAGCACGATCTCGTGTTCTCGGCCCGCTTGACGGGAATCGACCGGTAGACGTTATCCCTGGTTGCCCCCTGGGTATGCCCGGCAATCCGGCGCGCGACGGAAAAAACATCTCCCATGACCGCACTCGCTGTCGGCATCTCCCCGGCACCCTTGCCGTAGAACATCACGTCTCCCACCGCGTCGCCGTCCACATAAACCGCATTGTAGGAGCCGCTGACGGAGGCAAGCGGATGATCCTCCGGGATCAGCATCGGGTGCACCTTCACCTCGATCCCCTCCGGTGTATTGCACGCCAGGGCGATCAGCTTGATGACACGGCCCAGCGTCTTCGCGTAGGATATGTCCTTCGATGTAATCCTTGTAATCCCTTCCGTATAGACATCCCGGAACGTGACTCTGGAGTGAAATGCAATCGTTGCCAGGATGGCGATCTTCCGGCCTGCGTCATATCCCTCCACGTCAGCCGTCGGATCCGCCTCGGCATATCCCAGCGCTGTTGCCTCTGCCAGGGCGTCCTCGTAGTCCATCCCTTCCGTGGTCATCTTGGTGAGTATATAATTCGTGGTGCCGTTCACGATTCCCATAATCCGGCGGATCTCGTTCGCCGCCAGGCTGTTCTTAAGCGGACTGATGATCGGGATGCCGCCGGCGACAGCAGCCTCGAACCGAAGTTCCACATGGTTCTCTTCCGCGATCTGCAGCAGCTCTCCGCCCCTGTCCGCGATCAGATCCTTGTTTGCCGTGACGACACTTTTGCCCGCCTCCAGTGCGCTCCTGATATACGTGAAAGCCGGCTCTATGCCGCCCATCAACTCTACGACAATATCGATCTTCGGATCTTCCAGAATCCGGTCAAAGGACGTCGTCAGCACCTTCGGATCGTCCACTTCGTCTTTGTGCTTTTCGATATTCCGCACCAGGATCGCGTCGATATGAAGCATCGTATTCAGCTTCTGCAGCATCTCACCCTTCTGGCGCTGCGTCAGCTTATACACACCTGCTCCGACCGTTCCCAGTCCCAAAAGTGCCACATGGATTCCTTCTTTTGTCATACCTTTATTCCTTCTGTTCCGCATTTGTACTGAATTGCGCAATCATTATATACTCTCGAATCCACAGAAAGCAACCTTACGCAACGATGTTCCTCATCCAGACATTCTTTTTCACCAGAACGTATCCGATCACGCATTTGATCAGGTCAGCCGTATGGACGATCGCGAAGATTCCGATCACATGCATACTTGTAAACCGGCTCAGCACGAACGCCAGCGGTACGCTGACCAGGCACATGAAAACACTGTCGAACAGGAAGGTGATGATCGTCTTGCCGCCCGAGCGGATCGTGAAATACGTCGTATGCAGAAACGCCTCCTTCGGCGTTGCCAGTCCCTGCACGATCAAAAACAGCATCGCCAGCTTCTTTGCTTCGTCATTGGTATTATAAAGCTGCGGAAACAGGGGCGCACTCACGATCATCAGCACCATCAGAAGACAGCCGATGAATACGGACGCTGCGATGATCTTCGTATCTGTATCCTTTGCTTCCTTCATTTTCCCTGCGCCCAGAAGCTGCCCCACGATGATGGCAACCGCGTCTCCCAGCGCGATGAACGCAATGTTGAAGACATTGTTGATGGTATTCGCGATATTCTGCCCCGCGACCGCATTCAGCCCCCTGAGGGAATATGCCTGGTTCAGCAGGAAGATTCCTGTCGCCCACAGTGTCTCATTGATCAAAAGCGGCGCTCCTGTCACGAAAAACTGCCGGACAGTGGAAAGCGGTATCTTCATCGTCCGGTAGATGCCCCGGATAAACGTATGAATATGGCTGTGGGTATGCATCCATATCACGAGGATCATGCATTCCACCACCCTGGAGATTCCCGTCGCGATCGCAGCTCCGTACACGCCCATTGCCGGAAAACCAAGCTTTCCGTAGATCAGCAGATAGTTGAACGCAAGATTCACAAAGACCGCCGCCAGACCCGCGTACATGGGGATCATCGTCTCTCCGCACTCCCTGAGCGTGCTCGAATAGGTAAAGGAGACCAGAACCAGCGGCATGGAGAAAAAGATGATTCTCATATAGCCCAGCGCATAGCGCAGTGTAGCCTGAAGGTCTCCGCCGTCACTGCTCTCGTTCAGGAACAGGCCGACCAGGTTCTCTCCGAAAAAATGCATGATAACAATCGCTGTGACCGTAATGATCAGCCCCAGCCACAGCTTGTAGCGAAACGTATGCCGGATCCCATTGTCGTCCTTGTATCCGAAAAACTGCGCGGTAAAGATTCCTGCGCCGGACTGTCCGCCGAACATGCACAGGAAATAGATGAACATGATCTGGTTCACGATCGCCACGCCGGACATCTGCTCCGTTCCGATGCGTCCCACCATGATATTGTCCAGAAGGTTCACAAAATTAGTGATGCCGTTCTGCACCATAATCGGTACCGCAACGCTCATCAGCATCACATAGAAGGCTTTATCGCCGATGTACTTTTTCCTGAGCTTTCCCATACTGCTGCCGCCTTGTTCCTGATATTCTGTCTCCGCGCGTCCTGGCTGCCTGCCATGGCAAGGCCGCCCCGGCACAGTCGTCAGTATACTATAGCGGCTTCATGCGACGATTTCAACCTGATTTTTCCCTCGAATGCTTCGCATGCAGGCACGCGCGCATGCTCAGGCTTTCTCATGCAAAACCCGGATACGGCGTACCGTATCCGGGCAAGTCTGCCGCCGGCAGACGTGATCGTTTCGGATGATTCCTTACTGCTGGTAGCCGCCGCACAGCAGATGCCGGATCGGCGCGTCCTCCTCAATCTTCTGGAATTCTACATGCGGATTGAAATGATTGTCGTTCGCGTCATCATTGCACCGGGAAACCTCGCCGACGATCAGGTCGCCGTCTTCCTCTACCGCGCAGAATGCATGGTAGATATACGGCCCAAGGTAAATCGAATCGCCCGGCTTGATGTCGACATAGCCGCCCGCTTCCACGGTAACCGGCTGTCCGTCGATCATCACGTGGACATCCCCCTTGAGATCCTTCTGGTAACCGTCAAATTCCGGGGTTGAATTCCACAGATAGACACGAAGCGTTCCGCCCGCGCGGTTGATGATATCCTCGCTCTTGAAATAGTGGAAATGGCACGGAAGCAGCTGTCCTGCCTTCATGATCAGGAACTTCTCGCAGTATACCCTTCCGGTCTCCGGCTTATCCTGCTCTCCGTTGCGGATTGTGAACAGAACACAGCCGACCTTGTCGAAATCGCCGGAATTATAGTCCGTCACATCCCAGCCCATCGCGACCTTGCGCATATACGCGGTCGAATCCTTCTTGTCCTCCCAGTCCTGCGGTGTCCAGTACGCAAATCCGGGAAGCGCTACGTGCATCTTCTCACACAGTTCGATTGCCCAGTCGATGTTTTTGTCAATCAAAGAACGTTTCATGATGTATTTTCCTCCTGCAAATCATTCAACCTGCCCTGACACAGAAGACAGAGCCAGATAACGAATTAAGATACTTACGAACGGCTCCTTCCGTTGATCGCCATATCCAGCATAACCGTTCCGATGATGATCAGGCCGCGGATAATGGACTGCCAGTTCGCGTCGATACCGATCATCGTAATTCCGTTGTAGATGAAACCGATGATGAAGATACCGATCAGGCATCCGGGCATCGTAGCAACGCCGCCCGCGAAAGAGGTACCGCCGATAACGGAAGCCGCAACCGCGTCGGTCTCATATCCGACACCGATGTTCGACTGTCCGGAACCGGTCTTTGCTGTCATAATGACGGCTGCCAGACCTGCCATAAATCCGGAAATCGTATAGCAGATGATCTTGACACGGACAGAGTTGACACCGGAAGCGATTGCCGCTTTTTCATTGCCGCCGACAGCCAGGATATAGCGTCCCAGCTTCGTCCAGTGGAACATCAGATACATAATGATGAACACGACGGCAAAGATCAGGATCGGGAATGGGATCACCCCGAACAGTTTACCATAGTAGATCTGCGTAAACGCGGAGTTGAACGTGATCGCGCGGCCGCCGGAAACAACCTGGGCGGAACCACGGATAACCAGCTGCATGGAAAGTGTAACGACGAACGCGAACATGTTGAACTTCGCGATCAGGAATCCGTTAATGAATCCAAAGCAGGTTGCGACCAGGATACCAACCAGAACACCGGCAAAGATCGGCATTCCATTGTTGGTGATCAGCTGTCCGAGGATAACGGAACACAGTGCCAGCTGGGCGCCGACCGTCAGATCGATACCGCCGGTGGTAATCGCAAGGCACATACCGAAGGTCAGCAGACCATTAATCGAGATCTGCGTGCAGACATTCAGCAGGTTCGTTGAACTCAGGAACATCGGGCGCGCGATCGCGATGCCGATGATCATGAACAGCATGATGACGCTGACGCCGTATTTTGACATGAAGGTACGGAATCCTTCACTCTTAAAGAAACTTGTATTTCCTTTTGCTGCCATTTTACTTCCTCCTTTATCTTCGATTACAATTCACAGTCCTTTCTCACCAGAAGCA
This sequence comes from uncultured Lachnospiraceae bacterium, assembly GCA_902781455.1. Taxonomy (GTDB): domain Bacteria; phylum Bacillota; class Clostridia; order Lachnospirales; family Lachnospiraceae; genus Porcincola. The sequence continues at coordinate 18,796 of CACZJF010000003.1, read as the reverse complement.
GACCGGCCGTGAACTGTAACTCTTATTCACCAAACTCTTTCGCGAGAATGCTTTCCTGATTGACGGCGCCGCAGTCGATCTCTTCCCTGGTCACTTCACCATTCAGCTTTCCTTCATGGTAGATGAGGATACGGTCGCTCATACCCATGACTTCCGGAAGTTCTGAAGAGATCATGATGATCGCCATGCCTTCCTGCGCAAACTTTCCCATCAGGGCGTGGATCTCGGACTTCGCGCCGACGTCAACGCCTCGGGTCGGTTCATCAAGGATCAGGACTTTCGGATTCGCCATGATCCACTTCGCTATGACAACCTTCTGCTGGTTGCCGCCGGAAAGAGAGAACGCATTGTTCTCAATGGACGGCGTCTTGACAGTCAGAAGCTTCGAGTACTCATTGCATTCCTTCTTCTCGCGTCTCTGGTTCAGAAGGAGTCCCTTCTGTCTGGACGGAAGATTCGGCAGAGAGATGTTTTCACGGATCGAACGGAACAGGCACAGGCCATAGTCCTTTCTGTCCTCATTGACCATCGCGATGCCCTGGTTGATTGCCTCGCGCGGGCTCCTGATCCGGATCTCCTTTCCTTCCAGGTAGATCTTCCCGGATTCCAGCCTGTCCAGGCCGAAGATCGCTCTCATGGTCTCGCTGCGGCCGGAACCGACCAGGCCTGAGAATCCAAGGATCTCACCGGCGTGCACTTCAAAGCTGATATCCGAAAAGCCCTTTCCGCACAGTCCTTCCACCTTGAATACGGTCTCACCGATCGGTACGGTAATCTTCGGGAAAACATTGGATACTTCACGGCCGACCATCATCGAGATCAGCTCGGGGCGGGTGACATTCTCCATGGAGCGGGAACCCACATAGGTACCGTCACGGAAGACCGCGACAGAATCGCAGATCTCGAAGATCTCTTCCATGCGGTGTGAGATATAGATAATGGCAACATTCTGTGCCTTCAGATCACGAATTACCTGGAACAGATGATTGGTCTCTTCACTGTCAAGGGAAGAGGTCGGCTCATCCATGATGATCATCCTGGCGTTGCTGGAAACCGCCTTGATAATCTCAACCATCTGCATCTGGGCAATCGTAAGCTTCTTCATGACTGTCGTTGCCGGATACGGGAAATTAAAATCATCAAGGATCTTCTGGGCTCTCTCGTTCTGAGCCTTCTTATTCAGGAAGATACCGTTCATGCTCTCCCGTTTCAGGAAAATGGATTCCGCAATCGTCAGATGCGGCTCCGGATTCAGTTCCTGATGGATCATGGAGATGCCTGCGTTCATCGCGTCGACCGGGCTCCTGGCAGAATATGGCTTGCCCTCAAAGGTCATCGTTCCGGAATCCGGCTGATGCAGGCCGATGATTGCCTTCATCAGGGTGGACTTTCCGGCACCGTTTTCGCCAAGCAATGCAAGAACCTCTCCACGCTTCACATGCAGCTGCACGTCCTTCAGCGCCTGAGTACCGCCGAATGCCTTGGAGATTCCGGAGCACTCAAACACATACTCATCATTTTGTGTATTGTTCTTAGCCAACTTTTTTCACCTCTCATCCTGTTGCTGCCGGAGTGGGGTTTCCCCGGATCCGGCAGAGTCGCTCTCCGGCTCATGCACAGACAGCCGGTAGGTTTCATCTGATAATCTGATCATACGCTGCCTGTAACCGTTGATGCTCCGGATACGGTCTGTTCTGACAGATCGTGTTCATGTACTGCTGCTCGGCTCCCTCCTTTCTGGCCTCTCTTCCTTGTATATATGCTTCTTTCCTATCATAAACATATCTTAATCATAGCAGGTTTGTACGCCGCCTACAAACGTATCTCCCAGCCCGATTGTATAGCGGGGACGTTCCAGATATCTGGACGGCACAATCACTGCCTCATGCTTCTTCTCCAGCCGCTGAATCCCGTCGAAGAACCGCAGGCCTTCCGCGCTCAGGGGGATGTCCAGGCTCTCTTTCAGATCTTCCATACTGCCGTAACGTCCGCATCTTGCCCGCGTTGCGCTCATCAGGTTTCCGATGGTCAGACCCTTTTCCATATCCACACCTGCCGGGCACCTGCCATAGAAGAGCGCGTAATCCTTCGTATGAAGAATGACACCCTCCGGCCCATACCAGCCAAGCATGACTTCCAGCGAACCAAGTACGGATGCCGGATCCGCAAGATCTGTCTCCAGGCCGCGGCGTTTCATCAGATCCGCCAGCTCTTCTTCATTGGTTCCGATCACGGTGCAGCAGTGCCCCAGCGTCCGGAAGAGGATCTCCTTGACCTCCGGGTTCATATAGAACGCTCCTTCCATATAAACCGGGATAGAGATGCTCCTTTTCCGAAGTGCGGTCAGCATCGTCTCGATCTGCGCTGCACGCTCTTTCACGATCTCCGGATCAATGACCGCGTCAAATCCCGCAACCACCAGAGAAGAGACCTTCTCCGGATGGGACGGCAGGTATTCCATAAAGTCATCCCTGATCGGAACGATCTTATGAATCGTGTCATAGAAAAAGATCAGGCGGTTGGACAGTGGAATCTCCACTTCGCGTCCCCCGACGCGTATGACATCACCTTTCGCGAACTGAAGAATGATGTGATAAACCGGGGGATCACCGGAAGCGCCTTCCATAACAGGAATCAGCTGACCCTGCGACACGACACGCATGTCGGACTGGTTCAGCATCGCGCATACTTCCCTGCTCTGATCCGTCAAGGCTGCAGCTGCCGGAAACCCGGCAGTGGAAAGTGCCGCTGCAGCCTGCGCGCCCGTTCCGCCCAGCGCGCGCTCCGTCTCAAAGCTTTCCATCAGCACATTGCAGACGCCGATGTCTGTTATGTCAAAATTCATACCCAGGCCATGGATCGCGCAGTAAGCGGATATCCTGGCCAGATCCTGCATGCTTTCGATCCGGTCTCCGGCCTGCGCGCCGGGTTCCTGGCACAGATATCTGTCCAACAGACAGCTGAATGTCTCCGCGTTCCATTTCAGGACAACATCATAATTGCTGGTAAACGCAAGGAACGTCCTTCTCTCATGCTCCTTCCGAAAGCGGATATTGTCCGGCAGCTGCTCCAGGTAATAACGATAGCGGTCTTTGTAATGCATGGTACCTCTTCCTCAAACCGAGGAACACCTTTCTAAAGAACATCTTCTGTCACGGATCAGATCTGAGCAAGAAACTTCTCCATCTCATAAAGCGCAGCTCCGAAGGCTGACTCACTGATCTTGAAAACACACGGCCTGATATAGGATGCGTCCTGGTCAAACAGATCCAGCGCTCTGACTTCCTTCCGGATGTCCTCAATATAGTCTCCCATCGCGCTGCCCACATAACCTCCGATAATCACATCGCAGTCCAGCATCATATGAATGTTGTGAATCAGGTGCGCCACGTTATGAACATATTCCTGCCATCTTTTGACTTCCCTGCTCCTGGATGCCGACAGCTTCTCAAAGAAACGCTCCAGATTGTTCTCCTCGAGCTCTGCCAGCCTGCGTGCGCTGCAGTAAGGATCCGAGCAGCCCTTCCGCCCGCAGTAACAGCGTTTCCCGTCCGGAATCAGAATCATGTGGCCGACCTCGCCGCTTCGGAAATGATCTCCCTCCAGCAGCTCCTTTCTGTCATAGAAACAGCCGCCCACCGTATTGTTCAGGGACAGGTAGAAAAAGTGGTCTCCCTCCGACGCGTGGAATCCTTCCGCAAATGCACCTGCATTCGCGTCATTCATAAACCATGTCTTATACGGAATATAAGAAGCCATTTTCTCCAGCGGATAATCTTCCAGCCCCAGCACATGGGAGCGGTCGATCCGGTTCGTCCTCTTGTTCACGATTCCGGGAATGGATACGCCGACCCCGAGAATCTTTTCCTGCTCCAGATGATTCCGGTCTGTGAACGCCTTCAGGATCTGCTGCATGTTCCGGTAATATTCTTCCTCATCCCGGAACGGAACGTAGACTCTTTCCCGGTCAACATTGGCCCCGATCAGGTTCGTGAGAACCATGACAATGTGATTCCTGGTGATGTCTATACCGACACTGCAGCGGTAATCCGCTACCACATTCACCGTCTTTGCCTTCCTGCCGCCCGTGGAATCCAGCACACCCGCGTCATACAGAAAACCTGCTTCCTGCAGTTCCCGTGTATTCTGAAGAACAGTCGGAAGGCTCATCTTCAGCGCATCGGCAATCAAGGGATTGGACGAACGGCCGTTTTTACAGATATACCTGAAAATACGGTTCCTGTTCTCCTTGCGTATCGCTCTGTTTGTTCCTTTCTCTGCTGTCATAGCACCATCCCCCCATACTGATCCCACTTCTCAGGAGGCCGTTCAAGGCAGGGCATCCTGCCAGTATATCGGTATATCAGCTGAAGTTCAAAAATGCTTCTTTGCTGTCATAAAAATCCACCCGAACCTCAAAGACTCTCTCTTCTCCGGGTTCGATATACGGGAGCTTTCCGGATTCCCGCAGTCCCTTCCTTCCGTCCAGTGTCGCGTTCATCGGCTCCAGTCCGAGGACATAATCCTTCTCTCCCATCATCTTCCACTCTGTCAGATATGGAAGCTGCGCAGGATCAAAGCGGATCCTGAGACCCGCGCCTGCATCAGGATTGAAGATTCCGGCGCAGGCTTCCCTGCCGTCAAACTCATGATAGTAGCACTGTTCCTCAAAACCTCTGACCGGAGGAATCATCTGATCCCATGTCTCAAGCCCTTCAGCCGCGTGCTCCGTTCTCGGAATCACCCTGTCGGAATTGACTTTGACTATGGAATGCTCACTCAGGAGCGGATACCCCATATTCATGTGATAGAGGATCAGCATGGGCTCCGTACGGGACCCGATGTTCCTTACCTTGTCATGAATTGTCATCGTATTCCCTCCGACCGGGCAGCTGATCGTGCGTTCCAGCTCCATTTTCTGCCGGAAGATGTGCATCTCCGGGATACGTGCGTGGATCTCGATCATCTCTTCCGAGGAAGTGTACCAGAGCTGATCCGCCGGCTGGTTTCCGATGGTTCCATGCAGCGGAAGGTCTTCATCCCCGTCCTTCTGCGGAATCCCGATATTGGTAAGACCGCAGGTTGTCAGGAATCCGCAGTTAAATGTCTTGAGGAAATGATCTCCCCTGTCGTCGTAATAGCTTGGCCCGGCGTATCCGCCGACGCCCATATAGTTCAGGTTCACTCCCTTATAGGAGAGCCTGGAAATGTCTGCACACCGATCCGCGGAAACTGTGAATTCCACTCCGCTTCCATTCCTGACCTGAATGAGGCGCATGCCGTCACCCCTTCCGCCGATCAGCCGATGTTCCTCCACACCGAAAAACTGGGTACTGTGCCCATAGTAATTGCGATCAAACATATTCCTGTCCTCCCTTATTCTTTCTATGTCATGTCCCGGCCACGCTGCGGCAAAACCATACTGCCGAATGCAGCTGCCGGGCGAGGGCACGGTCATCATATAAACAGGAAACGGGAGACCGCCCATAGGGCGGCCCCCCGTCTTTCACTCGAAGTGCTTCCGAGTTCTCAGCCCCTGAATCATCAGGTATTCAGTCAGCCTCTGATTACTTCAGATAATCGCCAACGTTCTCCTCGGTGATCATAACGAACGGAACAGTGACGTTCTTTGCGCACTTGCCCTCGTTGATAACCTGGACAATCGTGTCGATGCCGGCAGTCATCTGGCCTACGCCATCCTGAAGAACGGTACCCTTCAGCTCGCCGTCTCTGATCATCTCAAGCGGATGCTGGTTGCCGTCAACACCAACGCAGATGATGTCGCTGCGGCCCATGCTGTTGCAGGCAGTCTGTGCTGCGGAAGACATATCGTCGTTGTCGCAGATGATTGCTACGAGCTCATCGCCGTACATTCCGATGTAGTTCTCAGCTGCGGTCGCCGCAAGGTCGCCCTTCCACTGGGTATCTTCGTCACCAACCATCTCGAATTCCGGATGCGGATCAAGAATGTTGTGCATACCTTCGGTTCTCTGAATCTGTGCGCTGTTTCCAAGAACGCCGTTGCAGTGCAGGAACTTGCCGCCGTCCGGGCAGTTGTCAAGTACCCACTGTCCAAGGAGCTCACCAGCGTAGACATCGTCAGATCCGCAGTAGGTCAGAGCAACATCGTCGGTGCTTTCGGTCTTGGAGTTGACAACGATAACATTGATGCCGGCCTCAGCCATGGAAGTAACAGCCGGATCGGATGCAACTGCTTCGCAGGGAAGAATGATGACAAAGTCACAGCCCTTCGCGATACAGTCCGCAGAACGGTCAATCTGAGTCGGTCCGTCAGTGTTTCCGTCAAGGATACCGGTCCACTCGTCAATCACACCATCCTCAACCATCTGATCCAGTGTCTTCTGTGCATACTCGTTGATCGGGCCATGGAACGGGTCGGTCAGGTTCTTGGAGATATATCCGACGATGATCTTTCCATCACCGTTTACATCGGCAGTCGCCTCAACCATCTCGACATCTCCCGCCGCCTCTGTCTCATCCGCAAAAGCGGTGAAGGACATGCTAGCTACCATAGAGAATACACAAGCCAGGGCCAACAGTTTCTTTTTCATAAGCAATCCCTCCTTTTTTAGGTCCCTTTACAAAGGGCTTTTACTTTCATCAATATGATACCTCATACCCCATCATGTGTCAACAAGTTATTTTCTGTTTTGACGAAAATGTGGGGCCTGAAGCTGTTTCCTTTATCGATTTCGTAAGAAAAACCTGCTAAAAAAACAGATACATGCCGTCACTTTCCTGCCGCCCGCGCAGCCTCCATGGCATCCCGGATCAGCGCGTCAAACTTGTCTGCCTGCCAGGCGGAACGTCCGACAAACAGTCCGTCAACCGACTTCTGGCTGATCAGCTCTCTCGCGTTGCCCGGATTTACGGAACCGCCGTACAGACAGGGGATCTGTTCTCCCGCGTCGGGGAAGATCTCCTTCAGGCAGTCCTTCATGACATCATGCATCTGAGCGGCATATTCTGCGGAAGCAGGAATTCCATTTACACCGATCGACCATACAGGCTCATAGGCCACCCAGATCCGGTCCGCGAAGGACGGATCAATCCCATGCAGTCCTATCTTCATCTGCATGCGCAGAATCTCAGGACTGATGCCGAACTCCTTCTGCTCCATCGTCTCGCCGATGCACAGCAGCGCACGCATCCCGTGCTCCAGCGCACACTTTACCTTGCGGTTTTCTTCTTCGTCCGTCTCGCGGAATACATGCCGGCGCTCCGAATGTCCGACCATCACCAGATCCATGCCGATCTCATTCAGCATCAGCGGAGAGATCTCACCCGTATACTGTCCGGTTTCCTCCCAGCCCATATTCTGCGCGCCGAGAAGGCACAGCCCGTGATCCGTCTGTCTGGACGCGTCCTCCAGGGAAGTATAGGAAGGAATGATGAAAAGCGTGATCTCTTCCCTGCTGATATCCTTCGTGCGTTCTGTCAGTTCCTTCAGATAATCCAGCGTCTGCGAGATCGTCTTATACATCTTCAGGTTGGAACCAAAGTAGAGTCTTTTTCCCATGTTGTCCCTTTCTTTTGCTCATACAGCTGCTGTCTTTCAGCTGCCCATAGAGATACTGTCTTTCGGCCGCCTGCCGTGAATGGCAAAGATCCCACACTCCTGCGGTCATACAATCAGGAAGAACTTCACCAGGAAGAGCAGGGAAATGATATAGGTCAGCACAGAGACTTCCTTTGCCTTGCCCGACATGACCTTAATCACCGTAAAGGCGATCATGCCGATGCCGATGCCATGTCCGATGGATCCGGAGATCGGCATCGCAAGCAGCATCAGCGCTACCGGCGCCATCTGGCTGATGTCATTCCAGTCGATCTTCTGCAGACCGCTGAGCATCACAACACCGACATAGATCAGTGCGGCGGAGGTTGCTGCAGGCGGGATCAAAGCCGCAATCGGCGCTATGAACATGCAGCCCAGGAACAACAATCCTGCCGTCAGCGCGGTCAGTCCCGTGCGTCCTCCGGCTTCCACACCTGCCGCAGACTCGACAAATGTAGTAACAGTAGAAGTACCGCTCAGCGCGCCGGCAACCGTTCCGACAGCGTCGGAAAGCAGCGCTTCCTTCATCTTCGGCATGTTGCCTTCGTCATCCACCATACCCGCGCGGCTCGCCGTGCCCACCAGCGTACCGATCGTGTCGAACATATCGATCATACAGAATGTGATAATCAGTGTAATGGCAGTGAACAGACCGACACTGAAGAAATCTCCGAAGTCAAACTTGAACAGCGTCAGTTCCACCATGTCCTTCACCGGCGGTACAAAGGATGCGCCCTGCAGAGAAGCGAAAGGATTCGTCTTCAGGAAGATCGCCTCACCGCCCCAGTATACGACAGAAGCCACAAACATGCCGCCCAGGACCGATGCCTTGGTTCCTTTCTCATTCAGGTATACAATCACGAACAGGCCGACAAACATGGTGACAACGTTCAGCACCATGCTCGTATACCCGCTTCCCATCTGCTCCTGGCCAAGCTTCGGGGTCAGCGCGCCAAAGAAATCGCGCATCACGAAGAATGGTCCTCCCTGCTCGGAATAGATGCCCGCATTGGATCCGAGGCCGATATTCAGCAGCATCAGGCCGATTGCGGGCGATATGCCCAGGCGGATCGGCGCGGAATCGCATGCACGATCTTATCCCGGATATTAAAGATCGACAGGATCAGGAACAGGATACCTTCGATCAGAATGATGCACAGCGCCGCCCGGAAGGAAACCAGATAGGACGTTCCGGTAATCGCCGCGATATTACCGACCACAACCGCGAAAAAGCTGTTCAGGCCCATACCGGGCGCCATGACAAATGGTTTGTTCGCGTAGAATGCCATCGTGATCGTTCCGACTGCGGAAGCAATGCAGGTCGCCATGAACACCGCCTTCCACAATCCCTCCCCCGGATCCATGAAATTCGTCAGCAGATTCGGGTTCAGCGCAATGATATACGCCATCGTCATAAACGTTGTAAGACCCGCAAGCAGCTCAGTCCGGACATTGGTCCGGTTTTCCTTCAGATGAAAAAACTTCTCCATAGAAATTCCCTCCCTCTTTTTTATTTAACCTGTTTATACAGGTTCCCACATATGCACAGTATATCACAATCCGCTTTCATTTTGAGTCCTTTCGTGTTTTTTATACTGCTTTTTTTTATAGTACTTCTGTGGTAAAATCCTGTTCAGTGGAGAAGGGAAATGGAAATGATGAGAAAAAAACTGTTATCTGCCATACTTGCAGCAGGGCTGTGCGTCAGCCTGATACCATATTCTGCATATCCGGAAGACATCGTGCCGGATGAGACGGAAGAGACCTCCGCGCGTCCTGATTCCGGCAGTTCATCGCCGGAAGAAAAAAAGCCGCAGGATCTGATCTCTGTAGACGGACTGTTTGAAGTTGTCAGTGAGAAGCAGTCCCGGGAAGGACAAAGTCTGGAGGATGTTCTCCCGCAGCCGCAGACCATTGAGGTTCCTGCCGAGCCACCGTCTTCTTCCCTTACTGTCAAAACGCTCACCCCGCATCCGGGTCCTGCCACCGCCATGAAGCGCTGTGCGAAGGAATACAGGAATGCCGATCTGCGCTATGCTTCCGATACACTCTTCTACACATGTACACGGAAGGAAACAGACAACGGATATTATTACCTGACCCATGTGGTGATCAAGGATGCCTCCCAGATTCAGGGAGAGGATTCGTTGGGTGATTTTGGCGGAACCAGAGAGACGCCGCTGGACGCGGCTGACCGGACAGGCGCTGAAATCCTGGTCAACGGCAGCTATTTCAGCTATGGAACAGGATACGCAACCGGAGGAGAGCTTCTGATCAGAGACAATCAGGTGGTACACGGTCCTTATTCGGACTGTTATGAGATCTGTCTGAGGAAAGACGGCACACTCTTCTCTCCGGGCTATAATACAATCGAGTCAGTCCTGAAGGAAGATGTTGTCTTCTCCTGGGGAACGTGTGAGGATCTTCTGATCCGGGACGGGAAGAAGATGGCGCTTACCGACTATGACTGGAATGGTTATTCCTATCCGCGCACTTCCATCGGCATGGTCCGCCCGCTGGAATACTATATCATCACGGCAGGCGGAGCGGATTATGAAGGCGGCCTTACGGTATACGAAGAGCAGGAAATTTTCTCCGACCTTCACTGCGCCTACGCGCGCGGACTGGATGGCGGCGCCAGCAGTGCGCTGGTCATAAACGGCGCGTACGTCAATGAGAACGGAGACCGGCTGGAGGACGGCACCCTGCAGCGCAGGGCGGTTGCTGACTTTCTCCTGTTTACGGAGTAATCAGGCAGGCATCAGGCCAGTGCAGGCTTTTCTGTACTGGCTTTTCTGCATCATCAGGCCCGGGCGCGGCGCTTCGGCCACGCACCCACGCTTTTGATGACGACGGCAGTTCCGACCGCGAACACCAGAAGCAGCACCAGAAGACGCGTCCAGTTGGAAAGAACATTCTCCCTGGTCTGGTCAAGGGCGGGATCGTAATATTTCATTGCTGCCTTTTCCTCGATCAGCGCCTGTGTCTCCTCTCTTCCCAGCAGCTCCAGCACCTCTCCCACCGTCGTTTCCACATCGATCCCTTCATTCCGGAATCCGGCCAGCTGAGCGTTGTTTGCCAGCAGATCCACTGCTTCTCCCACGGTTATCTCCATGCCGATCTTTTTATCCTTAAAATCGTCCAGTATCTGAGCGTCATTGATTTCGGAAAGAAGAATTCCGACCGTCAGACCGCCGAAGATTTTGGTATCCCGAAGTCCCTGGAGCCTTTCATCATACAGAAGCTGATCATTCAGATCCCCAACGGTTGTGATTGTTCCGATCTTCACATTGCGGGCTTTGGCAACAGCCGGATTGTCCGCGTCACTGAGCAAATCCAGCACCTGGCCGAGTGTGATACTGATCTCGATCGGCGTATCCTCCAGATCCGTCATAATATCCCCCACAAGCGCGATCGGAAGATGATTCAGATCCGCCTGCGCGCTCATTGCCTTGAAGCCAGGGCGGGATACCGTGATCATCGCTATGGGATCAATCGAATCCGGAATGGAGATGATGCTTCCTGAAAACACCAGCTGGAGCACCAGCACAAAAGGCAGGATGGTCATCGCGGCTGTCTTCGTGCGGCAGAGGGCAGAGATAAAGAGTGCTACCATATCAGACGCATAGATGATCAGAAAAATGGTAATGCCGAAATCCACCACAAACCACTGTGTAAATAAAGGCCGGCCCGTATACCTGATACCCGCGGCGCGCAGCATCACCAGCACGATTCCGGTCTCCGCCACACAGATCAGAAACTGAAGCAGCATATTGCCGGCAGTGTAGGACGAGGAATGCAGCTTCAGGCGCTTCTTCTCCCTGATGATCGCCCGTTCTCTGCAGATGGCCTGGATCGAGCTGTAGGTTCCGTTCCAGATACAGACTCCGACCAGCACAAATGCGCCTGTCATGGTTCCGTCCAATGATGTCAGAAAGCCATCTCTGATGGCAAGGCCCGCAATCAGGGACAGAACCGCTGTCATCGGAAGCACCATCCAGCTTCTGTGATGGAAGAACTTTCTGAAAGCGTTCACAAAACAGATTCCTGCCTGCGCCACTCTCTGGTGGCTTCCCGCCTCCAGTTGCATTATGAAAGATTCTGTATAATCTACCGCCATATCTTTCCTCTGATAAAACCTGTATAGAATGCGGGGCTCATTATACTACCACTCAGCTGTTGATACAATATCACTGCCTCCGCTGCCATGATCCTGTCATTTCCCCTGCTTTCCGACGATTCTGTCAACCAGCCTTCCGTTGACGGGAAGAAACCACCCTGCGACCGGTCCTACCAGGAATGCGCAGATCACGGTTCCGATTCCAACGGTTCCTCCCATGAGGAAACCGCATACCACAAAGCACACGTCCACGATGATCCGCACCACGCTGAACCGCTTCTTCAGTTTGTCACTGATCACGATGGCCACAAGGTCATTGGGACCTGTCCCGGCATCTGATTTGATCACGATCGTCATGCCATAGGCAAGGATCAGGCAGCCCAGCACAAGTACCGGAATTCTCACCACGACCGAAGCTTCGGAGATCCCCGGCGGCGCCAGCAGCATACTGAAAAAATCAATGATCGGGCCGCCGCAGAACATGCACAGAATCGTCCCGATCTTGACATAACTGCGGTCAAGAACCAGCAGGATCAGGATAATCAGGAAACAGACCGCCATATGGACCCGCCCGTGTGTCAGCAGCGGCGATCCTGTCAGCCTTGACAGCGTGCGGAACAGACCCTGGATCAGCACATTGAAAGGGTCAGACCCCAGCTCAGACAGCAGGAACAGGGTCACGCCAAAATGTGCAATCGTCAGACCTACCATCAGAATCAGCACGCGCAGTGCCCACTCTTTTCCTGATCGTTTCATCATCTTCTAACTCCCTCTCCTGTCCCGGATCAGTGGATTGATCCGCGTCAGGTCTTTCTTCTGTGTCCGGATGCGGACCGCATGCAGATTCAGGAACGCCAGTGGCTTTCAGGTATGTTCCGTCATCATGGCGATGATCTCATGATCGGTTCCCTGCATGCCGACACGTCCCAGACGGCCGAAGTTCCTTATGGAATTCTCAACCCCCTTCAGAACCAGACCGTCGCCGTCATAGAACTGCTGGCCATTCCTGTACATCTCATATCCGAAGATTCCGGTATCCACAGCTGTCGCGATCTTGGCTGCGCAGGAAGACTTTGCCCCGTCACAGACAATTCCGGAGGAAATCGCAAGCGCATTGACGATCGTATGAGAAATATCCGTCTCATCTCCTCCGTACAGAAAAGCGATTCCCGCACCTGCGCCCGCGCCCGCGCTGACGGCCCCGCAGTAAGCCGAAAGCCGGCCGATGTCATTTTTCGCGTGAAGCGTGATCAGGTTGGAAATGAGAAGCGCCCGGTAAAGCTTCTCCCTGTCTGCTCCAAGCTCCCTGGCATACTCAATGACAGGCAGGGATGCCGTCATTCCCTGGTTGCCACTGCCGGAACAGATTACGACAGGGAGCTCGCAGCCATTCATGCGGGCGTCCGAGCCCGCAGCGGCGCTGGCCTTTGCCCTGGTGCGGATATCATTGCCTGTTTTCAGAAGAACCTTCCCGATATTGGCGCCGTAGTCGTGGCGGAATCCTTCCTGGGAGATGGCTGTATTCAGTTCAATCTGACGATCCAGAATCTGACGTACGTCCTCCAGGTCACAGGTGCAGGCAAACTCATAGATATCCTTAACCGTCAGCAGATCATAATCCGGCAGGTCCTCTTCTACCTCCTCCGATTCCTTCACGTCCTTTTCAAAAAGCACCTTTTCATCTGTCTCGATCAGGACGATATTGGTATGCTCTCCTGCAATCCGCACTTTCGCCCAGGAATCCCCTTTGTATACGGTAACGATCATATCCAGCAGGCAGTCCGATTCAAGCGGCTTAATCTCGATCGCGGTTCTGTCCAGGAAAGCCCCCAGCGCTTCCTTCGTCTCGTCCGGCACCTTCGCGATCACCTGCAAAGACGCATTCTCATCTCCGCCAAGCACACCGATCGCCGCTGCCGCTGCCAGGCCCCGCCGGCCGCAGGTATTGGGCACCACAACGCTCTTGACATTCTTGATGATGTTTCCGCTTGCTTCCACCTTGATCCGCTCCGGCCGGCTTCCCAGAACAGAGCGGGCTTTTGCCGCGCAGTACGCGAGCGCTATCGGCTCTGTACAGCCCATCGCACAGACCAGTTCACGGCTGAGTATCCTGACATAGGTTTCATAGATCATACTGTTTCGATTCATATTGTTCTCACTCCATCATGGTTTGTACCGAAAAAACGACCCGGTTTTGCCTGTTCTGTTATCAGTATAGCGTAAAACCGTGCTATACTCACGACATGATGATTGATTTTCACACACATTTTTTTCCGGACCGTATTGCACCGCGCACACTGGAAGTTCTTTCCGCCGCGGCAGGTATCCCTGCGCATACTGACGGCACGGCAGCCGGCCTGGCCGCTTCCATGTCTGAGGCAGGCATAGATCTTTGCGTCAACCTGCCGGTCATGACATCTGCGCTCCAGGTCCATAAGGTAAATGACAGCCTGTACAGAAACCGGGCTCTTCACCAGGATATGGGGATTCTGTCTTTTGCCGGTATTCACCCGGATCTTGATACTTACGCAGATGAGCTGCGTCTCAGAAAAGAGCAGGGGTTTATCGGGATCAAGCTGCACCCTGCCTATCAGAGGTGTGACCTGGATGATCCCAGGTTTCTTCATATCATCGACTGTGCCTGCAACCTGGATCTGGTCGTACTGACACATGCAGGAGATGATATCGGAATCCCTGGACACAATTATGCTTCCGTGGAAATGATTCTCCATGTCATTGAGCAGGTCCATCCGGAGAAGTTTGTTCTTGCCCATATGGGCGGATGGGATGCATGGGATGAGGTTTCCTTATACCTTGCCGGCGCCCCTGTGTACTTTGATACAGCCTTTTCAGTCGGTGCGAACGGGATGGAGCCGATGCAGTTTTACAGCCTGTGCAAAAAACATGGAACGGACCGCATTCTGTTCGCGACAGACAGCCCCTGGTCCGTACAGAAGGCTTATGTGGATATTCTCCGCAATCTTCCGTTTTCAGAGGAAGAGCGATGTGCCATCTTCGCAGGGAATGCCTCCCGGCTTCTGCTTCCGGCAGATAAATCATAAGCTGTACTGCATGAAATTGCCATTTTTGACAAATCCAAAATCGGCGTACAGCAGCACGCCCATGTCGGAGGCTGTGATCTGCACCGTCCCGCAGCCATATGCCCTTGCCTCGTCAACCACTCTGGAAAGAAGTTCTTTCGCGATTCCCATACGGCGGTAACGCGGATCGGTGTACATACTTGACAGCAGTCCGATTCTGCCGCTCGGGCACCCGAAGTACGGCGGTTTTTCCACGAACGACATCCCGCTGGTACCGACGATCCTGTCTTCGTCCATCGCCAGCCAGGAGACAAATGTGCCGTCAGCCATATGCCTGACATAATAATCCTTTAGTGACGGAGCAAGATCAATATTCTCCGTCGCACCTTCCTCGCGAAGCTGACTGATCCGCATCTGAATGAAGGTATCCAGATCGCCGGACGTCAGCTTTCTGTACTGTATTTTCATCGTTGACCCCTCAAATCATAAATCGTGATGAATCCATTTACCGTGATGAATCGTGCTAAAGCTTCCTGGACAAGTATAGCACGAGATCATCGTCATTCACGCAGGGGGCTCCACACCTTCCGGAATGAAAATGGCTTCATACAGAAAATCCTTCAGCACTTCAGTTTCATCCGCTCTTAGCTTTCGTATCCTGACTGCCTGTTTTATAAACATTTCCTTCTCCTGCCTGTCTTACTATAATCCTTCCCTCCGGACAGCCTTTCTGATTAGAGCAAAAAACCATAATACTCATCAAACAGGTTGAACAGCATATCTCCGGAGCACACCGGCACCTCGGCTGTGCTCCCCGGCAGCTGCTGCCATGTGTACAGGTCAGAGGCTCTGGTCAGGACGAGTGCCGGAATCACTTCATATTCCGGTCCGAAGATCACATCCAGATACTTCGCGTATTTGACTGCCTGCAGCTCTTCCCCCGGATCGATCTCGTCCTTCATCTTGAATTCCAGTGAGAAAACTCTGTCCTGCGTGATCACAAGAACGTCCGCGTAGATCCGTACATGCCTTGCCTTCCGAATCCGCAGTTCAAAGCAGATTTCCCAGGAAGTGACGTCCAGCGTCTCGAGATCCTGAAACAATCCAAGCATCACTTCTCTGGCATCCCGGAAGGAATGGATCAGTCCTCTTGTGTCATTCAGATTCCTGCCGATCGCCCTGCAGCCTTCTTTCAGTTCTTCCAGCCACTCCTCTTCCGGCTGTTTCAGAAAGCGTTCCACCGATCCATAATACCCGCAGAAGTCACGCAGCCCGGTATGCGGCCGCGTCTGGCGGATCAGGCCATGCCAGTTATAATCAGAATCCCTGTAACACAGTTCATGGACAAACGGGGCATTATAAAGAAGCCGGTTGATATCTGTCCTGCTCACTCCGGCTTCTCTGGCGATCTCCCTGGCTTTGATACCGTCATTGCTGCAGATAAGGGAATACATCCTGATCTCTGTTTCCTGCATAACGCTTCTGCCTCACCTCCCTGGAATGGTTTCTGTGTCTGCTGCCATACAGATACAATCTGAACGGCCTGGTGAACCTCCCGTAACTGAAGCACAAGACTGCTCCAGCCAGGTTTTAATCACTGCGCCCATTCGGTTTCTCTGTCACACAGCGAACGAACGCAGCGATCAAAAGGATATAGCATACTGTCTTGGGAAGCATCAGCATTCCCAGCACGGGAACAGCACCGGCGCCGACTGCAACCGGTATGTAAAACAGAAATGACAGCAGGATGTACAGCCACACCAAACGAAAGATACGATCATCATTCCTTTTCTGAAAATACAGGAAACAAACGATGGCACCGATCAGCACGAAAGGAATATTCCGGATGATTCCCCAGATCATATCGCTGCTGTTTTCCAGCCAGCCGTTCTGTGGGAGCATACACAGCACAATGCGCACTGCCAATAATATCCATAAGCCGGCAGAAAGGCTTTTCTTTTCATGTTCACGGTAGTATCCAATCCAGACTTGATACATCAGCAAATAGAATATGGTCATGGTAACCGATGTGACCAGCTTGCCAATCCCAAGCGCAGCAGTGAAATCCGCGTCTGAGAAATAGCTCATGACACGGGGAATCAGATGGAACGCATCGCCGCATCCCAGAATCAATGCTGCGTAACCCATCTGTTTTTCTGTTCTGCTTCTTGCTTTGATCAGGATCAGGCAGCCGCTGGCTATCGCGAACAGAAGGTAAAGAATATCAAAAGCTGATTCTCCGTATTTCATCTTTCAGTCTCATTCTCTCTTTCTCGGTGAAATGCCGTCCGATTCCTGAATCATTCCCCGTAAAGCCCGGTCAGCACTTCCCCTATGCTCTCGTGAAAGACCAGGTCCGCTTTTCCTTCCATCTTCGTCGGTCCTTTGTTGATGATCACAAGATACTTCCCATGGAAAAGATGTGCCAGCTGAGCTGCGGATCCCACTGCCAGGGACGTCCCTCCTATGATCAGCATGTTCGATGTATTCATCAGATTCACCGCGTTGTCATATGCCGGATGGGGAAGAGACTCCCCGTAAAGCGTCACATCCGGACGGATCATCTTTCCGCAGGCAGGACATCTGGGAATCGGATCAGGATTTTCAAATATGTAATCCGGGCCGTACTGCGTCCTGCAGGATACACAGTAGCTTCTCAGGGCGCTTCCATGGATCTCATACACCCTGCGGCTTCCGGCTTTCTGATGCAGTCCGTCGATGTTCTGTGTCACGATGCCGGACAGTTTTCCGTCCGCCTCCATCTTCGAAAGGACTCTGTGCGCGTCATTTGGCTCGACTGTTCTGCAGTCCAGGTTCTGACGGAAATAGGAGAAGAACACTTCCGGACGCTTAAACAGGCAGTCAGAACTTAAGAGATACTCCGGTCGGTATCCGGCAAAGCGCCTGTCCTTTTTTCTGTACAGCCCACCCTTGCTTCGAAAGTCCGGGATCCCGCTTTCTGTAGATACCCCCGCGCCGCCAAGGAAAGCAATCGTCTCTGACTCACACACCATCTCCTGAAACGCTTCCATCTTCCTGCCGCCGGCCAGGGAATGATAGTATTTGATTTTTTCTCTCTGGCTTTTGAACTCCTTCATTCCGGTTCCTGTGTCTTTCTGGAAGTATCCTTCAGCAGATTCCGGTCGTATTTTTTCCTGCTGCGAAATACGGCAGGCCTCGGCATGGGGCTGCGGTCTCTTGTCTGTTTCAGGATCTCAAGCCTGCGGCTCTTCTTTCGCTTCTGCATGTTTACTCCATGATAATAACAAAACATCATCAGGTGCTTCTATGCGGAAACAAATCGCACCTGGTGATGTTCTGTTGTGTTTTATACGGATCAGACTGCCCGTTTTCAGCTATCGGGACTTACTTCTGATAATTGACGATTCTTCCAAAACTATAACGAACAACCACGTATTTAATGGACTTTCCGAATCATCAATATGGGAAGTGTCCCGGAAAAGTGTCCCGAAAAATCAAACATAATCCTGTGATACCACGAAGAATCAGTCTGAAACATATTAAAAAAGGAAGCGGTTCATCCGCTTCCTTACTATATCACGACGACCGTCAGGTCGGCAACTCGATTTTGAGTCCCATGTACCGCTGAATCAGGTCGTCAAACCTATCGTCCTCGACGAAGTACTCCTTTCCTATCTGAATTCCCTCGCCGTTGACCTTACAGAACCGCAGGAATTGCAAAGCCCAGTCGCTCTTCTTCCCGAAAATACTCATCACATCCTTTTTACCGTACATTCTGCTCCTCATCATCGGAAACCTCTCTTTCGTAAGTTTCCGATAATATGTCGAGCAGGCCTTTCCGTGACTCACGTTCATATGTGAGATTGTTAAAGAGTTGAAAAAGTCCACGGAGTCAAACAGGATTCCGCCGAAACAGTGCAGTATTCAGAAACGATTCCGAATCATTTCAGTAATCCCCTTTCCCGCTTGTATCGAATCATCGTAGACTTGCTGATTCCCGTCATCCGCTCGACCTGACTATACGAATGGGTCGCCAGCAGTTCGAGAGCGTGGGCTTTCTGTGCCTGCCCGTAG
>CACZJF010000002.1 GCA_902781455.1 uncultured Lachnospiraceae bacterium | reverse complement strand
ATCAGCATGAAATAGTTTTAAAATGTGCCCTGTTTTAGCCAAAAAATAAAGGGCGGTGGAATTTACTCTTGCACTGGAATTTACTTTTTCAAGTTAGGATCCTTCTTTGTCCTTCTTAGTCAGGAATCTCTGTTATCGATCGGCCGGAACAGCGTCCCAGAATTCCCTCGCGACCAGCGAATGCGTCCGGCTGTTGCTGCGGATCAGAATATATGTTGCGCTTACGGCCGGATGCGAAAGCGGCTTGATGCATACATCCTCTGAAGCATACTCTGCTGCCGCTGCCGGGTAAATCGTAATGCCAAGGCCATGGGCAGTCAGCTCGTACGCATTCAGCATATGCGCAATACGGCAGATGATCTTAGGCTCTTTCTGTACAAGAGCAAACCATCCTTCAATCTCTTTTTTGCGGGAATGCCTGGAAGGGATGATCAGCTCATACGGTGCCAGGTCTTCGATTTTCACAGAAGCACTCCTCTTTTTCGCAAGCGGATGTCCTGTCGGAATCATCGCGATCCATGGCTCGGTATGAACCGGGATACCTTCCAGACCCTCTTCGTCATACGGAGCCGTGATGATTCCCATATCGCACAGGCCTGAATTGACACGGTTTACCACATCATCGGAACTCCCATTCCAGATATTAAAATCAACCAGGGGATATTTCCTGTGAAATGCGGTAACCCACTCGGCAAGAAGACGTGGCGCACAGCCCTCAACCGTCCCCAAAAAAATGGTTCCTGACAGTCCCTTGTTCATTTCCCGGATCTCTTCCGTGGAAGCTTTCGCCAGAGAATCAATCCGGGATGCATACACACGGAAACGGTTTCCTGCCTCGGTCAGGCTGAGTCCGCGATTCCTGCGGATAAACAGTTCCGTCCCGAGCTCCTCCTCCAGATCCTTGATCTGCCTCGACAAAGGCGGCTGGGCAATCATCAGCTTCTGAGCAGCTTTGGTGAAGCTGCCTTCCTCCGCAACCGCCAGAAAGTATCGGATATGTCTCAGTTCCATCTTCTGTTCCTCTCTGCCTCTTTGATATACTTGAAAGGTATCTTAATACCACTATTATATGTATTTTACACCAGCACGGCAAAGTGCTACTCTGTAAACAACAAAGGACAGAGACCTGAAAACCCCATCAACAGAGGGACGGAAAGGTTCTCACATGACCAGGACCCGGAGTCTGGCCGGATCAGGAAAGGAGCAGGCTATGAAGACATTCTTTATGATGATCGAGCACGCGTTGGAAGAATATTACGAGAGCTTCAAGAACTGAGCGGCACGTTTTCGGAGAAGATAACACCATTGTTCATACAGTAATCTGGAGCCGGACTAAGCCGGCTCCTCTTTTTCATGATATCATATTGGCTCTCAGGTACTCTGTGTTCCGTGTATGGGAAAGCCTGTCACAAGCATGAAACTCCGTATAATCGCCATAGCACGTCTGAATATCGCATGATTCATTTCTCCTTCTTTACCTGTTCACGGCTGTTGCGGCCTATTCTGTTTCCGCTTCTTCCTCTGTTTCTGATGTGACCGCTGTTTCTGCCTTGTGAAGTGCCTCATCCACGTTCTTTGCCAGATCCATTTCCTGAAAATCTTCTGCCTCCGGAAGCACCATCTCAAAACCGTCTGTTACGTCGATCAGGGCAGTTGCCTCATCGATACGAACCTGCAGGACGTGACCGCCGCGGGTCAGATCAGCGGAGATATAGTGAAGGTGCCAGCCGGCATTGTTCAGTCCGCCCATATAATCAGGGCAGTAAAGCCCAACGAGTGTTCCTTCCGCATTCTCATAATCAAATTCTGTCTGGTCGCTGGCCAGAGCCTCATCCAGCATCCTGTAGGGTTTCTCCTGTTTATATTCGCTTCGCACTTTAAGATCTGAAAACGTTCCGTCAATCCTGACTACATAAAACAGATTGCTTCCCTTTTCCTCTACCACAGTATTCAGTTTCGACTGAAGCCCGGCCATATCGGAAACACCGGACAATTCAAGGCTCTCATCGGCATCAAAGAAAGTCACATTGGAAAACGGGACTGTCTCCTCATCAGACGGTACAGCAATGCTTCCGTCCGCGAGAGCCTGGTACACAACACCGTCCAGCACGATCATTTCCCCGTTGACTCCTTCGAACGTTCCGATACCTGTATCACCATGTTCTTTCAATTCTCCCACAGTGATAATTCCGTCGTAGTAGCCCTGCACCAGAGACTGAAGAAGGGCAACCTGATAGATCCTTTCCTCAACGTCATCACTTCCGGTTTCTTCCGGATCCATACCGGCATCCGCTTCTGTGACATTCTCCTGCGTCGAAGCAGACACAGGCATCACGGTAAGGCATGCCGCCATCGATATTAACAGCCCGTTCAAAATCATCTTTTTCATAGCAGTTCTCCCTTTTCTTTTTTCTCAAAGACTTCCCCGGTTTTCTCTGCTTCAGATATGACCTTGTAAAGTTCCTCGTCCACATGATTGCCGGATCTTTTCTCCAGAAACCTCACTCTCAACAGTATAACACATTGTTTTTTCAAAAGACAGGGTGTGCAAATCATCGTGCCTGCGACCTGGCAGCCTCATCTCCTGACGTGTTATACTGATTCTGAAAACCAGTCTGACAGAATGGAGCACACGGAGGGAGAAATGGGAAAGCTGTATTTCGTCCGGCACGGACAGACATTCTGGAATGTGGAAAACAAAATATGCGGAGCGACCGACATCGCGCTGACACCTCTTGGACATGAACAGGCGATCCTTACTGGCAAGGAGATTCTGAAAGCCGGAATTTTGTTCGATGAGATCATCAGCTCCCCTCTGATCCGTGCATCGGAAACCGCCCGTCATATCTCAGAAGTAACCAAAAAACCGATGCGCCTGGATGCTCGTCTCACAGAACAGAACTTCGGAAGATATGAGTCAACTGCAAGGGATGGGAAAGAATTCCAGCTCGCGAAAGAAAACTTTGCTGACCGCTTTGGAAGCGGAGAATCCATGCTTCATCTTGCACAGCGTATTTATAACCTGATTGATGAGATCAAGGCAGATCCGGAACGAAAAACATATCTGCTGGTGGCACACAATGGTATCGCACGAGTTGTTGAATCCTATTTCAGACCCATGTCCAACCGCGAATATGCCAGGTTCGGCGTTAAGAACTGTGCGGTTCTGACATACGAATGGGAGGATTAGCCAGGCAATCACTGTGTCCTGAGAATCACCGCTCTTCCGTCCGTATGAGCGAATCATAGCCAAGCAGCTCCGTAATCATAACTTATGAATTTCGTAAACACCAAATCTACAGCGATTCTATCGGAAGAACCGTGTTCACAAAACTTATGGTCAAAACGATTACCAAATAAAGGGGGGATTTCATTTGGAAAAAGAAAACAGCAAACCCAAAATATACGGCTACGCTCGTGTAAGCTCTCGTCAGCAAGCGACTGAAGGCAACAGCCTTGAAGCCCAAGAAGGTACTCTCCGTGAAGCCGGCGCAGAAATTATCTTTAAGGAAGCGTTCACTGGCACAGTCAAAGATCGGCCTCAACTCATATCACTTCTGTCTATGATCTCTCCTGGCGATAAGCTGATTGTGACCAAGATGGATCGCCTATTGGATATTTCTATTTCTCAAATATTGGCAGCGATTTTGATCATATTGATTACAAGCTCTCCTATAAAACGGACAGCTACTATGCTCCAGTCATAAGTGATCTTTCTGCACAGGCAAGCATAAATGAAAGCAATGTCGTTGTTACTGTCACGAATAATGGTGATACCGCCGCTGATTACGTTGAGGCTTATGTTTTGTTCTTCGATGCTGAAAACAACATAACCGATGTTTCTAGTGCGTATGTTACAGATGATGATGGTGAAATAAAGCCCGGTGCTACTCTTAGTGAACAGTGCAACACATATGATCCATTTGATCATGTTGAAATCTACTTTACCGGTAGACGGAAGAAGTAAGAGAATCAACAGAATAGTTTTACTTTATAAGACTAACAGAGCCTGTCATGTAGAATGGCAGGCTTAATTCTCTCTCTGAAAACGATTTTCGTATATAGCCAAGGGTTTGTGCCTTAGCATAGAAATTGCAATCAGTGCTCTGAAATCCTTCCGATAAAATCAGGTTTTGATCTCCCATCTTATGACCTTGCTCTCTTCTATGTTCACCGCTATACTTTTATCAACAACCAACAAAAGAATGGAGGTGCACACAAGAAGGATACTGTCATCTATTATCTTTGAACAGCCTGTAAAGGAGGAAAAGACTATGAACAAGAAGCGAATCACCCTGGCACTAATTGTAATGACACTGATTATGACACTGTTCACACTTCCTGCAAACGCGGCTAAAATCAGTCAAAAAAAGGCAACCTTGGTTGTCGGTCAAACCTTGAAGCTAAAGATAAAAAAGGCGTCTGGCAAGGTAAAGTGGTCTTCAACTAAAAAATCTGTAGCTTCTGTCAGCAGCAAAGGCGTGATTACCGCGAAGAAGATTGGAAAAGCTACTATCAAAGCCAAGGTTGGAAGAAAAACATTCAAATGCAACATAACGGTTAAGGCAAATGTTTATATCAGCAAGGATGATTCCTACGCTGATCCACTTTTAAATGGCGTAACAGTTGCGATTAAGATATACAAATTACAATATACTTCTCCAAATACTTTGGTCGCGACAATTAAGTTTCAACCATTGGACGGATATATCGTAGTGAGTGATATTAGTCTGAAAATGTTCAAAAACGGTACTGCCTTTTTCAATGAATATGTCTATTTAACTACTTCTTTTTTTGTCGACTCCGGCAACGTACATACATTGACCATGACACTAAAGAAGAAGGATTTCCCCAGCATGCGCTTTATAGATCTGACAAAACTGACCGATGATGAATTCGATTATGTTGTTGGATGGTAATAATATGAAAGCTAACTTTGTTAAATGGAAAAGATGATTAGATCACCGAAGACTTTTCCGCACTGGATAAAATCGCACTTTGATTTACATGCCATACAATAAACAACGGACAGATCTCAAGCATCGAGGGCTGTCCGCTGTTTGTTCTGATATCAGCAGATTTGCGCAAGACTATTGACGGTACCGACTATTGACGGTACCTCAGCAAGTTAACCAGAGGCAATCTCACGCAGTTTTGGTGATTGACGGATTGGAGATTGCAATAAAAACGGCATCGGGTTTCCCTGATACCGTTGAGATCGTTTTGCTGTTTTGGCTGTGAGTTACACGTTAACGGACGATGGTCTCGCCTTTCACACCACTCTTGCCATTGTAATATATGTTTTGGTCATTCAGGTGCATATAGTAGTAATCGACCACGTATTTATCCTTGTCATCGTCCCAATGTGTTTCACATGAAGTGTGATATTTTTGGGGATATTCTATGTACGGATACTTCAACATGATGATTGAACCATCATACTTCCCGTCATCATCATAGATTCTTTTGATTCCTTTTACATTGCTTGGTTCGATAAATACCAATTTACCTTTTGCTTTTTTGACTTTAAAGCTTTTTAATTTGGCATATTTATAGTCGTATTTTAATGTACCACTATAACGAGCCATTATAGAGTTACCTACCCAACTAGAGGTTGAATTAAATTTCCATGTGTTCTTATATGTCTTCTTTTTATGTTTATACTTATACCTCTCTTTCGTGGTGGTTTTTATTACATAATCATCTGTTTCATATAAATAATACTTCTTTTTAAGAAGCTTGCTTTTCAAAATAAAGCTGTATCCATTGTAGTCCCCGAATTCATCATAGTGCTTCATCTTCACAACTTCAAAATACTTACTGAAATTCTTCTTCGTGAGCGTAACTTCCTTATACCCCTTCGGCGCCGCGAATACCGCAAGCGGAGACATAAGAAACACAAGAAGCATGATTACTGTAATCTTGGCTATCCTCTTCATAGTATTCTCCCTTCATCTAGTAACAAATTTACTGCCGATGATATCAGTATACTCCGATCAGCTTATTTGAACAAGCAAGAATAAATATGATAGTTTAGTTTTGTCCCTTTCTCTAATCTTCCTCTCATAACGCTGCAATTCCACCACACATCATCTCAACAGCTCACAGTCTCCGCACTACATGATCTTTCAGCCAAAAAGAAGTGGTGGATCTGCGGCAGAGAACAAAAGAGGGACTGGTCACTGCCCGCAAGAATGGAAGCCAAATCGGATCTGTTCCCGGCAGGAAGAAAACCACGAAGAAGAGCATTCGTGCCAAGGAATACATTCTGAAAAACAGCAAGCACTTTGGCGGCAAGTTGACCAACGAACAATGCTGGCGTCTGTGTGGGATTACCAAGACCAGCTTTTACAAGTATCTCGCAGAATTACAATCAGCACTCTGAAAAGACCCTCTGAAATCTTTCCAATAAAATCAGATTTTGAACACCCATCTTATGACCTTGCTCTCTTCTATATTCACCGCGATACTTTTATCAACATTCTACAAAACAATGGAGGTACATATGAGAAAAATACTGATAATGCTCAGCCGTACTCTTCTTCTTGGTCTGATTCTTCTGGCTTGTATTCCGTTTACAGCAAATGCAAAGTCAAGTTGTCTCCGAAAAGCGTGACACTTGAGATGCAACAAATATCAGCTTGAAGTTGGGCTCGTTGACTGCTTCCACTGCAGAGATCACTTCAATCGGCTTATTTAAGAACATCGGTGGTTCAGACTCAAAAGAATATTTCCAGCGATTAAGAATGTGAAGGATGGAGAACCGGAAATGGTGTATACTAAATACAGTTTTTGCTGACTGTTACTGTTGATATGGTCTCGGATCCAGAGGAAGGACTGGCAGAAGAATAAGGAGGATGAATATGAAGCCATCTAGATCTGTACTGAAAAGATTCCTGTTTGTATTTACACTCTGTGTGCTTATGTATTCTGGCACGACATACGCCGCCAGAACGAAGCTCGTACCAATGAAGAAGATGGCGAAGTATACTTATTTCCGGCGTTATATGAGCAATAAGCAGCTCAAGAAAGCATATGACAAGGCGAAACCTATCGTTAAACCTCTGCTGGGGAAAAAGAAAGAAGACCAGCTGGTCGGCATCGCGATCGGTCTGAGGCAGCTGGTTGATTCGGGAAAAGTCACCTACTCGATGAAGAAGAAGCACTACAACGATCCTTACGGCTACCTAGTCAAGGGGTATGCTTCCTGCGCAGGCTGTACAAGGACGGTTGGTCTGTGTTTGAATATGCTCGGGATTAAGTATTCGCATGTGCATGAGAATAAATATTGTCACCAGTGGGCTCGGGTGAAAGTGGGAAAGACCTACTGGATCTGCGATCCATACGGATTGTACTGCGGTCCGGAGCCGGGCAAGAAAAAGCACCCGTATCTGAAATAAGCACATAGAGGAAAGAAGATACCAGCCAAGATCTGCCGTATTCCAGCAATTTAGCCATCTCTACTGCCATGGAAGCTTGTAGAACGTGATTTTCTTGATACCAGTCAGATATACCGCTTCGACTATCTGGTGATTTCTTCCGATCATTGGAAATGAGAATTCTTACTTGTGAGCAGGAAATCAAGTCATTTGTTGTTAGGTGAATATATCGACAGGATCACACCATGATTCCGGGATGATGGAAACCCCAGTGTCGGCACAATGGAAACGTCTTCAACTGCTCTACGACAATTTCAAGCTGGGATATCGTATGGGAGCAGGCTACAAACGAAGAAGGGAACGGATTTCGGACGAACAGCAACCCTCAGATGCTGACTGGTAAACTCTTTTTTACGGGATGTCAAACATGATACGGACACAGCGTTTCCTCACTGGATAAAATCGCACTTTGATCCTATGCAAAAAGACTCCAATGGGTAAACTAATCCCCATTGGAGTTTTCCATTTCATTCAAACGATATACCTCGATTCTGTCACTGTTCCCTACCATGGATTAACAATATAAAACCAGCACCGATTTCCGCTCATAGCATTGTCTTCGGGGAAATATACGCCGAAGGGTATAGAATCGATTTTTGCCTCAATTTTTATGAGCTGAGTATAGAGTTCACGGAACGCTATGGGTGCGCATGACTGATCTACAGAGGAGGGAGAAATTTATCATCTGCAAAGGATAAAATGGACTTGAGATCCATCGTAAATTGGTTCTATAAAAAAAGAAACCTCCCGAACCGATTCTTTCAAATACCGATTCGGAAGGTCATATCTTCAAAAACAATCATGTTTTCAATCAAAAATCTGTGTTTCTTCTTTCCTTTCCTTCTCGCCTCAGAAGCTCTGCTTCAGTTAATACATAACCCACGAAACACTCTCCGAGATTATAAATGTAAAGCGGATTTCCATCTTGAAACTCCAATAAATCCGGTTCTCTCTTGAGCGGAAGAATAAGATTCTCCATAGTCAAGTTGGTCTACTGTAATATTTGATATGGGTGTATTTCCTCAAACGGTGTTCCTGCTGAGAAAAGTATCTTCGATACTCTATCCATGTAATAGTGCAGGCTTCTTGGTAAAAACAGCAAATTGGTATATTGGTTATTCTGCTTTTGGTGATCCATGTGATGCGTATGTAATCTATGTCTTTCTATTTCTGGCCAATAATTTGGTAGAAACAGATCAGCCACCATTCTGTGTGCAGTAATTGGAAAGATTACATTCTCACCTACCTATCTCCCTAGTTGACTTGAACCTTTCTTGGTAAACACGTATACAACGTACCCTTCGCCATCAATGGGCTGAGCCTTGAGAGTTAATTCCTCTCCTTTAATCTAAATCAGTCTTCCGAAATTTGATCCATAGTATTCTTCGAAACCGGGATACTGAACAAAAACCTCATGCTCATTAAGCTCTATTCCTGCTTCAATTACGGTTTCTTCGGGTAGCGCACAGCGTATAATGCGTTCGGCTTTCTACGGAAATTCCTTCTTTATCCATTTGCACGATGTGTCCGGTAGAATAAGGCCATTTCCTGCGGCTTCTGCGGTATGAAATAACCCCGTTCATCACTTCCAATGATTTCGCCGTCCAACCGCGCATTGGTAACACAACGCTGAATCTCTCTTACAGGTACATCGAACATCCGTGACAGTTCATCCCTGCTTACCCGATCCGGTGACGGTGGGATGCAATCAAGTATCGTTCTCATATCGTTTCACCTCGACATATTCCGTATGTACGCCCGTACTTTTTCCGCATCCCATAGAACACGTCTGCCGATCTGTAACCGCGCACCCGCCGCCGTCCCGATCTTGATAGCTGATGCACGCCCACAGGAAAGCCCCTGCTTCAATTCCTCTACTGTCCACGCTGTCTTTTCAGATAACGGAATATTGTTCGATTCAGTCTTATTCATTTACACCCCTTTCACAGATGCAATCTCATCCACATAATTCCTGAATCGTTCTGCATCCTCTTCTGAAAACTCTTTTCGCATTCTCTTGCTGAATGTAGCTTCAGCAAGATGAAATTTTTCGGCTATTTCCCACAACCGAACACCTCTACTCGCGGCATATAGCCGCAACGATTTGTTATTCAAAACATCACCTCCCATTGAAACTATAGTTATACTTTGTTACAATCTCATCATATACTTTGTTGATGATGTTTACCATAAACAGGGAAAGGAGGATTTGTGATGATTTCGACAAAAAAACAGATAAAACCACCAAATTATGCAGAAAAATATAACAAGGGGAATCCCGTATTAGCAGAACGGCTTAAAATGCTTAGAATAGAACGTGATCTAACGCAGGAAGAACTTGCAGATTCGATAGACACAAACGGTGGAAAATGTAAAAATGCAAGTTATATCAGCATGTTAGAATCTGCTAAACGTCCAATATCTAAAACAATGGCTTATTGCCTATCCAGAATCTTTGGTATCAATCCGTTATATTTGCTTGATGAAACTGTTGAATACAAGACAATAGACGAACACCTCGATACAGTACTTGAAGAACCGATACAAGAAAACAATTTGATATTCACAGTAATATGTTCCCTTGCCGCTCTTAATGGTTACACTGTAGAGATACAGAAACTAAGCGGCGATGGTAACGTACAAATTGAAGATGTGTTTAGAAGAATGAATGAATATATGGTTTTCTATCAAGACGGGAAAAAGGTATTTTCCTTATCACTAAGTAATGCAAATCGTTTCGGAAACTTGCTCTCAGACATATTCACATCACATATTGAGTGGAAAAAACAGAAATGATAGAAAGCCCGTACCTTCAGTTTTCCTTGAAAGTACGGGCTTTTCCTGACATCAAACCTGACATCATTTTTGACATCATTTGCCTGTGGATATGGGTGTTTTTGGACGGAATCAGACGAAATGTAATAGAATGGTTGAGGGTTTACAAACCCGCATGGTTGACATAAAAAACGCCGCCTGACAACTTCAGACGGCATTTGATAATTTTTAGTGCGGAAGATGGGACTTGAACCCACACGACTGCATTAGTCACTAGATCCTTAGTCTAGCTCGTCTGCCAGTTCCGACACTTCCGCGAACAAACCGTATCATATCAAAACAGGCCGGCGATGTCAACTGCTTTTGCTGATCAATTGTCTTTATTTTCCCTGCGGCGTTATCCGGATGTCCCGGCCGCTCCGGCTGTCCTGTTCCGGCTCTCCTTGAGATTGCGCGCTGCGACAACGATTGTCAGGACATTCATTCCAAGCATGCTCCTGTACTCTACTTCACCGGCTATTCCATAGACAAGCCGGATTCCGACGTTTTTCGTTGGATCCGTTCCGGCGGACGTCATCTCATGCCATTTCTGCGGATTAAATGGAACACAGTCATCTTTGATTCGCAAAGTGACGTTCTGCTCTTTGAGGACAACCCTGACTTCTATGTCATGCCGCCTTCTGTCCGCCCGGAACCCATACCTGACAATGTTGCCGGCGATTTCTTCCAGGCACAGTCCTGCATGTATGCCTGCTTTTCGTGACAGCCCGTGTTGATTGCAGAACGTCTGAACCGTTTTCGCGGTCTGCGTCACGTCTGCGGCATTGTGAAGATTCAGAACCAGATGCTCACTGGCTCCGAAATCCGCTGGCAGAAGCAGCCACTCGTCCAGGCTGCGCGGTATCTTCCGAAGGCGCAGAATGGGATAGAGCATAGAACAGATAAGCGTGATGCATAAACCGATCAGGAAAGCCAGCCAGACACCCAAAGCACCCATACGCGGCGCGAGGATCGGGGCCGGTATCATAGAACTGAAAAAGCCGTCCATGACAGAGATGATGTTCACAAACAGCAGATGTCCTGCCGCCTGGAAGTAGTTTGAGATGATGATACATGCCAATGCGATGGGAAGACCGCAGCCATATATGATAAAGAGCTGCCTGGTCAGGCCATACACCACAGAAGCAGAATCCTGGAAGAAAAGGCCAGTCAGGAATGAAGAGAACACAACCGTCAGAATGGCTACACCAACCATCCCTGCCATCACATAGGTGGACGCAATCCGAATCACCGCCAGGAGACTCTCCCGGTTATCCTCGCCCAGGAATACACTCGAAAGCATACGCACCAGGGAGCCGGCGCCAATCGCCATGGCAACAATTAAGCCCAAAACCATATTGAATGAGGACAATGCACTCAGCCCGTCGCTTCCGGAGTAAGTGAGCAAAAGCCGGTTCAGGACCAGGCTTCTGACTGCCAGGCAGATGACCAGAAGTGCATTGGGAAATCCGATTTTTATGATGGAAGAACTTTCTTTCCAGACAATCAGTTTCAAACTGGGTCTCATCTGCGCTTTCTTTGTCAGGAAATAACATGCAACTACCAGAAAATAAGCCCAGTTGGCAAGGGAAGTTGCCAGCGCAATCCCCCATATTCCCAGGTTCCACACTACAACGAAGACAATATCCAGTGTCACATTGCTGACAACCATGACAGCAACCGCAACATGCCCCAGCCATTCCTTCCGCTCCATCTGCAGGGCGGAAGCAAACTGCTGTCCCAGAAGCTGGGGGATGATTCCGATGGCATATCCCCGCACATAAGCAGACAGAGCGCCCTTCAGGTTCTGGTCAGCCCCGAGCAGGTCTGCAATCGTTCCCGGCGCAAGCAGACTGACAGCTGACAGGATGGCTCCGATGATCAGAGCCAGGCTGATCCCCAGAGAGATGGTTCCCCGTGTCTGATCGATCCGGCCGCTCCCCAGGTGTTTTCCACTGAGCACAGTGACACCACCGATCAGAACCGATCCTGAAGCTTCCAGCACGCGCAGCATCGTGTAATACAGGCCGATAACACCTACCGTTGCGGCATCGATAAAACGTGCAGCAATTACGCCATCAACGATCGTATTGATGGAGCCCATGGCAATGATCGCCATCTGTACCGGCAGCAGCCTGAAGAAGATCCGCTTAAGAATCTCATTCTGCCCCTTTTGTCTGTGAATCGCCATGTCATTTCCTCATAAAGACAGCTGGTCTTTAACTCCCCAGATATATCCTGAAAAAAAACAGCCGGCAGACGAAATCGTCTGCCGGCTGAATGGCTTACGCAATCTTGCTCTTTGCAATCTCGGCGAGATCAGCGAATCCCTTCGGATCGTTGACTGCCATATCTGCAAGAACCTTTCTGTTCAGGTCGATCTCCGCCTGCTTCAGGCCATACATAAACCTGCTGTAGGAAAGACCGTTCAGTCTTGCCGCCGCGTTGATACGGGCGATCCACAGCTGTCTGAACTGTCTCTTTCTCTGCTTGCGGCCCGCGTATGCGCTGGTAAGTGCGCGCATGACTGACTGCTTCGCGATTCTGTACTGCTTGCTTCTTGCTCCTCTGTAGCCCTTCGCGAGCTTCAGAACTCTGTTGTGCTTCTTCCTGGCGTTGAGGCCGCCTTTAATTCTAGCCATTTTATTATCCTCCTGACTTCAATGTCTGTAATCTGAAATCCCGAAATTGGTGACAGCTGCCGATCAGAGATACGGCAGGATCTTCTTCATATTGGATGCGTTCGTCGGGTCAATGATCGTAGACTTGCGCAGGTTTCTCTTTCTCTTCGTGGACTTCTTGGTCAGGATGTGGCTCTTATAAGCTTTGTTCCTTCTCAGCAGGCCTGTACCGGTTTTGGTAAATCTTTTGGCTGCTGCTCTGCTTGTCTTCATCTTTGGCATGACTGTCTTCCTCCTTATTGGTCAGTTCTTCTTTGCAGACAGGACACAGGTCAGTGTTCTTCCTTCCTGCTTGACTGGTTTGTCAATCACGGCAATATCTTCCACCTTCTGAGCGAACTCATCCAGGATATGCCGGCTTGCCTGCATATGCGCCATCTCACGTCCGCGGAATCTCAGCGTCACCTTGACCTTGTTTCCTTTCTCAAGGAACTTCCTTGCCGCAGTGACCTTCGTGTTCATGTCGTTCACATCAATGTTAGGGGAGAGCCGGACCTCTTTCAGTTCAACGATCTTCTGCTTTTTCCGGGCTTCCTTCTGCTTGCGCACCTGCTCATAGCGGTATTTACCATAATCAATAATCTTGCATACCGGCGGCTTCGCGCGCGGGGCGATCTTGACCAGGTCCAGATCCCTGTCCTGCGCCATCTTCAGGGCATCCAGAGCAGACATAATGCCCAGCTGTTCACCGTTTTCCCCTACCAGACGAACTTCCCTGTCGCGGATCTGTTCGTTAATCATGTAATCGCTAATGGTTTTGCACCTCCCACCTTGATCTGGACGACATCCGTGTTACGTGTACTGCTTGTCTCAAGAATAAGAAAAGCGTCTAACCGCATGGTTATCCGCTCACACAAATACTCAGAGAAAGATTCTCCGATCATCTATGAACCTCGAATCGCCCTTCGGCGTCTGGGTGAGAGTGGACACTCTGCTTTCCTGTCTCAAAACTGCAGTTACTCTACCACTTGCAGACTGTGATGTCAATCATTATTTTGAAAAATCCCCCCGTCCGGGAAGGCGAGGGGATTCACTGAATGCTTGTGTCTGCAGCTTTCTCTTTACTTCTCTTTACTTCTCTTCCGAAACGCTCTCACGAATCGCCTTCGTATCGATCTCCTCACGGAGGCTCTTTACGAATTCATCCACCGTCTTTGATCCTTCGTCTCCGGCAAATCTGGAGCGCAGGGAGATGGTTCCGTTCTCTTCCTCCTTCGCCCCGACGATGACCGTATACGGGATTCTCTGCATATGCGCGTCACGGATCTTAAACTTCAGAGTCTCATTTCTCTCGTCCAGGGACGCACGGATGTCGTGCTCCTGAAGCTGATTCGTGACCTTTCTTGCGTATTCTTCGAACTTCTCCGAGATCGGCAGCACTTTGACCTGCGTCGGCGCAAGCCAGGTCGGGAACTGTCCGGCGAAGTGCTCGATCAGGATGCCGATGAAACGCTCGACCGATCCGAACACGACTCTGTGGATCATGACCGGCTGGTGCTTATCGCCGTCCGCTCCGATGTATTCCAGATTGAAACGCTCCGGAAGCTGGAAATCCAGCTGGATGGTTCCGCACTGCCAGGTCCTGCCCAGGCAGTCTCTGAGATGGAAGTCGATCTTCGGACCGTAGAATGCGCCGTCCCCTTCATTGACGATATACTTGAGTCCAAGAGACTCGAGCGCATTTCTCAGACCGTCTGTCGCAAGCTCCCAGTCTTCATCAGAACCCATGGAGTCATCCGGTCTTGTAGACAGTTCGACATAATATTCAAAGCCGAACATCTTATAGACTTCATCAATCAGCGCAGTGATTCTGCGTACTTCGTCCTGGATCTGCTCTTTGGCAAGCAGGATATGCGCGTCGTCCTGTGTAAAGGAGCGTACACGCATCAGGCCGTGCATCTCACCGGATTTCTCATAACGGTGTACATGACCGAGCTCCGCGTAACGCAGCGGAAGGTCACGGTAAGAACGTCCCTCATTCTGGTAAACCAGGATCGCGCCGGGGCAGTTCATCGGCTTGATGGCATAGTCCTCATCGTCCACCTTCAGCGAATACATGGCATCATGATAATGATCCCAGTGACCGGACGTCTCCCAGAGCTTGCGGCTGAGCATGATCGGTGTGTCGATCTGGACGTAGCCGTTCTTCAGATGCAGCTTTCTCCAGTAGTTCAGCAGCTCATTTCTCAGGATCATGCCGTTCGGAAGGAAGAAAGGCATGCCGGGGCCGTACTCACTGAGCATAAACAGTCCCATCTCTTTGCCGATCTTTCTGTGATCGCGGCGCTTTGCCTCTTCTATGCGCGCAAGGTATTCATCCAGCTCGCTCTTCTTGGGGAAGGCGGTTCCGTAGATTCTGGTAAGCATCTTGTTGTGCTCATCACCTCTCCAGTAAGCGCCTGCAAGAGACGTCAGCTTAAACGCCTTGACCGGTTTTGTTGTCATCAGGTGCGGTCCGGCACACAGGTCAGTGAACTCTCCCTGGGTATAGAAAGAGATCTCTGCATCTTCCGGAAGGTCTTCGATCAGCTGCACCTTGTAAGGTTCTTCCTTCTCACGGAAGTACGCAATCGCCTCATCACGCGGCTTGGTGAAGCGTGTGAGGGCCAGGTTCTCCTTCACGATCTTCTTCATCTCTGCTTCGATCTTTTCGAGATCATCATTCGTCAGCTGTCTCTCAAAGTCGATGTCATAGTAGAAGCCGTTGTCGATGGAAGGACCGATCGCGAGCTTTGCTTCCGGATACAGGCGCTTGACTGCCTGAGCCATGATATGGGACGCGGTATGGTTAAATGCATGCTGTCCCTCGGAGCTGTCGAAGGTATAAAGATTCAGCGTGCTGTCCTTGTCAATCACCGTACGCAGATCTACGGTCTCGCCGTTCACTTCCGCCACGCAAGCCGCGCGGGCGAGTCCTTCGCTGATATCTTTTGCAATGTCAATCACTGACATCGGCTGGGAATACTCTTTTGTCGAACCATCCTTCAGTGTGATGATCATAATCCTTCCTCCTCGTCTTCCGGCTCTGCGCCCTCGGGATCCTCTTCTTCCGCTTCTGCGGCATCCTCAGATTCCTCTTCTTCCGCTTCTGCGGCGTCCTCAGATTCCTCTTCTTCCACTTCTGCGGCATCCTCAGATTCCTCTTCTTCCGTTTCTGCGGCATCCCCGGACTGTGCTTCTTCCATGTTCACAGCTTCTTCGGATTCCTCCACCTCTGTGAATGATTCCGCCTCGTCGAACCAGTCTTCCTCATCTTCCGGATCGAAGGTCGCTGCGGCCTTCTCAGTCATATACTTCGTGTGTTTTTTCAGCAGCGTAACACCGGCTGCCACAACACCTGCTGCCGCTGCCGCGACTGCCAGTGCGGCCTTGCGCTCCAAACGGTTCATAGACTTCTCCTTCCTTCCCTTTCAGCCGGGAAACCAGCTGCTTCTCCCGGCTGTTTCTCCTGTCATGATGATCGTACAGATTACTGTTCCTCGTCCCCGGCTGCCTGTGCGAGCATCTTCTGCAGTTCCTCTTCCAGCTCCTTCGTCATGCCGTGGCACTTCTTGTATTTCTTTCCGCTTCCGCACGGACACGGGTCATTGCGGCCGATCTTCTTTGGTTTGACGATGGTGTTCATCTTCTTTGCTTCGAGATAGAAACGCTTCAGTGTCTCTTCGTCAAAGATCGTCTGCCACTGGGACAGCCCGTACAGCCAGTGTGCCTTTGCGTCGACCATGTTCTTGTAGAGCTTTTCCTTGTCGAACGCGAGAGAGACCATCGTGTCCTCTTCCATCGTTTCAATCGGATTCTTCTCTTTCAGGGAATCATTGATCCCGTCCAGGAATCCGGTCATCGTCATAATGTCGATTCCGTACTTTTCAGCAAGTTCTTTGACCGTCCCCTTCACCTCCGTGTCGGGATCATCCAGCAGCTGCTCATAGATCGCCTGCTCTTTCTTGAAATACTCATCCCAGAAAGCCTGCATCTGCTTCTTGTCTGTCTGGGCATTGTATGCCTGCTCTCTCCATGTCTCCAGTAAAGCCATTTTATATTACCTCGTATCTGTTTTTTTGTATTTTCAACCGAACCAGTATAACTTATCTTCTGTCCTGATTCAAGACTGCCGAAACACAGGATGTATGGTAAACTATACCTGTTTTTATCGTCTTTTCATCGTTTCCGTACGGAAGGTTCTCACCCTCCGGGAAAAGAGGTGCTTATGGACAAGCTCAAACGCGTTATGGCAATGGCCGGTGTCATCCTCACGGCCGGTATCTGGATTGCCACCTTCCTGACTGCCGTTCTCGGCGGCACGAAAGAATTGCTGACAGCCCTGCTGGTCCTGTCAGTCGTTGTTCCGGTACTGATCTATGCCATCCTTCTCGTCGCAAGGATTGTTTCCGGCAAACCCGCGACCGATGAGATCGACCAGGCGATCCGGGAAGGCCGCATGCCGGATCTTAAATCAGGACCGGACGCTTCCTCTGATGAGAAGCATTGATCGGAAAGAAAACACGGATCAGAGGTTCTGATCGTACCGGAAAATCGTGTATCCGGCTGTGACACCGATCTGCGTGCAGCCGCTGCGGACCAGAAAATCTCCGTTTGCCAGATGCTCCTCCACGATCAGATATTGTGTTTTGGTTTTCTTCATTGCTTTCCGGAAAGACTCTTCCGTAAGATCAGGATCTCTTCCGTACATGGCATCCAGGATATGCTTTCTTCTCATATAACGCTTATGCTTCTCGTTATAGGAGATCCCGGTTGAAGTATTTCCCTCATAGAACAGCCTCAGATTCCGGTTGAACAGCAGCCGGATCGTGGGATCATACTGGCGTACGGCAAATTCGATCCCATACGGGAACACGCACAGCGGATACTGTTTTCCCTTCCGCTTGAGCCACTTTTTCGAAGTCCGGTCCGTTGTCTGTGACAGCTTCTCCACTGCTTTTTTATAAGCGTCCGTCTGCTCAAAGTCCTTATGAATCGAATCACACAGCACCGGCACCGCGCCGTCTACCTTATAGACATTGGTAGGGATGCGCAGGTTCGCGATTCCCGGATTCAGCGGAATCAGAAATGCAAGTCCCGCACAGATCAGGGCAAACAGGACTGCCTGAAAGGTCTTTCTTCTCAGAGATCCCACTGCTCTGGCCAGCCAGGCGGCCGCCCCGAACGTGATGGGGAGAATCCAGAAAAACCGGTAGTATACCGTGGTCATTCCCAGCTTTGGAATCAGGATGCGGACCAGGAACGGATTCATGACCGTAAGCGCGCAGAAGATCACGACGCTCAGGAACATCCACGCTGCCGCGGACGTATCCGGGCCCGGGCTGTCCTCATATGTGCCGGGAACATATTCTTTCGCGTCAACGATCTCAAGTTCTGCCTCTTTCTTCCGCCTGACATGCGGAAGCAGGATCGCGGCCGCGATTCCCACGGCAAAGAGCAGGGCAAACGGCCAGGAGGCGCCAAGATATTCTTTCAGACAGGCCCACACAAAGGTCAGGCCGTATTCTTTCAGTGTAATCCCTGACATATCTTTACCTCCATGTCCGAAGTACGATCATCCCGTGCTGGATCAGATAATACACAACTCCCCAGGCCAGCACCGGGCTGCACGCACAGATCAGAGGAACCAGCCGGTTCCATGCGCCTCTGACCGCAATCAGGGGAAGCGCAATCATCAGGCTGAGAATCAGTGCCATGATGCTGCTCGCGGAGAAACACACAGCTGCAGCCAGAATCCAGAAAAGGTTCCGCATCGAATCCTCTTCCATCTCATGCCACATTCTGACACCGACAGCCAGCACCGCAGGGATCACCACGTTAACGATCAGCGCTTTTCCTTCATAAGTGCGCATATACAAAAAGACGCCCGGCATGTAGATCGTGGAAGAAAGCAGATTGATGGCAAATACCATCATGACAAACAGATCTGCCCGTCTGCGGCTGTAACTGCCCGGGCGGTTTCTGATGGACCGGATCTTCTCTTTCTTTTCCTCCTCGTCCGGGAACAGAGAAAGTCCCAGCGCGTATACAGCCAGGAAGCTCATAATCATATTGATGGCGCTCATGACGCTCCGGGCCTGTACGATGACCGGAAGACCGCGCAGAAGCGCGCAGATGACAGCATTGTGATATGGGAAACAGTTCAGGGCGTATCTCGCCTGGAACAGAAACGTTGCCGTCCCGGTAGAGGGATCAAATCGTCCGATGGTATCTGTCGCCAGCGCAGTGGACGCTTCCCCTACATACCAGCCTGAGTCCGCGGAAGCGTCCGCGTACAGGATGACAAACGCAACAGAGGCCGCCAGCGCCACGAGCAGGAGTATGAACGTGATGCCGTGCAGGCTCAGCCGGTAGCGCAGGGAATTCATCGCCTCGATCCAGCTGCGGTATCCGGTGTAAAGCCCCAGCAGAATCGCCGCCCCTGCAGCTGCAGCCATAATCAGAGAAAGTGTCCTGAGCGGAAGCAGACTGATCTCGCAGATCAGACAGACTGCCTCAAACAGCCCAAACCAGACAAAATATCCCAGAAGCGCTGCCTGGCTCAGCGAATACACCTGTCTGCCGCGGATCTTCATGACGATGGATCCGACGCACAGAAACAGGAACAGCTGAACCACCAGAGCCGCAGCCGAAAGCAGCAGTACCGCCATGCTCAGCCCTCCTTCACATACCCGGAATTTCTGTAGATGATATCTTCCCTGCCTGGGCCGTTGGAAACCATGGTGATGGGGAATCCGATCTGTTCCTCGATGAATTCCACATACTTTCTGCAGTTCTCCGGCAGCTCCTCATAAGTCCGGATGCCGCGGATGTCGCATTTCCAGCCATCAAGAACCGTCCACACAGGCTTTGCCTTCTTCAGTCCGGGCGTGGTCGGGAATTCCTTTGTCCGCACGCCATTGATCTCATACTCTGTGCAGACCGGAATCTGATCCAGATACCCGAGCGCGTCGACAACGGTAAGGGCGACGTCCGTTGCCCCCTGCAGCCTGCAGCCATAGCGCGATGCGACGGCATCGTACCAGCCGACTCTTCTGGGCCGGCCTGTCGTCGCGCCGTATTCGCCGCCGTCTCCGCCGCGCTGCCGCAGCTCTTCTGCCTCATCTCCAAAGATCTCTGAAACGAACTCGCCCGCGCCGACCGCGGAAGAATAGGCTTTGGTCACCGTAACGATCTTTTCAATCGCGTATGGCGCGATTCCTGCGCCGATCGCGCCATAGCCGGCCAGTGTCGGAGAGGATGTCACCATCGGATAGATGCCGTGATCGGGATCCTTCATGGTCCCGAGCTGTCCTTCCAGAAGTATCTGCTTTCCTTCCGCGATCGCGCGCTGCAGGAAGGAGGCCGTGTCCGTGACATAAGGCCTGACCATATCGCGATAAGTATGTACCTCTTCCATCAGAGCCTCTTCCTGAAGAAGCGGTTTGTGGTACAGGTGCTCGAGAAGGACATTCTTCAGCACGCAGACTCTCTGAATCTTCTCCTGAAGGATCTCATCGTCGAACAGTTCGCAGACCTGAAAGCCGATCTTGGCGTACTTGTCGGAGAAGAACGGCGCGATCCCTGACTTTGTCGATCCGAAGGACTTTCCGCCCAGCCGCTCCTCCTCATAGGCATCAAAACTGATGTGATAGCTCATGACGATCTGCGCGCGGTCTGAGATCAGGACCTGCGGCTTCGGCACGCCTCGCTCTTCCAGTTCCTTGATTTCCTTGATGACAAGCGGAATATTCAGCGCGACGCCGTTGCCAAGCACATTGATGCATGCGGGATGGCACACACCGCTCGGAAGGGTATGCAGCGCAAACTTTCCGTATTTGTTCACGATCGTATGACCTGCGTTCGCGCCGCCCTGATAGCGGACGACGATATCCGCGCGGTCCGCGAGTGTGTCAACGATTTTTCCTTTTCCCTCATCGCCCCAGTTGGCGCCTACTACTGCCTGTACCATTCCTGACTCCTTCCTACTACTCAAATCTCTGTCATCTGCCCTTTTATCGCAGGGCTTCCTGATTCTTTCCTGTGTTTACACGGATATCTCCGCTGTCAGCCCAAGCGCGTCCCTGTGCGCGTCCAGAACCGGCTTCACCTCTTCCTCCAGATACTTCTCGACCTGGCGCGGTGCGCAACCAACATATCTCGACGGTTCCATGGACTGCTCCAGTTCTTCCCTGGTCTGCGGAAATGCCGGATCCGCGGCGATCAGGTCGAGCAGGTTGTTCTCCTGCCCTTCTTCCTTGACACGTCTTCCCGCTTCCATCGAGAGCGTCCGGATCTTCTCATGCATTTCCTGCCTGTCCGCGCCGGCCTTCACAGCGTCCATCATAATATTCTCTGTCGCCATGAAGGGGAGCTCCGCGCGCAGGTGACGGTCAATCACCTTCGGGTAGACCTTCAGGCCGTCCGTGACATTGATGCACAGATCCAGAATCCCGTCGATCGCCAGAAATCCCTCCGCGATGGCCAGCCGCTTGTTGGCGGAATCGTCCAGGGTCCGCTCAAACCACTGCACCGAACTCGTAATGGCCGGATTCATCGCGTCTGTCATGACATAGCGCGCCAGGGAAGCGATCCGTTCGCTTCGCATCGGATTGCGCTTGTAGGCCATGGCACTGGAACCGATCTGGTTCTTCTCAAAGGGCTCTTCCACTTCCTTGAGATGCTGAAGCAGGCGGATGTCATTGGACATCTTATGGGCGCTGCAGGCAATCTGCGCGATCACATTCATGACCCGTGCGTCAACCTTGCGCGAATACGTCTGTCCCGATACCGGATAGCACTTCTCAAATCCCATCTTCTGCGCAATCATCGGGTCGATCCTGTCCACCTTTTCCTGGTCGCCGTCAAACAGCTCCAGGAAGGACGCCTGGGTTCCCGTGGTGCCCTTGGAGCCAAGCAGCTTCAAGGATCCCAGCAAGTATTCCAGGTCCTCCAGGTCCATCATGAATTCATTGATCCACAATGTCGCGCGCTTTCCGACCGTAGTCGGCTGTGCCGGCTGGAAATGGGTAAATGCGAGCGTCGGCAGGTCTTTATACTTTTGGGCGAAGGCAGCCAGATAAGCGATCACATTGACCAGCTTGCTGCGGACCAGGACAAGCGCGTCGCGCATGATGATAATGTCCGTGTTGTCTCCAACATAGCAGCTGGTCGCGCCGAGATGGATGATGCCCTTCGCCTTCGGGCACTGCAGGCCGTAGGCATAGACATGGCTCATGACATCATGCCGCACAAGCTTCTCTCTCTCGGCTGCCTCTTCATAATTGATGTCGTCCCGGTGTGCCTTCAGCTCGTCGATCTGCTCCTGGGTAATCGGCAGGCCGAGTTCTTTCTCGGTCTCGGCCAGAGCAATCCAGAGACTTCTCCAGGTCCGGAACTTCTTGTTCGGAGAAAACAGATACTGCATCTCCTTCGATGCGTACCGCTGTGAAAGCGGACTGATGTAACCGTCATAATTCATACAGGCTGCTCCTTCGGTCAATTTGCTGTTTCGCGCTCCTTAAGTGAATCAATCAGAGGAAATCCGCGCGGCGAAATATTCTGGCTCCTGCCTTATCTTCAGGGTTCATACGATCCGCGTATGTCCTCTTCCGGCGGATCGATCGGGTATTCGCCGTTGAAGCAGCCGGTACAGATCGGAATGCCGTCCGCAATCTCAGCCAGCCTTTCCATCCTCAGATACGCAAGACTGTCCGCTCCGATGATCTGCCTTACCTCCTCCAGAGACCTGTTGTAGGCAAGCAGCTGCTCACTGCTTGGGATGTCTGTTCCGAAGTAGCACGGATAGAGGAACGGAGGCGAACTGACCCGCATATGAACCTCTTTTGCCCCGGCTTCCCGCAGCATCCTGACAATCCGGTCGCTGGTGGTACCCCGCACGATCGAGTCATCGATCATGACAACACGTTTTCCTTCCACTGCCGGCCGGAGAGGGTTCAGCTTGACCCGGACAGCGGACTCCCGGCTCTGCTGCCCCGGCTTGATAAAGGTTCTTCCCACATATCCGTTCTTGACGAACCCCTGTCCATAGGGGATCCCGCTCTCCATGCTGAAGCCCAGCGCGGCGGCGCTTCCGGATTCCGGTACGCCGATGACAAGGTCGGCATCCACCGGACTGTCCTTGGCAAGGAACCGTCCCGCGAGCAGTCTGGAGCTGTAGACCGGAATCTTGTCAATCACCGAATCTGCTCTTCCGAAATAGATATATTCGAAGATGCACCGGGCGGTTTTGCACGGGCGGATACAATGGCTCCTGTCGGAATGGATTCCGAATCTGGGACTGATCGTGACGATCTCTCCGGGTTCCACATCCCGGACGAACTCTGCGTCGATGGTATCCAGGGCGCAGGATTCGGATGCCAGGAACCACGCTTTTCCTCTTCTGCCGATGCACAGAGGCCGGAACCCGAAAGGATCTCTTGCGCCGATCAGCTTTCTCGGGCTCATGATCACCAGGGAATAGGAACCCTTCAGCCGGTCCATTGCCTTCGATACGGCTTCCTCGACCGATCCGGTGTTGATGCGTGCCCGGGCAATCTCATACGCAATCAGCTCGGAGTCCGTGGTCGTCTGGAAGATCGCGCCTGTGCGCGACAGATCCCGCATCAGCTCCGGTGAATTCACCAGGTTTCCGTTGTGCGCCATGGCGAGCGTGCCCTTGATATAATGAAGCACCAAAGGCTGCGCGTTCTCGATCGTGCTCGCGCCGGCTGTCGAATAGCGGACGTGGCCGACACCGATGTCGCCGTGAAGGGAATCCAGGTCATTTTCCCCGAAATTCTCATTCACAAGGCCCATCCCCTTGCGGCTCTGGACCCTCCCCTTCGGGCCGGACGTATCGCTCACCGCGATTCCGCAGCTTTCCTGTCCCCTGTGCTGCAAAGCCAGCAGACCGTAATAGATCGTCGTCGCCGCATTCTCCTGCCCGGAGAAGTCATACATGCCAAAAACCCCGCATTCCTCACGAGGCTCATCCAGGATCTCTCCTGCGTCAAATATCCCTGTCTCTTTCCTCATCTATCAACCTATTCTTATATCTGATACCTGCTATTGTTTCTATCGTTCAGCTTACCGTACTTCGCCGGTATTCATCCTTCAGTTCTTCCAGCTCGGCCACACTGTCCTTCTCCGGCCGGCTCTGCGCGGACAGCCGCTCCTTCACCTTTTTCGCGGCGGCGGCGTTGTACTCCTGGATCTTTCCGGTCAGCACATGATCCGCGCCGAACTCCTCCAGTGTCCGCCGGTACTCCTCATCCGACAGGAACAGAGGAAGCGTGCTGACATATTTGCGCATCAGCTCTCTTGTCTGAAAGGACTTCCACCCGTTCAGGAACGCGTCCGCCGCTTCCTGGAAACAGAACTGTCTGGCCAGCGCGCAGCCGAGGTTGTTCCAGACCGACGCGTAGAACGCCGCGCTCAGCATGCCCTCGCTGCGGTTTTCCAGAATGTCCCTGTAGATCAGCGCGGCAGCCTGGAGTCGACCGCCCTTCAGCAGATAGTCCGCGCGCGTCTTCAGCCGCTGCTCCTGGGGCTGGACCTGCACCCTGGTCAGTTCTTCTCTCACCCGTCTGGATTCTCCGACAGGAAGATATCCTGCCTCCTGAAAGACAGGCAGGACAAAATAGCTGACATCCTTGTCCGGACGCTCCAGCGCGTCAGACAGCTTCTTTGCCAGATTCTTCAGGCCGAGATCCTCTCTCACCCATTCCACCAGAGCCATCGATGCCACGTTGTCATCGATCAGGCAGAGATTATGATACAGAAAGAAGCACAGTTCCTCAAGGGAATAGATCCGGGTCCCGATGCTTCCTATGTAGAACGGCCGTTCCGCAATCTTCGTGCTGCACAGATCAAAACTCATAGGATCACCTGTCTCTTCCAGACTCTTCCCGTCGGCTGATAGAAGCCGCCGAACCCAAGATCCTCCACCTCTATCTCACAGCGGTTGCGGCTTGTGAAATAGATGGTCATGCGCAGGCGGGTCGCGCGGTTCTCCCGCTCCGGAAAATGATCAAGCCTCAGTACATGCCCCACGGTCTCGCCGCCGTCAGCGGGAGTGGTCAGGATCGTCACGCTCTTCTCTGCGTCGGGGATCATGTCAATCTGGCAATGTGCCTCATACCAGTTCAGTCCGGCGGGAATCAGGACCTGATACTGCTCCTTCCCGCGTACCCTGATGCGGATACCGATGTCTTCACTGATCTGGTCTACGCCCATGAACAGAAGATCCGGCATCTTCACATAGCCAAGTCTGGCCATGACGCAGTAGCAGGCACCCTTTGAGAACAGGTTCTGGCCCTGGAACGCGTGTCTGCGGAATGTCAGATACTGAAAAGATCTCTGCGCCCAGCTTCTGTCAAAGTAATTTCCGTAGAGATAGCTTGTGGTG
The DNA here is from genome assembly GCA_902781455.1 of uncultured Lachnospiraceae bacterium. Taxonomy (GTDB): domain Bacteria; phylum Bacillota; class Clostridia; order Lachnospirales; family Lachnospiraceae; genus Porcincola. The sequence goes on along the minus strand of CACZJF010000002.1, from coordinate 133,662 downwards.
ACATTGCGGCGCTCAAACAGTTTGCCCAGCAGTTCATACAGACGGCGGTCCCGCTCACGGTCCCAGTCCTCGTCGTTCATGCCTCCCCGCGCGCGCTCGCTGACATCGGCTGAGGCGATCTCATCGATCGTCACAACCGCCGGCTTCACGGAGCGGTCTATGTGGAGGATGCTCCCGACCATCTGCTGATTCTTCACCCGGAGGAATGCGACATCGCCGCTCCACAGCTCCCTGCGCATGCTGATCACATAGTAGTAGAAACTTGTCCTCCAGTCCTGCAGGAAGATGTTTTTCCGCTCTGCTCCCAGGCTCTCCAGCGCCGCGACCAGATGGTCTCCGAGGCTCTGTGTCAGGGAAGGCACCGTGATGGCAATCCTGAGGTCCTTGATCTGTTTCTCGCCCGGAACCGTGTCAATCATTCCGGCGAGAAAGCGTGTCAGTGCCTGCGTGCCGAACCTTCCGCCCCGCATTGCTCCCTTCCAGGCTTCCGAAGGCACACTCATCAGACCGTCCTCCCCTTCTCCGGGCAAGGACAGTGTCTGGGGTTCCGTCAGCGTACTGTTGTACCAGGTAATCTGAGCACCATCCGCAGACATCTGTATTCCGATCAGTATCCGTTTTTCGTCTTCCATGTCTTCCCTTCACTACAGCAGTGTGAACAGCTCCTTCGTAAGGGCATCCAGCTGCCTGTATTCCTTCAGTTCCTCCCGGAACGCGGCTTCATCCCCTTTTTCCAGGTCCCGTGCCATCTGATTCATTCTTCCGTAACGGCTCATCTGCAGTTCTTCAGGAACCGCGCCTGCCTTCAGGACACGGTGTGAACTGACCACCTTGCTGCCGTCCTCTTTCGTCTCCTCCGTGTAGCATTCGAGCTGCTCTCCCTCAAACAGAACAAACTCCCTCACGCGGATCCCTTCAAATACATCCTTCATGGTAACCTCTGTGAAAGGCTCATTTTCATAACGGATCCGGTAAAACAGCTTCACTGTACTTTTGGTGCTGGCAACCGCCTCACAGAATACCCTGTCGTCACAGCCGAGATTCCGGCGCATGTCAAACGGGAATCTCTGGAAGAAGGCAAACCGTATGCCTCTTCCGGAATACATCTGCAGAAGGGTCACGGCAGCTTCTCTCTGTTCTTTGGTATATTCCGGAAGCCTGCTCAGGTACTGCAGAAGCGCGAGCGCGCATACGTCCGGCAGCTTGCCGCCTTTTTTATAATCGGTCAGACAGTCATCAAAAACGGTCTCCAGGACAGGACTGCCTTTGACCAGGTACTCATAGCTCCTCAGAATCACATAGGCCTGACAGATTCTGCGGCTTCCGAGAGATCTCCGGTAGGACCGGTAGATCTGCTCACTGTTCTCGCTTCCCTGCCGCATGAACAGGATCAGGCTCAGGATCTTTTTCTCCAGGTTGATGGTCTCCAGCCCGTATTCGCGCCCGGCGCGCCAGAGATTCTTCATGCTTTCCACCGGACCTTCATAGTACATCAGAAGATAGATGAGCATATGCTCCTCCACCTTTCCGGCGGCAAACAGGGCGGCACACATTCCAAGCAGGGTCCGGTTCTCCTCGTACTCCCTGGAAATGACGATCTGCGACAGAATCCGCATCAGAAGGTTCAGATCCACATCCTGGATTCCGTACTTCTCAAGCACGAGCCATGCCCGCTCATACCTTCCGTCCACCGTCAGAAGGGAAAGGTACTTCGCGCGGTCGATGCGCACATAAGTTTCCATGTCACTTTCCCGCAGGAAAGACGACAGGGTCTCTTCCTGGGGATTGGCATAGTAATATTCCAGAAGCCATGTCTTCAGCTGCGTCCGGTAGCTCTCGGAAAATGCGGCCATCCGCGCCGCCTCGAGATAGAACTTCAGGGTCTTGTGCGTAATCGGCTGCCTGACCTTCGGGTTCAGCGTAAAGAACATCACCAGAGACGGATCATCCACCGCCTCCCGGACACAGAGGTTCATCAGGGACGTGTCGTTGAGAAGATGCTGCGCCATGTACAGTGAGGTTGAGGTATACCGTCTTCCAGCCTCGTCCTCCAGAAGAATCCGGGACTGTTCCGAGTAGATCCGCACCTGCGCCATGTGGTCCACAATCGCGCAGGAGTGTTCCCTGCTCCTGCGCTCGTCTGCCACGATTACCTTCTTCATGTCCGGACTCAGACAGTCGACCTCAAAGGTAAACAGCAGCCGGATCAGCTTCCTCGCCAGCTGAGGCGTCACCATCTGCTTCACAAGATATCTGGAAATCAGGACAGACAGGTCCTCATTGATATGCCCCATCTGAATCTGATCCGTGACAAACTTCTCCATCCCCTGCCGCATGGCAGAGAAAATCTGCGGTATGTTTTCCTCAGAGTCAGACAGATTCCGGTAGATGCGCGCTTTCCTGCGCCAGTCCATGGTGTCGTTCAGGATAAAGTACCTGCGGATCACCTGCGGCATCTGTTCGATTCTGACCTCACTCATGGTGCGGATATAATATTCGTACAGTCCGGTGATCTTCAGATCGCGCGCGACGGCACTCTGATAGAGCGGAAAATACTTTTCGTCCGTCTTCTCTCCGGCGATTGCCATCTCCGTGCGGACGGCCAGCACATCGTCCAGATTCGTCTCCTCCCAGCACGCTTCCAGCATCCGGAACGTAGACGGATCATATCCGCCCCTGCGCCGGATCAGGTTCATGCTGTGCAGGACCAGCCGCTCGTCCAGGGTCTTTTCCTTGACAGCCCATGAAAGAAGCATACGCGCGCCCGGCGTCCATTCATGGATCAGGAACGGGTTTTCCCGTATGATCTGCACACCCTCCAGCAGCAGAATCGTGCTTGCTCTGTACTGCTCCAGATAGCGGAGGATTCTCTCGAGTTTCCCGCCTTCTCCTCCCAGCTCGTCTTCTAGAAGGTACAGATTCAGCCACAGGATCAGCCATGAGGAGCGGTTCTTCAGGGAAAGCTCCCGCATCTGCTCCCGCACATGCATTCTGTAGTCCTGATCGTGGGAGAAAAAGGTGGACAGATAGAGCCATACCGCCTGCGCGTTGGCATCCTCCAGAATCTCCGGATTCTGCTCGATCCGGCGCAGCTGCCGTTCCGCGGACGAACGCTTGCCTGCCGCCTGCAGGACAAACACACTCAGCAGATCCGCAAAAAGATTCTTTCCGCCTGTTCTTTGATAGCTCTCGATGACACCGTTGGTGCGTTCCGTCCACTGGCGCAGGTCGATCCTTCCAAGCCGGTAATCCAGATACAGGCTGATGGCGTTCCGGACCATGACATTCTGCACACGGTGCGCGCGAAGATCCGCCCCTCCCCTGACCTCTACGCACAGTTCAAAAGCAAGCGTCTGGTAACAGGTATGTACGGTGATTCTTCCGAAATTACGCCCGGCATGCAGAAAATTCGAATCGATGACATAACGGAGCGGACACTCGGATCCGATAAAATCCTCCGTCGTCAGATGCTTCTTCTCTACGCGCAGGAACCGTGTGTCGGAGGTGATGCTGATCTCCATATACCCCCAGGTACTCTTGGTCAGCGTAACCTCTTCCAGAATGGTTCCTCCCGGGTTCACGATCCGCTGCGTTTCCCGCGAGAGAGAAAGCTCGATGATCTCCTTCTTCCCCTCCGCGATCAGGAACTGTTCCAGGGCATGCTTCGCCTCTTCCTCGCCGCCGAGGGCCTGCCGCATGGTGCGTGTCTCATAGCCTGCCCCTTCCAGAAACCGGTCAAACCGCGATGAAGTAAAGATCTGTGCCGCGGCATTCATGTCGGTGGAAGCAAGCTGCGCCAGAGACTCTGTATCCATCGGCTCTTCCGGAAGCACTGCTTCCTTTACATGAAAAGAGTAGGGAATGGATACTTCCCCCAGTTCAGAGCAGATGGTCAGTTTTCCTTCCGCCGTCTCTCCCGCCGTAAGTCCGGTCAGATCCGCCTGGTAGCGGATCTCAGACTTCGGACTGTAGAAATCTTCCGTCTGCAGGACAACCCGGGGATTGGAAGAATATACAAACCCCTTGCACCTCTTCCCCTCCGGATGAGAAACCAGAACACTCCCCCGAAGGATTGCTCCCTCGTCCGCCTGTTCACTGATGGACGCAGGCTCATAGACAAGAGCAGGCACATCATATTCAAATGACTCATTCAGAAGCTGTTCCAGGCGTCTACGCACAACAAAACCTCATCATTCACTCTATGGCAATGCATGTTCCGGCTGATTCAGTGAATCAGCGTTTTCAGCTCGTCCATGAATGTCTCTACATCCTTGAATTCCCGGTAGACGGAAGCAAACCTGACATAAGCGACCGGATCGAGCGCCTTCAGACGGTGCATGATCATCTCGCCGATCTCGGCACTGCTGACCTCGGAGCCCTTCCGGCTGTAGATATCCGCCTCAACCTTGTCGATCATGGACTCAATCTGCGTGATCGGTACCGGACGCTTGTAGCAGGCACGCATCACGCCGGACTCAATCTTGCTGCGGTCATACTGCTGCCTGGTACTGTCCTTCTTGATCACGACCAGCGGAATGGCCTCGATCTTCTCATATGTCGTAAACCGCTTTCCGCACTGGTCACACTGCCTTCTGCGCCGGATGGAATTCGTCTCCTCCACCGGCCTGGAATCCGTCACCCTGGTGTCATCGCTTCCGCAATATGGACATCTCATGTCAGTTCCTCCCCTTTCCTTTCCCCTGAACTGTAACAGTATAACATAACCCCTTGCTTATTCATAGAACAGGTATTTTGCCGCCTGTACCAGGATATCCGCGCTCTTCTCAACGCCGAGCTTCCCTGAATCAATCAGGATATGGCGCCCGGCAACCTCATCCTCCGGGTGGGAAGAGAATCTTCTGCGGTATGCTTCCCTGGCTCTGTCCTCATTCTGGACGAGCGCCCTGGCCTCTTCCTCCCCGGTGTGCAGCATCTGCATGGTATTCCTGATCCGCGCTTCATCGGAGGCATAGATGAAGACGTGCAGCGCGCGGGGATGTTCCTCAAAGAGCCGGTCCGCGCACCGTCCGAGGATGATGCAGGATCCTTCCTGGGCAAGAGCACGGATGACCTGGCTCTGCCGTTCAAACTCCAGCTGTGCTTCATCGCGGACTTCATCGTGTATCTCACGGCGGAACAGTCCCATCAGAAGGCTCTTCGTCCCGGTTTCCGTCCGGTTTTTTTCTGCTGCCTTCTCGTCGCTTTCGCCCTTCCCCAGTTCCATCTGCAGGCTCTGCACTCTGGCCTCCACGGCGCTCCGGTCATAAACCGGTATGCCCAGCGCGCTGCTCATCATACCGGCGATCTCATGACTCTTGCTCGCAAACCGGCGGGATATCGTGATGATATAATTCTCCATGCCTCCTCCTTACCTTCTTCCCATCCGCGCTGTGGCAAGGATTATACACAGCCCCATACAGCACGAAAGCGCCAGCATCGCCAGCGTACAGGCAGACATCGTAAATGAGCGTGAGATTGACTGTACAAAGGGCGTGATCATGGCATCCGCTCCGAAGTAAAACGCCGGAATCAGACCGGCCATGCCCGTCTGCGCTTCTTCATCAAAACGCTCATCGTCCAGCTGAATCAGGTTTGGAAAGATCATACCCGCTCCAAACCCGCAGCCGGCCCGCACAGGCAGCACAATCCAGTCTGCTGTCTGTCCCGTCTGTACCATGATAAAGCAGACCGCAAGAACGGCTGTCGAAAGAACCGAACCGGCCAGGCACGCACGCCTGGCATTGATCCGGAGAAATCCGATCACAATCCGGCCCGCCGCCATGCCTGCGCATACGGTCAAAACGCTCACTGCCAGATCCGCAGCCGGATTCTGCTGCGCCGCCTGGGCGCTGTAAGTCAGGTGAGCCGCCGAAAGCAGCAGAAGGCCGCAGCTGACAGCTGATCCGTACAGAAACAGAAGCCGGATCAGCCAGGCTTCTTCAAAACGCTCATCCACGGAACCCTTTTTCCGGATCAGTTCCTCGGCACGTTTTTGTCTCTGGATTCCTCTCTCCCGCTTCTGTTTTTTCAGGATGACAGCAACGTCACGCATGAGCGTTCTCCTGAGAAGAAAAACGCTCATGCACAGCACAACCTGAAGAATTGCCAGTCCCTGGCATGCCGTACGCCAGCTGCGTCCCAGGGAGAGGGTGTATCGCACAAAGAAAACACCTGCCCCCATCCCCAAAGCGCTGGCAGCAAACAGAAGGCTTGTCTTTTTTGACCAGGTTCCCCTGAGCAGATAGCAGATCAGCGTCATACACAGCCCCAGAGAAAACCCCAGCGCAGTGATCCATACCGCCAGATTCCAGAATTCTCTGGACATGGAGAAACCGATCAGGGACATCGCCTCCAGGGCGACTGCCCCCACGATGAGATCCCTGGCCAGAATATAGCCCCTGATCCGGTCGGAAAGAATCACCGCCGCCACTGCTCCTGCGCTTCCCAAAAGCCGCAGCAGTGCGATATACGGAATCTCTACGGTCATGCTCTCACCAATCATTTCCCAGATCACACCAAGGATCTGTGCCGGAAGCGCGCCGGCAAACAGTGCAAGCGTGACCGAGATATAATATGTCACTGCCATGATGCGTAACCTTCTTTCTCCCGGATCTTCGCCGCGATTTGGGCAAGGCGCTGCAGCCGGTGGTTGATTCCGCTCCTGCCGACCGGGGGATTGGAAGCATCCGCCAGTTCCTGCAGGCTTCCGTCCGGATTCTCGGTTCTCAGGCGGGCGGCCTGCTGAAGCGGTTCGCTCAGGGAATGAATGCCGATCGTCCGCTCTATGAGGGCGATATCCTCCATCTGCCTGTCTGAAGCAATCCCGGTTTTCTTCAGATTCGCCGCTTCGAAATTGACCTGCCGGTTGATGTTTCCCGCAATGTCCTTCAAAATCCTCGCATTCTCCAGCTTCATCAGGCTCTGCGTTGCCCCGATGGATCCGAGAAAATCAGATATCTGCTCTCCGTCCTTCAGGTAGACGACACTGCGCCCCTTCCTCCGGGTGCATTTTGCCTGAAAACCGATGGACGAAAGCAGCTTCAGAACAGCTTCCGCATCTTCCCCGCCGAGCGGGGCAATCTCCAGATGATAGCTCCCGGAAGGATCGCTCACCGATCCTGCCGCGAGAAACAGGCCGCGGAGAAATGTCTTCCTGCAGCAGGTCTTCTGCAGCAGGACAGGAGACACAGGCCAGGCCGCCGCCTGATCCGCGAGCTGTCCGCTTCCGGCCTCCCCCATGCGGACTGCATGATCAAGCTTGAGCATTTCCAGGAATCTGGTCACCTGCTGCTCTCCTGCAATCTGTACGACGATCTCCCGTCCGCTCTTTGCCACTTCTATGTTTTCGAGCCTGACCCTTCTGAGCGCGGCTTCAAACGCCGCAGCCGCGTACGGATTCTCTGTCCTGATCCCGGCGTGTTCCTTCTCCAGGACCGGGCACAGATGAAACAGCGCGGCAATGAGTGCGATCGCGCAGTGCCTCGCAGGGCTGTTGACAAGTGCAAGCTCTTCTTTGACTCCGGACGAAAATGACATCTCTTCTCCTACTGCCGTGCGATATCCCTGTGAAGTACCGAGACCGTCCAGGGGCTTTTGACAAATGCTTCCGCGATTTTGTTGGCCATGGTGACGGACCGGTGTTTGCCGCCGGTGCAGCCCACGCAGATCATCAGCTGCCGCTTGCCTTCCGCGCAGTACTTCGGAATCAGGAATTCCAGAAGATCCGTTATCTTTTTCAGAAACGTATCCGCCTCACCGCCCTGGCATACATACTGCTGCACCTCAGGGTCATTCCCGGTTTTATGCTTCAGCTCATCAACATAGAAAGGATTGGGCAGGAACCGGACATCAAAAACCAGGTCCGCATCCGACGGAATCCCGTATTTGTAGCCAAAGGAGAGAATGGATAAAAACAGGCTGCTCTGATCCACGCCTTCCGAGAACAGGCGGGACATCTCTTCCCTAAGCTGTCTGGTCAGCAGGTCACTTGTGTCAATCACGTAATCCGCCGTGTTCCGCAGCGGCATCAGATACGCTCTCTCCCTCGTGATCCCGTCTTCAATCCGGTCTCCCTGGGCGAGCGGGTGCAGCCTGCGGGAATACTTGTACCGCCGCACCAGCTGCTGCTGGCTGCAGTCCAGAAAGAGAATCTCGTGCGGATACGCTTTCATGATCTCCAGAAACCGTCCCACGCTTTCTCTGCCCTTATACAGGCTTCTTACATCCAGTCCGAGGGCCACCTTGCTGTACTCCTGCGCCGGCGCGGCAGCAAGCTCCGCGAACTTTCCGATCAGCTCCAGCGGCAGGTTATCCACGCAGAAATAACCCATATCCTCCAGCATCTTCAGAGCCTGTGTCTTTCCTGATCCGGACATTCCGGTCACTACCACAAATCTCATTTCTGTCCTTTGCTTCTTCCTGTCTGTATGCTGTTCACAAGCGCCGGCGGCGGAGTGTCTCAGTCGTCTTCAAACCCCAGCATCCTGACCTCCGGTTCCAGCCTGACGCCTGTGTTCTCATACACCGCATCCTGTACCGCATGGATCAGTCTGAGTACGTCTTCCGCTGTCGCGCCGCCCGTGTTGACGACAAAACCGCAGTGTTTCTCCGATACCTGGGCACCGCCCTCCCGGTATCCGCGCAGGCCTGCCTGCTCAATCAGGGCCCCTGCATAGTATCCTTCCGGCCGCTTAAAGGTCGATCCGGCGCTTGGAAGCTCCAGCGGCTGTTTTGACTGGCGTCTTTCACGCAGTTCATCCATAGCACGCTGGATCTGCTCCTTCTCTCCGTTCTGCAGCACCAGGCAGGCGGAAAGAATGATCATGTTTTCTCTCTGCGCGACGGAAGTGCGGTAAGCGAATTCCATTTCCTCACAGGAAAGCTCCCGGATCCGGCCTTCCTCATCCAGCACGCGCACGGATCTGACGATGTCCTTCATCTCCGTGCCATATGCCCCCGCATTCATGGTCAGGGCGCCGCCGAGGGTTCCCGGAATCCCGGAAAGTGCTTCCATTCCGGTCAGAGACGACTCCATCGCCCGGCGCGCGATCGAGGAAAGCAGCGCGCCCGCCTGCGCTTCTATCTCACAGTCTTCCACCCGGATCCCGGACAGATTCTTCGCGATCTGAATGATGACGCCGCGGTATCCCCGGTCTGAGACAAGCAGATTGCTTCCGTTTCCGATGACAGCATGGCGGACCGCGCTCTGCCGGCAGTAAGCCAGGACATATGAAAGTTCCTCTTCACTGCGGGGCATGACGAACACATCTGCCTCTCCGCCGATCCGGAAGGTCGTATGCTTCTTCATGCTTTCGTGTTCCAGGCAGGCCTCCTCTCCCACAATATCGATCAGGCCGGCCGCGATTTCCTCTGTATATGCTCTTTCTTCTGCCATGGCTGTCTCTTTCTTTCTCTTTTTTCTCTCATACAGGAAGGTGACTGTCATCAGTACCAGGCAGACAAGGCTCACGGCAAGTCCTGTCCGGATGCCATCCGGCAGATAAGAAAGCCTGATCTGATGTTCGCCCTTCGTCAGTGCCAGTCCCGTCAGCGCCTCGCCGATCAGGTCTGCCTCCACCTTCTCGCCGTCCACCAGACAGGTCCAGTTCCGGTCATAGGGGATCGTGAGCACGAGTTCTCCGTCCCGGTCCGCCCGGATGGTTCCCGACAGTGTACTGCCCTTAGTCCTGACCTGCTCCAGGACACTTGCCGACAGTGTTTCGACCACTTCCTCCTCCAGCGCGTCAGGACAGGTATAGATGATGGCTTCCTGCCCGGCGCTTCCTTTGGTCTTCGCGTCCACGGAGGCTTCAAAGGAATCGTCGCATGCTTCAATCACATACAGATGATCCGTAAATGTAGTGTAGGTTTTCGTGAATTCCGGCGTTTTCACCACCAGTTCACTGACACGGTCCGGCAGATATACATAAACCTGTTTCCCTTCCGGAATCCGGATCGGACAGGTCTCATCTGTCCTGAGCGTCACATAACGGTCCAGCGTATAGATCGGATCATGACCGGCAGCCAGCTGCACAAAATCGTTCTGGACATCGATCGGCGTCGGTCCGGACAGATCCCACTGTGTGACCTCCGGATTGGCCAGGAAGCCGATGGGCAGGGCATTGTCATTCTTGTATACCGTCAGATTGTTATCCTTCGTAAGCTCCTCAAACCCGTACAGCGTACTGCCCTTGCCGTGCGCGCTCAGCACATACCGGATGCCGAACACGTCATTCATCAGGTCCGTGACCCCATTGTAGCCGTTCTTGTTGGTACGCGCCTCCATGCCGATCCGGTCACAGAAGTTCGTCACCGACTCCTGCATGGTGGAGTTGAACATGACGATGGAATTGCCGCCGCAGAACAAGGTTACGTTCCGCATCCTCTGCGCATCCACCTCGGAACGGTACCAGTCTTCGTCCGCGATCTGCGCCATCAGGCTTTTATAGGAGCGCTGGTCATCCAGATAGATGGACCGCGTGACGGAATCGTTGCAGATGATTCCGTAGATTCCGCCGGCACCTGCCTCCGTAATACACAGAGCGGAAAGAAGCAGGCCTGCCGCGCGCCTCGGCATCCGGACCCGGCGCAGGACAAGCAGTATCACCAGGTAACCGGCCAGAAGGGCAAGCGTTACCAGATATACCTCATTCGGATATCGATAGTTCTCATAGTCCTCCCCATACTGCCCGATCAGGCACACCAGCGCAAAGACAATCGGGGCGGTTCCTCCCACGATTACGCGCCACAGACTCAGCCGTTTCAGGTCTCTCAGCGCGTCATAGGACATCGTCAGTACGATGCCGATGTACACGAACGCGAACCGGTTCGGCAGTCCGTTCTGCTGATGAAACCCATGCCAGATATAATTGAGCGTCTTCATGCTGAAGCTCAGAAGCAGAACCCCTGCAAGCGCGATCCTGGCGATCCTTTCCCTGAGCGGGCAGTACCGGTCCAGTGCGAACAGAAGGACCAGGATCAGGACACTCACTCCACAGTACGCGTTCAGTCCGACCTGTGTGTTCGCGATATTGATCGGTTTGATCATCGCGAAATGCGTCAGCAGCATGTCAAGAAGGCTGTCGAATGTATCCAGCGTCAGCGGCAGATGATTGTCCTGCATCGCTTCCGAGATCGTAAGCGCGCGGTAAGCGGGCAGCAGCACCACGGCCCCGCACCCGCCTGCCAGAACAGACCACCAGCCAAAGCGTACGACTCTCGAGAAGAATCTTTTCACACTGCATCTGCCGGCAGTGATCAGGCAGACCGAGAAGTAGAGCACTGAGAAGATGCACAGCATGAAGCCGATATAATAATTGCACCAGATCCCGAACGCGAGGGCGATTCCGTACAGTCTGCCATCCGAGGAATCTGACAGGACGCGGTTTTTCCCGATCCCGCAGATGCGTTCGATCCCGCACATGCACAGAGGAAGCATCGCCACGGAGTCCAGCCACATCAGGTTGAAATAATACCCGATCATGAAATTGCTCAGGGCAAACATCGTCCCGAACGCCGCGCTCAGCCCAAATGCCCTGGTGTTTCTGCGGTGCAGGTACCAGGTCATGGTTCCGCCGCACAGTCCGATCTTCAGAAGGATCACCAGATCCATGAAATCACATACATTTTCCGTCGGCACAAGCGCGATCAGGAAGTTGACGGGGCTGGCCAGGTAATAGGCATAGGTCGCCCAGAAATTGTAGCCGAACCCTGCCGAAAAGGAATAGAGAAGGCTCCCGCCCGACCTCAGTTTCTCATGAAAATCCGTGTAGAACGGCAGATACTGATGAAGAGAATCGATGATCAGAACCGTACCGTCGCCAAAAGGCCAGATCCCGATCAGAATGAATCCAACTCCTGCCAGAAGGATCGGGATCAGCATTCCGATCCAGAAATAATATGCTCCCGTGTGTCTGCGTGATGCGTGCATGAATAACCCTGTTCCTGTTTCTCTGATTCCCCGGTCTGCCATTGCCGGCGGCAGGCGGGATGACTGTTTCGCTCCGACGCTACTGTATGCCGGACGCGTCCGGAAGATCGACCCGGATTGCTTTGTTCAGACTCAACGAATAGAGCCAGGCCTCCTTTACCCTTTTTTGCAGCAGGCTCTGAAGCGCGTCAGCATAGAGCCGGAACTGCTCCCGGTAGCGTGTGACCAGACTCTCCTCGTCTCCCGGCCTTGCATGGTCGGTCTTATAATCGACAAGGACCACCTCATCCTCTTCTATAAAGAAAGCGTCTATGATCCCCTGAATCAGGATCTTCTCGTCACTGTCCCACGCGGGACGGATGCTGCGGGCTGCGCGGCTGATGACAAATGGCTGTTCCCGCCAGAGTTTCTTCTGACCGGCGCTTCTTCTCATCCGTTCTCCCAGCGTGGAAGACAGGAATGCCGCAATCCGCCCGGTATCAATGCCGGACGCTTCTTCCTTTTGGATTTTATCACAATTAACCATGGTTTCCAACCGTGCCGCGATCTGCTCCTTCGTGCGGTCACCGGAAAAGTCGATGTCTGCCAGGACCTGGTGATACGCGGTTCCGCGGTCGGCGGCTGTATGTGCCGGTCCCTCTTTCTCTTCCTTCAGGAATTCCGGAAGGGGGATTGCAGGCTTCAGCGTTTCTTCCGCAGCAGGCATCTCTTCCGGCATGATAAAGGAATCCGGCCCTTCCTCCTTGGCCAGGACTCTGTTCATCTCCGCGGCATAAGCCTCATGCTTGATCAGGGAAACAGACACCTTGCCCGGAATCTGCTCCAGCCCGGCGGGCCGGGCCACAGCGGTGTCAAGCAGATACGCCAGACGGCTGTGCAGTGCCGGATCCGACACTTCATACGGGCTGTTGGAAAAAAGATCCTCCAGCCGGCGCTCTTCCGCCTTCAGCATCATGTTCTGATCTGCCAGGACCTCTCTTCCCGTGCGGATCACAATCCTGCCGGGCAGTCTGGCAGCCTCATTCTCCCGGAAGGAGATTCCCTGCCATCTTCCGCTGTCAAAGAAACCGCGCGCTGTGTCATGCCGCGCAAGCGCGCTGAGGATCCAGTCCAGCATGCAGGAGGCTCCTTCTATTGTGCCCTTTGGCAGCTTCTGCTTTTTGTGAAAGCGGCTGAACAATGCCGCTTCCACTGCCTTTGGCGTACTGTTTACACAGCCTGTCAGGATCAGCTTCTGCTCTGCCCGGGTCATCGCGACATACAGAACCCGCAGTTCCTCGCCAATCGAATCCGTCCTGATTCTGGCGGCGACCGCGTTTTTGATGCGGTTGGGCATCCTTCCTCTGCGGCGGACATCACAATAGTCCAGGCCGGCCCCAAGATGCTCGTGCAGCACCAGTTTTCCCCTGGAATCCTGGAGATTGAACCCCTTGCTCAGTCCGCTCACAAAGACAACAGGAAACTCCAGGCCCTTGCTCTTATGCATGGTCATAATCCGCACACAGTTCTGTGCGCCTGCCTGTTCCGGCGCCTGTCCGATGTCTTTCTCCGCCTTCCTGATCTTCTCGATATACCTGACAAAATGAAACAGCCCGCGGTAGCTTGTCTGCTCGAAGGTCATCGCCATATCGACCAGCAGAGCGAGGTTCGCCCTCTTCTGCCGTCCGCCCCGCATCGCGCTGACCCTGTTTTCATAACCGGTCACATCAAAGATCTTCCACAGCAGAATGTGGATCGGGGTATCGCGCACACAGGCGCGCAGCTTCTTTGTCATATCCAGAAAACCTGCCAGCTTCCTGCGTACGGCAGCGTCCTGCCCCTGCTCCCGGTACCACCGGACGATGTCATACAAAGACCCCTTCCCTGCCTCAGCGCGAATCAGTGCAAGTTCCCTGTCCGTCAGGTCACCGATCACGGAGCGCAGCGAAGCTGCCAGCGGAATATCCTGCCGCGGATTGTCCAGCACATTCAGGTAAGCAAGGATCGTCCTGACTTCCGGCGCGTCAAAATATCCTGTACTGGCATCGGAGCGGTTCGGAATGCCATGCTCGTCCAGCACTCTGGAAAAGGTCTCGGCCCATCCGGCCGCAGTGCGCAGAAGGATGGTAATGTCGCCATATCCGGCAGGAGCGTATTCCCCCGTCTCCTTGTTGTACAGAGGCATCTTTCCCACCATGGCCAGGATACGTGCCGCCACAACGGCAGCCTCTGCCTCAGCGCCGGAGGACGCATCCGGAACATCTCCCTGCTCCGCAAGAATCAGCTCCGGAAGCAGGAAATGTGCGTCACCATTCATATCGTTATCTGTCGATTCGTCCGATCCGTCCGGTTCCGCGGTGTCAGCCGTGCTGTCGCCTTCATCATCGACAGATATCGATTCATCGATATATTTCATCGTGCAGGCAGGAAACACATACCCTGCCCTGAGTTCCTGATCCTCACTGTACTCCACGCCGCCGGTCTCCCGGCGCATGATCTGCCGGAAGATCAGATTGACAGCGTCCAGTACACACGCACGGCTGCGGAAATTACTGTGCAGGTCAATCCTGCGCTGTTTCGCGTGTGCCTCACCCGAATAGGACGCAGCTTTCTCCAGAAAGATTCCGGTATCTGCCATCCGGAAGCGGTAGATGCTCTGTTTCATGTCTCCGACCATGAAACGGCCGCCGCTTCTTGCGATGCTGCCAAGCAGGATCTCCTGTACCCGGTTGGAATCCTGATACTCATCGATGTAAATTTCCTGATAATAATCAGCCAGCTCTGCTGCGAAAGACGTTTTGACATAGTTTCCGTTCTCATCCACAGCAGGCATCCCGTCATCATCGACACAGATCAACACCCTGAGCGCCCAGTGTGCCACGTCCGAAAAATCCGCGATTCCCCGTTCCGTCTTCTCCCGTGCAAACCGTTCCTCAAACCGGTCTGTCAGCGTGACAAGCGCGTCCATAAACCGGGCTGTAGAAAGCCGCATCTTGTCAATCTCTTCCTCCGGCGCGTAGAAGAACTGCTCCGCCAGCTTCTTCAGGGCCTTTCCCGCGCGCTCCCGGATCTCCTTTACATATTTTTCCAGCGCTTCCTCCACGACCGGCGCTCCGGCGCTTCTTTTTTTCACGCCCGGCCTTTTCCAGGAATAGTCCTGCATTATGACAGCACATTCCGCCATGGAACCGCACCGCAGCAGACGTTCGAGCAGCGCCGCATGGTCCTCCATCGCCTGTGTGTAATGGTATGGTCCGCCTTCTGCCCGGCAGATGCCGATCCCTTCCACCAGGCTGCCGTAAATCTCCTCAAACCGCATGCGCAGGCTGTCGGTCAGATCCTTTTCCCACTCCTGGCCGCCGGCCCCGGAACGGTAAAGATCAGCGCAGCCATGTCTCCACAGCTTTGGAAATTCGTGGGAAACGGAGAACTCATAAAACTGCAGAATCAGCTCCTCCAGTCCTTCGTCTGTTCTGCCCGGCGCGTAAAGCCTGGAAAGATCCAGAAATGCTTTCCGGTTTTCCTCAGAGGGATCCTCGAAGCTCTCCTCGATTACCTGCGAAACGACTTCTGACTGCAGCAGCTTTCTCTCTCCATCGTCCGCGATCCGGAAAGCAGGATCAATTCCAAGATAGTCCGCGTGATCCAGAACAATCTCTCTGCAGAAACGGTCAATGGTCTCGATATGATCTCCCGCAAGCATAGAAAGCTGGCGCAGGGCAGTCTTCGCTTTTTGGGGATCTTCCCCTGCTGCCTCCTCTTCCAGCCGTGCGCGGATCTTCAGCCGGAGGGAAGCCGCAGCAGCATTGGTAAAGGTGACAACAAGCAGCCGGTCAATGTCGGCCGGCTGGTCCACGTCCAGAATCTTTTCCATGATCCGCTGCACAAGAACCGCTGTCTTGCCGGATCCTGCCGCAGCGCTGACAAGAAGATCCTGACCGCGCGACTCGATCACCTGAGTCTGTTCATCTGTCCACTGAGGCATCGCTTATCCTTTCCTTTGCCCGCTTTCCGGTACGGAGGCATCATCTGTTCCTTCTTCCTGGCCCTGTGAGCGCACTGTCTCCTCAATCAGGGCCCAGCTTTCATCAGCCTTCCTTTTCTCCCGCTCCCTGAATGCCGCACCCTGCGCGTGCGGATCGAATCCACATACATCCCGGTAAGGACACCAGGTACACGACGTGGTGCCGGAACGCTTCCTGGAAGGATTCGGCGCGATCTGCCCGGACAGAATCGCGGAAGCGATCTTCCGCATCCTGTCCCTGGCATAGCGCCGGAGCAGGTCAAACTGCCTGTCCGTAATCACATTGTCCGCGGCGCGCAGCTCACCGGGTGTCTTGTTCCTTGTCACCGGGATGACACCGGAAGCACCTGCCTCCCAGAGGCCGCTTTCCAGCCGCTCCAGCACATCCTGTCTGCTGTTTACCAGCCCGTTCAGGCGCATCATGGAGTCAGCCTGCACTTCTGCCTCCTGATCTGTCATCTGCGGGGTCAGATCGATGACGGGGTCCTGGAAGGGAAAGTAAAATGCTCCCGCGCAGACAATCTCCTTCTTCGGATGCTTCTTCTGCCGGATTCTTGCCGCTTCGTCCAGATAGACAATCAGCTGCAGCTGTTCTCCCGCGATCAGACTCTCCAGATCGATATCCTTCGAAGAAGACTTATAGTCTACGATCCTGACATAGAGTCGCTTTGCCCCTTCGTCCGGACATTCATCGATCCGGTCTATCTTCCCGTACAGCTGCAGTTTTCTTCCTCCCGGAAGATTGTCAATCCATACCCCGTCCTCATCCTGTCTTCCGAAGGAAAGCTCAAAGCTGACAGGCTCGAAGGCACCGGCGCGGATCTGCCTGGAAAGCGCTTTGACGGAACGAAGGAAGATGCCCTCACAGCGAGCGTAAGTCTCTTCAAACCGCCTGCTGTCCGAATACAATTCTCCGGCATGTTCCCGTTCCAGAGACGCGCGCAGTGCTTCCCGCGCAAGACTGTCCAGCATCTGATCTGTAATGTCGCGCCAGTTTACGGAAGGCTCTCCCTGCGCCAGTCTGCCGGACAGGATCTCGATCGCGCCGTGAAGCAGATTGCCGATATCCAGCGTACGAATGACATATTCCTCCCGCTCTTTCAGTCCAAGTCCGTAATCCGCAAAATGCCGGTACGCGCAGCCGGAGAATTCCTCCAGTCTGGTAATGCTTCCTCTGAGGACCGGCCCATACAGGGCAAGCGCCGTCTTCTCATCAAGCTGTCCGGTTTTTTCCTCCGCGAAAACACGCTTCAGGAATGCTTCCGCGTGCCGGTTCCAGTCTTCCTCTCTCCGGTACAGGCTGACCAGTTCGCGCAGCTTCGGCTCATTCCAGTCTGCTTCGGCCTTGTCTGCGTACAGGTAATCTCCGATCGCCTGTGCCAGAACGCGCTTCCCGGTTTCAGGCGAAACAACGCTGTCATACGGGTGCGCGGAGGCGGCATTGACCCATGCGGCCTGCGGAAACAGTCTGCGGATATTCATCAGGATCCCGGACGGCTGCAGCTGGCCGGTACCGGGAAGCGTCATGGACCAGGAAAGGTATAGCGCCTGCGCGCTCTTCGTCAGTGTCAGATAGAGATAGTACTGCTGGATGTCCGCGTCTTCCCTGGCCGTGGGGGCCAGGCGGATCTTCCGGCTTTTCAGGAATTCTCTCTCCAGGTCAGTCAGGACACCGCCGGCTTTTCTTCTGGGCGGAACGAAACCGTCATTCAGGCCGAGGAAAAAAACAGCTTTGACGTTCTCGAGTCTGGACCGTTCGAGGTCGCCGACCTGTACCTGGTCGATTCCGCGCGGAAGGATTCCGATCCTGGCCTCTGTAAACCCTGCCTTGAGGATCTGCGCAAACTGCGTCCTCTCTATGGTCTCCTGCCCCATGAGCAGGGCAGCCTCATCCAGCACGCTGCTGATCACACCAGGCACCGCCTCGTATTCCTGCGCTCTCTCCTCCCGGCCGTCTTCCCTGCACCGGACGCTCTCTTTTTCCAGCTTCCCGGGAACATCGAACGCCAGGACCAGATGCCAGAGCGCGGCGGCATATTCCAGAAACGTTGCCCTGCTCTTCTTCATCACCCGGGCAAATGGTTCGAACTTTTCCATCCATTCCGCGCGCAACGGCTCGGCCGCCTCCAGCAATTCCCGGTTCCGGTCCCGGGTCTGCCGCTGAAAAGGTTCCGACCATGCCTTGTGCCCACGGATCCCGGCAGCAAGGATATAATTTTCCAGAAGATCGATTCCACCGTTTTCCGGATCCAGGACAAGCCCGGTCCGAAGCAGCGCCATCACACTCTCATAGCTGAAGTTTTTCTCCAGCACACTGATCGCGCAGAGGGCGAATTCAAACGCCGGATTCATGACGACAGACTGGGTGCGGTCAATATAGCAGGGAATCTGATAGACCGAAAGCGCACGCCGGACATATTCCGCGTAATCCTTCAGGCTGCCGCAGACGATGGCAATCTCTCTGCAGCGCATTCCCTCCCGCATCAGTTCTGAGATGGTAACAGCGGCGGAAACGGCTTCATCCGCGGGATCCGCGCATTGCCGCAGGAAGAGCTCAGGGCGGCTTCCCCCGCCCGGAAAAACGCGTCTTCCTTCCTTTCCCGGGCGAAGCAGATGCTTCTCCAGCCACCACAGCTCCCCTCCTGTCTCATGTCTTCCGGGCGTTTCAGGCGGTACCGGAAGATACGTCACATCCACGCGGGCATCCCGGGCACAGTCCGTCAGTGCCCGGATGGTTCGAAGCGGCAGCGCGAACAGGCCCTGCGAAAGCGGCTTCTTCACTTCCTCCGGATCTATGGTCACGGTCACCAGAATGTCCCTGGCCTTCGCAAAGAGCGCGCTGATCACCTGCAGCTGTGCCGGTGTCAGTCCGGTGAAGCCGTCCAGGCAGATGGTTGCTCCCTGCAGCGTTTCATCAAGCGGAATCTTCTCTTCCAGAACGCGGAGAAGCTTTTCTCCTGTGATCATGTGACCGGCCTGATAGCGTTCAAAGGCCTCCTGAACGAGCGCGATCTCCGAGAGCTTGCGCGCAAGCGCCGGGTGGGAGCCGGATCCCCGGAAGGTCTGCTCCAGCTGTCTGAGTGTCTCCGGTTCGATGCCATACTGATCCAGCTCTGACAGAATGGATTTGATCTCGCCCAGGACACCGGGGCGGTCAAGGATGCCGGACAGCATCGGAATCCGGTCTCCTTCCCTCGCGGCGATCAGCCTGAGCAGCAGTACCTTGCCGGTCTCAGACAGAATCCGGGAGCGCTTTGCTCCTGTCTGTTCGAAAACGCGGTACGCAAGCCTGGTAAAGCTCAGGACATCAATATTCCAGATGCCTCCGGTCCCGCTCATCGATACAAGCATCTTCTGTGTCTGGAGTGTATTCTGTTCCGGGACAAGTACGATATAGCGCCTCATCGGAAAAGCGGCCGCTTCCTGCAGCACTCTCTGGAACATCATCGTACTTTTTCCGCTTCCGGCGCTTCCGGGGATGATGATCAAAGACATGAAAAAACTCCAAAAAAATAAAAACCGCCCGCATACTGCGGGCGGGATCATGATCAGTAAAGCTGATACCCGTTCGGGTTGATCGAGTACTCATAGCGCTTCAGAAGGTCAATGTTGGCAACTTCCATACTGTTGAACACCTGATCGGAGAAGGAAGCCGCCGGCACAGTCGGATAATACCAGCTCTTGCTTCCAAAGTAATCTCTCAGTTCCTGAGACTGGAAGATATACCCGCGGCGCGCGTAAATCTCATTTCTCGCATAGCACATCTGCTGCAGGGAAAGTGCTGAGACCTCCGCGTCTGTCAGGTAGCGCGACGCGCTGTCATAGAATATAAAATCGCTGGTGGTCGCCCTTTCAATCGTCCCGTTGGAATAAGACCCGATATTCTGATACGTATAGCCAGGCTGGTCCAGCACATAGCCGCCGGGGACAAGCTCAAATTCCTTCTGCTGAAGCAGTCCGATATTGGCCGTCTCAACGGAATTGAACACGGAATCACTGAAGGATGAAGCGTCCGCCGTTCCCCAGTACCAGTTCTTTGCGTTGAAATAATCGGACAGCTCGGTGGAGACGAAGATGTATCCTCTTCTCGCGTAGATCTCATTCTTCGCGTAACACAGTTCCTGCGCGCTGAGGCCATCAACGTCCGCGTCTGTCAGATACCTGGTATTGCTGTCATAGAAGATATAAGTGTCCGGATTGACGTAATACTGCGCTGCCTGGGATCCGCCCAGATACCAGCTCACCACATCGTAGCTGTAGCTGCCCGAGTCCAGGGCGTACATGCCAAGCGACGCCTCCACATCGGAAAGCATCTGTACGTTGGCCGTCTCAAAGGGATTCAGCATGGAATCCGAAAACTGCTCCGGCGTGTAGATCGGCGTATACCAGTACTGCATGTTGAACCAGTTCTGCAGTTCTGCCGAAACAAACTGTCTGCCGTTGCGCGCGTAGATCTCATTCTTCGCGTAGCATACAGCCTGTGCCGGCCAGCCCGCGACTGCACTCGCGTCCAGATAAGCATAGCTGCTGGTCGGAAGCAGGTATCCGTAAGCCTGCTGCGCATGCGCGTTCCGGGTGTTCACCACCAGGAATGCAGCCATCAGACACGCTGCAGTCAGGAGCAACCTCCACCTGTGACCAACGATTGCGTTCTCTCTCTTCATAACCAGGCCTCCTTGACAAACGCCAGTTTTCCATCCGATCCAGTCCGTCCGGATCCCGGTCCCGGACTTCGATGTGCTTTCATTGTATCACCAGAAGCGGGAACAGGTACGGCTGACAGTGCACATTTATTCTGAAAAAATTCTTAACTCAGCTGCCCAAGCCGCTCGAGCACCTGTTCCATCAGCTGCTCATACTTCGCAAGCTTTGCCTTCTCCTCTTCCACCTTGGAGGCGGGTGCCTTGGAGAGGAACTTCTCATTGTGAAGCATGCCGCGGGAACGGTTCAGTTCTCCCTCAAGCTTCTTCTTCTCCTTCGTAAGCCGTTCAATCTCCTTCGCGACATCGACAAGCTCCTCCATCGGAATGAAGATCGACGCGTTATGAATCAGCGTGGAAACTGCATCCTCCGCGATCCCTTCCCGGTCCGTGCGGACAATCACCTCCGGCGCGGAGGACAGCGACGCGAAGAAAAGGCGGTCTTTCTCAAAGGTCTCACGAATCTTTTCATCCGATGAAACCACAAACACTCTCGCCTTCTTTGAAGGCGGAACATTCATGGAAGTCCGGACCGCGCGGATGGCGCGGACCGCATCCTTAATCGTCTCGATCTCCGTCTCCTCGGCCTCAAAGCTCCACTCCCGGCGCCATACGGGCCAGTCGGAAACCATGATGGAATCATCTGTGTCATTGACCGACTGATACAGCGCTTCCGTAATAAACGGCATGAACGGATGCAGAAGCTTCAGCGCCTGTACCAGCGTGTTTTTCAGTGTCCACAGTGCCGCGCTCTTGGTCGGATCCGTGTCCGAATACAGACGCGGCTTCACCATCTCGATATACCAGTCACAGAATTCATCCCAGAAGAAGTCGTAGACCTTCTGCACGGCGATGCCCAGCTCAAACCGGTCCATGTTCTCCGTGACTTCCTTCGCGAGGGTGTTCACCTTCGACAGAATCCAGCGGTCTGCGTTTGTAAGCTGCTCCGGATCAATCTCATCCGGCACCTCACTCTTATCGAAATTCATCAATATGAATCTTGTTGCGTTCCAGATCTTGTTCGCGAAATTCCTCGAATTCTCCACACGCTCAAAGTAGAAACGCATGTCATTGCCCGGCGCATTGCCCGTGACCAGCGTCAGCCTCAGCGCGTCCGCTCCGTACTTTTCGATGATCTCCAGCGGATCAATGCCATTGCCGAGCGACTTCGACATCTTGCGTCCCTTGTCGTCGCGCACAAGACCGTGAATCAGGACATACTTGAAAGGGCTCCTGCCAGTCTGTTCGAGCGCCGAAAACACCATCCGGATGACCCAGAAGAAGATAATGTCATACCCTGTCACCAGGACATCGGTCGGATAGAAGTACTCCAGCTCCGGCGTCTGTTCCGGCCATCCCAGCGTTGAGAACGGCCAGAGCGCGGACGAAAACCAGGTATCAAGGGAATCCTCGTCCTGGGTAAAATGCACGCCGCCGCACCTTGGGCAGATCTTCGGCGCGCCGCCTTTCTGTACGACGACTTCGCCGCAGTCATCACAGTAGTAAGCCGGAATCCGGTGTCCCCACCACAGCTGTCTGGAGATACACCAGTCCTTGATATTCTCGAGCCAGTGGATGTAGGTTTTGTCAAAATGCTCCGGCACAAAGTTCAGATCTTCTGTCTTCACGACGTCCAGCGCAGCCTTTGCCATCTCGTCCATCTTCACAAACCACTGGGGCTTGATCATGGGCTCTACCGTGGTATGGCAGCGGTCATGGGTACCAACCGCATGCGCATGCGGCACCGTCTTCACCAGAAGACCCAGCGCCTCCAGATCCGACACGATTGCCTTCCGCGCCTCATAGCGGTCCATGCCGGCATACTTGCCGCACAGCTCATTCATGGTGGCATCGTCGTTCAGGATGTTGATCTCTTCCAGATTATGCCGCTTTCCGACTTCGAAATCGTTGGGGTCATGTGCCGGCGTGATCTTCACACAGCCGGTTCCGAACTCCTTGTCCACATAGGCATCCGCGATCACCGGAATCCGGCGTCCGGTCAGCGGCAGTTCCAGCGTCTTGCCGACCAGGTCGACATAACGCGCATCCTCCGGGTTCACCGCCACCGCGGTATCACCCAGCATGGTCTCCGGACGGGTGGTCGCGATCTCCACATAGCGGCCAGGCTCTCCGACGACAGGATAATTGATATGCCAGAAGAATCCGTTCTGGTCCTCATGCTCGACCTCCGCGTCAGACAGCGATGTCTGACACTTCGGGCACCAGTTGATGATCCTGCTTCCTTTGTAGATCCAGCCTTTCTCGTAGAGCTTGCAGAATACGGTTTCCACGGCACCCGAACAGCCTTCGTCCATGGTAAAGCGTTCTCTCTCCCAGTCGGCGGAGGATCCCATCTTCTTGAGCTGGGTCAGGATACGGCTGCCGTATTCCTTCTTCCAGTCCCAGCAGTATTCCAGGAACTTCTCCCTGCCGATCTCATGCTTGTCGATGCCCTTTTCCTTGAGCATATTCGTGACACGGACCTCGGTCGCGATCGCGGCGTGATCCGTTCCCGGCTGCCACAGCGCCTCGTAGCCCTGCATCCGCTTCCACCGGATCAGAATATCCTGGAGTGTGTTGTCCAGGGCATG
The DNA here is from genome assembly GCA_902781455.1 of uncultured Lachnospiraceae bacterium. Taxonomy (GTDB): domain Bacteria; phylum Bacillota; class Clostridia; order Lachnospirales; family Lachnospiraceae; genus Porcincola. Next base: position 110,439 of record CACZJF010000002.1, on the reverse strand, counting down.
TCCCATATGCAGCTGTCCTGTGACATTTGGCGGAGGCATCACGATGGTAAACGGCTTCCTGTCCGGGTTCACCTTCGCGTGGAAATAACCCTTCTCCTCCCAGTTTCTGTAAATCTGGTCCTCCATTCCGGACGGATTGTATGTCTTGGCCAGTTCCTTTTTCCTCATCACACTCACTCCTGATTCTGTTAGTTGAAAAATCGAGTAGGAAAGACTTCATCTCCCCTCCTCGATTCGGCGCTCCGCCTTCCTCTCGTTATATGTTCCCGATCTCATACTGCCGGCTTCACAAAGCCGGCCGCCGTTACAGCATGCCGGCAATACGGGCACAGATCTCTTCTCTCCCGCTCCTGCTCTGGGCGGAAAAGGGAATCACAGCAGTCCCCTTCACGGCATTCAGCCCTTCCCGGATCACCTTCAGCTGTGCGGAAACCTTGCTTCTTTTCAGCTTGTCTACCTTCGTCGCGACGAGGACAGGCGTATGTCCGCTCCTCACGATCCAGTCATACATCTGCCGGTCATTTGCATTCGGCTCATGCCGGATATCCAGGAGAAGAAACACTGCGCGCAGATCTCTCTGACTGTTCAGATAGCGCTCGATCATCTTCCCCCATCTGGCCTTCTCTTCCAGGGATACATTCGCGTAGCCATATCCCGGAAGGTCAACCAGCTGAAAGACACATGGCGCTTCCGCCGGCTCAGGTTCTGCCTGCGTCTGCCCGGCCGAAAGCATATCCTGCCCGGGACCGGCTGGTCCCGCGCTCCCGCGCTTCATCAGCGCGTCAATCTCATAGAAATTGATCGTACGGGTCTTCCCCGGTGTCGCGCCGACCCTTGCAAGGCGCTTGCGCTGCATCAGCACATTGATCAGGGAAGACTTTCCCACATTGGATCTTCCGGCAAATGCGATCTCAGGCAGTTCAGACGCGGGAAGCGTGCTGGTAAAGCCGCAGACTGTTTTCAGTTCAGCGCTTCTGACCTTCATACGCTCTCACTCCTTCGCCAGCGCCGGTTCCGGCCCTCAGGCAGTCTCCTCCAGAGAGTTCTTCTTTCTGCCGCGCTGCTTCTTTTCTTTTGTCTGCGCATCGTCGGTCCGGATCAGCTTCGGTCTTTCGGTTCCGTCGACGGCCTCTTTCGTCATCACGCAGCCGGTGACGGACTTCTCGCTCGGGATCTCATACATGACGTCAAGCATGGCGCCCTCTATGATGGACCGAAGGCCTCTGGCTCCGATCTTGCGCTCGATCGTCTTGTCCGCGATCCGCTCAACCGCTTCCTTCTCGAAGGTCAGCTCCACGCCGTCCAGTTCAAACAGCTTCTGATACTGGCGGATGATCGCGTTCTTCGGCTCGGTCAGGATCCTGATCATAGCCTCCCTGTCCAGTGCGTTCAGGCTTACCACGATCGGCACTCTGCCGATAAACTCCGGGATCAGTCCGAAACGAATCAGATCCTGCGGCAGTACATTCTTCAGAAGCTCTCCGATATTCTCCTCTCGCTTCTCGGTGATCGTCGCAAGGAATCCCATGGACTTTGTATCCATACGGCTCTCGATAATCTTATCAAGTCCTTCAAACGCGCCGCCGCAGATGAAGAGAATGTCGGTTGTGTCGATCTGGATCAGTTCCTGATGCGGATGCTTTCTTCCGCCCTGCGGCGGAACAGAGGCAACCGTTCCCTCGATGATCTTCAGAAGTGCCTGCTGTACGCCTTCGCCTGACACATCACGGGTGATCGATACATTCTCACTCTTGCGCGTGATCTTGTCGATCTCATCGATGTAGATGATTCCCCTCTGCGCCCTGTCAATATCATAGTCAGCCGCCTGAATCAGCTTCAGGAGGATGTTCTCCACATCCTCTCCGACATAGCCGGCTTCCGTCAGTGAAGTCGCGTCCGCGATCGCGAACGGGACATTCAGCATCTTCGCGAGCGTCTGCGCCAGATAGGTCTTGCCGGATCCGGTCGGCCCAAGCATCAGAATGTTGCTCTTCTGAAGCTCGACAGAGTCGGCAGATGTGCGCGACGCGGAGGCAAGCACTCTCTTGTAGTGGTTGTATACCGCAACGGAAAGCGTCTTCTTCGCCTCCTCCTGTCCGATCACATATTCGTCCAGGAAGGCCTTGATCTCCACGGGCGTGCGCAGATTAATCTCGCTCTGGGCAAGCTCCATATCCTCCTCGGCCAGCTCATCTTCCAGGATCTCCGAGCAGACATCGATGCATTCGTCACAGATATATACACCGCCCGGGCCTGCGATCAGCTTGCGCACCTGATCCTCCGACTTGTTGCAGAAGGAGCATCTGATCTTATCAAAATTCTTTCCTGCCATGTTTCCCCTTGTTTTTATGACTGATTGCCTGCACTCATCTGGACATTACAACCTGGTCCACCAGACCGTATGTCCTGGCCTCTTCCGCGCTCATCCAGTGATCACGCTCGGTATCGCGCTCGATCACCTCGATCGGCTGGCCTGTATTCTCCGCCAGATACTGATTGAGCCGCTTCCTGGTCTCAATAATCTGCTCTGCCTGGATCTTAATGTCACTCGCCTGTCCCTGGGCTCCGCCGGAAGGCTGGTGAATCATGATTCTGGCATTCGGAAGGGCATACCGCTTTCCCTTCGTTCCTCCTGCAAGAAGAAATGCGCCCATGCTGGCAGCCATTCCGATGCAGGTCGTGGACACATCGCACTTGATATAGCGCATCGTGTCATAGATCGCCCATCCGGCAGACACAGAGCCGCCCGGGCTGTTGATGTACAGATGGATGTCCTTGTTCGGATCTTCCGATTCCAGGAACAGAAGCTCCGCGACGATGATATTCGCCGAGACATCCGTCACCTCCTCGCCCAGGAAGATGATCCGGTCCTTCAGAAGCCTTGAATAGATATCATAGGATCTTTCTCCGCGGGATGTCTGTTCGATAACATATGGGATCAGTGGCATAATATAGATCCTTTCCTCAATAAATCAGCTGAAATCAGTCAGATGATCAGTTGTTCTCTTCCGGGGTTTCCTCAAGATCCACCGGCTCTTCTTCCGGCATGTCGACCTCGACGGCGTTCTCCGCGATGACCTTAACGGCTTCCTGCACCGCCAGATCCTGCTTCATCTGCTTCTTCGACTCTTCGCCCATCAGGTCATACAGCTTCTCCTTCTCCATGTTGTAGGATTCCGCCATCTTCCCGATCTCCTCGTCCAGTCTCTCGTCGGAAATCTCGATATTCTCGGCCTTCGCGACTGCCTCAAGGAGCAGGCTGTTCTGGATGCGCTCAAGCGCCTGCGGTCTCATCTGCTGCTCAAGCATCTCATCGTTCATGCCGGTGATCTGCATATACTGCTGCATATTCATGCCCTGGGACTGAATTCTCTGGGCAAACTCCTCCACCAGCGTCTTCGCCTGGTCATCCACCATCGCATCCGGGATGTCCATCTTCGCGTTCTTCAGGGCGGCGCGGACGGCAGCGGTTTCATTCTCCCGCTTCTGTTCGCCCTCCTTGCGCTCACGGATCTTCTTCTCAACGTCGGCTTTATACGCATCAACCGTATCAAACTCTGAGACATCCTGCACAAAGTCATCGTCCAGCTCCGGTACCTGATGCTCGGAGATGCTGTTGACCCTGCACTTGAAGACAGCGTCCCTGCCCTTGAGGTTCTCCGCGTGGTAATCCTCCGGGAAAGTGACATTCACATCGAAGTCTTCCCCGATGTTCTTTCCGATGATCTGATCCTCGAATCCCGGGATAAATGAGCCGGAGCCGATCGTCAGGTCAAAGTCTTCCGCCTTGCCGCCTTCAAACTGCTCTCCGTCAACATACCCGTCAAAGTTCAGCTTGATCCGGTCCCCGTCCTGCACCGGCCGGTCATCCACATCGACATCACGCGCGTTCTGCTCACGCTCCCTGTCAATATCCGCCATGACCTCTTCCGGTGAAACGGTGATCTCCTTCTTCGGAATCTCCACGCCCTTGTACTGGCCAAGCTCAACTTCAGGTCTCAGCGCGACAGTCGCGGTATAGATAAACGGCTTTCCTTCCTCGATCTGGGTGATATCGATCTGCGGGCGGGAGACGATCTTCTCCCCGCTCTCCTTCGCAGCGTCATCATAAGTTGTCTGGAGAATATAGTTCGCGGCTTCCTCAAAGAAAACCTGGGCTCCGTACATCTTCTGGATCATCCTGCGGGGTGCCTTACCCTTTCTGAAACCGGGAAGGGCAATGCTGTTCTTCTGCCTCTGATAAGCCTTCTCGACGGCCTCGATGAACTTCTCCGCCGGAACCTCAATCGTCAGGACTGCCATATTGTTATCTTTTTTTTCAACTGTCACACTCATGAAATCTTGCTCCTTACATTGGATATCGTTGTCTGTTCCGGCTGCACCCCGAAAGGTCCTCCAACCCGCCATACGGGCAGGTGTCAGAAGTCCTTCCTTCCGGCAACCGTTCAATCAGTATATCACAGAGAACAGGCTCAGCACAAGCCGTTTCAGGCCCGGTAAATAATTGACGTCCGGATCTTCTGTGCCTGCTCCTCGCCGAGCAGAATGGCGATGATCTGGAGGGCGAACGCGATGGCGGTTCCGGCGCCGCGGCTGGTCACGAACTGACCGGAAACCTCTGTCTCGTTGGTTGTCGTGACGGCTCCCTTCAGGTATTCCTCATTCCCGGGATAGCAGGTTGCAGTGTGCCCCTCAAGAAGTCCCAGCAGACCAGGTACTCTGGGCGCCGCGCAGATGGCGCAGATCAGTGTGTCACTTCCTTCTGCTGCCTTCAGCGCTCCGGCAAGCGTTGCGTCCGCCGCCAGGTTCAGGGTGCCCGGCATGCCGCCCGGAAGAACCAGCGCGGCGGCGTCTTCCAGGTTCACGTCCTCGATCAGCGCGTCAGCCTCAAACACAATATCATGTGATCCCCGGATCTTCAGGTCCCCGCCGACCGCGCAGACAACAACCTCAAGGCCGGCTCTGCGGAGCAGGTCCACCTGGGTCAGGCATTCGATTTCTTCAACGCCCTGTGCTGCAAATACATATACTTTTTTCATTTTTCTCTCCTCTCATATGGTTAACGGAAACTTTGTGAACAAAATAGCAGAAAATGTTGCATTTCCAGTAGATATTCATCCTGCCTTGTGATAAGATAGCAATGATTGAAATGACATTTCGCGATGCCGCTGGCGTTGCCCGGAAGGAGGATTCATATTATGACCGAGCAGAGAATTAACCAGTATAAACAGCTTGGGCTCACAATCGCCTATTACAGAAAACTGAAAGGCATTACGCAGCAGGCACTTGCCGAGGCGGTGAATCTGAGCCGCACGCATATCAGCAATCTGGAGGCACCGAACATGCCTACCTCGATCTCTCTGGAGAAACTGTTCGATATCGCAGAAGTACTGAATGTTCCTGTCAAGAACTTCTTTGATTTCCGCGACTGAAACGGCCGGTCCGGTCATACAGATCCAAAAGGCTGTTCCGGAATAACATGATTGAAAAAAGGTGCCCTCGTCTGAGGGCGCCTCTTTTTTGTCCGGTTTTCAACTTCTGTTCCGGAAAAGGATCTTCAGCACCTGTGATGCATTCTTGTTCCGCAGTCCTTCCGGATCAGTCATAACACTGTTCTTTTTCCCGATATACCAGCTCATCCTGCTGTAGTTTTTCAGGTAGGAGGAACCTCTGCTGACGTCCTTATACTTTTTCATCCACTTCGGAAAATATTTCTTCATATACTGTCTTGCAAGCTTCCATGCCTTACTCTTCTTTTTTCCCTTGCTGCTTACTGTTCCGTTGATCATGACGCCCTGCGGGCTCGAGTGCACCAGCACAACACTTCCGTCCGTGCATCTCCCGATCACGATGTAGACATGGCCTGCCGCCAGGCTCATGATGTCACCGGCCTTGTGCTTTTTAAACTTTCTCGCGCTCTTATAGGATCCCCATCCCCAGCCTGAGTAGATTCTGGTCATATCCTGCGCAAGATAGGTGCAGCTGCCCTGCCCGCTCTCTGTATGAAATGTATTATAAAGCACCCATCCGACATACCCGGAGCAGTCAAGGCCGTTACGGTACTGGAATCTGGTGTTTCTGTAATTATAATTCGATTTCTGCTTATTGAAAAACTTCTCCCACTGGGGCGAAACACCAATCATGGTCTGTTCTTTACCGGCATGGCCGCCGCCCCAGATATACATGGTCCTTCCGACCGGCTCGATCGCTGTTTCCAGGAGATGGAGAATGGTAGATTTCTGGATCTTATATCCCTTTGAATCGTAGAAGTTTCCTTCCTCATCATAGCCATTCTTGATTTTTTTGGATCTCTCTGCCGCAAATGCGCTGCCCGCCGGCATTCCCAAACTCATAATCAACACAAGCAGCAATACTCTCAAAGAAAGTGTCTTTTTCATATCTGTTACCCTGTTCCCTCTCCTGCGCACCGCGCAGCCGTCATGCAGACATTGTTATTATTACCATGTTGTAAACAAAAGTTAATAAAAGTGTAACATATTTTCCCATTCTCGAAAACCTTTTTTTATCAAATGCCGCAGACATATTTTCTGTTGATTCCGCGATGTATGGCGACCCTCTTTTTGTCTATTATGACGAAAAAGAGGCAACATGTAACTTCGTTTCATTACTTGTGCAGATAAGTCTGCACAAATGTCACAAAACCTTTCAGTAAATCCACATTCTTTTCTATTTGTAATTCCAACGCGCTGCGAATAAGATATGCGTGGGTGGGCGAAAGCTTTTTATAAGAGGCTGCCGGCACCACCTATATGGCAGGACCGGCAGCTTCCCACCCTGAAAACAGGCTCCCGTCACCGGGAGCCGTTTCTCTTGATCATGGAATATTGATTTCTTTCAGGAACAAAACACTTTCAGTTCCCGGTACACCCTGCTCACCGGAAGACCGACGATATTGAAGTAGTCTCCTTCGATGTGCGTGACATACCTGCAGAAGCCGCCCTGAATCCCATACGCCCCCGCCTTGTCCATCGGTTCTCCTGTCTCGATATAGGAATGAATCTCCTCTTCGGTAAGAGGAGCGACATAGACATGGCTCACCTCACAAAAGGTCCTCACACATTCTCTTCCGCCGATTCTGCCGTGAAGCGTCACGCCGGTACAGACATGATGCGCCCTGCCGGACAGCAGCCGGAGCATCCGCGCCGCGTCCGCTTCACTGTGCGGTTTTCCCAGGATCGCGCCATCCAGTGCCACAACGGTATCCGCCCCGATCACGGCAAAGTCCTTCTCCTCTTCCACCTGCCGGAAAACGTCCTCTGCCTTTCTGGCCGAAAGCTTCTCCACCAGCACGCATGGATCCGGCTCCGGGACGTCCTCATCCGCACCTGACACGATCACTTCATGAAAAAGGCCCGCCGTATTCAGAAGCTCATCCCTTCTCGGAGATCCTGACGCAAGAATCAGTCTGAGGTTCTCCGGCTTCATCACGGTTCCTCCTGTGCGGAAGTCTCTTCTTCCGACTGAACGCCGCCTGTCTCTTCCGCCCCGGCGCCGCCTGTCTCTTCCGGCCCCGGATCAGCCTCTGTGCTGTCAGTTCCGTCTGTATCCGTTCCTTCAGCAGCGTCAGTATTGTCAGTGCCGGCACCTTCCGAAGCGGTATCTGCCGCAGCTTCGGCATTCCCCTCCTGGCTCAGCATCTGCGCCAGCACTCTTGCCGAGATCGCTTCGTCCTCGGCATCTGTAAGGTCGTCGTTCGTGATGGTCTTCATGTCCTCAAGGGAAGGATGTTCCATCGCCGCAATCCTTCCTGCCTGGTTTGTGATGATTTCCTCAAACAGATTGCGGGCAGCACGGGCATTCGCGAAGTTCTCCGGAGAGGAAAGCTTCATGAGGGAGAGCTTTTCCCGGACATGGCTTCTTGCCGAATCCTCGATCGTGTAATCATATTTCCTGCAGTTCATGTCAAAGATCTGCATCAGTTCATCGATGGAATAATCCGGAAACTCGATATACTTGTTGAACCGGCTCTTCAGACCCGGATTGCTGTTGATGAACCGCTCCATCGGTTCGGTATATCCGGCTACGATCACAATCAGGTCGTCCCTGTGATCCTCCATCGCCTTCAGGATCGTGTCGATTGCTTCCTGGCCGAAATCCTCATTCTTCGCGGCAAGTGTATAGGCTTCATCGATGAACAGTACCCCGCCGAGCGCAGCCCGAATCTGCTCCTGGGTCTTGAGCGCTGTCTGACCGACGTACCCCGCAACCAGGCCTGACCGGTCGACTTCGATCAGCTGTCCCTTCGACAGAATGCCGATCTGGTTGTAGAGCTTCGCCAGAATTCTGGCAACCGTTGTCTTACCGGTGCCGGGATTGCCCGTAAACACGAGATGGAGAGAAACCGGTACTGCTTTCAGCCCGGCATCCTTCCTGGCCTTCTGGATCTTCGCGAAATCCGTCAGCTCTTTCACATCATGCTTGATCTTCTCCAGGCCGATCAGGTTGTTGAGGGTCTCCATCGGATCCTCTTCCGGTTCCGGTTTTGCCGGAGGCTCCTGCACAGCCTTGGGCGCCGGTCCTGTCGCGGCTTCCACCGGTGCCTTGGCGTCACTGCTTCCGGCCTGCGCGCCTGCGGCACCGGCCGGGGCTGCGCCCTGCGTCCGGGGTGCCGCCGCAGAAGGATTCTTTTTCACCGCATCCGCACCGCCGAAGAAATCATCATACAGACTGGCTGTAAGCTGTTTCCTGGTTTCCTGGATCTGCCGGATGATCTCATCTGTGTTGTCTTTTCCCATCTCTGTTCTCCGCCTGAACATCTGTTAAGAACTTCATAAGTTCTTCCATACTGTATCAATATTTTCGGTCTCTGATTTTGTCAGCCGCTTCCGAAGTCAGTTCCTTCGCTGTCCTTACCTCCGCAACCAGACCGGCATCCCGGATCGCACGCTGCGCGCGCGCCTCATCAGAGGCCTTCACATAGACCACGTAAACTTCTCTGTCAATCCGGCCCTTCTTTCCAAAATTACGCGGATCCATCGCGCTGTATCCCCCCACCGGAATCTCTTCCTGCTCAAAATGGGAGCATCTGTTCCAGATGCCGGCCGCGTCCAGGGCTTCCTTGATTCTGCCCTGTGCTTCACGGTCTCTCTTGCGGAAGACAGGTACCTTCTTCTCAAACAGACTCATGGCTCTTCCTTCTCTTCAAGTGTTTCCTCACCCTCCGGTGTGGTTTCAGTGTGCGCATCACCTTCCGGCGCGGATTCGGTCTTCTCTTCGCCCTCCGGCGCGGGTTCAGCTTTTTCTTCACCCTCCGGCGCCTCTTCTGTCTGCGCTTCCGCTTCCGCCTGCGCTTCCATCTCAGGCGCTGCTTCCTCTCCGGGTATGGAATATCCGGCTCTCTTCATCCCGGCCGTAAATGCTTCCTCGCTCATGTCCAGCCGTCCGGCAGCGATTTTCGCACTGTACAGTCCTGCCGCAACGTCCTCATAGCGCTCTTTCAGCCTGGCCTGTTCGGCACTGCGCGCGGCGGCAAGGGCAAGTTCCTTCGCCTTTTCGACCAGAACCTCCTCCGCCTGAACCATGCTGATCGTTTCTTCGTCAGGCTGTGCTTCTTCCTCCCGGGCAGCTTCCGAATCAGAAGCGTCCGCCTTTCCGGCTGCGCTGTCCGAAGCCAGATCCCGCTCTTCTCCAGTCGGAATCGCAAGTGCCTTCTGCTCCGCGCGGATCGACAGAAGCTGGATCAGCTGAACCAGAGCACCCGTCGCGGCGATCAGAAGCGGAAGCAGATTCAGAACCTGGTTCTGTGTCAGCTTATCCTTGACCCATGGGATCTTCTGAACGGTGCTGTTCACCGGAAGATACGCGTCGCACAGAAGACCAAGCACAACGCCGCCCTCGAGCGCGGTCAGAAGAAACTTCAGTTTCTTTGCCGCAAGGGCAAAAAGAACACCTGCCGCAATGGCAATCACAAGCGCCCAGATCCTTCCTTTTCCGGAAGTCATCTTCATATGAAAGCAGGTGGGCAGCAGCCACGCCGACAGAACCGTTCCGAAGACAAAACCAGCGGCAAGCTGAAAGATTCTCTCCAGAAACGCATACAGAAAGCCCGCTCCTGCACCGGCCAGAGCGGCGTAGATCAATGCTTTGTCCATCTCAATGGAATACTCTGTGACCAGAATGATCAGAACGATATAAAACACACTCACGGCGCCTGCGGCAAACCGCGCGCTGCGCTTCATCCGGATTCCCCACCAGCAGGAAAGCGCGCTGACACCAATCAGAAGGACAAGTGCTCCGACCAGGATCGCCTGCATCCAGACGCTCATGCCCAAAAATGTACTTTTCCACTCCTTCAGTGCAAAGACATTCAGTCTTCTCACTGCCAGATCCAACATCTTCCAGTTCATCATCTGCCTCATCATACGATACAATGGCGCGGGCAATTATCCTTGCACCTGCCGCAGTCTATACACTTTTCATAGTCTATCACCGGGAAGCCTCCACTGTTGTCAATCGCTCCGGCAGGGCAGTCCCTGGCGCATTTCCCGCAGGAGATACAGCCGATTCTGCAGTTTTCGGTAACCGGTTTTCCCTTGAGCGGATTCATGCAGCCGATGTGCGCGGCCCTGAAGTACGGGACTTCCACAATGATTCCCTTCGGACAGGTATTCATGCACTTCCGGCAGTCAAGACACTTCTCCTCGTCTACCTTGGCAACACCGCGCTCTATGGAGATCGCGCCGTACTCGCACATCCTGATGCAGTCTCCGCAGCCGATGCAGCCGTAGGAGCAGGACTTCGGTCCGCCCTGCGGAACAAGCGCCAGCGCGGCACAGGTCTTCGGACCTGTATAATCATACCGGTCAAAGGTATGATTGCAGTCGCCGCTGCAGCGGACAAACGCAACGTTGCGCACAACTCTTTCGCTCTTACCGCCGATGATCCACTTGATCTGGTTGGCAACCGCCTCCTGGCCCACCACGCAGGCATTGGCAGGTGCCTCACCCCTTACCAGGGCAGCGGCAAGCGCGTCACAGCCGGAATAGCCGCAGGCACCGCAGTTGGCACCGGGAAGTATTTCCCGGATATCCTTCTCCTGCTGGTTGACCTTGACGGCGAAAACCTTACTCGCGAATCCGAGAAAAACACCGACAAACAACCCGACCGAGCCGATCATGATTGCAGCGAACAGCATTTCTGTCATGCTCTTATCCTTTCTGCTGTATATTCCACTTACTTGATTCCGGCAAAGCCGAAGAACGCGATGCTCATAAGAGCCGCAGTGACCATAACGATCGGGAAGCCCCGGAAGGGACGCGGAATCTCATTGTCTGCCATCTTCTCACGAAGAAAGGACATAATCACGATCGCGACCCAGTAGCCGATGGCGGTAGCCAGACCGTAGATGGTACCGACTATAATATTGTAATCCTTCTGCACATTCAGAAGCGCGACGCCCAGAACCGCGCAGTTGGTGGTGATCAGGGGCAGGTAGATGCCAAGCGCTTCGTAGAGGGAGCGCATGTACTTCTTCAGGAACATCTCCACAAACTGAACCAGCGCTGCCACGATCAGGATAAACACGATGGTCCTGAGATACTCCAGATGGAACGGCACCAGTACCAGGTGATACAGGACGCCGCACACAAAGCTGGCCAGGGTCAGCACGAAGGTCAGGGCGCCGCCCATACCGCTGGCGGTTTCTGTCTTCTGGGAGACTCCAAGGAAGGAGCAGATCCCGAGGAACTGGCTCAGCACAACATTATTGGCAAGAATCGTCGTCACGACCAGCAACATCATAGCGGAAAATGACATCATCTTCTCCCTTCCTGGCTGCTTCCGGCTGCCTCAATCGCAGGCTTGCCGCCGCATCCCTTTACTCTGGGACAGGTACGGCAGTCACCGCATACAAACTTTCCTGTCGGATCCCACTCGTCCTCCCGTCTTGCCGCCCCGATGCGCAGACGGTTCATGATGGCCACAAACAGTGCCAGCACCAGGAACGCGCCGGGCGCAAGAACAAAGATATTGATCGGTTCATAAAACTGCGGCATCACCCGGTATCCCGCCAGGGTTCCGTTTCCCAGCAGCTCACGCACGGCGGCAACAAGGATCAGGGCACCCGTAAAGCCCAGTCCCATGCCGGCTCCGTCCGCGATCGAGGACAGGGGGCCGTGTTTGCCGGCATACGCCTCCGCTCTTCCCATGATGATACAGTTCACGACGATCAGAGGGATATAGACGCCGAGCGACTCATACATCTGCGGCAGGAAGCCCTGCATCAGAAAGTCCACGATCGTCACAAAAGAAGCAATGATCACAATATAGGACGGCATCCGCATCCGCTCCGGAATGATATTCCGAAGGAGCGAGATAAACAGATTCGACATCATCAGAATCGCTGTCGTGGACAGTCCCATGCCGATGGCATTGGTCACGGACGTTGTGGTCGCCAGGGTCGGACACATGCCCAGCGCGAGCATGAACACCGGATTCTCAAAGTAGATCCCGTTCACCACTCTCTCCTGGAAAGAATCCTTCCTCAGATAGATATACCGGCTCAGATCGAAACGCTTCTTCTTCCGATACGGATCGATCAGCTCCCCGGGGTTCTTTCTGCTCATTCCGCTTCCTCCTAAATCTTACTTTATGTCTCAGTACGTCCGGTCGCGAATACCGCAGCCTCAAGCCTTCGTCGTCCGCCGGCGGTATTCCGCTACTTAATCAGACGATCCTGTATGAGTGATACAGGATTCCAGCCACTCACTCTGCCTGACCGGCTTCCAGCTGTCTGGCCGCGATCAGCGCGGCATTGACATCATCCGTCACGGCAGAGGTCGTGATGGTACAGCCACTGATCGCATCGATCTCAGATGGCTTTGACGCACCGTTCTTGACGTAGGTGACCAGTTCTCCTTCCCCGGTCTTTTTCCCGGGAAACTGCGACAGGAAAGCATCATCCTTTGCGCGCATCCCCATGCCTGCCGTTTCCGACAGCGAGAGAAATGAGATTCCTTCGATCACCATCGATCCGTCCGGATCCGGGGAAATACCGCACATCAGCTCCACATCGCCGCCGTACCCATCCGGGTTGACTGCAGTGAGCACATATCCAAGCGGGGAATGATTCTCGTCAAACGCCAGGTCAACCCGCGTGATGTCTGTCGTCATGATCCCGGCATCCTCCAGCGCTTTGGCGATGGAATCCGGAACCGGCTCTCCCTCTCCGGCATCGGAAGCATACTTCGTTTCGAAGGACTTCGCACTGCTCATCACCTGGCTCTGTGCCTCGGTCCGCGCCGCTTCCTGCGCTCTCGCGATCGGGTCTTTCGTAATCCCGTAGGCAGTGCCCAGCAAAAGGCCTGCCGCAAGCGTGATCAGAACAAGGATCGTGATATCCTTCCCGATGCTTTCCGGCTTTTCTTCCCGTCCGGAAGAGGCTGCTTTGTATTCCTGGCCGGTATAGATCTCATCCGCGGGCGGAAGCTTGGCTGTCTCGTCCGGACCTGCCCCGGATGGAGTCGGAATATGCAGTCCCTTTCCCTCCAGCTGCCTCAGTTCCTTCTTATCCGTCACACTCATGTATCTTTCTCCTTCTTGCCTCCGCCCGCTTTCAGACGCCTGGCTTCTCTCTTCTTCTGCCTCATCAGGCGTTTGTTCTCGCGGTTCTGCCGGACCATGCCGGCCGCGACAGGTCTTGTGTAACGTTCAATGACCGGTACCAGAAGATTCATAAAAATAATGGAGTAGGATACACCCTCAGTTCCGCTCCCGATCAGTCGGAAAACCCAGGTCAGAAACCCAAGCGCGCATCCGAATACGATCTGTCCCATCGCGGTGATCGGGGAAGTGACATAGTCCGTAGCCATAAACCAGGCGCCGAGCATCAGTCCGCCCGCGCACAGCTGCTGCAGCGTATAGAGAAGAGGCGCGTCATATCCGCGCACGAGCGCGGTGATCAGCGTCAGAATCGCGAAACATCCCAGATAAGATCCGGGAATCCGGATCCGGATCACTTTCATCGCCAGCAGGATCAGACCGCCTGCAAGAAGCGCCGCTGCGCTGACTTCGCCGATACAGCCCATGTGGTTTCCGATCAGCAGCGCCTTCAGGTCAAAGCAGGCACCGGTCTTGAGATAGGCAAGCGGTGTCGCGCCGGACAGCGCGTCCGTGGTCGCCGGAACCTGGGTGACAAGCTTCCAAAGCCCCTTTCCTTCGGAGAAAGTCGTCATCCTGGAGGAAAATGAGATCAGCAGGAAGCATCTCGCGCCAAGTGCCGGATTCATAAAGTTCTTCCCAAGTCCGCCGTAGAGCTGTTTGATCACAACGATCGCGAACACGCTGCCAAGGCAGGGGATCCACAGGTCGATCTGCGGCGGCATGTTCATCCCGATCAGGAGTCCGGTGACCACGGCAGATCCGTCCCGTACGGTAATGCTCTTATGCAGAAGCTTCTCATAACAATACTCCGCCGCAACCGCTGAAGCTGTCGAGAAGACAAGAACCAGCAGCGCGTGCATGCCAAAGGCAAGGACTCCCATCACACAGGCAGGCAGGAGCGCGGCAGTCACCATCGTCATGATCTTGCCTGTCGTCATCATCCCCCTGGTATGCGGGGAAGCGGAAACCTGTAGTTTCTGATTCATAGACTCTCCTTAAGTAAAACGCAAGTTATAACTGACACAATCCGCACGAAAGCGCTATTTTGCCTTCCTTCTCGCAGCGAGTATGGCCTGTCTTCCCTGGTTGACCAGGGCGGCCAGAGGCCTTCCCGCCGGGCAGCTCCACGAACAGGAGCCGCAGTTGACACATTCCAGTCCGTAGTTCTCCTCAAAATGCTCCATCTGCTTTTTCTGGACCATGTCCGCAAGATGGCTCGGCACCAGGCGGGCCGGACAGGCATCCACACACCTGCCGCAGTTGATGCATGCCGTCTCTTCGTACCTGGAGACAAGGTCATACCGGAACGCGGTAATCGCGCTGGAAGTCTTCGTGACAACGCCGGTGAAATCACTCTGGGCAAATCCCATCATCGGCCCGCCGGCGATCAGTTTCTCCGGCATCTGCAGAAAACCGCCGGCTTTCTCCGCGATCTCCGCGAAGGATACGCCTGTCGGAACCAGGAAATTCTCCGGATTCACCACCGCGTCTCCCGAGATTGTCAGAATCCTGCGATAGAGCGGCTGTCCGAGAAAAACCGCCTCAAATATCGCAAAAGCCGTACTGACATTGATGACGATGCAGCCTGCGTCGGCAGGAAGCATCCTGGAATTGACGTCGCGGCTGGTGATCGCCTTGATCAGGCTGCGTTCTGCTCCTTCCGGATACTTCGTCCTGCAGGGCGCGACATAGATATTCTCTTCCCTGGCCAGCGCCTCGGTCAGAATACGGACCGCCTCAGGCTTATTGTCCTCGATGCAGAACACACCCTTCGCGCTGCCGAACAGCCGCAGCACCGCTTTCAGGCCGGCGATCAGCTCTCCGGGCCGGTCGCACATCAGGCGGTAGTCGCAGGTCACATAAGGCTCACACTCGGAACCGTTTACCAGGATAAAATCAATCTTTTCCGGATCAGACGGGGACAGCTTGACATGCGTCGGAAAACCCGCGCCGCCCATCCCGACGATCCCGGCCTTCCTGATCCGTTCCAGCACCTGGTTTTTCTCCAGCTTCTTCAGCTGCTCGTCCGGCCGGATCAGCTCCAGCGCTTCGGCGGCGCTCCGCGTCACCATGTTGTACTCTGACTTCTCTGACGCGGTCTCCTGCTGAAGGGCACAGTACGCTTCCATACCCGGAAGCGGATCGGCCGGAGCCTTCTCATGGGCGAAGTCATTCGTCACAATAATCGCGTCGCACAGTGCCCCCGCGGCGTTCCTTCTCTTCTCGATTCCCTTCACGGTACCGGACACGGAAGAGAACACAGGCGCAGACACAAACCCGCCTGCTTCGGCAATCATCTGGCCTTCCAGCACCCGGTCACCCTTTTTGACAATGCTCTTCGCAGGCGCGCCGATATGCTGGGACAGCAGAAAGGCAAGCTCCGTGCCCGCCTCCAGAACCCTGACCGGTTTCCGGGCTGTCAGCTCCTTCCCGTCATACGGGTGAACACCGCCCCTGAATGTAAACTTTCTCACGCTGATTTCCTCCTTGACAGCCTGCAGATGCCAGACACAGTCAGTCACCTTATTATCGCATACGCAATCACAGCGCGCAAACTGTTTTCCCTGTTTTGGAAGAATCGCATAAAAAATGACCGGCAGGCGTCTCCCTGACGGTCATTTTTTTAACAGAATTCAAAGGATCTCAGAAGATGCCCTGCGCCATCATGGCATCCGCGACGCGCTCAAAGCCTGCGATGTTCGCGCCCGCGACCAGGTTGTAGCCCAGCCCGTTGCGCCCGGCTGCCGCGACAGAGCTCTCATAAATCTGGTGCATGATGCGGTGCAGCTGACGGTCAACTTCCTCCTCTGTCCAGAACAGCCGCTCGGAATTCTGGCTCATCTCCAGTCCGCTGACTGCCACGCCGCCGGCGTTGACCGCCTTGGAAGGAGCCACAATCATGTCTGGCTGTTCCATCAGATAGCGCAGCGCGTCGTTTGTGGTCGGCATGTTGGCTACCTCGATATAGTAGCGGATTCCATTCTGCACGATCTTCTGCGCGCTGTCCATGTGGACATCGTTCTGCATCGCGGACGGCATGATGATGTCCGCCTTGACGCCCCAGGGCTTCTCCTTCTCATGAAACTCCACGCCGAACTTATCCGCGTAATCCTGTACGCGGTTGCGGCCGGATCCTCTCATCTCGACCAGATAGTCAATCTTCTCCTTCCCCAGGACACCGTCCGGATCATAGACATAACCGTCCGGCCCGGACAGGGTGATGACTTTCGCGCCCAGTTCCTCCGCCTTGCGGCAGATGCCCCAGGTGACATTGCCGAAGCCTGCGCACGCGATGGTCTTGCCCTTCAGGGTCTCCCCGTCATGCTTCAGGACATCCTCCAGATAGTAGACGGAACCGAATCCGGTTGCCTCCGGCCGGATCAGGCTGCCGCCGAAGGAGAATCCCTTCCCCGTAAATGTGCCGTTCTCAAAGTTCCCCTTGAGCCTGCGGTATTCGCCGAACATGTAGCCGATCTCCTTCCCGCCGACGCCCATGTCTCCGGCGGGCACGTCCGTATCCGGGCCGATGTAGCGGTACAGTGCCTGGATAAAGCTCTGGCAGAACCGCATGATCTCGTCGTCCGACTTTCCTGCCGGGTCAAAGTCCGAGCCGCCCTTGCCGCCGCCCATGGACAGGCCGGTCAGGCTGTTCTTGAAGGTCTGTTCGAACGCAAGGAACTTCATGATGCTCGGCGTAACGTCCTTCTGGAAACGGATTCCGCCCTTGTAGGGCCCGATGGCTCCGTTGAACTGGCAGCGGTATCCGTTCTGCGTATGGGCAAACCCTTTATCGTCCTGCCAGACAACGCGGAAAGAGAACATCCGCTCCGGCTCCACCATACGTCCGAGCAGATCCACCTTCTCGTACTCCGGATGACGTTCCACAACAGGATCCAGTGAGGAAAGCACCTCCTCCACTGTCTGGCAGAATTCCGGCTGATACGGGTACTTCTCCCTGACTCTTCCGATCACTTTCTCGATATAGCTGTTCATCGCGCTTCCTCCTAAGCAAAACTGTGCGTGAATCTTGCTGTCCGCCGCATGCCGCGGCGGAACACCCCGACTGTAATTATAGAAAAGCTTTCACATACGTAGTATAATACTTGTAGTATAGCACAGGTTCAAACAAACCGGGGGACTATATGGAAAACAGTATGATAGAAAAACTGACGGATCTGGTCTCCGGATCCGAACGGGGCGTCAGCATCGTTTTCTCGCTCAGCGACCTGTCTGATTTTGCGCGGATTCTGTCCCCCTTCTCTTCTTATGCCGGAAAAAACGCGAAAAGAATCGTGCATATCCGCTTTGTTCCTGACACCGATGTCTCAAAGAAGGATTCCCGGAATCTTCCTGCCAGGGAGAATCTTCCTGCTGCCTTCGAGGAAATCCCGGTCCGTCTGAATCATCGTTTCCGGCACTTTACCGTTGCCGTCCATGAAGCCATCCGCGCGCAGGAGGCCGGCTGCATCTTTGTTTTCGACTGCCTGTCCGAGCTTCAGACCGCATGGGCAACAGATCTGATGATGGTGAACTTTTTCACGGTCACGACGCCGCTTCTGAAAAGCAGGGGCGACACAGCCCTGTTCCCCCTGATGGCGCTCATGCATTCCGATGAGGCAGCCGGGAAGATCACGCAGATTGCCGACTGCTTCTTTGATGTCAGTTCTGATTTCAAGAACATCTACCTCAGGGCGGAGAAAGTGCTGGATCATGCGGATCATGATCTGTATCAGCCCTATCTCCTGGACCCGGAAACCGGAGGCCTGTCTCCGATCACGGATGGCGTGAAGCTGAGCCGCTTCCACCGCGCGCAGGACATGGCGGGACGCATCCGGGCAGATCTGAGCATGGACAGCTGGGACCGTTCCTTCCTGAACGCGCAGCGCAAGTATGAATACGGAGAAGACCTGACCGAAGCGTGTGCCTGGATGTGCCGTGTCATGATGAGCCGTGACAGCCGCATGCGCTCTCTCATCATAGAGAATTTCCGGCCCGGTGATTATTTCTTCGTCAAGGAACACATGGTAGGCAGCGGGCAGATCGGCGGAAAGTCCTGCGGTATGCTGACCGCGCGCAAGATCATCGAGAACAGCCGGCCGGAACTGTATGATTACATGGAGGCGCACGACTCCTTCTACATCGGCTCCGATGTCTACGCCAGTTTTATCGTGGAGAACGGATTGTGGGATCTGTGGGTCGGCCAGCACTCCGAGGACGGTTATTTTGCCCTGTCCGAAGAGCTGCGGGATTCGATCCTTTCCGGCAGCTTCTGGCCCCAGATCGAGCAGCAGTTCCTCCATCTGCTGGACTATTACGGACAGGAGCCCATCATCGTCCGCTCCAGCAGCATTCTGGAGGATGGCTTCGAAAATGCATTCGCGGGAAAGTATGATTCTGTTTTCGTGCCGAACACCGGCACGAGGCAGGAGCGGCTTGCCGCTTTTGAAGACGCGGTGCGCACGGTTTATGCCAGCACCATGTCTCTCTCGGCGCTCGACTACCGCAGGCGGCGTCATCTGGCAGAGCGTGACGAGGAGATGGCTGTTCTGGTCATGCGTGTATCCGGTTCGCATTTTGGACGGTACTTCATGCCCTGTGCCGCAGGAGTCGGATATTCGTGCAGTCCCTACCGCTTTCTGGAAACGCTCAGTCCCCAGGCCGGCATGCTCCGCCTGGTCATGGGGCTCGGCACGAGCGCGGTGGACCGCACCGAGGGCGCCTACCCGCGTCTGGTCAGCCTGGACCAGCCGCAGGCGTCCCCCTATCACACCACTGCCGAGAAGCACCGTTACAGCCAGAGAAAGATCTCTCTGATCGACAAAGAGACATCCTCTTTCTGCTATGTTTCCCTGGACGATCTTGCCGGCAGCCTTCCGGCGTGGCTCAGACGCGTTCTCCTGGAGCATGATACCCAGGCTGAGTACACACTGCGGGAGCGCGGCGTGCAAAGGTCTGTCGAATTCGTCTCCTGCCGGGGCATCACACAGAACACTGCGCTGATGGAACTGATGCAGGGGATGCTGGAGCAGCTGCGGGAGACCTACTGCCAGGATGTGGACATCGAGTTCACCATCAATCTGAGTGAGGACGGTGACTTTGTGGTCAACCTTCTCCAGTGCAGGCCTCTGGTCGTCCGGACGCAGCAAAGCCCTGTACAGCAGCTCCAGGCGGAAGATTCCGGCAGAGGAGAAGGCCCCAGAGGCACTGCCCGGACGGACGGTGAGGATGCCGCCTGTCCGGACGCTTCGATCCTTCTGGAGACACTGCATGCTTCCATGGGAATGTCCCGTCTGGTTGATGTGGACGGCATCGTCTATATTGACCCGGTCGCTTACTATCAGCTTCCCTACAACGACAAACCCGTCATTGCCCGAAGCCTCGGCGCGCTGAACTGGCACTTCCGGGAACAGGGAAAGACGCTGGTGCTTCTTACGCCCGGGCGCATCGGAACCTCATCCCCGGAGCTGGGCGTCCCGACGGCCTTTTCGGATATCAGTTCCTTCACAGCCATCTGTGAGATCGCGGAGTCCAGGGCCGGCTACCAGCCGGAGCTCTCCTACGGAAGCCACATTTTCCAGGATCTTGTGGAGGCGGACATCCTGTACGGCGCGGTGTTCGAGGACGAAAGGCGGCTGCATTTTCACCCGGAGCTGCTGAAGGCGCTGCCCAATGACATCGCCCGGATCGTGCCGGACGCGGACAGCAGCGTCATCGGATACTATGATCTTTCCGCGCGCGGCTGCCGCCTGTTGCAGGACATGCAGAAAGAACACCTGTTACTGACAATGAACAAGCAATCATGTGGAGATAGCCATGGCAAATAAAGAGCGAAACGAACAGATCCGTGCCGCCGCCTCTTCCATTCCGATCGGAAGGGAAGGCGCAGACCTCGCGGTGGTTCCGCGCGCGCTGGCTGTGCAGCTGGAGCAGCTGTGCGGCGATGCATGCCCGGAAGAATGGGACAGCTGGAACCAGTATGTCTGCGACTGGCTGCTTGAGAATTTCTATCCCGGAAGGCAGAAAGCACCGCTGCGCGAGGAGCGGCGCGAAGCAATCCTGTTCTACCTGGACGTGCTGAACGAACTCTTTGACCGGGAGGAAGCGCTTCTCGGGAAAGACCGGACACGGAGTCTTATCTTTCTGGACGCCGCCGGGGCGAAGGGATATGACAACAGCGCGGGCTATCTCCGGCTTCTGAAGATTCTGAAGGAGGAGTATCTCTACGCGTTTATGCGCCTGCATCGTCTGGTGACAGGCTTCGAGACACTCGGGCACATCTCCGGCGTCAGTTTTGTATCGGTCAGCATTGCCATGCAGCTTCTTCACACCAGTGTCAGGGTCGATCCCGCCCTGGTCAGCGGCGCGGCCATCCTGCACGATATCGGCAAGTACGGTTGCAGGCCGGAGGAGAGCGGCCGTGTGCCCTATCTGCACTATTACTACACCTATGAGTTCGCGCAGCGCATGAACCTGGGGCAGATCGGCGCCATCGCCTCCTCCCATTCCGTCTGGGATCTGGAGCTGGAAAACCTCAGTGTGGAGAGCCTGATCCTGATCTATGCCGACTTCCGCGTCAAGAGCGTCAGGGAGAAAGACGGCACAGAACAGGTCCGTTTCTGGACCCTGAAGGAATCCTACGATATCATCCTGAGCAAGCTTGACAACGTTGATGAAAAAAAGAAGCGCAGATATGAGAAGGTCTACGCAAAGCTGAAAGACTTTGAGGATTACCTGGTCTCTCTGGGCGTCTCCACCGACCTGGAGAGCGGCTACAGGAAACCTGATCCCGGAACGCCCTACTCCCTCATGGGAACAGACGAGATGGTACAGGCCTTCAAGTTCCTTGCGATTTCCCAGAACCTGAAGGTAATGTACACCACCGGCCATGATGTCTCCTTCATCAGTCTGCTGGAGGATATCCGCGGCGAGAAGGACTGGAGGCATGTCCGCGCCTTCCTGACTGTCATCGAGGAATACTCCGGCTATCTGCCGCAGGAACAGAAGCTGGTAATTCTGGACTTCCTCTATGAGATGCTCTCCCATCAGGACGGAGACATCCGCCGTCAGAGCGCGCGGATCTCCGCGAAGGTGATGGCAGGCTTCGACATCACCTTCAAAAAGGAGCTGCCGGAAGACGTGGCTGCTCCCAGAATCGGCCGCAGGATGACAGACGTATGGAGTTCCTTCCTTCACCGGATGCTGTTCCCGAGCCACATGATGACCGAGCAGCACAGACGCTGGATCGGCTATGGCATGAAGAGTGTTGTCCGCAACCTTCTGGCGATGTGTGACGGATCGAAACGCCGCGATGTGCTGCGGGTGATTCTGGAGCACTATAAGTCCTCGCGCTGGGAGGGGCTCACACAATTCCTTCTGCTGGACTGCATGCCGGAGATTCCGTACGACCTGTGCACTGCTGCCCAGAGGAAGCTGCTGTTCCGCTTCGCGCGGCATTTCCTGGACGCGGCGGATGACGAAATCCGTGTTTCCGCCCTGCGTTTTCTGCTGTGCTGGCTCAGGCAGGGATGCACGTTTGACGAGGAAATGCGCACAGCCGCGGAGGATCTTCAGTGCAAGGAGACAGATCCTGTCTGTGTCCGTTACCTGACCTCACAGATCCGGCATCTCGTCTTCGGGGAGGATCCGCGGCTGGAGTATGACGCCAAGCTTCTCTATATCGAGAATCAGCGGTCTGAGATTCCGTGGGTCTTCAAGCTGGTCAACCTGGAGATTCTCCAGCAGGAAATGCTCCTGGAGCCGGATCTTCTGAAGGTATACCAGTATGCCTCGCACCTGCTGAACCTGCTGCAGTTCAGTTCGCGTGTCACCAACAAGCTGCAGGCAGGGGAAAACCTTGTCGAGATCATGCCGCGTCTGTCAGAGGCGCAGCGTTACGAAATCGTTCTGGAGCTGGTGCGCGCCCTTGCCATGGGACAGTATTCCGTGGCGAAGTACATCCCACAGTTCATGGGACGGATCTATGTCATCATGACGCCCGATGAGAGGCTTGCGCTCCTGGATCAATTCCATGAGCTGTACGGAAGCCCTTCCGCCTCTGTCCCGATCCTGACGCTGGAAACCGTCAGCGTCATCCTGCAGCATCTTCCCATGACCGGCGTCCTGACCGATGAAAGGCATACCCTGGAAGGAATGCTGTTCTCCGGTACGGTGCATTTCAACGAAGAGGTCGCCCGGGAAGCATTCTACTTCCTCGGGGAGGGAATCTTCGGGAGCAGGCGTCTGACCCTGGAGCAGAAGAAGGAATACTTCACGTCGATGGCCAGGAAGATTCTCACCTTCATTCTGTGGGATCAGGAAAACATGCTGTGGTATTACAACGCGGCCTCCCTCAATCACATATACCGGTTCATCTCGGACTATCTGCTGGATCACCGGTCCATCGTTTTTGAGAAACGCAAAAAGATCGCGTTCTTCCCGGGAACCTTTGACCCCTTCTCCCTGGGCCATAAGGCCATCGTCAGGGAGATCGCGTCCATGGGCTTCCATGTGTTTCTTGCCGTCGATGAATTCTCCTGGTCCAAGAGCACGCAGCCTTACCGGATCCGGAGAAAAATCATGGTGATGTCGGTCGCCGACCTGAACAATGTGTTCCTGTTTCCGGTCGAGATTCCCGTGAACATCGCCTGTCCGGATGACCTGAGACGGCTGAAGCAATGCTTCCCGGAAGAAGAAGTCTACATCGTCGCCGGCAGCGATGTCGTGGAACATGCGTCCGCCTACCGCAAGGAAAGTGAGCCGGATTCCGTGCATACATTTCCGCATATTATCTTCGCGCGCAACACGGAAGGAGCCGGGACACTGACACAGGGAACGGAAGGCGCATTTTCCAGGCTGCAGTCAGAGATTCTGTGGCTGAAGCTTCCTGCGTATTTTGAGAACATGAGCTCCACCCGGATCCGCCGCAATGTCTCCGACAACAAGGACATCGCCGATCTGGTGGAGAGTGTTGTGCAGAATTATATCTATGAGCTGGGGCTCTATACGATGGCGCCCATCTACAAGCGCGCCGCCAGGACCAGGCCGGTCAACACCATCCTTGTGGACCGGACGGACCTGCCGCTGCTCCAGGAGCTCCAGGAGACCTTCGGCCTGTCCGAGGAAGAGCTGCCTGTATATTACGCCCAGGGGGAACCTGCTTCCGGATCCGGCGCGGTTGTCCTGCGGGACGAGAACAACCTGAACAATATCTGCGGAGCGGTTTTCTATCACGAATTAAGCGCGGGTGAACTGCTGCATTCCAGCGGCGACATTGATTTCGCGGCGGACCTGAGGGACCGTCTGAGCGGCCGGACATGCGTGATCGAAAGGATCTTCGGCGAGTCTGACGCGACCTGCGATGACCGGTTCACTGCGCTGACTGAGACGCTGGAGCACTGCCAGGAGGAAGGATTCTCCTACGCAGTCTGCTTCCACGGCAAGGCCTGGGAGAAGCCGCTGCTTCTGGTTGGCTTCCTGCCGCACCCGGTCATTCCGGACTGTTATATCGTCGACATGCGGCACCCGCTCGTTCTGTTTTTTGACACGCCGTCCTTTGTCAAGGACCCGTTCCTGGACGATCCGAAGATCCGCCAGGTTCTGTGGAAGTGCAACCAGCGGCTCAGGAAGGAAGTGGCGGGGCTCTTCCCCGGACAGCTGGTTCTGTGCTTTGATTCAGAAATCATGAATCACCGGCTGATTGAGATGATCGTCGGCTGCAATCCGGTCCCGGAAGTCCAGTACACGGCAAAGCGGCTGGGCAGCAAGATGTGTGTCCCTTACGGGAAGATCCTGAAGGGCGTCCTGGTCCCCGAATGTGTCACCAAGGATCTGAATACGGAAAAGCTCTATGATATCGATATGGAGCGGTTTGAGATCCGGGAGTTTCCGCAGTATGCTCCGCTGGACATTCAGATCCGCACCATCAAGTCCTTCATGCGCCCTGTGATCCTGGTGGACGATCTGTATCACAAGGGCTACCGGCTCAACGCGGTCCGGGAGGTCATGAAAAAAGAAGGTGCTGTCCTGGACGAGCTGATCGTCGGTGTGCGCTCCGGCCGGGGAGATGACCTGGCAAAACTGTCGCATGAGCCGATTCAGTCTGTCTACTTTGTACCGAATATGCGCTCGTGGCTGATTGAGTCGGATCTGTATCCGTTTATCGGCGGTGACGGCATCCGTGTGAAGGAGCAGATCCGCTCCTCTCCTTCCCTGCCCTCCGTCAACTCGATCCTGCCCTACCAGTTCCCCTCCTTCATGAAGGGAGCTTCCATGGAGGCCTTCTACCGCATGTCGGGAATCTGCCTGGAGAATGCCAGGGACATCTTCCTGGTGCTGGAGAAGCTTTACCAGAAGCAGTTCCACCGCAAGCTGACCATGTCCCGCATCGGAGAGGTGCTGGCAGAGCCGCGGCACCCGGACACCTGTATCCTGGATACCTCAGTCATACAGGAGTCTCCTTCCATCCTGCTGGAGCGGGAGATGCAGAAGCTCAGAAGACTGAAACACCTGCTGGATGGACAGTTCAGGCTGTAAACAACGCCGGCGGCGTTGAGGAAAGGAAAAGCATATGCATAAGATTACAGATCTTTGCTCAGAGTATCCGTTTACGAAGGAACATCTGGACTCCTGCCCGTGGCTGATGGCTGGTCCGGAGGATAAAAAAAGAGTCCATATCACAGGACTCGGCGATGTAGGACAGAACGCTGCCATCGCGCTGCGGGTGGCCGGTGCGGACACGGTCTCACAGATCGGCATCTACGATACAAACCAGCATCTGGTTTCCCGCATGGAGATCGAACTGTCGCAGATCCTTGCTCCACTTGGAAAGGCTCCGTCCCCCCGGATCGTGACGCCTGAGCCGGAGCAGCTGTTTGACTGTGATATCTTCCTGTTCTGCGCCACTGCTTTCGTTCCGGCAGTCGGAGAGGAAGCAAAGGGAGACGTGCGGATGGCCCAGTTCGAGAAGAATGTCCGGATCATCCGTGAATATGCCAGACAGGCCTCCAGGGCAGACTACAAGGGACTCTTCGGCGTGGTGTCGGATCCTCTGGATCTTCTTTGCCGGGAAGTCGCCCGCTTCCTGAATCCGGGACAGGTTCAGGGCTTCGGCCTCGGCGTCATGTTCGCAAGAGCGGCATACTATGCGGGAAAGCGCGCGCCGAACGATCCGCGGTTTTCCTACTTCAACGAGAGCGGACGGGTCTATGGACCCCATGGGAACGGGCTGGTCGCAGTCAACAGCATCCTGCCGCAGCACTACGATGACCGTGCCACAGAGAAGCTGACCAACCTCACGGTCGGCGCAAACATCTCCATCCGGGCGCTCGGCTACAAACCCTACATCGCGCCTGGTGTTTCCTCTGTCGGCCTTACCATTCCGGAGGTCATCAAGGGAAACTGGAACGACAGCGCACGCTGTCTGAACGGTGTGTTCTTCGGCGCGCGCAATCAGATGACGCCGTCCGGAACAAAATGGGAGAAAGAGCCCCTGCCGGATGAACTCTATTACCGTCTGAAAGAAAGCTACCGCGCGCTGGACAAAGCGATGTATCAGGTCGCGCACCCTACTGTGTGAGCGCTGCGCTGCCGGGTATAGACAGGCCGATAGCAAAACAGTGAAAATGCATATAAAAACGAATATAACGGTTGAAACGGATACAGCCCGGGGCTTCTTCTGTCCCGGGCTGTATCCGTTCTGATCTTCTCACATAATCATTCGGGGAATTCCTCGACCAGCGTAAAGCCGGCCGCGCGAAGGGCTTCCTCTGCTTTCTTCGTATCCTCGACACGGAGAATCATATAGGCATTTCCGCTCCCGCTTCCGGCGAGGGTGGAATACATATACTCAAGGTTAACATTCGCGGCAGTGAGCGCGGTAAGCACCTTGTGAAGGCCTCCCACGACATCCGGGATCTGAACCGCCACGACAGGCGTCCTGCTCGAGATGTAATCGTGATCCTTCAGGACAGTCGCGGTTTCATACACATCATCCACGATCATGCGGACAATTCCGAAGTCCTTGGTCTCGGCAAGGGACAGCGCACGGAGCGTGATTCCCGCGTCCGCAAGAACCTTCGTCATCGCGTCCAGCATGCCGGGTCTGTTCTCCAGAAATACGGATATCTGCTTGATTGCCATAAACAGCACCTCCTTATATCTTCCGGTTGTCGATTACCCTGACTGCCTTGCCTTCTGACCTTGTGATGGACTTGGGCGCCACCAGGGTAACCTTTGCCTTGATGCCCAGCATGGACTTCAGGCCGTCGATCAGTTCTCTCTGTCTTCTGTCGATCTCACCGAGATTATCCGTGAACATCTCGGGGGTCATCTCGACATGGACATCCAGTGTATCCGTGTTGTTGACGCGGCCCACGATAATCTGATAGTTTGCCGCGTAGCCCTGGTTGAGCAGGACGGTCTCGATCTGGGACGGGAAGACGTTGACGCCGCGGATGATCAGCATATCGTCCGAACGGCCTCTCGGCTTCGCCATCTTGATCAGCGTGCGGCCGCAGGAGCACTTCTCCCTGGAGAGGGAGCAGATATCGCGGGTCCTGTAGCGGATCATCGGAAATGCTTCCTTGTCCAGCGCGGTGAAGACGAGCTCTCCCTCGCTGCCGACCGGAAGAACCTCTTCCGTATCCGGGTCGATGATTTCCGGGATAAAATGATCCTCATTGACATGCATGCCGGTCTGCTCAGAGCACTCAAATGACACACCGGGCCCGGAGAGCTCGGTCAGTCCGTAGATGTCATATGCCTTGATCCCCATAGTCTTCTGGATGTCCTGCCGCATCTCTTCCGACCACGCTTCCGCGCCGAAGATGCCGGCCTTCAGCGGGATATCGTCCGGTCCCAGGCCCATTTCCTTCATTCGCTCTCCCAGATATGCCGCGTAGGAAGGCGTGCAGCAGAGAATGGTTGTCTTCAGATCTTTGATGAACATGATCTGCCGGTCTGTGTTGCCGGAGGAAGTCGGAACCGTAAGGCAGCCGACCTTGTGCGATCCACCGTGCAGGCCCGGTCCGCCTGTAAAAAGTCCGTAGCCATAGGACACCTGGCAGACATCCTCATCGGTGCCGCCTGCAGCTGTGATTGCGCGCGCGCAGCACTCCTCCCACAGGTCGACGTCATGCTGCGTATAGAAGGCAACGACACGCTTTCCTGTCGTTCCGGAGGTTGAATGGATCCGGACGCATTCCTTCAGCGGCTTGCCCAGAAGGCCGTACGGATACGCCTCACGCAGGTCCGCTTTTGACAGAAATGGAAGCTTATGCAGGTCATCAATTGACCGGATGTCGTCCGGCGTGACGCCCTTTTCTTCCATCTTTTTCCTGTAGTACGGGACATTCTCCCACACATGCTTTACCTGCTTTTGAAGCTTTTCACTCTGTATGGCGCGCATCTCTTCCGGGGATGCGCATTCGATGTCTTTCTGATAATACCTCTCCATTCTGTTTCCTTTCCTGCATTCCGTCTCCGGAATCTTGTGATGTTTCTTCATCCCAGCCCGTCCAGGCCGGAACACTGCCGGTGATTCGTATCTGCCGGCAGTCATGTCTTTCCTTACGAACCGGCGCTTTCCTCGCTGCGTCCAAGCGCGAACGCACGCTGGTTCATCTCAAGGAACTTCTCCGGTACACATGCTTCAATTGCCTTCTGCCAGACATCTTCCGGAAAATCAAAATAGTGGGAGAGCCTGCCGAGAAGCACCAGGTTGACTGCCTTGACGGAGCCGGCCTTCGCAGCCAGGGACACACAGTCCATGGCATCCACCTTTGCGCCGGCTGCTCTCATCTTCTGGATCAGGTCTTCCGGATACGCTGCTGCTCCGGTCACAACCGGCATCGGATCGATCTGCTGCGTATTGGTGACAATCTGTCCGTCCTTCTTCAGGTACGGCAGCCATCTGGCGCTCTCAAGTACCTCAAAGGATACGATAAAGTCTGCCTGGCCTTCATCGATCACCGGGGAAGCGACACGGTCTCCCCAGCGGACATAGGTCACGACACTGCCGCCTCTCTGGGACATTCCGTGCACCTCACTCACCTTCACATCATATCCCTGTGTCAGGAGAAGATGGCCCAGAAGCTTGCTGGCCAAAAGCGATCCCTGGCCGCCGACGCCGACGATCATAATATTCTTCGTCTCCATCACGTCTCCTCCTTTCCTTCCAGCGCGCCGAACCTGCACATCTGGGTGCAGACGCCGCAGCCGATGCACAGCGTTGCGTCCACCACTGCCTTCTGATTTCGGATGGAAATCGCCGGACAGCCGATCCGCATACAGGCTTTGCAGCCCTTGCATGTGTCAGGATTGACTCTCAGAGCCGCCTTCTTCTTCACATACTTCAGAAGCGCGCAGGGACGCCTGGAGATAATGACAGACGCTTCGTCCGCTTCCAGCTCCTGGCGGATCACCTTCTCGCACGATGCCAGGTCATATGGATCAATGACCTCTACCCGGTTGAATCCCATCGCCCGGCACAGCGCTTCCAGATCAATCTTCCCGGCCGGATCTCCCTTGATGTTGTATCCCGTGGTCGGGTTCTGCTGGTGTCCGGTCATGCCCGTGATGGAATTGTCCAGAATGATCACCGTGGAATTGCTCTGGTTATAGGCGATGTTGGCAAGCCCGGTCATACCGGAATGCATGAACGTCGAATCCCCGATCACACATACGGTATTGTGTTCCGATTCTGCTCCGCCCATCTTATTGAATCCGTGGATCGATGACACAGACGCGCCCATGCACAGGCACAGCTCCATCGATCCGAGCGGCGCGACAGCGCCGAGGGTGTAGCATCCGATATCGCCCAGCACCGTGCAGCCGATCTTCTTGAGCGTATAGAAGAGGCCTCTGTGGGGACATCCGGGACACATCACCGGCGGCCGCATGGGCAGGGTCTCTTCCAGGTGAAGTCCCTCCGGCACCGGCTTTCCGAATGCCTTCGCGATCAGGTTCTGCGAGAACTCGCCGCAGACAGGAAGGATCTCCTTTCCCTGCACCTTGAGGCCAAGGGCCCTGCAGTGGTTCTCCATGATGGGATCAAGTTCCTCCACAACCGCAAGCTTGTCTACCTGCTTCGCAAAGTCCAGGATCAGCTGATCCGGAAGCGGGTTTGCCATGCCGATCTTCAGGATCGAAACCGAATCACCGAATGCCTCTGTCACATACTGGTAAGACGTAGAGGAAGTAATGATTCCGAGAGAGGTCCCACCCGGCTCGATCCGGTTGACGGGGCTGTTTTCGGCGTATTCCTTCAGAAGACGGGTCCGCTCTTCGACGACAGGATGACGCTTCTTCGCATTGCCGGGCATCATGACATACTTCGCGATGTTTTTCTCATAAGCCTTCTTCGGAACGCTGCGCTCTCCTTCTTCCACGACAGACTGCGAGTGCGCGACCCGCGTGCACATCTTCAGAAGAACGGGGGTATCAAACTTCTCCGAAATCTCAAAAGCCAGCTTTGTGAACTCCAGTGCCTCCTGCGAGTCGGAAGGCTCCAGCATCGGCAGCTTCGCCGCGATCGCATGATGACGGGAGTCCTGCTCGTTCTGCGACGAATGCATCCCGGCATCGTCCGCGACCACGATCACGAGACCGGCATTGATGCCGGTGTAGGACATCGTATAGAGCGGATCCGCCGCGACATTGAGTCCGACATGCTTCATCGCGCAGAAGGAACGGCGGCCCTGCAGGGACGCGCCGAACGCAGCCTCCATCGCCACCTTCTCATTCGGAGCCCACTCACAGTACACCTCATCATACTTTGCCAGTTCCTCGGTAATCTCGGTACTCGGCGTACCGGGATAGCTGGAGGCAAAACAGCAGCCTGCTTCATAGAGCCCCCGGGCAACCGCTTTGTTGCCCAGCATCAACTGTTTCATCGTTCTCATCACCTCTCTCACTTATTGTCAGAACAACTGAGACTTATTCTAACACAAACTGCAGAAATTTTTATGGGCAAATGCAATATGATCGAAAAAAAGTAAGGAACGCCGGCTGCGTTCCTTACTCCTGCAATTGCATGCTGATACCGGGAAACCCTGTTACTTTACCTTGATTTTGCCAACCTTGCTCCAGCGGGAGACTCCTTTCGTTCCGATATATCGTATGCGGAAGTACCAGGTTTTCTTCCGTGTCAGGCTGAAGACGGCTTTTGTCTTACTCTTTTTGACTTTCTTTGAAATGACTGCCTTCGCAAACTTCATGTCGGAGGCGCACTGCACTTGGACATACCTGATCTTTCCAAGCGTTTTCTTCGTCTTTTTGGTATCTTTGACCTTCTTCCAGGAGATCGTAACCTTGCTCTTAGCTGCCTTTGTCGTGATGGTTCCGGATACTTTGGCCGCTGTTTTGGGGAGTTTGTCCGATGAGCCTGACGGTTTTTCAGCCTGGCTGTCTTTAGACGTGTCTGCTTTGGCCGGACGCAGCTCAAACCCGAAGAAAATGGTGCCGAGCAAGTCTCCGTCTGCGTAAATCCGGCAGAAATAGACGATATTGGCATTGGTCAGATTTTTGACGATGCAGGAACTCCCTGTCTCTGACTGGATCAACTCACTGTCCTCGTCCGGTTTCTGCGTTGTCTTATCATATCTTCCCCAGGCATAGGTAAATACTGCGTTGGGATAGTTTTGGCGGGTACCCGCGTCAGGGCTTGCCCCCAGATCGCATTCCCCGTCCGAGGCAATCTCTGATATATAAGGATCTGCTGACGTCCCCGAACCGCTCTTGTATGCCATGCTCCGGACAGAGACCAACAGCATGGCCAGACACGCACATACCACTGCTATCATGCTTTTCTGAAGTCTTCCGTATCTCATCTTTCAGGTCCTCTCTTGCTGCTTCTTACCCACCGCCTGCAGGCGGGGGACACCCCGGCTGCGTTGTCAGCGCAGGCACAGGATCATGGGACTGTCCGGCCTGCAGATCCCTTTACCGCTCCAGTCCGAATTCCTCCGGCAAAAACCGCGGGCATACATTTTCCTTCGTCGCGATCACACTCGCCGCGAGCCTTGTACCGATCCGGCAGGACTGTTCCAGCGTCTTCCCATAGGTCAGCCCGATCGCGACGCCGGCGAAGAAAGCGTCTCCGGCCCCCGTCGTATCAACCACCTCCGTCTCGATCGCCGGACAGTACCCCGCCTCTTTTCCCGGCTCGGCAAATACTGCTCCTCTGCCTCCCAGCGTGACGATCATGCGCGGAATCTGTGCCTGGGCTGCGCGCTCCATGAGCACCTTCTGAAGCACCTGAGGCTCCATCCCCTCATAGTTCTCGGAAAACAGGATGCCTGCCTCCTGCTCGTTGCATACGATGCAGGCTGTTTTCTTGAACAGATCTCTTCTTTCCAGCGCGATCGACATATTGGAGACAACGGCATAGATCTCCTTGTTCCAGGTCTGGGCCAGGGAGAACACCTTCTTCATGATCTGTGGCTCCATATCGATCTCTACGATGATACTGTCCGCGTTGCTGAAGATCTCGTCCCCGAACTTCTCCAGGGTCGTCATGATCCCTGACAGATCAGGCCGTTTGGAGATGGACCCGACCACATCTCCGTTGTGGTCAAAGATCGCCAGCCACGTACCAAGCCCGTCGTCCGTACGGCTGATATAATCCGTATTTACCCTGTGCCGTTTCAGCTTCTCTATGACGTCCGTGCTGATTCCGCTGTTGTCCACAACGCTGATGTAGGTCGGTTCCAGTTCGATGTTCGCGATATCCTCGGCAATGTTCCTGCTGACACCGCCATGCACCTGAAGCACCCTGCCTGCATTTCTCCCGCCCGGATAATACTGCGAGAGTGGGTATCCCTTGATGTCGACAAATACTGCGCCCATTACCGCAATTCCGATGTGCTTTTTCATAGAGGCGTCCTCCTGTCAATGCTCATTTCTTCGTCCGTACATCTTGGCAAGTCCGCCCTCCGACGTTTCCAGGAAGCGCTTGTTCATGCTGATTCCCGTCTCATACATGGTCCGGACAGCCATATCAAATGAAATTCTCTGTGTCTCTGTAAGGAAGTAAGAAAGGTTGCAGGCGTTCATCGCGCGGGTCGCCGCCACCGCATTGCGCTCGATGCAGGGCACCTGGACGAGTCCCAGGATCGGATCGCAGGTCAGCCCCAGATGATGTTCCAGCGCGATCTCCGCCGCGTACTGGATCTGGTTGGTCGACAGACCGAACAGATAATCCAGGCCGGCCGCCGCCATGGAGCAGGCTGCGCCAACCTCTGCCTGACAACCGCACTGCGCGCCGGAGACGGAAGCATTCTTCTTGATCAGGTTGCCGATCAGGCCTGCTACCTCCAGGCCGGAAACCATCTTTTCATCGTCCAGCTGTCTCTGGTTCTGCACATACTGAAATACCGCGGGAAGTACACCGCAGGAGCCGCAGGTCGGCGCCGTAACGACCGTCCCGCAGTCGGCATTCTGCTCGCTGACCGCAAATGCGTACGCGGAGATCAGCCTGCATTCCCTGATCTGGGGATGATCGTGCTCCGGTATGAAATCAAAGAGTTTTTTTGCCTTCCGCTCGACACGGAGCGGTCCCGGCAGCAGGCCCTCCGTCTGCAGACCTTCCTGGATCGTTTCTTTCATCTGCTGCCAGACCACACGGAGATAGTCCCGGATCTCTTCTCCTTCCGTGACCTCGACATACTCCGCAAGATCCAGTCCGCGGAACCGGCAGAAATCCAGTACCTCCGCAAAGGAATTTTCCGGATACACTTCCTCTTCCTGCGTTTCCTCTGTGCGGCCTTCGATCCGGATATCACCTCCGCCGACAGAAACCGCCCGCATGAGACTCTCTTCCTTTCCATCCCGCATCACAAAAAAGTCCATCGTGTTGGGGTGTGTGACGTCAGAGGGCGTTTCCTTGCAGAAAACCACTTCTGTCGGGACCGGTGAAAGTGTCTCATACAGAACACGGTCTGTCATATGTCCTTTTCCGGTCTTGCTGAGGGATCCGTACAGTTTCACGCGATACGCCTCTGCTTCCGGGTGTTCCTGCCGGTAGATCCTTGCCGCCTTCTCAGGCCCCATGGTATGGGAACTCGAGGGTCCCCGTCCAATCTTATAAACGTCCCGAATCGACTTCATACACATCTCCTTTCACACATGTCTTTCCTTGTTCCGCCACGATGTGCGCTGCCCTTCTCAGCCGCGCCACGACGTGGGAATATGGTTCTTCAGGATACCGCCCGTCAGCTTTCCCCAGCCGACCGGCCATCTGCCTGCGCATACCAGTCGCCACCCGTTTTCTCCTGCCCCCTGCAGCCGGACAGACTCGCCCCGGAGGAAGGCCTGCAGCCGTTCATCGTCTGCAAAGATACAGATGCTGGTCCCGTCGTCTGAGACGGATCCGGCTTTATCCCCGCCCGGACAGCCAGGCTGTCCGCACGCCGGATCCGGTCTGGCACCAATCGCCATAGCCAGTTCCTGCGATGGTTCAAACCGGTTCTTCTTCAGTTCTCCCAGATACAGGCCTGCGCGCAGAAAACGAAGCCCCCGGATCTCAGGACAATCTTCCGGCATCAGGTAGACACGGCCGTCCCGTCTCTCACATCGACATATATCGATATTCAGATCTGAGGCATAGAACGCGAGAAACTGCTGCACCAGCCGGCTTTCTTCCTTTGAAAGCGTCCCGCTTCCCGCGCCCTTTGACACTGTCCTGCCCTGCGCGCTCTTCGACCGTGTCCGGTCCCGCGCTTTTTTTCCCTGCTTCCCGGCTCTTTGAGAACCTTTGTCCCGTTCTCTTTCGTGCATTTCCAAAGCCAGCCCCCGGTCAGAACACGCCCGGCCCGGGCCGGTGCTTTGCCGCAGCGGCTCCGACGCTCCCTCCTGCGGCATCTTCCTTGCAAGCAGGGCAATAAAGTGTCCCTCTCCGCCTGCGCGGTGCGGCCAGATCCGCACAGCCTTTGTCAGATCCGGTCCGTCCGCTTCAGAAGGAAAAGCGGATCGCGCAACAGGGCTGTCAGCAGAGGACAATCCCGCCGGCTTCAGCTCATACCCCAGCCGGCGCAGCTCTTCCAGTGCATACGCCGGGCAGAAGGAAGCCGTCTGATCCGCGCAGGGGATCCGCACCAGTTCCATGTCAGGCCTCTCCTGCAGCAGGTAAGCCACCGCCAGCTCATTTTCTTCCGCCTCGAAAGTACAGGTGGAATAGACCAGATATCCTCCGGGCCGGAGCATGGCGGCCGCATGCAGGAGAATCTCTCTCTGCGTCCTGGCACAGGTGTCAACCTTTTCCAAAGACCAGGTTCCGGCTGCCTCCGGGTTTTTCCGGAACATCCCCTCGCCGGAGCATGGGGCGTCAACCAGGATTCTGTCAAAATACGCCCCGAACCGTTCCGAAAGAACATGCGGCGGCTCATTGGTCACAATGCAGTTCCGGATGCCGAACAGCTCGATGTTGCGCTCCAGGGCCCGGACGCGGGAAGCAGAGATCTCATTGGCGACCAGGACACCTTCTCCGCCCAGCCGCGCGCCAAGCTCCGTTGCCTTTCCTCCCGGAGCGGCGCAAAGATCGAGAACTCTGTCGCCCGGCTGCACGGGAAGAATCCCGGCCGGGGCCATCGCGCTCGGCTCCTGAAGATAGTACAGGCCGGCACGGTAGTAAGGATGCTGACCGGGCCTGTCCCGGTAATCCACGTAATATCCGTTATCGGTCCAGGGGACCCACTCCAGGGCAAATGGTGTCTCCGCCTCAAACTGGCCGGGCGAAATCTTCAGCCGGTTGACGCGCAGCGCATTCTTCCTCTCTTCCCGGAAGGAAGCCAGGAAGGCTTCATACTCCGGTCCGAGAAGATGCTTCATTCGTTTCAGAAACTGCTCCGGCAGTGTCAGTTCTTTCATGGAATCGGCCGCCCTCTATCGCTGCGCCTGTGCCAGGATGCGCCGCAGCAGTTCGCTGACCGCGTCCGGCAGCTGGCTCAGTGTCTTCACGCGCACATACTGCTGTCCGTAGATCTGATGTACCTGTTCCAGATGCGATGTCGCTCCGTAGAACAGGGCTCCCGTATGGACGCCGCCGGCCGTCAGCGCGTTCACCGCGCCGCGCGCATCCCTGACCGGCTCATCGCCTTCATATTCCCTGGGAAAGTGCCCTCCTTCTTTCGGCGGCATCTGCGTGGAATCGTTGGGGCTGGCATCTGTCAGAACCAGCAGGATCCGTGTCTGGAACATACCCTTCGAGCGTTCCTCTGCCATGATATACTCCATCGCCTTCAGGCACAGGGCATCTCTGTTCCAGCCTCCGGCGTAATAGCCAAAAAGCCCCTGGCAGTCACGCTCGCCGTATTCCTTGAGCCTCTGGAGAATCGTATAGCCGCGCAGCGAGCGGAACGCGGTGACCCGCACCGGGATATGGCACTCCTCGAAGCTGGCAGAAATCACCAGTGCCTGTGAAGCGATCATTTCCTGCGAATTCATGCGTGACTGAGACGCATCCAGAAGCAGGTCCACGCACAGGGAGGATTCCTGCGGCTGGGCATCGGCAAGAAAGAGCTTCATGTCAGAGAGAATCCGGCCTCTCCACACCCTGGCACCATCGAGCTTTCCTGCCTTGGCGCGGCCCGGATCATAGCGCAGATAAGACTGGAAGATCGTGTCCGTCTGCGCGCTCAGGTTCCGGATGCTCTCTTTGATCCGAAACAGGTGCGTCCTGTAGTATTCCTCGTTTCGCTTCCTCTGGGCCTCCTGATCCAACCAGAGCTTCTTCGCCTCCTTTGAGGCAGGCTGCGTTTCCTGCCTGGTCTTTGTAAACCAGAGTCTGCACAGGCTGTCATTTCCTGTACACAGGCTTCTTTCCAGAATCCGCATCTCCGCGTCCGTGTACATGCATGGCCCGAAGGTTTCTTCGATATATGACTGGTCTGCCGTTGCTGCCTGGGCCGCTCCTGTCCGGGAGAAGCTGTGCGTGATATGGACGCTGTTCTTCTTATCCCCGCTTCCGCTGCCTTTTCGCAGTACCAGCAGGTCCGTCCTGCGCTCCAGCCCTCTGGAAAGGTTCCCTGCCAGTATCCGCAGCAGTCCCCCGGAACCGCGCACTGCAGCTTGCGGCCGGTCCGGAAGGGTCCGGTGAAATGTTTCTGCCAGGAGCTGGTGCATCTTCCGGAGCACTTCGTCCGTATCCCATGCCGGGGAAAATTCCAGTTCCTTCGCAAGCTTTCTCGCGCCGGGACCTGCAGAGAGAACCCTGCGTCCGAGCACCTGGCTCCAGCGCAGCAGTTCCTGATCATAGACACGGATGCTCATGAAAGACATCTGCTGTTCGGAGAGCATGCCGTTCACGCGGAAGAATTCCTCCGCCCGTTCCCGGCGCATCCGGCTGATGACCGGCCGCACAGGCAGCTCCTTGCCATACACACAGTTTTCGATTCCGAGCCACAGCAGGGCTGAAATCTCGTCCAGGGTCGGACCTTCCCCGAGGCGCACGAAAAAATCCGTAATGCGGTCACGGTCAAGCCACTTCGCGGACAGCCCGATGACCATATTCAGATAATCATCCGAATCTCCGTTGGGGTGGAACGCAAGGAACGGAGACTCCCACTGATAGTCTCCTGCAGCGTTCCATATGAGATTCATCGCCCGACGGGAACTGCCCGTATAGTGCTGTTTTATCATCTGACTTCTCTGTTCCCCCGAGACAGCCGTCTCATCTGAAAACGCATGTTTTTATCTGACTACTCAAACAAGTCTTCTTTGCCCAGATCCATCGGAATGCGCGCGCGGATCACGTCCATCACCAGCCCCCGCTCATACGCGTCAAAGGTTTTGTTTACAATGCACATCTCCAGGGCATCCCCGCTTGATACCCCTTTCTGAATCAAAGCGATTGCGTCCAGAAGTCCTCTCAGGTCCAGCGCGCGCTCTGAAACCTCCGCGCTTTTCGCCTTTTTCTCAAGCTCATAGAACAGTGCGGTAAACTGCGTGCGCATCTGTGCTTTCATCTGCGGGAACGCATCCTGCAGCAGTCTTTCCAGGTCCTCGTGCGCGATCAGAGGCATCTCCAGAATCGCGAACCTGGAGCACAGTGCTTCATTCAGGTCCCTCGTCCCGGCATATCCGTAATTCATGGTACCGATGAACCGCGCCGCAGGATCCACTTCAATCCTGTCATAGCCCGCCACATCGATTACACGCCTGAAGTCCAGCGTCGCGTGCAGGACGGCAAGCGCCTCATTGCGTGCCATATTGATCTCGTCAAGCACCCCGAAGCCGCCCCGCGCAGCGCAGCTGTACACCGGGCCCGGACGGAAGACGACCTTTGAACCGTCATAGGTATCCGATCCGATCAGATAAGCAGCATCTGCGTTGACATGGAAGCTGACATTCCACAGGGGACGTCCGAACAGACATGCCAGATTCTCCGCGAGGACATTCTTCCCGGTCGCCTTCGCTCCCACAAGCAGCAGGTTCTCTCCGCACAGAAGCGCGGCGATGGCCTTCTCCCACACCTTCTTCCCATAATACCGGTACGGCGGGTTCGGGACTCTCCTTTCGTCATCGCTTCCGACACCATGTGTCTTTACAAAATGCGCTGTCTCATCGAGCAGGGATCCCTGCACGCCTTCTTCTCTCAGAAATTGTTCAAGATCTCTCATGTATTTCCTCCGGCCATACGTATCTTTCGTTCCGGCGCATCTTACCGCTGATGCTTCTTACCGCGGCTGCTTCCGCCGCGCCTGCAGATCCCGTCGCACGGCAGTTACTGATAGTCGGAAACCAGAAACATCGGTTTCACGGCCACAACCTCATCGTACTCTTCCTGCGACACCTTCACAGAACAGTTCAGCTTCTTCAGATCATCCTTCACCACTTCCAGTGCCTGCCGCGCATCCGCCGCGCGTCCCTCCACAATGACCCGGATCATCCGCTCCAGCACAACCGGGTGGGCATACCGCGCAGGCACGGGGAAGGAGGTGCCCTGAGAAGCCTCCCACTCTGAGAGAGATGCCTCACAGCTGCTGACCGCGTCCTGCCACTCCTGCTCCACTCTGCGGGGCGAATTGCGGCCGATCGGAATCAGGTTCCCCGCAAGGGAGAACAGAAGGAAGGCACCGCCGAACAGCAGCATGTAAAGGCCCACAGGATGCCCCTTTATGGTCATCGGAATCCCTGCAGCGAGCAGAACGACTGAGACCACAAAGATTCCTGTCACAAATGCTCTTTTTCCGGCAGGTACCTGCTGCTGCACCCGCTTCTTGCCTGCACTGGCGCTGAGACTGTGATACAGCTGAGGCTGTTTCTCAAGATAGTCCTTCGCTTCCTGAAGCGCCGCAATCTCCTTCTGTGCGTTCTCATCGGGCATCACCCGGACGCGGCGGCTTTCCTCCGCCTTCTTTTCCTCAAGCTTCTTCTGCGCCGCAGCGCTCCTGACAGGAATTTCCGGATGGTGTTCTTCGATCCAGGCAAGTGCCTGATCCGTCTGGTTCTCATATTTGAACTGGCACTTCTTTGTCCTGCCGTCTCTCAGCTCCACGACCAGATAACTCATGGACCCAAAGGCTCCGATCCCGGTGAATCCTCCCTTTGTCATGGCAACCAGCTTATAAACCCTTCTGACCTCTGTCCAGACCACATAATACATCCGGCTGATATAGAAGCTGTTCATGTAAAGGGCT
This sequence comes from uncultured Lachnospiraceae bacterium, assembly GCA_902781455.1. Taxonomy (GTDB): domain Bacteria; phylum Bacillota; class Clostridia; order Lachnospirales; family Lachnospiraceae; genus Porcincola. The sequence goes on along the minus strand of CACZJF010000002.1, from coordinate 71,188 downwards.
CTCCGCCCCATTCCGACCGGCCCGATCTTTCTGGCCGCTTTCTTGTCTGCCTTCAGTTCAGAAGGAGGCATGGACTGTTTTCCGTATAATAGCGTTGGCAATTGAAGTGTTCCTCCCATCTTTCAATTACTGACAGTATAGCACAGTCTCCCCCTCTTTCGAGGAGAAGAAAGCAAATCAGCCCCGTCGCAGAAAAACGGCGGGGAACGATGTCCCCGCCGCCACAACGTCTGTTATCTTTCAGGCCGCTGCTGAGCGCAGCAGACGGTCCATCAGGAATGCTTCTTCGCGCTGAAGAGGAAGATTCCCAGGAACAGTGCCGCAATAATCAGTCCGGCCGGATATGCGACCGTTCTGTTGCCCGCCAGCGCCGGAATCATGCCCAGGCACTCCGGAGCCATGATAAAGTAGGTCGCGGAAACAGCACTCATGAAGGTCGCCGGAATGGCAGTAATCCAGTAGTTCTTCTTCTCCATCGCCAGGAACATGGAACCAGCCCAGAGAACGATCATCGCAAGCGTCTGGTTGGTCCAGCTGAAGTATCTCCAGATTACCGTGTAATCGATGAAACCAAGCGAATTGCCGAATCCAAGAATCGCGCCGATGCCCAGAACCGGGATGCAGAGCGCAAGTCTGTGCACCATGGATCCCTGGTCAAAATGCAGCCAGTCGGCAAGGGTCAGTCTTGCAGAACGGAACGCTGTGTCGCCGGAAGTAATCGGGCAGACAACAACGCCGAGCATCGCAAGGATCACGCCGACATTGCCCATCGTTCTCACTGCGACATCATAGATCGCAGCTGACTGTCCGTTTGCCAGGACCTCCTGCAGTCCGGTGTTCAGTCCGCCGGTCACCTCGTACAGAGAGCAGCCTGCAGCAGCCCAGATCAGAGCGATGCAGCCTTCAGCAACCATGGCGCCGTAGAATACGAACTTACCCTGACGCTCGCTCTTGAGGCAGCGTGCCATCAGCGGAGACTGTGTGGAATGGAAACCGGAAATCGCGCCGCAGGCAACCGTGATGAACATGAAGCTCCAGATCGGTGTTCCTGCCGGATGCATGTTGGTGAAGTTCTTCCAGATCTCAGGCGTATGGAAACCATGCATCGGAATACCGAACGCCACGCCGACCGCCATGATGATCAGAACAATACCGAAGATCGGATAGATCTTACCGATGATCTTGTCGATCGAAATAAAGGTTGCGATGAAATAATAGATCAGGATAATTGCCAGCCATGTGGTGGTCTGGGCAAACGGTCCGGAAACGCCCTTCTCCGTCAGCAGCTTGACAAGCAGTCCGGCCGGGCCTACCGCGAACACGGTACCAACCATGATCAGCAGGATAACGGAAAAGACTCTCATGATGTTGTGCATGATCGGTCCAAGATAGATACCGGTTACCTCGGAGATCGACGCACCGTTGTTTCTCTCGGAAAGCATGCCGGAGAAGTAATCATGCACAGCACCGGCAAACACGGTACCAAAGGTAATCCACAGAAATACAATCGGTCCCCACAGCGCACCCTGCATCGCGCCGAAGATGGGGCCAAGTCCGGCAATGTTCAGAAGCTGAACCAGAAACAGCTTCCATGCAGGCATGACGACATAGTCAACGCCGTCATCGATCGCGACAGCCGGTGTCTCACGATCGTCCGGTCCGAATGTGTTGTCGACAAACGAACCGTAGACAAAATACCCGCCTACCAGAATCAGCAGACATACAAAGAAACTTATCATACTTATTCCTCCCATTCTGTTGCTGCTCCATGAAATGAACACGGAAGAAAACACAAAAACCGCTGCGAGATTCCGGTCATTCTCACAGCATCATGCAGTTTTTCCTGTCAGGAGCAACATGTTTATATGATATGTCTGTATCATATCACCATGAAAATTAGAACGCAATGGATTTCGTCATTTTTCCGGCATGACAGACCGGGCAGAAAATCGCTTCTGCCCGGTCTGTGTGTACGTTTGTCTGTTCTGTGTTTCTTATTCCGGAAGGGAGAAGAAATCGGTCAGGTCATTGGATTCACATTCCCCTTTCTCCATCCAGAAATCCGCCATATCCTGGCTGATTGCCGTGATGGAACGCTCTGTCTGGCTGTCGTTCAGGATTTCATTTTCTTCCTTTCCGAAGAACTCCAGGCCTTCCATATCAGAGGCGATATCCTCCGCCGTAACCTCTTCGAAGCCGGAAGCCATCATCTCGCAGGCTTCTTCCGGGTTTTCCTTCATGAAGTCGACCGCCTTGTACCATGCTTCCTTCACCGCTTCCACAACCTCGGGCTTCTCCTGGGCATAAGCCTCGTTGACAACCAGGGAGTCCAGAATCGTCTCCGGATAGTCGGCGCTGGTCACCAGCGTGTGCGCGCCTTCGACACTGTCCAGTGCCTCTGACAGTTCCGGCTCCCACATGATGGCCGCGTCGACCTGCCCGCTCATGAAGGCAAGTCCGGCTTCTGTCGTATCCGACATCTCCACCAGGGTGATGTCTTCTTCGCTCAGGCTGCTCGCGTCTTCCAGCGCGGTGAGGAAGAAGTAGTAAGAAGATGCCGCCGTATCAAGCGCCAGTGTCTTTCCTTTCAGATCATCCATGCTCTGGATATCGGCCGTCGTCACCAGGCCGTCCGCGCCGCAGGAAGCGTCCATGGCCAGCACATAGCGGATGGGCGTTCCGTTCGCGAACATCTTGATGTTCGGATCCTGTGCGGTCGCCAGGAACTGCACGCTGCCCTGTACCATCAGGGCTGCGTAGGTCGACTCGTCCTCAATGATCTGGATATCCATGTTGATCCCTGCCTCGTCAAAGTATCCCTGCTCTTTGGCGATGAACATGGGTGCGTATCCGGTCCATGTGCAGAATGCCATGGTGACATCCTCTGCCGCGAATGCCGGCATGCTCATGGTACCTGCAAGAAGTGCCGCGGACACCGCCGCCGGTAGCAATACGTTCCTCAGATTCTTTCTCATTTCAACCTCCTCCATTCTGCTTTTACAGTTGCAATTCAAATCTGCCCTCATCAGGAAGGCCTCACCTTCCCATGGCAGCATCGTTGCTCTCGCGCCACAGCATATCCATAATCTTCTTTTTGATCTCAAGGAACTCCGGAAGTACCAGAGAGTTATGGCTTCTCTCACCCGGAAGGTTCACCTCCAGAACCTCCCTGACAGACCCCGGCCGCCGGCTCATGACATATACCCTGTCTCCCAGAAGGACAGCCTCGTCAATATCGTGTGTGATAAACAGGATCGTTGTGTCCGTCTTCCGGCGGATGTCTGCCAGAAGTTCCTGCATGACAACTCTGGTCTGTGCGTCCAGCGCGCCGAACGGCTCGTCCATCAGAAGAATCTCCGGCTCATTTGCCAGCGTCCTCGCGATGGCGACTCTCTGCTTCATGCCGCCCGAAAGCTGCTTCGGCAGCGCATTTTCAAAGCCTTCCAGGCCGACCAGACGGATGTACTTGCGCGCGGTCCTCTCCCGATGCTGTGCCGGGATGCCTTTCATCTTCAGGCCGAATTCCACATTCTTCAGTACCGTCAGCCAGGGGAACAGACTGTATCCCTGAAATACCATTCCACGGTCCGCTCCTGCTCCGCTGATCATATGGCCGTCGAGCAGGACGTCGCCGGAAGTCTGCTGTTCCAGTCCTCCTATGATATTGATCAGCGTGGTTTTTCCGCAGCCGGACGGGCCGACGATCATCACGAACTCTGACTGCCGGATCTCCAGGTTGACAACCTGAAGCGCGCACACTGCCTGTTCACCTTCGCCGAACACCTTGCCCAGGTGATCTACCTTAAGCCGCACGGGGCGGTCACTGCTTCCTGTTTTCATGCGCTTTCTTCCTTCTCACCTGCTGTCTGAAAGCCTCTCCTGCCATGGTGCCACGATCCTGCTGATGATGCGGAAAATCCAGTCCGTGACCAGGCCGATCAGCCCAATCATGATCAGTCCGGCAAAGATCGTATCCGTCGCAAGATACCTCTGCGAACGAAGGATCATAAACCCAAGCCCGCTGCTCGCCGCAACCATCTCCGCCACAACCAGATAAGTCCATGCCCAGCCGATGGTCAGCCGGAAATCATCAATCAGTCCGGGCAGCGCAGCAGGGAAGATCACTTCCTTGTAGACCTGGAACCGGTTTGCGCCCAGCGTCTTCGCGGCATTGATCATGTTGATGTCCACATTGGAAACCGTGTCCGCCACCATCAGCACCAGCTGAAAGAAGGTCCCCAGAAAGATAATCGTATACTTCTGTGACTCTTCGATGCCCAGATACAGAAGCGTCAGGGGCACCAGGGCAACCACGGGAAGATAGCGCGCGAACTCTATAATCGGCTGTATGAACGCGCAGAACCTCTTTGAGTTTGCCATCAGCATTCCCATCGGAAGCGCCACGATGACAGACCAGATCCAGCCGATCATGACACGGGCGATGGAAGCGCTGCAGTGGGCCCAGAGTGTGCCGTCTGCCGCCATGCTGAAGAGTTTTGAAAGGACCGCGGTCGGTGAAGGAAGAAACACTTCCTGTACCAGATGGCCATAGGATGCCACGCACCACAGGCCGATAATCAGTACAAAGCAGATCAGGGAAAGAAGCCTGTACTGTATGTTCTTTCCCGTTTTCTTTTTCTTCCCGCGCGCCGCTGCCGGCGCTGCGTCCTGTCTGAGTGCTGTATCGTTCATACCATTTACTGTCGATGTTCCTGGTGATCTGTGTTTCGGAATGCACCGCTTTAATGTGATGCAGTGCTGCAACGATGCAATGATACCGTATGATGCTGATTCTGTCAAACCGGCGGCGGGCAGCCAGGCCGGAGCCCGTCCGGAGCATATCCCGGTACCGGTCAGCCCGCCCGGCGGGCTGAATGTCCGGGTTCTCTATGCGTAAGGCGGAGCCGACAACGGCTCCGCCTCTTTGGTCAAATCATTTTTCATTTCATACACGCCGGAAAGCAGGTTCAGCGCTCCCGCAGTTTCGTGACGAACTTCTCCAGCCGCCCGACGGCTTCTTTCAGCGCGTCGAGGGAGTAAGCGTAGGAGATGCGGATGAATCCTTCTCCGCTCTGGCCGAAAGCGTCCCCCGGGACAACCGCGACCCGCTGCTCCTCCAGGAGCCTTGTCGCGAACTCCTCGCTCGTCATGCCGAATTCCCTGATACAGGGAAAGACATAGAACGCGCCAAACGGTTCAAAGCACGGCAGTCCCATCCTGCGGAAGGAGTGCAGCAGGAAGCGCCTTCTCTGATTGTACGCTTCGCGCATCTTCTCAACCTCTCCGTAGCAGTCCCTGAGTGCCACTGTCGCCGCGTACTGGCTGTTGGTCGGGGCACACATGATGGCAAACTGATGAATCTTGGTCATGACAGACAGGATCGCTTCCGGTCCGCAGCAGTACCCCAGCCGCCATCCGGTCATGGCAAATGCTTTCGAGAAACCGTTGATCAGGATGGTTCTCTCCTGCATGCCGGGGATCTGGACGATCGATACATGATCCTCCCCGGTGTAGGTCAGCTCTGAGTAGATCTCATCAGATACCACATACAGGTCATGCTCCAGGCAGACCCGGGCCACCGCCTCGAGGTCCTCTCTGCGCATGACAGCCCCCGTCGGATTGTTCGGGAACGGAAGGACAAGGATCTTCGTCTTCTCTGTGATATGTTCTTCCAGCTCCTTCGCGGTGAGGCGGAAGTCGTTCCGATCCTGCAGCGGGATCGGCACGGGAACACCGTCGGCAAGGATCGCGCAGGGGACATAGGACACATAACACGGTTCCGGGATCAGAACCTCATCCCCCGGATTCAGCATGGCGCGGAACGCCAGATCGATCGCCTCTGACCCGCCGACCGTGACAAGGCACTCCGTGGCCGGATCATAGCGGACATCAAGCCGCTTCTTCAGGAATCTGACGATCTCCTCCCTCAGCTCCATGAGGCCGGCATTCGACGTATAGAAGGTCTTGCCGCGCTCCAGCGTGTAGATGCCCTCATCACGCACCGCCCATGGTGTATCAAAGTCAGGCTCGCCCACACCGAGAGAGACAACATCGTCCATCTCGGCCACAATATCAAAGAACTTCCGGATGCCGGAAGGTTTCAGGCTGTCTGCCTTTGCGGAAAGCAGGTTTCTGTTTGCCAGCTCCTTCATCTGATCGATCCCTTCTTTTGTTCCCGTATGCTGTCGGAATACCGCTTCAGCAACTCCACCGCTGTCCGGACTGCATCCGGACGCGTATCAAAGCAATTTGTCTTTAGACTGTACGCCTCAAGGGATGATGGTCATCCGCTCATCCTTCTTCTTCCGCTCGAAGATGATGCCATCGTCCTTGTACTTTTTGAGGATGAAATGCGTCGCCGTCGAAAGGACCGTATCCAGCGTGGAGAGCTTGCTCGAGACGAATTCAGATACTTCCTTCAGCGTCTTTCCTTCGAGAATGACAAGCAGGTCATACGCACCTGAGATCAGGTAGACAGACTGCACTTCCGGATAGTTGTAGATGCGCTCCGCGATGTTGTCAAAGCCCTGCCCTCTCTGCGGGGTCACTCTCACCTCAATCAGGGCAGTTACCGCGTCTGACCCGGCCTTGTCCCAGTCAATCAGTGTATTGTAGCCGCAGATAATGTTCTCCTGCTCCATTTTCCGGATCTCATTCGCAATCACCTCACTGCTCGATCCGAGCAGGACAGCGATCTCTTCTGCCGTCATCCTTGAATTGCGCTCCAGCAGCGCAAGGATTCTCTCCCTCATCCTGTCTCTCCTTTTCTCCGGGAAACACGGAATCCATTCCGCGTCTCCTCAGTTTACAATTGTCACATCGCCATTCTGCGCCATGTTGTCGTCCACATCTCCCGCTGTCTGGTTCTGACTCTGATCAGGCTGTGCAGCGGCAGTTCCGGTCCGGATGATCTGCTGCACCGCTTCCAGATTATTGGATCCGATGGCTCCGTACAGCGCCTGCTGCACCGAGGCATTGTCGGTCATGACACCGACGGAATAGATGGTTCCGACAGACTGGTAGTAGCTTTCATTCACCAGAACCTCTTCCGTTTCAACGCCATCGATATAGATATGCTTCCAGAGCTGTGCCTGGCAGCCGGTGTGCGGTGACTGGGTCTGGGCAATATAACCCACTGCCTGGGTTGCATCCGGGTACAGCGAGTACCCGTCCGCCGGCATCGTCGCGATGGTTCTGCTCTCGAATTCAATCGTCCGGTTCGCCGGCCGTGTCTCGTGGCCATAGATGATAAATGTGATCTGCCCGCCGTAACAGCCGCCCTGGATGTAGATCGGCGCATCCGTATTGTTCACGAAGCGCATGTCCATGACACCTTCCGCGATGGCTGCGTCCTTGGACGGTTCCACATAGGTCACCATCATCGTATGATTGGACCTGGCGGTGATATCCATCTCTGCCTTCAGCGCTGCGTTGTACAGCGTAGTGGACACCTGGCAGATTCCGCCCCCGTAGGAATCGATGGTGCGGTTCTCTTCATAGGTAGGCGCGGGCATGTATCCATTTTCCTCGGAAAACGGCGTCACCGCCTCCGTCACAGAGAACTCGTCACCCGGCCACAGAAGAGTGCCGTTGATCAGGGAGCACCCGTTCTCCACATTGATCGCGCGGTTTCCGGAAGACGCGGAATAATCCGTCGTCGCCATCCCCAGGATATCCTTCACCTGGGCAAGCGTTTCGTATGACACATTCGGGCTGACCTCATCATAGACCAGATCAACCGTAATGTCGCCGCCTGTCCATGACTCAATTGCCTTTAGCACCGCCTTTGCAGACTTCTTCGGCTTCAGGGTGATTCCCTTTGTGCCGCCCTCTACATAAGGATAGCCGTCATCGCCGACCAGCAGTTCTCCTTCCACCGGATCGGTATTATAAACACTGCAGTTTTGGACAAATTCTTTTACACGGGCGTAATCAACGGTAAAGTCCAGCGCGTACTCTACCGTCTGATTCTCAAGATCCTTCTGCTCCTTGTACCGCTGTACGATGTTCCCGCTCTTTCCGATCGGGACCAGTGAATCTACGATATCAAGGTTCGTGCAGGAATAGCCAAGATCGGCCAGCGATGTGGTGATGACACGGTCTCCGAGCCGCAGGTTGACAGCCGTCGCCGCCATGGAATCTGCCTTGGCTTTCAGCGCGTCCTTTGCCTGCTCCGGTGTCATGCCGGACAGGTCGACCCCTTCCACATACACCCCGTTCGCGATGGTTGTATCCGACGCGGAAGCCACCGGTTTCCCGGCCTGGGCCTGGATCGAAAACAAAGCTGCCGCGGCAAGAAAAGCCAGCACAGTCCTGTGAAATGTTCTTCTTTTCACGTTCCCCTCTCCTCTCGCAACAACAGTGATTCTCCTGCGGGACCGTTGTCGGATGCCAATACCGGTATCCCGGCGCAGGCCTTCAGCCCCGCGGGAACCGGAGCCGGCTTCTTACAGCAGAAATGCCGGGATCAGGGAAAACAGCATCGCCGCTACCAGAATGACCACGATGACAATAGCGATCACCTGCTGCTTCTTGTTACGTCTTCTCATGATATAAATCCTCCATCTTTCTCAAATGTAGAAAACTGCCGGACAGCCGCCGGCAGAAAGCACTTACAGCACCACCTTCGCCGCGCCGTAGATTCCCGCGTCATTGCCAAGTGTCGCAAGAGCGAATGCTGCGTCCTTGCACCCGGGGAATGCATACTGGCGGTAGTACTTCTGTACATAGTCCAGAATGACGGGGCCTGCCTTCGAGACACCGCCGCCGATGACATAAATCTCGGGGTCAGTCACACAGGCAAACGCCGCCAGCGCCCTGCCAAGGTACAGTCCGAACTTCTCAGCGATGGCATCCGCGACCTCATCGCCGGCCTTGACCGCGTCCCAGACCTGCTTTGCGGAGAGGGTTCTTCCGCGAAGCACGCTCGGCGTGTCCGGATCCTTCTCCAGCTGCATCTTCGCGAGGCGGACAATTCCGGTTGCGGAAGCGACCTGCTCCAGGCAGCCGACATTGCCGCAGTTGCATGGTTCAGTCAGCTCCTCCGTCACATGAACATGGCCGATCTCGCCGCCGCTGCCGTGCGCGCCGGCAATGACCTTTCCCTCCACGACTACACCGCCGCCGATTCCGGTTCCAAGCGTCACCATGATCAGGTTCTTATGGCCGGCCCCGCCGCCCTTCCAGCATTCCCCAAGCGCCGCCGCATTCGCGTCATTGAGCGCCTTTGTACGGATGCCGGTCTTTTTTTCCATCTCCTTGACGATGTTCACCTGCCCCCAGTGCAGATTCACGGCAAGGGAACAGATTCCCTTCTCGTTGACAGGTCCCGGGATGTCAATCCCGATTCCTTCGATCTCGTTCTTTGTCAGACCTCTTTCTTCGATCTTTTTATTGATCGAATCCGCGATATCCGGAAGAATGTTGATTCCGTTCTCCTCGGTTCTGGTCGGGATCTCCCACTTGTCCAGGAGATTTCCGTCCGTATTGAACAGGCCGCACTTCACCGTGGTTCCGCCTACATCGATTCCAAAGCAATACTTTTTCATAGCCCCCATCTCTCCTCTATAAACAACTGTTTATATCCGGCTCTTTACTCACTGCTGTTCTGTGCCATCTTGTCCATGATGCCCTGCTGCACCCTGTTGTAAAGCTCCTTGGCAGCATTGTAGCCCATCTTCTTCTGACGGTGGTTGACCGCGGCCGATTCAACGATAACCGCAAGGTTCCTGCCCGGACGGATCGGCAGGGAGTGACACGTAACCCGGTTTCCGAGAAATTCCGTGTATTCCTCCTCCAGCCCGAGGCGGTCGTATTCCTTGTCCTTGTCCCATTCCTCGAGCTTGATCACCAGGTCAATATTCGTCGTATCCATGACAGCTTCCACACCGAACAGTGTCTTGACATTGATGATGCCGATTCCGCGCAGTTCGATGAAATGCCTGGTGATGTCCGGAGCCGTTCCCACCAGTGTATGGTCAGACACCTTCCGGATCTCGACAACATCGTCCGTGATCAGGCGGTGTCCTCTCCGGACCAGTTCCAGCGCGGCCTCGCTCTTTCCGATTCCGCTCTCCCCCATGATCAGCACACCCTCGCCGTACACGTCTACCAGTACGCCGTGAATGGTGATGCAGGGCGCCAGCTCTACATTCAGCCAGCGGATGACTTCCGCCGCAAATGCACTGGTCTCCCTGTCTGTCGTGAAGACCGGTACGTCATACTTGACGGCCAGTTCCAGCATATCCTCATCCGGAACCGTCTGTGTCGTGTAGACAATCGCCGGAATCTTCGCGGCAAGAAGGCGTTCGTACATCATACGCTTCCGCTCTCTTGTCAGCGTGTCCAGGTACGTGTATTCCACATATCCGATGATCTGAAGGCGGTCCGCGTCAAAGTAATCGAAATAGCCGGTCAGCTGCAGGGCCGGACGGTTCACCTCATTCGTCGTCAGTTTCTTATTCTCAAGCCGTACGGATTCCGTACGGTTCACCAGTCCCATCTTATTAACAAGTTTTTCGATCGGAACACTGGACTGTGTGTTCATATTCTGTCCCCCTGGTCATTCCGTATTCAGCGGCACCCGGCCGGTTCTTTAGAACGCATTGATAGAATTGATGGTAGCACCAAAGCGCTACTTTGTCGAGGATGGATGGAAGAACTCATAGACTTTCCTTGCACTTGCCGTATTCATGGAAGGCGCATGCGCAAGATGCTCGATATCGGCATCGCGGATGGCCTCCAAAGACCCGAAGGATCGCAGCAGCGCCTTTCTTCTGGCAGGTCCGATTCCTTCAATGTCATCCAGCAAAGAACGTGTCTGTGCCTTTCCTCTCAGGGACCTGTGAAATTCGATCGCAAACCGGTGGGCTTCATCCTGCACTCTCGTGATCAGCTTGAAACCTTCGGAGGAAGGATCAATCGGGATCTCCACATCGCGGTAGTACAGCCCTCTGGTTCTGTGATAATCGTCCTTGACCATGCCGCAGACCGGAATCGCAAGCCCCAGCCGGCTGCATACCTCCTCCGCCACATGAACCTGTCCGCGGCCGCCGTCCATCATGATCAGATCCGGAAAGACGCCAAATGAGCTGTCCCCTGCCAAAAGCTGACTCTCCTTCAGATTCTTCTCTTCCTCGATTCCATGCAGGAGCCTGCGGGAGATCACCTCTTTCAGGGAAGCATAATCATTCGGCCCTTCCACGGTCCTGATCCGGAACTTCCGGTAGTCGCTTCGTTTTGGCTTTCCTCTCTCAAACACGACCATGGAGCCGACCGATTCCACGCCTGATGTGTTCGAGATGTCATATGCCTCCACCCTTGTCAGGTGTCCGAGTCCGAGCGCAGAAGCGATCTCCTGCATGGCGCCGATCGTTCTCCCCTCTTCCAGCCGTGCCCGCTCCTTGTCCATCCGCAGAACGAGATCCGCGTTCTCCTGCGCCATATGCACCAGCCGGCTGTAGGTTCCGCGCTGCGGCGTCCGGAGCGCGATATGGCTCCCTCTCTTTGCGCTGAGCCATTCCTCAATCAGCTCCTGGTCCTCGATCGGCTGCTCCAGCAGGATTTCTTTCGGGAGGAAGACCGCGGACGCGTAGAACTGTCTGACGAAGGTCGACAGCAGCCGCGCTCTCACGCTGGTCTCAGCAAGCCCCCGTTCCTCTTCTCCCGTTCCTTCCAGGTTCGCAGCGTTCGCAGCCTCGTCCGTTCCCGGGAGCAGCGCGGCATCTTCTTCTCCGATCCGCAGAAAACTGTGGTCCCTGCCGATCAGCTTTCCCCCGCGGACATAGAAAACCTGGACCACCGCGTCCGTTCCATCCATCGCCAGCGCAAGCACATCGCGGTCCTCTCCGTCTGCATTTTCCATCTTCTGCTTCTGGGTGACACTGATCACATGCTGCATCAGATCACGCATTTTGGCCGCCGTCTCATAATCCATCTCCTCGCTTGCGGCCTTCATGCGCTCCTCCAGCGTCCGGATCACCGGTCGGTAATTGCCTGCCAGAAAACGCAGCGCCTTTTCGATATTGGCCTGATATGCCTCCTTCGTAATCTTCCCCTGACAGGGTGCCTCACACTGTCCGATCTGATAGTTCAGGCAGGGACGCTCCAGGCCGATATCCCTGGGAAGAGAGCGGGTACAGTCCCGCACCAGATACAGTTTTCGCAGCAGTTCTATGGTCTCTTTTACCGCAAATGCGCTCTTGAACGGACCGAAGTACCGTGCCCCGTCCTTCCTGATCTTTCTGGTAAACAGCACACGGGGATAATCCTCCTGCACGGTCACCTTGATATAAGGATAGGTCTTGTCGTCTTTGAGGAGGGTATTATACTTCGGACGGTTCTCCTTGATCAGGTTATTTTCCAGAACCAAGGCTTCCAGCTCCGAATCCGTCACGATGTATTCGAACCAGGCGATCCTGCTGACCATATGCTCAATCTTGGGACCTCTCCCAATCTTCCGGACAAAGTACTGGTGCACTCTCCGGTTCAGGTTAACCGCCTTCCCGACATAGAGGATCTCATCCTTCCTGCCGTGCATGATATATACGCCTGGTTTGGAAGGCAGCTTCTTCAATTCTTCCTGAAGATCGAAATCCGGATTCATATCTCTCTCCTGCTTTGCATCTGCCCGGCACTGCCGGTCAAGCCGCATAAGGCACAGGAACCGGTGGTCCCTGTGCCTTCCTGTCAGCATACAGTATCTTCTGCACTTTTCTTTCCCATTCAGCCTGCCGTCCTGCGCGAAGAGGACGGTCTCTTCCCGAACACAGTCTCTCTGGCGAAGGATCTCTCTTCCTCTGTCTCAAAGATCCGGTCGCTTACGATCTGCATCAGCATGCCCATCACCAGTCCGAGGCAGACATCAATGACGGAATGCTGCTTCAGGAACATCGTGGACAGTATGATCATCACGCCAAGTATGTTGCTGGCCAGAAGCACACCCTTCCTGCTCCTCAGCCTGTTGCACGTATTGATCGCGTGGCACAGAACAACCGTGTTGTACACATGGATGCTCGGCAGCACATTGGTTGACGTGTCTGATTTGTACAGAAGCGCTACCAGCTTCCCGCACAGACCGGTGGTATCCACAAAGTCCGGGCGAAGCTCAAGGCGGTTCGGATATACGACACTGACAACGAGAAACGCGGTCATGCCCAGCATCAGTGCTGTGATCAGGCGGTAATACTCATACTTCTCCGCCTTCAGGACAAACCAGCCCACCACATACAGGTTGAAGATAAACCAGACTCCGTACGGAATGATGAAATACGAACAGAACGGAATCTGGTCATCCAGCCAGGTGTGGATGACATGGTAGTGTACATGCCGCGCATTTTCCATAATCCGGAATCCACCCATATAGATCGCAGTATAGATAATGATCCACCAGATCTCCCGGTGTGTCCGGAACAGATAGATCAAATGCTCGACTCTCTTTCTCATACTCACTCTCAACTTTCGGCAGGGATTACCCACCCTGCGTCTGATCTGTATTCTCCTGTTCAGAAGGTACCTCTTGCGCGCCGGCTGTCTCCGGCTCAGCTGTTGTCTGCACGGTATCGGCTGTCTCCGGCTCAGACGGTGCCTGCACGGCATGGGCTGTCTCCGGCTCAGACGGTGTCTGCACGGCATGGGCTGTCTCCGGCTCAGCTGGTGCCTTCACGGCGTGGGCTGTCTCCGGCCCGGACGGTTCCCGGATCTCCTGTCTTCTCTCGGAGATGCGGCCCTCGTGGTGCCTTTTGGCGACATCGGTTCCTTCTACCTTATGGAGAATCTCCATGAATTCTTTGCCTGTAATCGTTTCCTTCTCGATCAGGAACGCTGCGATCTCGTCCATGGCTTTCCTGTGCTCGGACAGGATCTTCTTCGCCTGGTCATAAGACTGCTTCAGGATCTTGATGACCTCCTGGTCGACCTGCGCCGCCGTGGTATCCGAGCAGTTCATGATCACCCGGCCGTCATCGAGGAACTGGGCCGCCGGCGCTTCCAGCTGGGCCAGTCCGAACTTATCCGACATACCATACTGCGTTACCATCGCCCTTGCAACCTTTGTGGCCTTTTCAATATCATTCGCCGCTCCGGTCGTCACAGTATTGAATACGATCTCTTCCGCAGCCCGTCCGGCGACAAATTCCACCAGCATCGCGCGGATCTCTTTCTCCGTGTTGAGGAATTTCTCCTCCTCCGGGACATTCATGACATAGCCCAGAGCACCCATCGTGCGGGGAACAATCGTAATCTTCTGTACCGGCTCAGAATCCTTCTGGAGCGCGGAGACCAGCGCGTGGCCAACCTCGTGGTAGGATACAATCCTGCGTTCCTCCTGGGAAAGGATGCGGTTCTTCTTCTCCTTTCCGACCAGGACAATCTCTACCGCGTCCAGCAGATCCTTCTGGCTCACAGCCGCCCTGTGGTTCTTGACCGCAAGGATGGCCGCCTCGTTGATCATATTCGCGAGATCCGATCCGACCGCTCCGGAGGTTGCCAGCGCAATCTCCTTCAGGTCAACCGTCTCGTCCATGTGCACGTCCTTGGAATGGACCTTCAGCACGTCAATCCTGCCCTGCAGATCCGGCTTCTCCACCGTAACCCTCCGGTCAAAACGGCCGGGTCTGAGCAGCGCCTGGTCCAGAACCTCAGGCCGGTTCGTGGCAGCCAGGATCAAAAGTCCCTTCGAGGTGTCGAAACCGTCCATCTCGGACAGCAGCTGATTGAGCGTCTGCTCTCTCTCATCGTTGCCGCCGTACGCGCCGGAATTCCTGCTCTTGCCGATGGCATCAATCTCATCAATGAAGATGATGCAGGGCGCATTCTTCTTTGCCTCATCAAACAGGTCTCTCACACGGCTCGCGCCGACACCGACGAACATCTCGACAAAGTCAGATCCTGTCAGTGAGAAGAACGGTACATGCGCTTCCCCTGCCACAGCCTTGGCCAGCAGAGTCTTTCCGGTTCCGGGAGGACCGACAAGCAGACAGCCCTTCGGCAGCTTGGCGCCGATCTGCGCGTACTTCTCCGGATGCTCCAGAAATTCCACGGTTTCCTGCAGAGATTCCTTTGCCTCGTCCTGACCTGCGACATCCTTGAATGTCACACCTGTCTCAGACTGCATATACATCTTCGCGCGGCTCTTGCCGACACCCATCATGCCGCCTGAGCCGGACATCCTGCGCAGCACAACACCCATCAGGATCCAGATCAGGATCAGCGGCGCAAAGCTCAGGACAACATTCAGGATCAGGCTGGTCGTATTGTCGGGAATCTCCTGCTTGAACTCTACGTTTGCCTGATCCAGGCGCTGTACGAGTTCCGGGTCGGCCATCCGGCCCGTATAATACGTCATCTCGATTCCCTGGCTTGCCAGATCCTGCTTCTTCGTGACAACGGTCAACTTATCCGAATCAAGCGTGACCGACTCCACCAGATTCTGCTCCAGAAGATCCAGAAACTGGTCATAGGTAATCTCCATGGACGTGGAATCATTCATCATCCGGTTAAAGAAGCTCATCAGTACAAGCGTGATCAGCGTCACCACCAGGAAGATCAGAATCGAAGAATGATTGCGGTTCTGATTCCTGCCGCCGTTTCCGCCGCCGCCTTGATTGTTTTCGTTCATGTTATTTCCTGTACTTTCTATATGCTGCTCACCGGCTCTTCTCTTCCAGATAGGCCCGGATGACTCTGACACAGCCGTCGATCCCGATGTCGCTTGCGTCAAGCGACAAATGATAGGAAGAAACGTTCCCCCACTTTTTCTCCGTCTGGAAATTATAGTACGAAGCTCTCTTTTTGTCAGCCTTTGTTATGATGTCTTTTGCCTTCTGCGGTGAGACATGCTCATATTCCACGATTCTGCCGATCCTGAATTCGTCGGACGCGTGGATAAACACGCTGGTTACATGAGGAAGATCTCTCAGGATATAGTCCGCTCCTCTTCCGACTATGACACACCCGCCCTTCTGGCCGACCTTCCGGATCGTATCATACTGTGCCTGATAGATCTGGCGCTGAAGCGTATTGCCGACATAATTCATGGTCGGATAGACATCCATCATAATCGAATAAAGCAGGCTGCCGGAATTCTTTTCATCGTAGTCTTCCAGCACCTTCTCACAGATGTTGCTCTCCTGGGCCATCATCTTCAGAAGCTCTTTATCGTACAGCTTCAGACCCAGTTCCGCGGCAAGTCTTCTGCCGACCTCATGTCCGCCACTTCCGAATTCTCTTCCGATCGTAATGATCTCTTTCCCTGCCATCCGGGGCCTCCTCTCTACTTTAGCTGTCTCAAAAGGGTTTCTTATATTTTACCAAGAAACAGCCCTCTGAACAACTCAGCCTGGATCAAATGCAGCAGAAAACGCCGGGGCCGCACATGCTGCACGCCACACTGGCCAGACACATCCGCGGACACAGATCCGCGCCGGTCTCCATCGGGTACCCATAGGCACTGCCCATGCCCTGATACCAGCTGCCTCCGCTTTCCAGCTGTTCAAGCAGCTGCCGGTACTGCAGATTATTCGGATCCAGTTCTACCGCCCGCTGTGCCATGACCTTCGCCTGAACGTTGTTTCCGACTCCCATATTTGCGGCCGCGCTGAGGAAATACCATCTGCCATCCCGCTCCGTCATCTGACCCAGAACATTCAGTGCTTCCTGATAATGCCGGCTGTTGATATAATTCTGGGCTGCCTGCAGGTGAAGATCTGCCTCGCTCTGCGCGCCGGCACTGCCATCCCGGTAGGCCGATCCGCCAAAACCGGAGAAGCCGCCAAAGCCGGACCAGGCTCCGCCGAAACCGGAGAAATCGCCGTAGGAAGAGTACGCTCCGCCCCTGCTGCTGCCGGGGCCGTATCCGCCGCCTTCCTTCTCGTGCTGGATCGCGTCATAAGCCTGCTGGACTTCCTTGAAGCGCTCTTCTGCCTGTGCCTTATTCGGATTATTGACATTCGCGTCCGGGTGATACTGTCTGCTCAGCGTCCGGTAAGCCTTCTTGATCTCGTCGTCAGAGGCGCCCCTCTGCAGTCCCAGGACATCATACGGGTCTCTCATGCTGCTCCCTCTATATTTCAGGATGCCGTGGCCAATGCTCCTCTTGCCCACAGCTATGTTCAAGTCTGCCGGAGGCTACTCCCAGTGGGAGATTGACACCCGCCAATGAGACTGGTTTGTTACCCCCCGCACTGAGATGTACGGATCACTCCGCCGCTTCGCGGTTCCCGCGGCTCTTACATCATATCAGGTTCCACTTTCTTCCCTTCCGGTTCTCTCCCTTGCGAATCTGGGAAAACCGCACCCAGATGCCGGAATACAGGATGTTCCGCAGAAGCTCAACATCCCTGACAATCGGAAGACGCTCAAAAGCACGGCAGCAGATGGCTGCCGTATCCAGAAGAATCCCTTTCAGTGTATCGTCAAAATGCTCCCTGTCCAGATCCCTGAGCGCCGGAAGGACATTGAAGCTGCCCTTCTTCTCATCCTCCTCCAGGTCATCGTAAGCATCCATCAGATAGATGAACTTTCCCAGGTAAAAGCCGACAGTGCGCAAATCCTGTTCCCACCGGTCCCTGTGCGGTACACACATCTCTGCCAGAAAGTTTCCTGTATAGCCTGCGGCCCGGTCAATCCGGGAAAGAACTTCCTGCAGCCGAACGGCATAGGAGTCATCCCCGTTACCGGATACAGGTTCCATATCCAGCGTTTCCTCCTCCAGACGGCGAAGGGCGCGTATGTTCTTTGCCAGGGCTTTCTCCTGTCTCGGATAGCGGTCACGGATCCGGGTGTAATCCTTCCTCAGAAGTGCCGCCAGTGCCCTGGCTGATGGTTTCTTCTCATCCTTCCAGTCGTCAACCGCCTTCCGGTACGCAAGCATGACATTCATGTCAGCGGCATAATCGATGAAGCGGTTTGCCTTTTCCCGGTGAACAATTGTCGGGTGAACCACGCATCTGGTCTGCCGCTCCTGCTCTTTCGGCTCATAAAGCCCGGACAGCAGGATAGCCAGAAATGTGCCGTCGTAGGACAGGAGCATCTGCCCTTTCCTTCCGTACCTTTCATGCAGCGCATGGCACAGGCCGCAGTAATAGGTGCGGTACAGCTCCAGCTCCTTCACCTTCATCTCCGGGCGGTTGACCGTCACATATCCAAACATACTCAGGTCCTCTTGCGGAACTTCGTCCTGCACTTCGGGCAGGTGATCTCAACCAGTCCCTTTCCGCCGGGAATCCGGATCTTCTGGCTGCACTTCGGACAGCGGAAGATCACATTCTCTCCCTGCACACGGCCGCGTCCGGATCCTCCTTTGAACAGTCCGAGAAACCGGTCCTTTAACTCCAGGTACTTCCGGTTCTCCGCCGCGCGCGCCGTCACATTTCTCGACAGCATACGAAAGTACACGTACCCCAGAAGCAGCAGCACCAGCAGGCCCAGTCCGGGAATGCGGATAAAAAAGCTCAGGATCAGCATGACAAAACACACGGCAAGCAGGAACTTTGAAAACTGATCCTGCCCGTAGCGTCCATACATAAAACGATTCAGCCTGTCTCTCCAGTCCATCCTCTTTCCCCCGATTGTCATGTATCAATTCCGCCAGAGGCTTCAAGCTTTGCCGCAGGTATGACCCACGGCTGAAGTCACAAAAATCCTCGCGACGAAGTTTTGAAATTCAATCATAGGATAAAGACTTTGTTCCTGTCAGGCAAGAAGAATCTGTCATAATTCACCAAACGTTCAAAACTTCGTCACGAGAGCGGGAAGCACAGAACCGCGCGGAAGGTATCCTCCGTGGCTTCGGTCCGGAATTCTCCTCCCATCAGTTCTGTAAGGCTCCTCGCGATGGACAGTCCCAGGCCGCTGCCCTCGGAGTTCCGGCTCGTGTCTCCCCGCACAAAGCGCTCTTCGAGCTCGGAGCCGCTCTTGGTCAGCCTTTCCTTTGACTTGTTTTCAAAGGAACAGACGGCCTGGTTGTTCTCTTCGCAGATCCGGATCTTCACCGTAGTGCCCGGCATCGCGTATTTTGCGATATTGCCCAGAAGATTGTCGAGAACCCTCCAGAGCATGTCACCGTCTGCCCTGACCGGCAGCGGTTTCTCCGCTTCCATCTCCATTTTCAGACAAGCCTGCTCGAAGCGGTCCTCAAACTCCCCTGCTGCCATCCGAACCATGGCTCTCAGGTCAAGGTCCGTCATGTTCAGTTCTACATTGCCGGAGCTGATCCGGCTTACATCAATCAGATCCGTAATCAGGCTCTTGAGCCTGTCAGACTTGCGGTCCAGAATATCAATGTATTCTCTCGCCCGCTCATTGTCGATCTCCTCCCGCTTCAGAAGATCGACATAGCTGATAATGGACGTCAGCGGTGTCTTCAGGTCATGGGAAAGGTTCGTAATCAGCTCCGCTTTCAGGCGCTCACTCTTCACCATCGCGTCGACCGCTTCCTGCAGTCCGTCTCCCATCTCATTGACCGCCTGTGCCATCTCCAGGCTGTCCCCGGTCAGGGAAGAGGTGTCAATCCGGTAATCCAGCCTTCCCTTGGACAGCTCCCGCAGTCCCGCCCGCACACTCAGCTTGCCCAGCTGGTCACGCAGCAGGTACAAAAGCAGTGCAAGGTCCACCACAATGACAAGGACAATCCCCACTGTTCCGAAGAATCGCAGAAACAGGAAATTCAGAACGATCACCAGGACATACGCGATCAGCATCCTGGTCGATGCCGCTCTTGCCTCCAGCACCTGTGAGCTGACGCGCAGGATCATGTTGATGACACTGTTATGCCACAGGCTGTTATGCCGGATGCGGCGGATCAGGCTCAGAAGGGACAGCAGAAGGATCTCATACTCCACCACGACGATCAGGATGATCCATGCATTCCGATACCGGTCAGGGATCCAGGTATGCAGAATCCTCCTGCTCAGATAGAACCATGACAGTGCGCCCACCACGCACAGCCCCGCCGCAATCTCTGTCGCGAACAGGTCAAACCCTTTCAGCGGGAGCAGAATGTGCCGCCCGCTGCGCCCGGTCGTCGCGACGCTCATCGCAAGAAGCGCCAGAAGCAGAACGAGTGCTGTCAGCGCACACCCCATGGCCAGGCGGACAGCCGGCTTTCTCTTCTGGTAGGACAGATAGTCATCCCTTAATCTGTCTCCGGCAGGATAGGACGGATTCACCGCAATGACCACACGCTCATTGGAACCAAGAAAAACCTTGTCCATAAACCACGTCGCTGCCTCCTGGTTCATGGTCAGTTCGATATTCGCGACCATGATGTCCATCGTACGGACCCCGTCAAACAAAGACGTCATGCCGGGATCGTCCTTGACCGCGCCGCGCGCGGCAGCAACGCCCTTCACCCCAAGATTCGTATAGAACGCTTTGGTCGTGGTATTCTCGATATAATAGGCGATATTGCTCGGAACATATGTGTTTTTGAGGTTCTGCTTTGTCTGCTGATCCTCTTCATAGGCCAGATACCGCTCATGAATGTCCCTGCTTGTCCTCACCAGATTCTGGTAATACTCCAGAAGGGTGTCATAGGGCGTCTGGGAAGCATGCGCTGTCTCGGCGAGTGTAAACCCGGAAACCGGTACGATCACATCACAGGACTCTGCCGCCTGCGCGAGACTCTCCCAGGTATTCTCCCTTCCCGGATCCAGACTTTCCCCGTATGAAGCAGTCATCTGTTCCAGCACACGGAACAGCTTTTCCGTCTTCGGATAATAATTGATCAGGTCACTCAGCCGGTACGTCAGGTTCTCATTCCTGTTCGCTTCATCATTGATGCCGGAAACGTATTGACGAATATCGATCTTTTTGTCCAGGTCCGGAACACCGCCTGTGCTGAACAGTGCTTCGTTCACGCTTCGGTTGACATCCCACCGGACCAGCTCCTCTGCGTCACGCAGAAATACGGCCGACTCCTCAAAGGAGCGGCCGAGCTGGGAAAACTGCCAGGTTCCGTCCAGCCAATAATTGACTGTCAGAAGAGCAGCCGCGATCACCGCGGCACATACCCCCTGAAGGATTACGATGGCTGCTTTTAACCCGAAGCTGTAACTGCCGTGTTTCATCAGGAATCCAGATCCTCCACCTTATATCCGATTCCCCACATCACCTTAAGATATCGGGGATTCTTCGGATCAATCTCGATCTTCTCCCGGATATGGCGGATGTGGACAGTGACCGTGTTATCGGCGCAGAATGCTTCCTCGTTCCAGATCTTCTCATAGATCTGGTCAATGGAAAACACCTTGCCCTTGTTCTTCAGCAGCAGAAGAAGAATGTTGTACTCGATCCTTGTCAGGCGCACACTGTTCCCGTCCACAGTGACCTCCTTACGGTCGTCATTGATCATCAGGCCTCCGCTGTGGTATGTGTTCTGGCTGCTCTCATCACTTTCCTGCATCGTTCCCAGACTGGTGTAGCGCCTGAGCTGGCTCTTGACACGCGCGACCAGTTCCAGGGGACTGAACGGTTTTGTAATGTAATCATCTGCCCCATAATTCAGTCCCATGATCTTATCCGTGTCCTGCCCCTTGGCAGAAAGAATGATAATCGGAATGCTGGACTTCATGTTTTTACGGATCTTCAGGACTGCAGTGAGTCCGTCCATCCCCGGCATCATGACGTCCATGATCAGCAGATGGATCTCTTCCTTCTCGAGGATCGAAATCGCCTGCGGGGCATCATAGGCCTTCCGCACCTCGTAGCCCTCCTGCGTCAGATAGATCTCAATCGCGTCCGTTATCTCTTTTTCGTCGTCGCAGACGAGAATCGTATATGTATCCGCCATTCTGGTTCCCCCCGTGAAGTTTTGAAATCTGCTTTTCCGGATATCAGTGTAACACTTTTCCCTGAAAAAGCCGTTGAAAAGAATTCTAAAGAATCATTATGCTTTTCTGTATCATACCACAAAATACGAATCCGGGTTCTGCTGAGGCTATGCCCGGAAAGGATTTCTGCGCTTCGTCCCCCCTCCCCCCCCAAAAAAACTATACCCAGAGAGGATTTCTTCGCTCCGACCCCCAAAAGTCTGCGCTCAGAAATCCTCTCTGGGTAAGGAGATGGTTCTGTTTCCGGCCTGAATCGTCTGTGATCAGAAATCCTCTCCGGGCAGGGAGATGGTTCTGTTTCCGGCCTGAAGCGTCTGTGATCAGAAATCCTCTTCGGGCAGGGAGATGGTTCTGTTTCCGGTCTGAAGCGTCTGTGATCAGTGCTGTTTCCGATTCAGTTGCGTAATCAGCTCATTTTCGATAAAATGATCTTTGTCGGCTTCGCGGCGGCTGGTCCGTGCGTGGCAGCCGCAGAAAATATGCAGTAAGGAAGTATATGATATGGATCAGGAAAAGAAGAAGCAAACAACAGCCTCCTGGCAGCCGCATGGCCGAATGAGCGGTGTGCTTGTGCATCCGACTTCATTTCCCTCTCCCCACGGAATCGGCGACCTGGGACAGGGTGCCCGGGATTTCATCGATTTTCTGGAGGAGACAGGCCAGCATCTGTGGCAGGTGCTGCCGCTGGGGCCGACGGGGTTCGGCGACTCTCCCTACCAGAGCCTGTCCGCGTTTGCCGGTCAGACCTACATCATCAGCCCGGAAGACCTGAAGAAGGAAGGCCTTCTCACAGACGCTGACTTTGAGGGGGAACCGCAGTGGAATCCAAGGAAGGTCGATTACGGCCAGGTCATCGAATTCAAGGTGCGCCTTCTGAAGAAGGCATACGCGCATTTCCTGGAGCTGGAAGCACAGACGCCGGCTGAGAAATACACGGAGCCGACGCTGCTTGAGCGCTTCGAGGCATTTATCAGCAAGAATGCCGGCTGGCTCGATGATTTCGCCCTCTTCAGTGCCCTGAAGGATTACAACCAGGGGCGCTGCTGGCTCGACTGGGACGCGGACCTGCGGGAAGGAAAGGCTGCGGCAAAGAAGGAATATACCAATCTGCTCCGGCAGGAGATCCGTTATTATAAGTTCACACAGTTCCTGTTCCAGGAACAGTGGATGGCGCTGCGGCAGTACGCGGCTGAGCATGAGGTTGCCATCATCGGCGACATCCCCATCTTCATGGCGATTGACAATTGTGATGTCTGGGCTGACAGGAAGCTGTTCCGGCTCGATTCCAAGGGATATCCGCTCGAGGTTGCCGGTGTCCCGCCCGATTACTTCTCCGCAACCGGCCAGCTGTGGGGCAATCCGCTCTATGACTGGGGATACCACGAAAAGACCGGCTACGAATGGTGGATCCGCCGCCTTCAGCGGCAGCTGGAGCTTGTCGATTATGTCAGAATCGATCATTTCCGGGGCTTCGTCAGCTACTGGGCCGTTCCTGCCGATGCCGAAACCGCGATCGAAGGAGAATGGAAGGAAGGCCCGGGTGAAAAGCTGTTCCTTGCCATGCAGAAGAAGTTCGGCGAGGATCTTCCGATCATCGCGGAGGATCTCGGTCTCATCACGGAAGATGTGGAACAGCTGCGGGATCAGTTTGGGTTCCCGGGCATGAAGGTTCTCCAGTTCGGCTTCGAGAACATGAATGACAACAAGTACATCCCTCATTTTTATGACACACCGAACTGTGTCTGCTATACAGGTACCCATGACAACGATACAACCGTCGGCTGGTACCAGCATCAGGGGGAAGAGGTGAAAAACCGTGTGCGGCTGATGGGAAACTGCGACGGAAACGGTGTCTCCCTGGATTTCATACGGTTCGCGATGAGCTCTGTCGCAAAGTTCTCGATCTTCCCGATCCAGGATCTTCTGCAGCTGGGCAATGAAGCACGTATGAATACGCCCGGCGTAGCCGCTGACAACTGGGCATTCCGCTATGAGCAGAAGGACATTGACGAAGCCTGGCGCCGTGACTGGCTGAAACGATATACAAAGGTGTATGACAGAACATTATGATTCGGACAATTATTGCAGTAATATTTGCAGTTCTCGTTGTGATCATCGCCATTCCTTATCTCGGACTGCAGTGGCTGCTTCAGAAGAAGTGGCCGCACTTCGGAGAGAAGTTTGGCTTCCGGTACATGCAGTTTGCCTTCCGGGTGGTGAGCTTTCCGCTGGGCGTTAAGCTTGATGTCATCGGCCGGGAAAACATTCCGCGCGGCAGGCCCTGCCTGTTCATCGGAAACCATCGCAGCTACCTGGACGTGATCCTCGGTTACCCGACGCTCCCGGAAATGACGGGCTTTATCGCCAAGAACGACTTTACGAAGGTTCCCATCATGCCGATCATGATGCGCCGGCTGTACTGCCAGTTCCTGATCGATGGAGATCTGCGCCAGAATCTGCAGTCGATCCTGGCTGCGATCGACAATGTGAACCAGGGCGTTTCGATGTACATCTATCCGGAGGGAAAGCGCGGGACCGGGGAGGACGAACGCGAGCTGCTCGAATTCCACGAAGGCTCCTTCAAGATCGCCACGAAGACGAAGTGCCCGATCGTCCCGGTCGCCATCGTGGGAAGCCGCGAGCGCTTTGAAAGCCAGTTCCCGAAGGCACGTGCCGGACATGTGATCATTGAATACGGCACTCCCATCGAGGTAGAAGGGATGTCCCGTGAAGACCTGAAAGGAATCGGCGCGAAGTGCCGCCGGATCGTCGCTGAAATGGTTCAGCGCAACCATGACAGGCTTTGACTTTTTGTGAAATGTTTTGTGAAATGAATTCCGCATAAAAAGCACCGCGCCCCGGGTCGGGCGCGGTGCTTTTTGCAGCCATTGTTACTTATTCTGCATCTTCTTCTGTCGGAATGGCTTTCTCATACTCTCGCAAAATGACATCCTGCATCTGCTGTCTGGTCTCTGAATTGATTGGATGAGCGATATCACGGTATTCGCCGTCAGTCGTCTTTCTGCTCGGCATCGCGATGAACAGGCCTTTCTCGCCCTCGATCACCTTGATGTCATGGACGACGAACTCATCGTCCAGCGTCACCGACACTATCGCTTTCATCTTGCCTTCTTTCGCAATCTTCCTAACCCTCACATCAGTAATTGTCATCCCTTTTACACCTATCAGACTTTCTATTTCTTGCAAAACTGTTACAAAATGTACCGTTCATCTGATTCGATGACAATCTTGATACCATCTTCCCCGTTGTAATATGTATTAGCACGAATGGTATCGCGGCTTTCCACGATGCAATTCTCCAAATGAACATTGTCACCAAGATACACATCGTTCAAAACGATGGAATTCCTGATCACACAGTTTTCACCAACAAATACATTCTTGAATATGAGAGAATTCTCTACATATCCATTGATGATCGACCCTGCGGAGATGAGGCTGTTTCTCACCTCGCTCCCCGGATTATACTTGGCTGGCGGAAGGTCGTCAACCTTGGAGTGGACTTCCGGATACTGCCGGAAGAAGTAATCTCTTACCTCCGGATTCAGGAAATCCATATTCGTCCTGTAATAGGAATCCACAGAGGCGATATTGCTCCAGTAACTGTCGATCTTATACCCATAGATCCTCTTGACGCTCTTGTAGCGGATCAAGACGTCACGCACGAAGTCGAACCTTCCCTCCTCCGCGCTCTTCTCAATCAGTTCAATGAGCTGACGCCTACGGATCACATAGATGCCGCATGAAATCGTATTGGCGTCAGAAGCCATCGGCTTCTCCTCGAACTGCTCTATTCTGCATTCCTCATTCATCTTCAGAACGCCGAACCTGGTCACGTCTTCCTGCGGGGGCAGCTGCTTACACACAACCGTAATGTCAGCCTTCTTCGCGATGTGGTACTCCAGGACCTTGTTGTAGTCCAGCTTGTACACACAGTCGCCTGCTGCGATGACAACATACGGCTCGTGGCAGTTCTTCAGGAAATCGAGGTTCTGGTACAATGCATCCGCTGTACCTCTGTACCAGAAATTGTTATCGACCGTGACAGTTGGCGGAAAGACATACAAACCGCCCATCTTACGTCCAAAATCCCACCACTTTGAAGATGACAGATGTTCGTTCAGGGATCTTGAATTATACTGGGTCAGTACAGCAACCTTCTGTATGCGGGAGTTTGACATGGAACTCAGCGCAAAGTCTATGCTGCGAAATGACCCCGCGATCGGCATGGCCGCGATCGCTCTCTTGTTGGACAGTTCTTTCATCCGGTAGCTGTTGCCGCCGGCCAGGATCATACCGACTGCTCTCATGTCACAACACCTGCCTTATCCAGAATCTCGCCGCTGGCGAGAATGCCGTCCGGATAATCCTCCGGAACGGTAACGCCGGTTACCGCAGTATTTCTGCCGATCCTGACACCGCCCGGTATGACAGTATCTTCTCCGACCACTGCAAGCGAAAAAGCATAGATCTCAGGCCTGACCCTGTTTGGTGCCTGATCGCCCCAGCCGACTACGCTCTTTGGCCCGATGACGCAATTTTCCGCAATGATCGCCCTGTCAATCACTGCTCCTGCCTTTATGACAGTGTTCTGCATGATAATCGAATCCCGTACGACAGCCCCCGCCTCGATCGTCACGCCGCTGCCGATAATAGAATTCGAAACGTCCCCGTAAACCTCGGTTCCTTCCGCTATCAGACATCGGAACACCTTTGCTTCGGAAGAGATATACTGCGGCGGAATGATATCATTCTTGGTATAAATCTTCCAGAACTCCTCATAAAGGTTAAATTCAGGAATGATATCGATCAGTTCCATGTTTGCCTCCCAGTAGGAGCCAAGCGTCCCGACATCTTTCCAGTAGCCGTTGAACTCGTACGCCGCAAGATTCTTTCCTCTCTCAAAGCAGTACGGGATCACGTGCTTGCCGAAATCACAACCTTCCTGTTCGCTCAGGGCAACCAGCGCATCCCGCAGCACCGGCCAGCTGAAGATATAGATTCCCATGGAAGCAAGATTGCTCTTCGGGTGTTCCGGCTTCTCCTGGAATTCCCGGATCGTCCCGTCCTCACCGGCAACAACGATACCGAATCTGCCTGCTTCTTCCTGGGGCACAGGCATCACGGCTATCGATACATCGGCATGGTGGGACTTGTGGAACTCCAGCATGACCTCATAATCCATCTTATAGATGTGATCCCCTGAAAGGATCAGCACATAATCCGGATGGAAGCTCTCCATATAGGCGAGATTCTGATAGATTGCGTTCGCGGTTCCCGTATACCACTCAGTCTTTCCGACCTTTTCATATGGCGGCAGAACCGTCACGCCTCCCTGATTACGGTCCAGATCCCACGGTATGCCGATCCCGATGTGCGTATTCAGCCGAAGCGGCTGATACTGTGTCAGGACGCCCACCGTGTCAATTCCGGAGTTGATGCAGT
Organism: uncultured Lachnospiraceae bacterium; assembly: GCA_902781455.1. Lineage (GTDB taxonomy): Bacteria > Bacillota > Clostridia > Lachnospirales > Lachnospiraceae > Porcincola. Next base: position 43,895 of record CACZJF010000002.1, on the reverse strand, counting down.
TGCTGAGCGGAAAATCAATGATGCGGTATTTCCCGCCGAACGCAACTGCCGGTTTTGCAACCTTTGCCGTCAGGACACCGAGCCTTGAGCCCTGCCCTCCTGCCAGCAGCATTGCGATCATCTCTTTCTTAACCACGTCTTTCCCCCTGAACAAGCTGAATAGAGATATTATCACAAACAGTATAGCACACGGCCTATTATTTGTGAACAAATTTGTATGATGCAAGGGTCAAAAGCCCTGATTCCCGGATCGATTTGAAATACGCGCCCGCCGGGCGCGTATTGTCTCGAAATCCATTTCTCTTCGGTTCAGGAGCGCCTGGCGCCCTTTCTCTTCAGGAACCGGTTGATGCGGTCCACCGGATCCAGCAGATCACTCAGGGAGCTGTCATGATTCAGGGAATCTATGATCAGCGCCACAAACTTGCTCAGATCACAGCTGCGGTAATATGGCTTCGCGAGCAGCTCTTCCTTCTGGTAGATCAGGTTGGTTGTGAGAATCGAATGGAACACCTTGTTCTTCCATGCTTCATCAAACTTCTCCAGCCCGTCCGTGAACAGCCCGAAGGTTGCGCAGATGAAGATCCGCCTCGCGCCAAGCGCCTTCAGCTCACGTGAAATCTGAAGCGCGGTATTCCCGGAGGAAATCATATCATCCAGCAGGACAACATCCTTTCCCTTCACGCTCGCGCCCAGGAACTCATGGGCAACAATCGGATTCTCCCCTTTCACCGTCAGGGTATAATTCCTTCTCTTGTAGAACATGCCCATGTCCACGCCAAGGACATTGGCCATATAGACCGCGCGTGAAGTACCCGCTTCGTCCGGGCTGACAATCATCAGGCTGTCCGGGGATACGGAAAAATCAGGTGCCGCGCGGAACAGTCCCTTGATAAACTGGTATGTCGGAAGGAAATTCTCGAATCCGGACAGTGGGATCGCGTTCTGAATGCGGGGATCATGCGCGTCAAATGTAATGATGTTGTCAACCCCCATGCGGACCAGCTCCTTCAGCGCCTGCGCGCAGTCCAGAGACTCGCGGCCGGAACGGCGGTGCTGCCGGCTTTCATACAGATACGGCATGATCACATTGATGCGGCGCGCCTTGCCGCCGATCGCGGCGATGATACGCTCCAGATCAATAAAATGATCATCAGGAGACATATGGTTTGTCTGTCCCCGCATGGTATAGGTGATGCTGTAGTTGCACACATCAAGCAGCAGAAAGATATCGTATCCGCGGATCGAATCATAGATCGTTGCTTTCCCTTCTCCGGAACCGAATCTTGGCGTCTGTGTGCGGATCAGGTAATTGTCGCGGACATATCCGGTCAGCTGCGGATGGGTGGAATGCTTATGCTCCCGTTCGGTCCGCCACTCCACAATATAGTCATTGATCTTGCGGCCCATTTCCTGGCTGGACTCCAGAGCAATAATTCCCAGATCCCCGATGGGAAGCACATCTTTATTCTTCTTTGCGGCCGCCCTTGTACTGACACGCTTCGTCAGGGGATTCTTCGTCCCGGACGCCTTCGTCTTCGAGGCTTTTGTCCTGGCGTTCTTTGTGCCGATCTGCATATTGTGCCGTCCTCCTGTTTCAAAACTATGCCGCGCAGTTCTCTCAGTGTTTTCTGATCCGCTTCCGGACACGGATGTCCTCCCCGAAGACCCGGATCAGGATAAAATGCTCCATAATGCGCGAAGAGATGCGGTCAGAATATACTCTGCCGATCTCCAGCGGGGAGAGATTCGTCGAAAGGACAATCCCCTTTCCACTGGCTATGCGCGCATTCAGAAGCTGGAAAAACGCAGTTCCGACAAAGCTGTTCATCAGTTCCGTTCCGAGATCATCGATGATCAGAAGGTCACACCCGGAAAGCATTTCCTGCCCATATTCCTCCGAATCCTCCTGCGCCCTGCCAAACCGGTCTTTCGCGAGCAGGTCAAACAGCTCGCCGGCTGAATAATAGATGACAGAGCGGCCTTTGTCAATGAGCTCTTTCGCGATACAGTGCGTCAGGAATGTTTTTCCAAGTCCTGTCGGCCCCGTCAGCATCAGATAGCGTTTCCGGTCTTCGCTTCCATATTCGTCCGCGAACCGCCTGCAGGTCTGCAGGGCAGCCGTCATGATCTGTCTCGAGCTCTTTCCGGTTTTTTCATCAATCAGGTCCGTCCGGTAGCATTCCGGGTCAAAGGTGTCAAAGTTCTCCTCCCGGAGAATCTGCGAAAGACCCGACTGTGTATAGAACAGAGCGATCAGCTCCTTCTCAAAGCAATGGCAGTGCTTTGAGCCGATCCGGCCGGTATCCTTGCAGTCGGGACAGGTATACACCGGGTCCAGGTAGTCTTCCGGAAATGAATGCGCTGCCAGCAAAGCCCTGCGCCGCTGACCGGGTTCCATTCCTCCGGCCGCTTCCACCATACGCTCATGCAAAGAAGCTGCAAACGCAGCCGTCTCCCGGCTTTGATCCTGTGCCAGAGACTTTCTCACTGTCTCAACAGACAAAGAAGCAACCGCCCTGTCGAGCTGCGCCAGCTCCGGAATTGCTTCATAAGCCTCCGTCCGGCGTGCCTCCTCGACATGGTGGTTGTCGATCCGTCTTTTTTCGTAGACGCGCATGACCGCGTCATACTGTGAATTTGTTATTCCCATCCGTCAGGACTCCTGTGGTACCCTCTCCTGTTCTTCCTGCGCCCTCATGACACTGTCCGCGACCGCGTTCCAGTCGGTACCCGATGGCTCAAAATTGAGGAAACGGCCTGTGAATCCACCGCCGGCATACTTCCCTGCAGCAGTCTGTGCAGATGCCTGCGCCTGGCTTACCGTAAGCTCGTGCGCCTGATCCAGCTTCTCCACGTCCGCGATCGTCCGGACACCGCTTCTGTTCCAGCTTCTCAGGATAGAATCCGCGTATGACAGCCGGGCCTTCCCGGTCTGCAGGATGGTACGTCTGCATGCCAGAAGGATCAGTTCCATGGAGAGCGCGTACTCGACAAGCCAGCGGTCCATATACTCCTTCTCTGCCGGAGTCGGCTCATGATCCCGGATTCCAAGCGTGCGGAAAATCGCGTAATACTCCGCCCGGACTGAAGAACCCTCCTTCCGGGCCTGTTCCACACTGCTGATCCCCTGCTGCGCCCAGTTCACCGCAACCTTGCGGATGTAATGAAAGCTGGTGTGGTTCATCGAGATACAGTAATCCAGCAGATAATCGACCAGGTCGATATCCATCCCAAGATCTGTAATGAAATAAACCAGCGTTTCCTGTTCCGAAACGGACAAAGGACGGCCCAGATAATTCTCCGCAACAAAGATCAGACTGCGCAGCTCATCCTTGGAATACTTCTGCGCAGGGCGAAACTCCGTTATCTTATTTCCCGAAACAGCATTGTCCGGCTCTGTCTTCTGCGCCGGTTCCGGATTCCGGACCTGTGTCGTATCTTTCTCCTGGCTCAGTTCCTCATCAGCGTCCTCCACAAGATCCAGGCAATTCTGTTTCTGCCAGTACCCCATGGCCCGCCTGACATCTGACTCAGTATAATGCAGCGCATCCGCTATCTCCGCGATCGAGATATCCGTCTGTCCGCTCTGTGCGCAGCGAAGCAAATACAGGTATATTTTTACAAAATCCCCGCTTGACGAGGGCATGAACTGATCGATAAATGTGTTCTCAATCATGGTCACGCCGCCGTTCTCCGGCAGATGAACCCGCATGAAAACACCGCCTTTCCTGCTTAGACTATCCCCCTTACCGATCCAGATCGTGTATGACCGCATACTCACTCCCCCTGGCCCCTTAAGCCACACAGCTGCGCTCTGCCGTCTCCCTATGGCATAGCGCAGCCGACGCTTGCAGTATAACATATCCGACAGATTCTTATAAGAGGATCTGTCCACGACTTATCTACAAAGAAATCCACATATATATGTGACGTAGCGAAAGCAAGTGATCCTCCAGCGGACGGCACTGAGGGCCACACCGGAGGGCCGCTCGCGCTTATGTCCTCCTTGTGTGGCCCTCAGTACCGTCCACAGGCGATTCGAACTTTTCTATTCTTCCCTGCCCTCTGCATCCTTCGCCAGCATCTCTTCCCCGACGCGGACGACGTCGCCGGCCCCGACGGTGATGACAAGATCGCCGCTTTCGGCATGCCCGAGCAGGAAGTCTTCAATCCTCTCAAAGTCCGGGAAGTACCAGGCATCGGTTCCACGGTTCGCGATGTTCTGACGCAGTGTGTCAGAGCTGATTCCCAGGTTGTCTGTCTCCCGTGCAGCGTAGATCGGCGCAAGGACCACCTCGTCCGCGATGGACAGAGCATCCGCGAACCCGTTCATCAGTGCCTTAGTCCGCGTATAGGTGTGCGGCTGGAAGACGCACCAGATCTTTTTGTGCGGATAATTGCCGGCAGCTTCCAGGGTTGCGCGGATCTCCGTCGGATGGTGCGCGTAATCATCAATGACAACCGCCCCGTTTCTGAGCGTTCCCTTGATCTCAAATCTGCGGTCTGCTCCATGGAACGCGTCCAGGCCCTTTCGGCAATGCTCCATGGCAATCCCCATCTGATCCGCTGCGGCGATGGCACACACTGCGTTCGAAACATTGTGCTTCCCGGGCACATGAAGGGTGAAACAGCCCAGATCCTCACCATGACGGAAAACATGGAAGGTGCCTGCCCCGAACGCGTCATATGTGATCTCCCCGGCAGCATAGTCCGCGTCTTCCGTTCCATAGGTGATCACCCTGGCACAGATTCCTTCCGTGATCTCCTCCGGATGAGGAATCGCGCCGTTCAGGATCAGCGTCCCGCCTTCTTTGATATTCTGGGCAAAGCGGTGGAAAGAATGGCGGATGTCATCCAGATCCTTGAAGAAATCCAGATGGTCCGCGTCTATGTTCAGAATCAGTCCAATCTTCGGTTTCAGGCTGAGGAAGCTGTTCGTGTACTCGCACGCTTCCGTGATAAAGTTCTCCGAGCGTCCGACACGGATATTTCCGCCGATCTCTTTCAGGATTCCGCCGACCGAAATCGTAGGATCCAGATCCGCGCTCAGGAGGATACACGAAAGCATGGATGTGACCGTCGTCTTCCCGTGCGTGCCGGAGACAGCGACGGAATTCTCATAGTGATCCATGATCTGTCCGAGCAGCTGCGCTCTTGTCAGGATCGGGATCCCGGCTGAAAGCGCCGCAGCATATTCCGGATTGTCCGGATGGATCGCGGCGGTACACACCATCACATCGATGTCCTTCGAAATATTCTCAGCGCTCTGCGGGCAGAATACCTTCGCGCCCTGCCTGGCAAGGAGCTCCGTCAGCGGAGAAAGCTTCGCGTCAGAGCCTGTCACGGTAAATCCTCTTCCGAGCAGAACCGATGCCAGCCCGCTCATACTGATTCCGCCGATTCCGCAGAAGTGTACATGAACCGGATTCTTATAATCAATCTGATACATCTTCCCAACCTTTCCTGTACTGTCTTTCTTTCATTTTCAACGCCCCTGGCGGATCTCAGTGATGGAACAGCCTGATTCCGGTAAACACCATCACCATGCCATAATCATCGCAGCGTTCGATCACCAGATCATCGCGGACACTTCCGCCCGGCTCGGCAACATACTTCACGCCGCTCTTATACGCGCGGTCAATGTTGTCAGAGAACGGGAAAAATGCATCCGATCCCAGCGTCACACCCTCCATGGTGTCCAGCCAGGCTCTCTTCTCTTCCTTCGTAAGCGCTTCCGGTTTCCGGGTGAAGACTCTCTGCCATGCGCCGTCCGAGAGCACATCTTCGGGCCACTCACCGATATAGACGTCAATCGCGTTGTCCCTGTCCGCTCTTTTGATATCAGAGCGGAACGGAAGGTTCAGGACTTTCTCATACTGTCTCAGATACCAGTTGTCCGCCTTGGATCCGGCCAGCCTGGTACAGTGTACTCTGGACTGCTGTCCTGCGCCGATACCGATCGCCTGCCCATCCTTGACGAAGCAGACGGAATTGGACTGTGTATACTTCAGGGTGATCAGGGAGATCTTGATATCCCGGACCGCGGCCTCGGTCAGATCCTTGTTCTTCGTAACGATATTCTTCAGGAAATCATCGTCGATGACAAGATTCTGTCTTCCCTGCTCAAACGTAATTCCATAGACCATCTTCTGTTCCAGCGCCTGCGGCTGGTAGGAAGCGTCCATCTTCAGAACGACGTAATTGCCCTTCTTCTTTCCCTTCAGAATCTCCAGCGCCCTGTCGGTATACCCCGGCGCGATCACGCCATCCGACACTTCACGCTGAATCAGGTTAGCCGTGTCCTCGTCGCACACATCCGACAAAGAGATGAAATCTCCGAAAGAGCTCATCCGGTCCGCCCCGCGCGCTCTGGCATAGGCACAGGCCAGCGGCGAAAGATCTTCCTTCTGGTCATCCACCCAGTAGATCTTCCGGAGCACGTCCGTCAGCGGAAGGCCGACCGCCGCGCCGGCAGGCGATACATGCTTGAAAGAAGCAGCCGCGGGAAGAGAGGTCTCCCGCTTCAGTTCACTGACCAGCTGCCAGCCGTTCAGCGCATCCAGAAGGTTGATGTATCCCGGCTTTCCGTTCAGTACTTCAACCGGCAGGTCACTTCCATCCTGCATGAAGACGCGGGACGGCTTCTGGTTCGGGTTGCAGCCATACTTCAGGGTCATTTCATTCATCATACAATACTCCTTCTTATCATGCCGGTCATGCAGCATGCCGCTTCGCGGCCGCGGACAAAATCCGGCGCTTCAGCCATTCGCGTTGACGATTCTCGACTCATATTCCCCGGTCTGGATATCGATATACCGTACAAACAGGGAAACCTTATTCTCCGCGTTCAGGTTCTCCCAGAGAAGGTCCGTAAACGCATCGATGTCTCCGCTGATGTCGACGCGCTCCGGCTCTCCTTCAAAGCTGGGAAGCGGATTGCCGTCCGACATGTAGGTGTGGATAAAATGCCCCTCGCCCGCTTTCGGATTCTCATAAGAGAAGGTGAAGTGCGCGCAGGAGGACGCATCCCCGTCCACCGTCTTGATGATATGCATCTTATATTCATATACACCGCCGCGGATATCCATCAGCGCGGAGATCCGGGGCGTGTAGTTCGGCGCATCCGGCTCAAATGTGCGTACCTTCAAAGCTTCGCCGAAGGTTTTCCCGTCCATCAGTCCCTGATAGACCGTGTCTGTCTGATCCCCGTTCGTGATGATCGTGTTTGTCCCGAGGACACGCACCGGCGCATAGATGATCAGGCTGGGATCCTCCATTTTTGACGGATCGTATGCCTGTGTGCGGATCCCCTCACCGTCCGCGACGAAGATGCGGTTCCGGCTGTTCGCGGACCTGCCCATAATAAAATACGCGGCCACCGCATGCCGTCCGTCTTCAGAGCGTCCGATCACGATCCCGCGTCCTGGATAAGTATTGCCTGCCAGTTCCCTGGAAAGAGTCTTTTGTACCATCTTTTCCCTGCCTCACTTGTAATAGATTATCCGCAACGGTGAAATCATACCCATCGCAGAGACAAAAGTCAAGCAAGGCCCATATTCGACAGCATATCCAGCTCCCTTGACTGACAGGTGAACAGAATCACCTGCCTCGCGCTGCCGGACAGAATGCGGAGCGCGCTCTCCAGACGTTTCTCATCATACATCGCAAAAGGCTCGTCGAGGATGATCGGAACCTCGGAGTCTCCCGACAGAAATCCTGCCGCGGCAAGCCGCAGGGCGAAGTACACCTGCTGCATCGTTCCATAGCTGACCTGCTCCAGCGTCAGCAGCCTGTCCGGTGTATTCAGCATGACCACATTTTTATCATCCAGCGCGATCCGGGTATAATGTCCGTCTGTCAGTCCCGACAGAAGCGCTGACACTTCCTTCTCAAAGCCGGCCCCGCTCTCGTGGTATATACTGCCCGACAGTTCCCGGATCCGGCTCAGCGCCATCTCAATGGCACTGATCTCCTCATCATACGATGCCAGGGCAGCCTTCTTCCGGTACAATCCCTCCAACTCTTCCTTCAGTTCATCCAGCTTCTGCCGTCTGAGCGAGATCTCTCTGTCGAGCACCTGTGCCCGGGCGATCCGTTCCACGTCACGGCCACGCTGCTCTGTGTCCTCTTTTTCTCTCAGCGCCAGCTCCTTCTCTATCCGCGCCCGGCGCAGCTTTTCACGAAGCTGTTCTTTCCTGGCTTCCTCTTCCCTGACCCTGAGAATCTGATCCCGCGCTCTTTGCTCGCGGCGCATCGCTTCCTCCCGGTCAGCCGGATCATCCGGATCCTCCCGGAATCCCAGATGGCGGTTGAGAAATGCTTCCCGCTTCAGCCGCCTTCTGATCCGCTCCTCCCCGGATACCGGGTGAAGGATCCGCCAGAGCAGGCTGAACGCGACAATTCCGACCAGGACGGCACCTGCGATCGCCGCATATCGCATCCTGTGGTCCGTTGTGATCACTGCGCAGACGATCATCAGCACAGCCGTGATAAATGACAAAAACACCGCCGCCGGAAGCAGAACCCCGTCGGTTTCCTCCCTCTCTTCCGGCTCCGCGCTCTCAGCCGGATCCTCCGTATCCGCTTTCTGCTCTCCGGCTGCAGACCCGGCCTTTGCATGTCCGGAAGACTCTGCACTCTGGGCGCGCCCGGATTCCGTATGGCCGGCAGCTTCTGCATCCGTGGCATGCCCTTGGCCGTCCGCTTCTGCATCCCGGGCAGGCCCCTGGCCGGCAGCTTCTGCGTCCTGGGCATGCGCCTGGCCGGCGGGCTCTTTTGTTTCAGGCCCCTGTCCGGTCTCCTGATCTGCCTGCCTCGCTTTAGGACCGGCATCTGTCTGTACATCGCCGACACGCTCAAAGGAAAGCGTCTCCTCCTTCCGGGCATTCTCATCAAGCCGCTTCTCCAGAAGCCGCTCCATATCCCGGTTCACGTACGCCGACTCCTGCGTCATTTCCCGGATCCGGCGCTCTATCTCCTCCAGCGCTTCGCGCTTTTCCTTCTCAAGCCCCTTCTTCTTCTTTTTCAGATACTCCTGCGCAGCGGAAACATCAAGGGAAGTGTCCGCTGTATGTTCCATGTTGACCATGCAGTTTCTGAGGCGCTCCCCGAGCCGGGCACCGGACGCGGCCTGCGCCTGGCGGATGTAGACAGTATTGTCGAAGTCCTCCTCCGCAAGGCCTCCCACAAAATACCGGATGGCCGCATACGGATCCTCGGCCTTTGTTCCGTCCGTCTCACAGACAACCTCCACGCTTTCCTCCCTGCGGGAGAAATTGCGGTCGATCCGGTAGATCTTCCCTTTATACAGAAGCTTCATGGAACCGGCAAACCAGGAAGGATTCTCCCATGGTTCCCGCAGCTGATACTCGTCCAGGCTGCGCGACCGGTTTCTGGTAATCCCGTAGAGCATCGCCCGGATAAAGGCATGCAGCGTACTCTTCCCGGTTTCATTTCCGCCGGAAATGATATTGATCCCTGCATGCATGTCCAGGCGGTAATCCGTAAACCTGCCAAAATGCTTTAAATGCAGCTGAATAATCTCCATCTATGCCTGTCCCATCCCCTGCGACAGCAGGGCCTCCAGCCCGGCGTGCAGGGCCTTCTCCTCAACCGATCCTCTCTGCGCTCCCTCGAAGCTCTCAATATAACGTCCGATCAGCTGTCCGCGATACCGTTCCTTCAGCTCCTGCAGATGGAAAGCCGGAACAGACTCGTCCGCAACATCAAGTATCATTCCCGCAGACCGGATCAGGTCTGTATCAAACTGTACCCCGGGCTGTCTCTGTCCCCGGATGACAACCCTGTAGATATTTTCCTTCCCCCGCTGTCCCACCACAGCCTGCACCTTGTCGCGCATGGAGAATACCGTGTCCGACTCGTCCGCGCTTACAACGATGGATACATATTCGCGAAGTGCCTTTTTGACAAAATGAACCTCCACGGAGGTTCCATGCGTCTCCCCGATCAGATAGCCGTGCGGTCCCTCATCCCCGGCATCAATCGGAGACAGCGCGCCCGGATAGAGTGCCTTGCCCGGAAGCACCACGGAAGGTTTGTGGATATGCCCCAGCGCGATATAGTCGAATCCCGACCTCTCCAGTGCCTGCGGATCGATCGGGATGTGGTCCCGGTCCCCGCCATGGGCCAGCAGAATGTGAAAGAATTCATTCTGAGAAGGACGCAGCCTGTCATACAGATTCTGGGGAATCCGGCTCCTGTCATAAGAAAAGCCGTATACCTCGCAGGACAGGGCCGGGAACCGGATGCACTCTGCCTGCCGGCTTCCCAGAAACGCCACATTCGGGGCAAATTCAAAGCTTTCCCATGCGCTCTGCGGACTGCAGCAGTCATGGTTTCCCGCAATCAGCGCAAAACAGATCCGCGGATAGGACCCCAGCAGATAATTCACTTCCCGAAGCTCCTGCAGATCCGGTGTATGGTGGAACAGATCCCCCGCAATCAGAACAAGGTCTGCCCGCTCCTTCTCCGCATCCGCGATCGAATCCCGGAAGGTCTCCCAGAGCTCTCTCTTTCTCTCCTTTGCCCACTCAAAACGGCCATCCGGTTCACAGCCAAGATGGACATCCGCAATATGCAGAAATTTCATGTGATCCGAGCTATCCTTTCTGGATGAAAAATCGAAATACAGCAATAGTTTATCATGGAATACGTCCGCAATCCATGCTATACTGATTCCAGTCCAATTTGTAACTGTTTTGGTTTCACAGCTATTGTAACTGCTTACACAGAAGGGAGTTGAGTTTTATGGGAATGATCAGTGAATTCAAAGAATTCATCATGCGCGGCAACGTCATGGATATGGCAGTCGGTGTCATCGTCGGCGGAGCCTTCAACACGATCGTCAGCTCGCTCGTAGATGACATTATTATGCCTGTCATCTCTCTTGCGACCGGCAAGATCGATTTCACAAGCCTCTTCGTAGCGCTGGACGGCGGCTCTTACAAGAGTCTTGCCCAGGCGAAGGAAGAAGGAGCGGCTGTATTCGCATACGGCAGCTTCATCCAGAACGTCCTGCAGTTCCTCATCGTCGCGTTCGTCCTGTTCCTTGTCATCAAGGGCATGAATAAACTGCGCAAGCCGGAGCCGGAGAAGGCACCGACCACCAAGATCTGCCCGTTCTGCAAGAACGAGGTTCCGATCGAGGCGACCAGATGCGGATTCTGCACCAGCGAATTGTCCAAATAACGCATGACTTCAGGCGGCAGGGTGTTTCCCTGTTTCCATTGAAAAACAGACGGCCAAGCGCCGTCTGTTTTTTCATGCCATCTTGATCCGCTCTGCACCGCAGCTGTTGCTGCGGCTGCACTTAAGGCTGCGCTGAAAACTACACCCGCCTGCGCAGATCCGGAATAATCATTTTATCCCTGCTCCCGGAAAACAATCTCACCGGTCGCCGCATCCATACGCTCGATGATAGCCAGGGACTCCACGCGGATTCCCTTGCTGCGGATCAGCTCTCCGCCTGTCTGGAAGCCTTTCTCAACGCAGATGCCAACGCCTTCAACGGTCGCGCCTGCTGAAAGAATCAGGTCAATCAGTCCGTTCACCGCGCAGCCATTGGCAAGGAAATCATCGATGATCAGAATATGGTCATCACTGCTGAGGAACTTCTTCGATACGATCACGTCATAGGTTCTCTTGTGCGTAAAGGATTCAATCTTTGTAGTGTAGATCTCACCGTCCAGATTCACGCTCTGTGCCTTCTTCGCGAAAACAACCGGCACGTGAAAATGCTGCGCGGTAATCACCGCAATACCGATCCCGGACGCCTCAATCGTCAGAATCTTGTTCACCGGCCGGTCCGCGAACAGCCGGCGGAATTCCTCGCCCATCTTATTGTACAGATCTACATCCATCTGATGATTCAGAAAGCTGTCCACCTTCAGGATATCGCCTTCCTTGACAATGCCGTCTTTCCTGATACGATCTTCCAGCAGCTTCATTCCTTTCATCCCTCCTGCCTGACCGGCCCGTCTCCTTGATCAATCCGCTTCCATCCGTTTCTCTGCACGCCCCCGGCATGCGGCCGGAAGCTGTGCAAAACGGCAGGACCTGGTCCTGCCGTCATTATAACTCCTGTTATTCCTCTTCCGTCTCTGTCTCAACGGTAATCTCCGTCTCGTAGGTCACCTCCAGATGGAGCTCTGTCTCCAGAGAAGCCGGTCCCAACCTGCCTGTCTCCGCCTCGGTCGATGCCACAGCTTCCGTCTCATCGGAGGCCGGAGCAGAATAGCTGCGGTCCTTCAGAATGGCAGCAAGCTTCTCGGTATCGGTCTCAAACTTCGTATCGGCCATCCACCCTTCGTAGATCTCATCGATCTTGTCCTGCTTGCGCTGTCTGACAATCTCTTCTTTCTTGTCCTCGGTCGCGTCCTCATCAAACGCAGCCTTCACACAGAGGATATAGTAGGAATCGGATGCCTCAACAAGATGGTCCACAACCGCACCATCCTCCAGGTCATTGGTCGCCTCGATAATCGCCGCATCCGGATAATCATCATCCTTGCCGAATGTGAAGGAAGAGTTCGTTACGCCCGGAACCGCCTCATCTGTCACCGCAGCGGCTGCTGCTTCAAAGTCAGTCTTGCCGCTCGTAATCTCATCGAGCTTCTCCTGTGCCATCTCGCGGTACTTCGCTTTCGCCTCCGCCATCGCAGGATCTTCACTCTCGGTCTCTTCCGGTGCCTGTGCTGCTTCCGTCTCAGCCTGCGCAGGCTCGGTCTCAGCCTTCTCCGTGTCAGAGGACTTCGTCTTGTTCGATGCCTCTGTCTCAACGACACTGGTCTCACCCTCGGTCAGCGCCTGTACGTCTGCTTCCGTCTGAACCGTATTCTCCACGTCCGCCTCAGTCTCAGACATCTCAGACTCGGTCTCCGTCTGAGCTTCTGTCGTCGGCGTATAACGGATGTAATCAACCGTTCTCTGCGCCGCTTCTTCGTCAGACACATTCGTGTCAACGTCAACAGTCATTCCAACCTCAACCTTCGCCTTGATCGCGCAGAGCGTCAGATAGCGCTCAACCGTCTCCTGCGTCGCGCTCATGGAAGCAAGGGCCTTCTCATCGTTGTTCGCGATGAACTGCGCTGCCGCATCCGTGATGGCCTTCTTCTCATCATCTGACAGGGATACGTCATAATCAGCAGCGTGATCCTCCGCCAGAAGCATCTTCTCGATATCTTCCCCGATGTTCGTCTTGAAGTTATCCCAGGTGGAAATGCCCAGTCCCTGGCCGTCATCCATCGCCCAGATATCCTGCTGCATCATCGATCCGTAGTAAGCATAAAGATCGTCCAATTTGGACTGCTCATAACGAAGCGCAAAATTGGTAAAGTCTGCGTCTACCTTCTTTCCATTATATGTAAAAGCCGAAATTCCTTCCGCATCCTTTCCGCATCCACTCAGGGCGCCCGCGCACATCACAGCTGCAAGTGCCAGAGCCGCACCCTTCTTCCATACCTTTTTCATCTGACTCTTCTCCTTCTTGTTACCTAATCCTTGTCTCAGAGGACACCCGAATATTATAAATGGTTTGCACGGGAACTTCAACCGCAATTTTGGGAGGCGGCCCCGGTGTAATTTTGAGAGGCAGCCCCGGTATAGCTGGCACAAGGATCCCTTAGTTGTAGTCCGCAACAGCCGGCACAGCAATTCATTGGTTGCAGCCCCAGTATAGCTGGCACAGGGATCCTTCGCTCCGACCCCCGAAAGTCTTCGCTCAGGATCCCTGTGCCAGCTGTTGAGGGGCTGCCTCTCGATCTTACCGGCTGTTGAGGGGCCGCTTCTCAATCTTGCCGGCTGTTGCGGAGCTGCTTCTCAATCTTGCCGGCTGCTGCGGGGCTGCCTCTCGATCTTGCCTGCTGCTGCGGGGCTGTCTCTCAGAACAGTTCCTGCTTCATATCCTTGATCAGCTCCTGCGTCTGCGCCAGTACGTCAGGGACGATGCCTCCCTTCAGCGGAAGGGCATATGTGAAATATGAATGTGGACCGGCCACAAACCGCAGCCTTCGCTGATATTTCCCCATAAAGGGACCGATCCTGTCCACATCAAGCGGTGCCTTCTGCCAGAAGGTAAACCGAAGCTCCGGCCCCTTCTGGGACAGTTCCGTAAGGAAGCAGTCATGTGCCATGCTCCTGAGCAGTGCCACCTTCAGCAGGTTCTGCACATTGACCGGCGGCTCCCCGTACCGGTCCATGAGCTCGTCCAGCATATCCTCGTAATCCGCTTCCCCTGTGATCGAAGCGATCCGCTTATACAGATCCAGCTTCTGGTTTTCATTCGGGATGTAGAAGTCCGGAAGAAATGCGTCGATATTCAGGTCCAGCGTTGTCTCGAACTCATCATGTATCTCCGTTTCCCCCCTGAGCCTCATCACGGACTGGTTCAGCAGCTTGCAGTAAAGATCATAGCCGACCTCAGCCATATGGCCGGACTGTGCCTTCCCCAGCAGGTTTCCTGCACCGCGGATCTCAAGATCCCGCATGGCAATCCGAAAGCCTGATCCCAGCTCCGTGTATTCCCGGATGGCGCCGAGTCTTTTCTCCGCCGCGTCAGCGAGAATCCGGTCCGGCTTGTACATGAGAAATGCGTACGCGGTCCGGTTTGACCGTCCCACGCGGCCGCGCAGCTGATAGAGCTGGCTGAGTCCCAGACGGTCCGCGTCACAGATAATCATCGTGTTGACATTTGCGATATCCAGACCGGTCTCGATGATCGTTGTCGTCACCAGCACGTCTGCCTCCCGGTTGATGAAGTCGTACATGATATCTTCTATCTTGTTGGAAGGCATCTTGCCATGCGTATAGACGACGTGTGCCTCCGGTACCAGTCCCGCCACCCTGGCGGCCATATCGGCAATGGTCGATACATGATTGTAGACCAGATAGACCTGTCCGCCGCGCGCGATCTCCCGTATGATCGCCTCCCGGACTGTCTCATCGTTGTATTCCATGACAAAGGTCTGGATCGGCAGGCGGTCCTGCGGAGCCTCTTCCAGAACACTCATGTCGCGGATTCCCGCAAGGCTCATGTGGAGCGTGCGGGGAATCGGTGTAGCGGTCAGCGTCAGGACGTCCACATCACTGCGCATTTTCTTGATCTTTTCCTTATGCGCGACGCCGAATCGTTGTTCTTCGTCGATGATCAGAAGGCCCAGATCCTTGAACTTCACGTCCTTCGAGAGCAGCCGGTGCGTTCCGATCACGATGTCGATCAGGCCGGAAGCCAGTCCCTTCAGTGTCTGGTCAGTCTCCGCTTTCGTATTGAACCGGCTCAGCATGCCGATGCGGACCGGATAGTCCTTCATTCTCTGGAGGAATGTGTTGTAGTGCTGCTGCGCGAGGATTGTCGTCGGCACCAGAAACGCGGCCTGCCGGCTCTCGCATACCGCCTTGAAGGCAGCCCGGATGGCAATCTCCGTCTTCCCGTACCCCACATCTCCGCAGATCAGGCGGTCCATGATCTTTGAAGACTCCATATCCTTCTTGGTATCCTCGATCGCCTGCAGCTGGTCCTGTGTCTCTTCGAAGGGAAACAGCTCCTCAAACTCTGTCTGGAAGGAGGTGTCCGGCCCGTAGGCATATCCCTTCCGGTTCGCCCGCACCGCGTACAGATCCACCAGATCCTGTGCCACCTCCTCAACCGCCGCCCGGACTCTGGACTTGGTGTGCGACCAGGTCTCTCCTCCCAGCTTCGAGATGCGGGGTTTTCTCGCATCGGATCCGGCATACTTCTGGATCAGGTCCAGCTGCGAAGCCAGGACATACAGATTCGAATTCCCGGCATACTCGATCTTCATGTAATCCTTCTGTACGCCGTCGGACAGAATCTGTTCGATCCCCCGGTAGATGCCGATTCCATGATTTTCATGAACCACATAATCCCCGGGATGCAGCTGTGTGAAGGACGCGATGGTTTTTCCGCTCTTTGCTGTCTTGCGGCGCTTTTTCCTCTCGTGTCCGAAAATATCCGACTCACTCAATACGGCAAACTTCAGCATCGGGTACTCGTATCCCCGGTGCGTATTCCCGTAGGTTACCATGACCTCCCCGCCCTGAAGAACGCGGTCTTCCTTTTCCGAGTAAAATGAAATGACGCCGTTGTCGGTCAGGTCGCGGGCCAGGCGCTGTCCTCTGGTCCTGGACGCGCAGAGCAGGACGACTCGTGCTTTCTGTTTTTTATAGCGTGCAAGGTCCTTCACCAGCATATCGAAATTGCTGTTGTAGACACCGCAGCCTGCGGCCTGGATCTCATACCGTCCGGCAACCGGATAAGGGCATTTTGCCCCGGAATGCGTCGTCAGGCCGATAAGCCCTCTCTCAGACAGCCTTCCCTCGATCTGCTTCCCTGTAAAGAGCATATTTGCCTGTCCCGGCAGAACATATCCCTTCTCCAGCCGGTGCGAGAGGCTGCTTCTGAATTCTTCCTCCGCCTCCTTCGTACTCTGGGAAGCGCGGGACGGTTCATCCATGAAGAACACAGTTCCCTCCGGGAAATAATCCAGCAGGGACACCGCGTCGGGATAGAAATAATCGCACAGCCCTTCCATGACAGAAGTATCCCCGAAGTCTTCGATGCGCTCCCTGGCATCCTTCGCGATTCTGGCCGCGCGCGCTGCCTCCTCAGACTGCTGCAGCTGCCTGAACTTTTTTTCCTGCGCGAGCGCTTCCTTCCGGATCCGCTCCAGTCCCTTCGTCGTGATCGCGTGTGAGGTCACAAACTCAGCCGCCGGATAGATCCGCACCCCCTGCGTCTGTTCCTTCGTCCTCTGCGACTCCACATCGAAATATCGAATACTGTCGATCTCATCTCCCCACAGCTCGATCCGGACCGGGTTTTCCTCCGTCAGGGGGTAGACATCAAGAATGCCGCCACGGGACGCATACTGTCCCGGCGCTTCCACCATATCAACTCTCTCATATCCCATCAGGGACAGGACCTGCTTTTCCTCCTGCGGATCGATCTCGTCCCCTTCCGCATAGGACCGGATCGCATCCATCCAATCCTCCGCTTTCATGCAGTGGCTCATCAGGGACCGCTGGGTCAGCACCACCGTGACCCGCTCACTGCCCAGGCCGGAGGTAATCTCCGCGAGAGCCTTCATGCAGCGGATCCGCTGCGTCGTCAGCGTCCGGCTTGCCAGGTCTGCCTGGAAGAAAAGAAAATCACGCGCCGGATAGAGGAGCACGTTCCGGTCAAAAACCCGGTAGTCCTCACAGATTTCCCGCGCTCTCAGATCATCAGGCGCAATAATGCAGGTGACCGGATAGTCCCTGGCAAGGCACCCGATCAGGTGCGCCTTCTGGGAATCTATGCAGCCGCCTGCAAGAATCATTCCCTGATGTGGTTTTTTCTGCATTCTGCGCCGGATCTGGGTAAATGCTTCCATTTCTTCCATCGGCGCATACAGTGCTTGAATCATGTCTGGCTCTCCACAGCGTTATATTCGCTCATCACCCTCTCAGGCGGCTGGGTCAGCAAAGCCTGCGCGGCCTGCGCAGCCTTCTCGAAGGCCTCTGCCATCGTTACCCGTTCTGACAGAGGAAAATGCCCCAGCACCCAGTCAACCTGCGCATAGGCTTCCGGCTGGTGTCCCGTACCGATCCTGACCCGCAGGAAATGATCCGTCCCAAGCAGGTCGATGATGCTCTTCATCCCATTGTGCCCGCCCGCGGAACCTTTCGCGCGGACCCGGATCCGGCCGGGATCCAGGCTGATGTCATCATACATCACGATCAGCTGCGTGGCCGGGTCGGCCTGATAGTAATCACACGCTGCCCGAACGGCCTCTCCGCTGAGATTCATGAAAGTCTGCGGCTTCATCAGAAGCACCGGCACACCGTCTATGATGCCGGTTCCGCACAGAGAGCGGAATTTCCCCTGCGTCACACGGATCCGGAAACGGTCCGCCAGGATGTCCAGCGCTTCAAAGCCACAGTTGTGTCTTGTCTTTTCGTATTTCCGGCCGGGATTTCCCAGCCCTGCAATTATCATCATGTCAGTGCCTCGACAATCCTCTCCATCATGCCAGTGCCTCGACGATCCTCTCAAACTTCATATAATGGCTTGCCTTCACCAGAATGGTATCGTCCGGGCCGATCTCGGCATCCGCGTGCGCCAGGAAATCTTCCACACGCTCATACCAGGACACCGGGAGCTTCGGATTCTCCTTCTTCGCTGCCTCATACATGCAGCGGGACAGCGGGCCGATCGTGACAAGCCGGTCCACGCACGAAGCAGCATACGCGCCTACCTTCTCATGCAAAAGCTTTTCCTCTTCTCCAAGCTCTCCCATATCACCCAGGATGGCGCATCGCTTCCCCTCAGCGCCTGACAGAACCAGGAGAGAAGACTTCATGGAAACAGGATTCGCGTTGTAGCAGTCATCGATCACGGTCCGCTCTCCCGCCTTCCGGATCCGGAACCGTCCGGAAATCGTCTGCGCGGATTCGATGCCTTCCCTGATCTCATCAAGACTCATGCCAAAGCTCAGTCCGACCGCTGCGGCAGCCGCGGCATTGGAGCAGTTGTGAATCCCGGGAACCGGAACCTTCACCTTCAGTTCTCCCGCCGGGGTGAGGATCGTGCACGCAGACCCTTCAAATCCAAGAGGCCGGACGGAAGATGCGGTCACACACGCTGCCCTGGGCAGATCCGCCGGATAATCAATCACAGGTCCGGCAGAAAGATCCGAAACGCCCTCTGTCCTGCTGTCCACGCCGAAAAACACAGGCGCTGCGCCGCCGACCCTGTCAACCTTCCTGAGCAGATCATCATTGCCATTCAGAAAGACTCGGGAGCCTTCCTTCATATAGTCGAAAACCTCTGTCTTGGCACGAAAGACACCCTCGCGGTCCTTCAGGAATTCCAGATGGCAGGTGCCGATGTTCGTGATGACCATCCGCTGCGGCCGCGCGATCGCGGCGAGCGTGGTCATGTCTCCGAAATGACTGACCCCCATCTCAAGAACGCAGACCTCATCTTCCGGCTCAAGGCTGAACACCGTCAGCGGAAGGCCAAGTTCGTTGTTGAAGTTTCCTTCCGTCTTCCTTGTGCGGAACCTGACTGACAGGACGGAAGCGATCATCTCCTTTGTCGATGTCTTTCCGACCGAACCGGTAATCCCGACCACCGGAATCTGCAGCGTCTCCAGGTACAGCGCGGCAACCCGGCCAAGCGCGGCGATCGTGTTCTCCACTCTGATCCATGCCCTGCCTTCTCCGTCTGCAGCACCATCCTGGCCGAACACATCCGCTCTCTCAAGCGTCCGCTCTGTGAACACGCATACCGCTCCCTGGCCAAACACGGCGGATATGAAATCATGGCCGTCTGCCCTGGCGCCTGCGATCGCGCCGAACAGACTGCCAGGTCCGGCTTTGCGGCTGTCCGTCACGATGGAAGCGACCTCCGTGTCCAGCGCCCGCTCAAAAGCAGCACGCGCTTTCTCAGCGGCATGCGGCAGCTGTTCTGTGCTGAGTGAAAGAAAGCTTCCATCTTCCGTCAGAAAGGACAGGTGGAATGTTCCGCCTGCCGCTTTCTCGATCATTCTAAGAGTCAGTCCTCTCATGCTCTTCTCCTGTTTATCCTGTTTTTTCACATATGTGCCGGCGTTTTGCTGATCCACCACGCACCTGCCTGCACCCGCAACCGGGATCAGGTCTTTGGCACCGGATCCCCTTCTCTTTTCAGCGACACCTCAATCAGCTTCTCACACAGCGACGGAAAATCGATGCCGATCGCCGCTGCTTCCTGCGGGAGCAGGCTGGTCGGCGTCATCCCCGGAAGCGTATTGGCCTCCAGGCAGTAAACATTTTCCTCTTCGTCCATCATCAGGTCGATTCTGCCGTAGCTGGTCAGCCTGAGGGCGTGGTACGCACCCAGGGCTGCTTTCTGGATCTTCTCTGTCAGCTCTCTGGAGATATCCGCCGGACAGGTTTCCACCGTGGATCCTGCCTTGTACTTGTTCGTGTAGTCATAGAAACCGTGAAGCGGCGCGATCTCAATCACGGGATAGACCTCTCCATCCACAATGCCGCAGGAGAACTCCCTGCCGCTGACATACTGTTCCACGATCAGCACATCTTCATAGGAAAAAGCCTCCTCGACCGCTTCCCGGTATGCCTTTTCCGTCCTCGCGATGCTCACGCCCACACTTGAACCGCCGCAGGCCGGCTTCACTACACACGGAATTCCCACGCCGTTCTCGGAGGTGTGTTTGACCTTGTCCCCCTTGCGCAGCACGATGCCATGCGGGGTCGGTACCCTGTTCTCCCGAAACAGCTGCTTTGCCATATCCTTGTCCATAGCCAGCGCGCTTCCCAGATAGCTGCTGCCGGTATACGGAATCCCCATCAGCTCAAACGCAGCCTGGATCTTGCCGTCTTCCCCGTTGGATCCATGCAGAGCCATGAACACGGTGTCTGCCTCCTGGCACAGCGCAATCACATTCGGGCCAAAGAAGGATCTGCGTGTCTTCAGCTGATCGAGCCTGCTGTCAAAGGAGCGGATATATGCCGCTGCCTCGTCCACATCGTATTCCTTCGGAAATGCATGCTTCAGATCCTCTCCCACGCGGCTGTCCCCGCAGAATACATCGACCAGAATTGCATGGTGTCCCTTGTTTCGAAGCGCCTTGCACACCTGTGTTCCCGATACGATGGAGATCTCTCTCTCCGTGCTGATTCCACCCGCCAGTACAACGATTTTCATGCTGTTCTCCCCTTTCTCCTCTTCGCTTTTTTATATTTTTGCTCACCGCCTGCCAGGCGGGAGCCTCCCCCACTGTGAACTATGATACGCTTCCCCACTGAGACGAGAGAACCATGCACGACCTAGGGCCCAGGGTCACCGTCAGTTCTCCGCGGTTCACCCGGTATACCTTTCTTTTGGTCGAGTAGGTTTTTTCATCTGTGTGGAAGATCCGTGTCAACGTCGAATCCGTACTCACGCCGGCCGTCCAGACCGGAACCGTAATGGTTCTTTCCTCTGATCCATTCTGGAACAGACAGACAATCTGCTCCTGTTCATTGAATCTCGCGTAGGCCAGATACTGATGACCGCCGCCGAGAAATTTGATGGACCCTGTCCTGAGAACCGGGTGCTCTTTGTGCATCGCGATCGCGCTTTTATGGAAGGCGAGCATCCGCCGGTCCTCTTTCCCCCATGGGTAGGTTCTCCGGTTGTCAGGATCCGTGAATCCAGTCAGGCCGGCTTCGTCGCCATAGTACAGGGTAGGCGCGCCCGGCCAGGTCATCTGCAGAACAACCGCTTCCCGCATGACGGCCGGATCGATCCCCTCGGACGCCGCGTCATAATCATAATCTGCCGCCCGCCCCGTCCGGTGACTGGTCCGGGTAAGGAACCTGGAATGATCATGGTTGGAAAGCTGGTTCATGGCACACAGAAGCGAAGATTCCATGAAGGCACACATATGATAGCGCATGGATCCGAAGAAGGCGTCCGCATTCCCGAGCTGTTCTTCCAGATATTCGAAGGAATGCTTTTCCATCCCGGTAAAGAACCAGGTTACCGGCTCCATAAACGCGTCATAGTTCATGACCGTATCCCATTCATCGCCCTGCAGCCAGCTTCTCGCGTCACCGTAATGCTCCGCTACGATCAGCGCGTCCGGGTTTGCCTTCTTGACCTCATGGCGGAAAGCCTTCCAGAACCTGTGATTGAACTCCGCGCTCCGGCCCAGGTCCGCGGCCACGTCGAGGCGCCAGCCATCCGCGCAGTAAGGCGGCGATACCCATTTTCGGGCGATCGAAAGAATATAGCCGGTCAGCTTGTCGGATCCTTCATAGTTCAGCTTCGGCAGCGTCTCATGTCCCCACCAGCCCTGATAGGAACCATTGTCCGGCCAGGAAGAGGCATCCTGGTTCTCAAACAGGAAAAAGTCTGCGTAAGGCGACCTGGCACTGACATACGCACCCTCCTGATAGCCCGCCTGGCCGCTGTAGATTTTCTCCCGGTCAAGCCACTTGTTGAAGGATCCGCAGTGATTGAATACACCGTCGAGGATCACACGGATCCCGCGGCTGTGTGCCTCCTTTACCAGTTCGATGAAGAGACGGTCGGAGGCTTCCAGGTTTTCCTTCCTCGTTACCCTGCAGATATAGCGTGAGGACTTTCTGGTCTCACATTCCTCCGGCGCAAGCACCTCTCCTTCGTCCACCACAAGCGTTCCGATATGTGGATCGATGTGATCATAGTCCTGCGTGTCATATTTGTGATTGGACGGTGAGACAAACAATGGGTTGAAATAGATCACCTCGATCCCAAGTTCTTTGAGATAATCCAGTTTCTTCCTGACTCCTTCCAGATCTCCTCCATAGAAGTTTCCGACATCCATCGCGGCAGGCCTCTGGTACCAGTCGCGGATATGACGGACATGGTTCCCGATGTAGGCATATTCATCATCCAGCACATCGTTCTTCTCATCTCCCCGGCAGAAACGGTCCGTATAGATCTGGTACATGACCGCTCCCTTTGCCCAGTCAGGCGTTGAGAATCCCGGACAGATCCGGAATCTTGATCCGCTGTCCGCATGCTCGGAGATTCCCCGCTTGTCCAGAATCACACGCATCGGACCGCTGATAATCTCGAAACAGTAGCTCAGGCTCTGGCGTCCCATACGCACTTTCGTCACGTAATAATCGAACAGACCTGCTGTCCTTTCGTATTCCATTCGCTCGCGGATATGGCCGCTCAGAATCCACACTTCATCCACATTGGCCCTCGCGGTCCGCACCCGGATGGTCACCGTATCCCCCACAGCGGGTTCAAACGGCTCCACATAGGACGGGCTCTCATCGGAGAACAGCGCGTCAAGGTTCAGTGTCGGAAGCATCTCCATGACATATCTTGCTGTGAGAGCTGCCTGACTGAATGTTTTTCTGTACATCTGCCTGTGCCTTCCTGTCGTAAATGATCAGAGGGTGTTGAGTGAGAAGAGGAACAGCACTCACGCGCTGTTCCTCTTCCTTGGAGAAGGTATTCTCTTATGGGGTGTAGCAAAAACTATATAATGTATTGGGGTTTTACACTTATATATATAGCATGAATCTCTGCCGAAGTCTGCCCAAACTTGTCTGAATAAATCGGATTTATTTGTGCATTATGTCCATATTGCTCATATCCTGCTCCACAGCGCAGAAGCAAAATAAAGCCCGGATCCGGCCATTTCAAAGGAAGCAAATATCAGGTTTTCTCAAAGAGCGCCTCAAATTCTTCCCTGCTGAGTTTTTCCTTCTCAAGGAGAAGCTGCGACGAACGATCCAGAATCTCACGGTGCTCCGCGATCAGTCTCCGCGCAGTCTCATACGCTTCATCAATTATCTTCTTGACCTCATCATCTATGATGGAAGCGACCTGTTCTCCATACTGCCTGGTGTGCGCCAGATCCTTTCCGATGAAGATCTCGTCCTCGCCCTGTTCATAGTTGATCATGCCAAGACGATCCGAGAAACCGTACTTGGTAACCATCGCCCTGGCAATGGCGGTCGCTTCCTTGATATCCTGCGAAGCGCCCGTCGTGATGTCCTCTTCCCCGAACACAAGGGCTTCCGCGGCACGGCCGCCCAGCGAGACAACGATGGTCTGCTTCATCCTGCTCTTCGTCTCGAACATCTCATCGCCTTCCGGAAGCGGCATCGTGTAGCCTGCGGCACCGTGACCGGTCGGAATGATGGAGATCGTATGCACAGGTCCTACGTCCGGAAGCACGTGGAACAGAATCGCGTGGCCGGATTCATGGCAGGCAGTGATCCGCTTCTCCTTCTCAGAGATCAGCCGGCTGCGCTTCTCCGAACCGATTCCGATCCGGACAAATGCATGCTCAATGTCTCCCTGCTTGATGTAGGCTCTGTCCTCTCTTGCTGCGAAGATCGCTGCCTCATTCATCAGGTTTTCGAGATCTGCTCCGGTAAAGCCGGCACTCGTTTTCGCAATGGTATTCAGGTCCACATCATCCGCGAGAGGCTTCTTCTTCGAATGCACCTGCAGAATCTCCAGACGCCCTCTGACGTCCGGCCTGCCGACATGCACCTGCCGGTCAAAACGGCCTGCCCTGAGGATCGCCGGATCCAGGATATCCGCACGGTTGGTAGCCGCCATCACGATGATGCCTTCATTCTCCGAGAAGCCGTCCATCTCCACCAGGAGCTGGTTCAGCGTCTGCTCTCTCTCATCATGGCCGCCGCCCATGCCGGTGCCTCTGCGACGTCCGACCGCGTCAATCTCATCTATAAACACGATGCAGGGCTGATTCTTCTTGGCCTCATCAAACAGATCCCTGACACGGCTTGCGCCGACACCGACAAACATCTCGACAAAGTCTGATCCGGAAATAGAAAAGAACGGTACGCCTGCTTCCCCTGCGACGGCGCGTGCCAGCAGTGTTTTTCCTGTTCCGGGAGGGCCGACCAGAATCACGCCCTTCGGAATTCTGGCGCCGACACTCAAAAACCGCGCCGGCTCAGACAGAAACTGCACAAGCTCGTGCAGCTCCTCCTTCTCTTCCTCCAGTCCGGCAACATCCGCGAAGGTTACCTTCTTCGCGTCAGGCGTAAACATCTTCGCCCGGCTCTTGCCGAAGTTCATCATCATGGAACCGCCGCCCTGCTGACGGTTCATCATCGCGAACAGGAAAAACATCATCCCGCCGATCAGGATGATCGGAAGGAAGGTGGAAAACAGGGTGCTCCGTCTGGAAACATCCTGGATCCGGATCGTCACATCATACGCGCTGACCATATCCACAGCCGTGTTCACGTCTGTGACGTTCAGGGACACCTGCTCGTTGTCTGTCGTTGTTACTTTAAGGGAGCCGGTCGGAACCTCTTCGTTCTGAATGACCTCTACCATGGAGACCTTGCCGTCGTCCAGCATGGCCTTCAATTCCCGCGATGTGATATCGCTGCGCCCGTTAAAGCTGTCGCGCAGCGTAAAGATCAGCAGGATCAGCAGCAGTCCGGCCAGAATATAGAGGCCGGTCCCCCTGACACCTTTGTTCAAACTCTTACTCCTCTGTCAGTGATAAAACCCCGATATAGGGCAGATTACGATATCTCTGGTCATAATCCAGGCCATACCCGATGACAAACTCATCCGGAATACGGAAGCCCTGATAATCAACCTCCACATCAACCTCGCGCCGCTCGGGCTTGTCAAGCAGCGTGCACAGACGGATGGAAGCGGGCTGCCTGCTGGAAAGATTCTTCAGAAGGTAGCTCAGCGTCCGGCCGGAATCGATGATGTCCTCCACGACCAGAACATCCTTTCCGTTGATCGGATCGTCCAGGTCCTTGATCAGCTTCACAACGCCGCTTGACTTGGTGCCGGCCCCGTAGCTTGAAACAGACATAAAGTCCATGGTCACCGGGACTGTGATCCGTTTCGCAAGCTCACAGATAAAAAAGATGCTTCCCTTCAGGATGCCGATCAGGTGCACCTGACGTCCTGCGTAATCCTGGCTGATCTGTTCACCCAGCTGCGCGATTCTCTCATCAACCTTGTCTTCCGGAATCAGAACTCTTGTGGTTTCTTTCATCTTCTCTCCTTCGTCAAAAACTCAGATCAGTATCACCGGATACCGTAACACGGAGCGCCTTCGAAAGAGCCTGAACCTTCGCCCCTTCGCTGATCCGCATTCCGATCACCCACAAAACATGACTTCCCTGCGCGACCAGCAGCAGGCTGTCTCTTTGGAAGCGGGGAACCTTTTCGTCAATCAGGTAATCCTTCAGCTTTTTCTTCCCTGAAGATGCGTTGACAATCAGGTAATCGCCCTCTCTCCTGGTGCGCAGAACAGGACATGGTGCCATTGTATCATAAGCAAGATACTTCGTGTACTTCTTTTTCGGTACCTCGCCGCCCGGCCAGGTGAGATAGGCAGCTTCCACCCAGGTCCCGGTGTCCGGGTAAAAATACCGCCCGTCCGCCGGAAGCGGCACAACCAGATCTGTCTTTTCTGCCTTCCGGCGCGTCAGCCTGAGAACGCCTTCCTCGCTGACCGCCCGCAGATGATCCGGCAGACAGAGTTCCTGTCCGCTGCGGCCGGCCGCAAGAGACTCCAGCGCCTGTATATGCGTCCGGGAGATATCCTTCTCTCCTTCCAGGCACTGTGCCATCATACGGCGCAGGATCCTGCCACGCAGCGGACCGGGGCACTTCATCAGGGCGCCGCGGTCTGCAGTCAGGTCCGTCTCGCGCCCGTTTCCATTTTCCAGAATCACACGGTCCCACGCCTGCTCTGTCCCGGCGCGCAGCCAGTCCTCCACGTCCTGCAGGTCCGACGCTGCAGCCGCTATGTGCCGCACGGCACCCGGATTGAGTTCTTTCAGCAAAGGCAGGACTTTCTGCCGGATGGCGTTCCGCGTCAGGGAAAGATCCGCGTTGGTGCTGTCCACACACCAGGATACCCGGTTCTCTCTGAGATACGCCTCGATCTGTTCCCGCTCGCAGTCGATCAGCGGCCGGACCACCGTAAGGCCATGTTCCCTGCGCACGGGCCGGATTCCGCCAAGCCCCTGGACAGAACTTCCCCTGATCAGGTTCCAGAGGACGGTTTCCGCCTGGTCCATCCGGTGATGTGCTGTCGCGATCACCTGTATTCCCGTCTGCTCAGCAGCCTGCGTCAGCGCGTCCCATCGTAGACTGCGGGCTGCCTCCTCAAGCGACATACCCTCCCGGCAGGCTCTGGCGGGCGCGTCTACCGGCACAATGCGCAGCGGAATCTGTCTTTCTTCGCACAGCCTGCGGACAAATGCGCAGTCCTCCAGACTTTCCTGTCCCCGGATTCCGTGTTCTACATGGACAACGTGGACCGGAAAGCCCAGCTTGCTGAGGGCAAGCAGAAGGCAGACCGAATCCGCGCCGCCTGAGACGGCAGCCAGAATCCTGCTCCCTTCCTGCACACCGGCCAAGGTGAGCTCCTTTTTCATTTTCTCCAGAACAGACAGCTGCATACCGATCCTTCTATCTCCGGCCGAGGTTTCCCGGTCAGGCCCCGTCCGGAATCTCATGCGATAAAGAACGCTCTGCGGAATTCATCCGCAGAGCGCAGTACTCTGATCATCAATGCCGAAATCATTCGCGAGGCTGGAAGATCACCTCGTCCGGATAAACCAGACCCAGCTTCTCACGCGCAACCTTCTCCACATAGGCGTTCGTATGCGTGTAGCGCCGGAATGATTCTATGCTCTCGCCTCTTCCTTCTTCTTCTGTAATCCTCTGCTCCAGCGTCTCAATCTGCTGAGCGTAAACTTCATTCCTGTCCGCGAGCGCACGGCACTTTATCGTCAGTGCCACGATGATAATACACACCACGGCGATAATCAGTACCATCCCTCTGCGGTTTTCCCTTGAAACCGGATATTTGTCAGACGACATGCTGCACTCCTCTTACCAGACCCTTACATGCTCTGCGGATGACTCCCATCCGTCAATACAGAGCTTCTCTCCCTAAAAGCATTTTTATTCTAAACTGTCAACCCTTCTATTTCAAGCAAAATCCGGCAATTCCGTCAATTTGTTACATAAAATTAAAAATTGTAACGGTTCAGCACCTCATGAATTCTCATAAAACCAAGACGGTGAGTTTACTCACCGGACGGTTTTTGAGAATTCATGAGGTGCTGAATAGTTACATAAAATTATAGATATCGGAACAGTTCCTGCGCCTCTTCCTTCCGGACCGTTTCCGCGACGCTGAGCACCTCGGCCTTCACACTCCTGGTTCCAAACGCGATCTCGATCACATCGCCCGGTTTCACCTGTGCCGATGCCTTCGCAGGTTTTCCGTTGATCGAAACGCGTCCCGTATCGCAGGCTTCGTTCGCGACCGTACGGCGCTTGATTAATCGTGACACCTTCAGATACTTGTCAAGCCTCATGCATGCCTCCTCCATTCATTCCGGTTTATCCTGCAAACACCGGTCATTCTGCCGGTCATTCTGCCGGTCATTCTGCCGGATACAAAAACGGAGCGGGAAACCCGCTCCGCAGATATGCGATCTGATCCGACTTAGTTCAGCGCATCCTTCAGCGCCTTGCCGGCCTTGAACTTCGGGCTCTTGGAAGCCTTGATCTTCATAGCCTTGCCGGTCTGAGGATTTCTGCCCTCACGAGCAGCTCTCTTCGCAACTTCAAAGGTACCGAATCCAACGATCTGGACCTTGTCGCCCTTCTTCAGCGCCTTGGTAACCACCTCAACGAATGCCTTCAGAGAAGCTTCTGAATCCTTCTTGGTCACTCCTGATTTGTCGGCCATTGCCGCGATAAGTTCAGTCTTATTCATGAGATTACTCCTTCTACTTATTTTTTACTCTTGCCTGCAAAGGCAAAATATTCATCGATTCATCTTATACACACATCCTCTCGTTTGTCAAGAGAATACCTGTATTTCACGCCTCTTTACACCATTTCGCTGACCATTTCATCAATCTTTTTCTTGAATTCCTCGTCCAGACGGCCGGCGTCCTCCAGAGAGGTTCCGACAATACCGTAATAGAACTTGATCTTCGGCTCGGTTCCGGACGGGCGTACGCACAGCCATGCGTCCCCTTCCAGCTCATAATAGAGCACATTGGACTTCGGCAGTCCGGTGTCCGTCACCTCTCCGGTCACCAGGTCCTTGATCTGATCCTTCTCATAGTCGCGGATCCTGAGCACCTTGCAGCCGGCGATCTGCGCCGGAGCCTGCTCTCTCATCGTCGTCATGATCTGCTGGATCTTCTGAAGACCGGCGATTCCCTTCAGGCTGACCGACGTCACGTTATCTCTGTAGTATCCGCAGCGCTCATACAGATCGAGCATCGCATCCCACAGTGTCATATTCTTTGTCTTGTAATAGGCAGCCGCTTCGCAGAGCGCCATTACCGCCACGATCGCATCCTTGTCCCGCGCGTGCGTACCGATCAGGCAGCCATAGCTTTCCTCGAAGCCGAACAGATAGGATCCCTTCCCCTCTGTCTCCATCTTCAGAATCTGGCGGCCGATCCACTTGAAGCCGGTCAGGCACTCATACTCCGAAACCCCGTAATACTTGCAGATCGCGTCTGCGAGGTTTGTGGTGACGATCGTCTTGATCAGAAGTCCGTCCTTCGGCAGTCCTTTCAGTGCCTTTCTCTGACCGATCTCATAGTCCGCGAGCAGGCTCCCGGACATGTTTCCGGTCAGGGTGTGATAGACGCCATCCTTGTCACGGACCCGTACGCCAAGACGGTCCGCATCCGGATCGGTAGCGAGAACCAGGTCTGCGTCTGTCTCCTTCGCAAGCTTCAGTCCAAGTTCAAACGCCTCGTCCGCCTCCGGGTTCGGGTAGGAGACCGTCGGGAACTCTCCGTCCGGCTTCTCCTGCTCCGGAACGACGATGACATGCTCGAAGCCCAGTTCCTTCAGAACCCTGGTCGCCGGGACCAGTCCGGTTCCGTGCAGCGGCGTGTAGACAATCTTCAGGTTCTTCGCTTCCTGGCGGATCGCCTCCGGATGGAGCACATTTTTCTTCAGCTCTTCGATGTAATCCGTATCGACTTCCTTGTCGCCGATCAGGACATACAGGCCTTTCTCAATCGCTTCGCTCTTCTCCATGGACTTGCAGGCAGCATAATCCGAGATGGCCTTCACCTCATCCATGATCCCGCTGTCATGCGGCGGGGTAATCTGCGCGCCGTCTTCCCAGTAAACCTTATAGCCATTGTACTCCGGCGGGTTGTGGCTGGCCGTAATATTGATGCCGGCAATGCACCCAAGATGGCGCACCGCATAAGAGAGCTCCGGCGTCGGGCGAAGGGCGTCAAACACATACGCCTTGATCCCGTTCGCGGCAAGCGTCAGGGCGGCACAGTCCGTAAACTCATCACACATACGGCGGGAGTCATGCGCAATCACAACACCCTTCGCGGCGCCGCCGACCTTCAGAATATAGTTGGCCAGTCCCTGCGTCGCCTTGCGCACCACATACTCATTCATCCGGTTTGTTCCCTCACCGATGATGCCGCGCAGTCCGGCCGTGCCGAACTCAAGATCCATGTAGAACCGTTCCTTGATCTCATCGTCATTGTCCTTCAGAGCCCGGAGCGCTTCTTTCGTCTTCTCATCAAAATACGGATTGTCAAGCCACTCCTGATACCTTTTCCTGTAGTCTTCCATAATCCCTCCTTCGTAAAAACGATCCTTTTCCGACTAACCAGTCCCACTCCACAAAACGCCGGACAGCAAATGGCTGCACCCGGCTGTCACAATTCTGTATCGCCGTAGATCTTTCTGATCTGTGTATAGCCTTCCTTCTCCAGACTCTCCACCTGGAACTTCGCGTTCTTCTTCAATGGCTGGACCACAACGCAGATGCCTTCCGCGCGCTCTTTCGCCGCAAGAGAGAAAACCTCCGCGATCCGTCCGGAAGCACTCTTTCTGTCCACCAGGTATGCCTTCTTCTCTCCCGCGCCGCTCTCCTTCCAGCCAAGATCGCGCAGGATCGTGACGATGCGCTCGAAGCCGATGGAAAAACCGCAGGCAGGTGTATCCTGTCCGCAGAAGCGGCCGATCATCCTGTCATATCTGCCGCCTCCGGCAATGGAAAATGAATAATTGTCGATGGTGATCTCAAAGATGGTTCCGGTATAGTAGCTCATGCCGCGGACCAGTGTAGGATCAAACATCAGCGTGATATCACTGCTGATCATCCCGCCTGCCGTGGTGAGAATCTCGGACATCTCCTGCTGCGCGCCCGCCTCGATGCAGTCCGCACAGGTCTTTTCGATGAACGATGCCGGATCCTGGTCCGGATCCTCCTGGAACATGCGGAAGAATCCGACATACTTCTCCACCTTTTCCGGGCTGAATCCGCCCGCTGTCAGCTCGCTGGTAACGCCGTCCAGGCCGATCTTGTCCATCTTGTCGAGGATGATGAACACCTCGTCAAACTCTTCCGGAGCAAATCCCGCGCTCCTGGCCATCGCCCGCAGGATTCTCCGGTCTCCGACGTGCACGGTGAATCCGGACACGCCGACCTCGGCAAATATCCTGTGAAGCGCCTCGGAGGTAGCCGCGATCAGCTCGATCTCCGCCATCACGGAAGGATCTCCGATGATGTCTATATCACACTGTGTAAACGCGCGGAATCTCCCCTTCTGCGGCCTGTCCGCACGGAAGACATCTCCGATCTGAAGTGCCTTGAACGGACTCGGAAGATCCTGTTTATGGTTTGCGTAATACCTGCACAGCGGGACCGTCAGATCATACCGCAGCGCACTGTCCGCAAGCTGTGTACCTGCTTCTTCCGGAGAAATTCCTTCTTCCTGCTGTACCTTCTGAAGGCTCTTCTCAAACTCACGCCCTCTCTTCTCTACCTTGAAGATCAGCTTTTCATTCTCCCCGCCGTTCTTTCCGGTCAGGTTCTGGATATGCTCCATCGCAGGAGTCCCGATCTGGGAAAATCCGTATCTTCTGTATGTGTCACGGATCAGGCCGAGCACATGCTGTCTCAGGGCCATATCCTCAGGAAGAAAATCCTGCATGCCCTTCACTGGTGTCTGTACAAATGACATATTTTTCTGCCTCCCTGCGTCTGCTCCGTGCAGCCGCCAAATCAAGTATACCCTCAATTGCAAACAGTGACAAGATTCATGTTTGAACGATGTCTCTTATGCTTCTTCTTTTGCTGATTCCCGCAGCCCGGCCAGCTGCCCGGCTCTTGCAAGCAGCGCACCCTTCTCATTTTTGCCGGGATCCGACAGGACTTCGTCCAGAAGAGTATTCAGAATCTGTCCGATCTGCCTCCCCTTCGGAATCCCCGCTTCGATCAGATCGTCTCCCGAGACGGCCAGCTGCCTGAGCGACAGGCAGTCTCCCCGCTGCAGTATGCTTCTGTAGATCTGTTCCACTTCGTCCATGTACCGGAATTTTCTCCCCTGTACTTCCGGATTCTGTCCGCTGATATCCGCACGCTTCACCTTCAGATACAGTTCGAACAGATCCTCTCCGATCTGAACAACAGCGCGCCGGATCCCTTCGTCCGTCAGCTCCGGATACAGGGAATGATTGCGGATCAGCTGCACCACGACACGCTCTGTCGCCTTGTCATACTTCAGCCTCTGCAGGACATCCCGGGCAATCACCGCGCCGGGCTGCGCATGACCATGGTAGTGATAAACCCCATTCTCATCCAGCGTCTGGCAGGCCGGCTTGCCGGCATCATGAAGCAGCATCGTCAGCCGGAGAATCCGGTCCGGGGGACAGGCACACATGGTTTTGATGGTATGCTCTCCGACCGTGATCCTGTGATGCGCATTGTTCTGCACCGCGTCCATCATGGCGTCAAACTCCGGAAGGACAACCTTCGTGATGCCGCATTCCCACGCAAGGCGGATCATCTCCGGGTGCGGGGACGTAATCAGCTTCTCCAGCTCCTGCCGGATCCGCTCGGCACTGACCAGCTTCAAAGTCGGAGCAAGCTGCGCCGCAGCCTGTTTCGTATCCGGGTCCAGTTCAAATCCCAGCTTCGCGCAGAACCTGACCGCGCGGAAGATCCGGAGCGCGTCTTCCGTGAAACGCTCCTGGGGTGTTCCGACACAACGGACAATTCCTTTTTCCAGATCCTCTCTCCCGTGAAACAGGTCGATCAGCCCATCCTTGTCATTGTAAGCCATGGCATTGATCGTAAAGTCACGTCTCTTCAGATCCTCTTCCAGACTGGAGGTAAACCGCACCTCGTCCGGGTGCCGGTGATCAGCATACGCTCCGTCTACCCGGTAGGTGGTGACCTCAAAGCTCTGATTGTCCATCCTGACCGTCACGGTGCCATGCTGGATCCCGGTGTCAATGGTCCTCGGAAATGCCGCGCTGATCTGCCACGGAGCAGCCGATGTCGTGATGTCCCAGTCCTCCGGCACGGCTCCGATCAGACTGTCGCGCACGCAGCCGCCCACAACGCAGGCTTCATATCCAAGCTCGTGCAGTCTTGCAAGCACCTTCGCCACACTGCGCGGAATCTTAATCAGATCATGTCTCATGGTGTTTCCCATTCCGTTCTCTCCTTCCGGTCTGCCACACCTTTCCAGTATCATACCGGCTTCTGTCCGGCAGGCGCCGGTGTCTTTTTTCATATGACGAAGACAGGTTTCCCCCGCTCCCGGTTCCGGTATAAAAATGCACAAGCCATGCATATTTAAGCTTTGCGCATTCGTGAAATTAGAATAATATTGATGTATTTAACGGTTGACATATTGTATACGCGGGGGATATAATGAATCCCGCAATCGAGGTTGGCCCAACCCGGCTCAATCAACAGTTTTTTTATTTATGGAGGTCCCGTAATGAAGGGTACAGTTAAGTGGTTCAACGCAGAAAAAGGTTATGGCTTCATCACCGGTGAGGATGGAAAGGACGTATTCGTACATTATTCCGCAATCCAGGGAGATGGCTTCAAGACGCTCGATGAAGGGCAGGCTGTCGATTTTGACCTGACAGAAGGTCAGCGCGGCATGCAGGCTTCCAATGTTGTCAAGCAGTAATATCTCATAACCTGATTCTTTTCTATATAATCCGATAATAATCCGACTATATATGAGACCTGATTGAACAGATACCCCGCTCCCAGGAGCGGGGTGTTTTTTTTCGTCTTTAATCTCTCGTGTTCAAAAACTTCAGTTCCTTCACGCCGTCCTCATCCGTCGGATACATCTCTACATAGGTTCTGCACTTATCCCGCGCAGTCAGGAAATCAAGCCGCTGCTCATAGGCACAGATCTCATTGAAATACAGCTCCTGTTTTCCTTCTTCCCCTTCCAGGCTCAGCCCCTCCGTAATATAGTCAAGCGCGGCATCCGGATCATTCACGGCAATCGCGCACAGAGCCAGGCCATTGTATGCGTCCTTGCTGCCGCTGTTCAGACTGAGGATCTTCGAGTAGGTAGCCTTCGCATTGTCATAGTCCTTCCTGGCCAGATAGATCTGGCCCATCAGGGCAAGCGCCGGTTCATACTCTTCCTGTACAGGAACGATCAGTGCGGAAGCTGCCTCATCATACTCCTCAAGGTAGAAATAAATTCTTCCGACATTATAGTGATCTTCCGTGCTCTTCGGCGCGATGCCGAGCGCAGTCTGCAGATACTCGTCTCCGACACCGGACAGCTTGGCATCCTCATAGACGCTGTAGATGTCCAGGTACAGCTTATAATCCTCGGGCTGCAAAGACACCGCATAGTCAAAGTTCGCCTCCGCGTCGTCAATATTCCCGAGATTCAGGCGGGCAGCACCGATGTAGTAATAAGCCATTACCATCTTATCATCGATCCCGGTCAGCTCTTCTCCCGTTTTGACGCAGCCTTCATAGTCTTTCAGACGGTACTGACAGGTAATCCGGTACTGCAGAAGATCCTGCACCGTCTCCGGCATCTTGTCATCCGTATTCGAAATCGCATGGCTGAAGGCGTCCAGTGCTTCCTCGTACTTCGCCTGTCCCATCAGCGCGATCCCAAGTCCGCGGTAAGCCTGGACCGGGTCTTCTCCCTGCCCGACAGCTTCCCGGAACGAAGTTTCAGCGCTGCGGAAATCAGAAGCCTCATTCGCCGCATAGCCGGCGTCCGTATTCTTCGTGGAAACCTGGTTTTTGCCGCAGCCTGCGCACAGGCACACTGCAATCACCGCTGCAGCGGCAAGCATGGAACCCCGTCTCAATAAAGCCTGTCCTGCCATGACAGTAATCTTCTTCATAAACCATAAATCCTTTTTGATGATTTCAGCACCCCTGTGAAGAGGTGCTGAATCATTCTACCATTATTTCCGGTTCATTTCCACCTTAAGCATCATCTGGACGTGCCATGGATCAGCGGTGAGATCCTCTTGTAAATCAGCATCACAATGACCACCGAAAGCATGGCCTTCACAAAGGTGAAAGGAAGGTTAAACACCAGCAGGCACTGAAGCAGATTGCCGTCCTGAATCCCCGGGTAGATAACCTGATAAGCCTTGATGATTGCTTCCATCGGCATGAACGCGGTATAGAACGGATACACGATAAAATAGTTGACAGGCACGCTGAGCAGCGCCATGGCGGCTGCGCCGGCCCAAGATCCGACGAGCGCCCCCTTCTTCGTCCGATGGCGCTTGTAGAGGATGCCGGCAGTCGCGACAAATACCGCGTTCAGCAGGAAGTTTGCCAGTTCCCCGATCCCGCCGGACTGTGAAACCAGAAGATGAATCAGATTCTTAATGCCGGCGATCACAACACCCCACACCGGCCCCATCGCAAAGCTTCCGATCAGAGACGGCAGGTCAGACAGATCCAGCTTGATAAAGGACGGCATAATCGGAATCGAAAACTCGATATACTGCAGAACAACCGATACGGCGCTCAGCATCGCCGCTGCCACCAGATACCGTGTTGTCACATCGGTGGTTTTCGATATGTTTCCTTCTCTGATTTCTTTCGTCATGCTCATAAAAACGCTCCTTTCCGGGCAGCAAAGCTGCAGCGATTCAGGAAATGAAAGATCAGGCATTGTCACAAAAAGCCCGAAAACCTGTCACCAGATCTTCGGGCATTCATGCAAACACGCAATCTTCTTCCATCCGGACTATACCGTTGGTACCGGAATCTCACCGGTTCAGCTGCCATCAGACAGGTCGCGGACTATAACCGCCAGTGGGGACTTGCACCCCGCCCTGAAGACTTCAATTGTTGATTCTGTAAAGGCTTGAAGCACGCCGGCAATGAATCAGATCACCTGCCTTCTGCCCTTACAGCGGAAACTATATCACTGTTTTGCTTCTTTCGCAACTGTTTCAGCCTGTCCTGAACGTATAAAATCCCGGCCGGCAGATCGTTCCCGCCAATTTAAGTCTGCCATCGGCAGACTTGCGCCCGGGCGCGAGGCGGCTTCAGCCGCCTTCCTCTGTATGATCCCTTATGCATATCTGACCGCGCTTGCAGTATACAGTTGAACTGCATACTCGATTACACTGTCGTCCGCAAAAAACTGCGGTGTGTGCAGCTCATGGATATCCGCGCCTGCCGCTCTGCTTCCGACCCAATAATAAAAACTGGACACATAAGCTCTGTATAACGCGAAATCCTCACTGGCGAGAGACGGTACCGCATCCACCATAGTACACCCGGTGCTTTGGGCACATCGAACCGCTTCCCTGGTCATCTCCGGGGAATTCCATACGGCCGGGATTCTCTCTTTCCAGATCAGCTCATGGCGGCATTCATACGCCTGCGCAGTACGTTCCACAATCGTTTCCACTCGCTCTGTCATGCGATCCAGCACATCCTCTGACAAAGATCTTACCGTCGCCTTCATAAGAACCTGATCTGCCACGCGGTTCGCAGAGCTTCCGCCTTCAATCATGTGGATCGAAAGGATCCCTGCCTCCAGTGGATTCACATTTCTGCTGACGACTGTCTGCAGCGACTGAATCATCGCAGCGGCACAGGGAATCGGATCCACATTCAGATGAGGCATCGATCCATGTCCGCCGGACCCGTATATGACGATGTCAAAGTTTCTTTTTGCTGACATCAGCGCGCCTTCCCGGCACACCACCCTGCCAGTCTCCAGGGAAGGCCAGTTGTGCATACCGTAGCACGCCTTTGGGTGAATCCTCTCAAAGAGTCCGGCATCGATCAGCATCCGGGCACCGGTCGTCCCTTCTTCCGCAGGCTGGAACACCAGATCAATCGTTGGAAGGGTTTTTCCTTCCTGCTTCATCCTGCAAAGCAGCAATGCCGCACCGCACAGGGCTGTTGTATGCAGGTCATGCCCACATGCATGCATAACACCGGGAACGGCAGATCTCCATGGGATGTCCACTTCTTCGGACTGCGGCAGCGCATCGATGTCTGCTCTCAGCATAATCTCGGTGTCCGTTCCGGGAATCCTTGCAATCACCCCTGTCTTCACCGGCAGGCTGATCATCTGACAGCCCGGAAGCGCAGAGAGAAACTCCCTGATCTTTTCGGTTGTCCGGTATTCCTCCCCTGCCAGCTCCGGATGCTGGTGCAGATCATGCCGGAAGGCTGCCAGTTTTTTCATGTCGTCCTTTGTCAGTCCCGTCATCAGGCCTTCCTTCTTCCGCAGTTTATGATTTCCTGTTCCACTTATACCCGATCAGCGCGCCGACGATGCCTCCCACGATATGGGAAAGCTGGGATACGCTGTCCTTTACGAAGATGCCTTCATAGACCTGCTGCCCGATGAAGATCACTGCGATCAGCAGGAAGGTCAGCGGGATTTCCCCTGCTCTGAACCCGGTGAAGGAAGTCAGCAGGATAAACGCGAATACGACACCGCTTGCTCCGCAGAGTGCAACGGAAGGGAATAGGATATAGCTGACCAAAGCGGTCACAACCGCTGTGATCAGGATGACCTTAACCAGTGCTGATGACCCATACTTTTCTTCCAGCATCGGACCCAGCAGAAGAATGTATGTCGCATTCCCCATGAAGTGAGACCACCCGGAGTGTCCCAGCACATGGGTGAAGAATCGCACATATGTCAGAGGTGAAAGCAGCGAGGAATGGCGGGTCTGGAACAGCAGCTTCGTACTGGCGCCGCCGGTCACCATCCCAAGTATGGTTGCAAGAAACATCAGTGCCACAAAGCAGATCACTACAGGCGCGTTGACTACGACTCTCATCTTCTGGTTCATCGGATTCC
Source organism: uncultured Lachnospiraceae bacterium (assembly GCA_902781455.1). Taxonomy (GTDB): domain Bacteria; phylum Bacillota; class Clostridia; order Lachnospirales; family Lachnospiraceae; genus Porcincola. The sequence goes on along the minus strand of CACZJF010000002.1, from coordinate 6,209 downwards.
TCTTTCTATCTCACTCCATCCCGGTATCTTTCCTGTTTAATACAGTTCTTTTCTTTACATATACTCCGCAACACTGATCCACTGTTCCAACAGTTCCCTTTCGCTTTCGATATGCTTTGAAAGCTGCGCCGCGGCGACAACCGGCATCCACTTCTGGATATACTGAATCGGCATATCTGCTTTATGGCTGTACTTTCTCAGATAGACCTCGGCAGTCTCCGGATCCTCCAGCGTCAGCTTCATATAGGTGATTGCCGCGTCCGCCCCGGCGTTTCCGCTCGTTGCGTGTGCCCAGTCAAGGATACAGTAGGAATTGTCTTCCCTGATGACAACGTTGGATGGTACGAAATCCCCATGGCACAGCTTTGTATGCCGTCTCATCCCATGGATTCTCTGCAGCAATTCATAACGGGTGCTTGCATCGATTTCGGACATCCCGTTGATCACCTCTTCCATCTTGTACCGGGTATTCCGAAGCTTTGGTGTCCGGCGGCCTTCCACTTCAATCTGGATCTCGACAAACCGGTCCAGGAGCGCCTCCTTCTGTTCCGGATTCTCCCGGATCAGTTCCTCTATGGTCTTCCCGTCCACATATTCCATCCGGATCGCCCAACCGCCGTCTTTGGGCTCCACTCCGAGCATCGCAGGCACCGGAACACCGGCTTCCTCTGCCACAGAATGAATGTATGCTTCATTGAATACATTTGACTTTGGATGCGAAGCTGTAAACTCTTTTACAACAGTATCTCCATCCCGGTATACGGTCTTATATGATTTCTCTGCCAGAATCTGCTGATTGGCCATCTTCCTTTCCCCCTTTCCGCCTTATGCCTTTGCTTCAGACGTTTCCGCGTTCTTGTAATAGCACTGCAGGTACAGTTCCTTGATTTCACTCATAAGGGGATACCGCGGATTCGCGCCGGTGCACTGATCATTGAATGCATTTTCCGTCATCTCATCAAGAGTGGAAAGGAACTCCTCCTCCGAAATCCCGTATGCCCGGATCGAGGGCTTGATGTCGATCTCCCGCATCAGTTCTTCCAGTTTATCGATCAGCTTCTCAAACACTTCCCGGTCGTCTTTTCCTTTGAGGCCTACATAACGGCCAATCTCCGCGTATCTTGCAAGCGCGTTCGGATAGGGATACTGGGAAAATGTGCCCATTTTGGCCGGTGCTTCGCTGCTGTTGTAGCGCATGACGTCGGTCAGGATGACTGCGTTCGCGATGCCATGGGGCAGGTGGTGATACGCACCGAGTTTGTGCGCCATGGAGTGGTTCAGGCCCAGGAATGCGTTCGCAAATGCCATGCCGGCGATGCAGGATGCATTCGCCATGTGGTCACGTGCCTCTACGTCATTCCCATCCCTGTAAGCGCGGGGCAGGTAGTCGAATACCAGCTTGATCGCTTTGAGCGACAGAGGCTCGGTAAAATCAGAGGCCATGACGGAAACATAGGACTCGATCGCATGGGTCATGACGTCGATGCCCGACGCACAGGTCAGGCTCTTCGGCGCGCTCATCATATTGTCTGTATCGACAATTGCCATGTTCGGCATAAGCTCATAATCCGCAAGCGGCCACTTGATACCGGTCTCCTTATCCGTAATGATCGCGAAAGGAGTCACTTCGGATCCGGTGCCGGAGGAAGTGGGAATCGCCACAAAGTAAGCCTTCTTGCCCATCTTTGGATATTCGTAGATCCGCTTCCGGATGTCCATGAAGTCCATCGCCATATCGTCAAACGGCGCATCCGGATTCTCGTACAGAACCCACATAATCTTCCCGGCGTCCATGGCGCTTCCTCCGCCGAGCGCGATGATCACATCCGGTTCAAACGCGGTCATGGCCCGGGCGCCGGCGCGGGCTGACGCAAGGGAAGGATCCGGCTCCACATCAGAGAACACACTGTGTACAATTCCCATCTGGTCCAGTTTGGCTTCGATCGGCCTTGTATATCCATTTTTGTACAGGAAAGAGTCTGTCACGATGAAAGCCCGCTTTTTGCCCATCACGCTTCCCAGCTCGTCCAGCGCAACCGGCGTACAGCCTTTCTTGAAATAGACCTTCTCCGGTGTTCTCAGCCACAGCATGTTTTCTCTCCTTTCGGCCACTGTCTTGATATTGATCAGGTGCTTCACTCCCACATTTTCAGAGACAGAATTTCCTCCCCAGCTTCCGCAGCCCAGCGTCAGGGAAGGCGGCAGACGGAAATTATACAGATCGCCAATTCCACCATGGGAAGAAGGTGTATTGATCACGATACGGCAAGTCTTCATGGCTGCCGCATGCTTTGCCATCTTCTCTGTTTCATTGGTATCGATAAAAAGAGAAGCAGTATGCCCGTAACCTCCGTCGGCTACCAGGCGCTCCGCCTTCGCGATCGCGTCATCAAAATCCTTCGCCCTGTACATGGCAAGCACCGGCGACAGCTTCTCGTGGGCGAATTCCTCACTGATATCGACGGATTCCACCTCGCCGATCAGGATCTTCGTGTCCTTAGGAACCTCTACCTTTGCCATCTTTGCAATGGTGTATGCAGTCTGCCCAACGATCTTCGCATTTACGGCACCGTTAATCAGAATCGTTTTCCGGACCTTTTTGATCTCTTTCTCATTCAGGAAATAGCAACCCCTGTATTCGAACTCCGCCTTAACCGCGTCATAGACACTGTCCAGCACTGTCACGGACTGCTCGGAAGCGCAGATCATGCCATTGTCAAAGGTTTTCGAATGAATGATTGAGCTGACGGCCAGCTTCACGTCCGCCGTATCGTCAATGATGGCCGGGGTGTTCCCCGCGCCGACTCCAAGGGCAGGCTTTCCGGAAGAATAGGCTGCCTGCACCATGCCGGGACCGCCGGTGGCGAGGATAATGTCCGATTCCTTCATCACGAGGTTCGTGAGCGCCAGAGACGGCACATCGATCCAGCCGATGATCTCCTCCGGAGCTCCGGCTTTCACCGCTGCTTCCAGTATCAGCTTAGCCGCTGCAACCGTACACTGTTTCGCTCTCGGATGCGGGCTGAATATAATCGCATTTCTCGTCTTCAGGGCGATCAACGCCTTGAAGATTACCGTGGAAGTCGGATTTGTCGTCGGAATGACCGCCGCGATCACACCGATCGGCTCTGCGATCTTCCTGATTCCATAGACGGGGTCTTCTTCAATCACGCCGCAGGTCTTCGTATTCTTGTAGGCATTGTAAATGTACTCGGCAGCATAGTGGTTCTTGATTACCTTATCCTCCACGACACCCATACCGGTCTCTTCCACCGCCATCTTCGCAAGAGGGATGCGCGCTTTATCCGCAGCTGTCGCTGCCGCCCTGAAGATAGCATCCACCTGCTCCTGCGTAAAGAGCGCAAACTTCCTCTGCGCCTCTTTCATGGCTGCCATCTTCGAGGACAGCTTTTCTTCACTGTCGATCAACTCTACTGTCTTCTGCTCCATCACATCCATATAAAGCCGTTCCTTTCAATTCCTTTCTGTTTATGATTCACTGATTATGTCTTTCCTGTCTTCACATGGAAATACCAGGCCAAGCTGCCTTCTGCACTCATCCATCTGCCGCATGATCTCAAGTGTCTCGGCATGCGGCATCTCGGGGCACTCGACCTGTCCTGCCTCAATCGCCGCAAGCGCGGAGCGCACTTCATACTCGTATCCGTTGATCTGCTCTGGGACGGGAATCGTGCGGAGCAGCCTGCTGCCAAAGCCGTCCTGCTCACAGACCCGGATCTCCTGCGGATTGTTGATGTTGCTGACCTCGATATATCCCTTCGGTCCGCTGATGCAGCCGGTCCTGTTTGACTGGTCTGTCATGGAAGCATACAGGGAAGCCATGCCGCCATTCTCGTACTCGATGAATATGTTATCCTTCGCGTCGACACCGGATTCATACATGACACAGCTGGCGGTCATCCTGCGAATCTGGTTTCCCATGACCATCGAAGCAAAGTTCAGCGTGTATACACCTACGTCCAGCAGGGCTCCGCCGGCTAGGTAAGGTTCCACCGAGCGCTCCTGATGCGTGATGAAGTAATCCAGATTCGCCGTTACCACCTCCGGCCTGCCGATCACGCCTTCGGCAATCAGGTCATCAATGATTCTCCGCGCAGGCTGGTACCTGGTCCAGATTGCCTCTGTCAGAAGCAGACCCTTGCTTCGGGCAAGGCCGATCATCTCCCTTGCCTGCTTCTCATTGACAGCGAAGGCCTTCTCACACAGGACATGCTTCCCCGCCTGCAGGGAAGCGATCGTCCATTGATAATGATGGGAATGCGGAACCGCTATATATACAAGATCCACCTTCGGATCCGCAAGCATCGCCTCATAACTGCCATAGGCTTTCTCAAATCCATGATCCCGGGCAAACTGCTCCGCCTTCTCAAGGCTGCGGGAGGCAACTGCGTAGGCATGGACCTCTTCCCTCATTCCGGCCAGCGTCTGTGCCATGACTTCCGCGATCCCGCCTGCGCCTAGAATTGCAAAATTTCTCATCTTTCACTCCATCTGCTGCTTACTGATCTTTCAGGGTATCAAACCCTGCTTTTACACTTCTTCTTACAGAAAAAGAAGATCATGGTTGACAGTCGTATAGAACAGCTGCCGGAACTCTTTTCTGTCTTTTGTCTGTCCGAGGATCCACATGGTCTTGGCGATCACTGCTTCCAGCGTCATGTCGTAGGATTCCGGTATGTCATAGATGTTTTTCACAGCGTGCCCGACTTCATAGACAGACATGTCACTGCCTTCGTTCGGAACCTGTGTCGCCATGACGACGATCTTTCCAGCGCTGATCCAGTTGTGTATTGCCATCTTCAGACTCCCGTCTCCGTAATCCGGTATTCCGCCGACGCCGAAGGATTCGATGATCATGGCGTCATACTGATCCATGAGCGCGTCCGGAATCGTTCCGTCACACCCCGGAATCAGCCGGTACAGAAACACCTTTTCTCCCAGCCGGTCTGAGAAAACCACCTCTCCTGGATTCTTCTCCTTGTCATCGATGTAGAAGATAATTCTTCTGTCCTGAATCACGGCAACCGGCGGATAATTGATGCTGGAAAACGCGTTATAGCTTTTTGTCCGTTCCTTCTTTGCCCTTGTGCCCGCTATGACAGCTCCGCCGAACACAATGCATACGTCATGGGCTCTGTCATCTGCCGCGAACCGAATGCTGTCGAGCAGATTCGTTCTCGCATCCGTATCCGGCAGGTCGATCGGCTTCTGTGCGCCTGTGACAACGACAGGCTTCCGGCTGAACCGGATCAGATAGGAAAGCGCCGCTGCGGTGTAGGCCATCGTGTCTGTTCCGTGACACACAACAAATCCGTCGTAGGCGTCATAGTTTTGATGGATCAGTTCAGAAAGCCTGAGCCAGTGCTTCCAGGAGATATTGGTGCTGTCCAGGCTGAATGGCTCTGTTACATCAATCCGGCAGATCTGCTTTGCTTCCGGCACAAAGGACAGAAGATCCCCGGCAGAAATCTGCGGAGAGAGTCCCGTACTGGTATACCGGGAAGCAATCGTGCCTCCGGTCGCGATCAGAAGGATGTGCTTCATGTCTGATGTCTGCATGATATCAGCCGGCCTTTCTCAGCATCCCGGGTATTCCGTGCAGAGGAGACGATAAGGTTCCTCGTCCTCCTCGATCTCCGGAAAGCGCCCGATCTCATCATAGAAATAGTTGTCTGTGTTATCATCATTGCAGCGGGATACTTCCCCGATCAGAACCAGGCCTCCTTCTTCGGGCATCTCAAAACGGTGGAACAGATACGGCGGAATCGTAATGCTCTCCCCGGGGCCGAGTTCGATCACTGCACCGGCTGAGACAGTAAAGCGGCAGCCGTCACAGCTGACGGTCACGTCCGTATCCAGAAGTTTCCTGTCCGGGGTTCCGTTATACACACGGATTCCAAATGTGCTGCTTCCCCTGTTGATGATGTCCTCTGTCGTGACATACTCCCACCACTTTCGCTTCGCTGTTATGAAGTGGGGGCTTCTTGTTCGACAGCCCTCATAGGCTGAGCATTCGCAAGCTATCCCCGCGTGCCCCGCGGTTTATCCTGTTCTGCCCGGATACGGGCTTTCTGTCTGGGTTTCTTTCTTTCCCGATGCTCTACACACTCAGAATTCGCCGGCCCTCCTCTCGGATGTTGACAGCCGCGTTTACATCCCTGTCCATACGGTTTCCGCACTCGCAGATA
>CACZJF010000001.1 GCA_902781455.1 uncultured Lachnospiraceae bacterium | reverse complement strand
ACATTATACCAAAAAAGGGGAGGCAATGCTCTTTTTGCTGCAACCTCCCGTAGAATCAAGGTTTTTGAACAAAAAACAGGTGGTGTGTTTGACACTACCCGCTATTCAAGGAAGACGGCAAATATGAATTCTGTATCAGCCATGTACCAGGCGTTCGAACTGGGAAATTTAAAGAGTCGTTTTACTATCACGGGAAACTGATCTTCAGCCATGTATATTCCGTTCGCAAGCTGTCTTCTGATTATCTGAGTAATATGTATTTCAGGAAGATCGTAGATAAGGCTGAGGCGCAGGCCTGGACGTACAGCTATTGGGAGTCTAAGGGCGAAGACTTGACCACCAGATATGTGCGCAATTCAAGAAAAGGCATTGTTCGCTCTGATAAACCATTTTACCCAGATCAGCCGGAAGCCTGGTGGTATTCGGTCGGACAGGAACTGAAAAATGGAACCTTGTCTTTTGAGCATCGCTATGAGCTGATAGCAAGGTATATTACGAATGAGTATCCATACGAAGAATTAGACTGCAAAGGCGGAGCAACGATACTGGCATGGGTATGCAGAGATCTGGGAGGTACGCCCTATTACAAGTATTATTACGGGGTAGGAACAAATCGTTACAGATGTAAAGGAAACGGCGTTACCGCCAGTTATAATCTGGACATGGTTGGGCATACAACGGCTGTTTTAACAGATGATAAAGGAAACATAGTAGAAGGTAAAGCGGACGGGGGCTGGGAAACACAGGGGTATTAATTTCTCTGGCAATTCAATTCCGCCAAACGGTGAAACCCGGACCTGGTGTGGCGTGAACGGTGAGAAGAAGACCGGGGCCGATTCTCATCAGGCTGCTTTCCATAGATGGAAATGAGCAGCAGATAATGGTGGAAGAGGGGGCGAAGGATATGGTTGATATCGATGAGTTCGTGAAAAAGCACGTGTTGAGAACAACAGAAAACTACTGACGGACTGTTTGTCCGTCGGTAGTTCTCAAATTGCTCCAGTATCAACTTCTGTATACTCCAGTCAGCGCTGGCTGCCTGCAGCGTAGCCATTCGATGAAACGCACTGTCTTTTTGGAAAAGCATATTCTTCGGGCTGCCTTGTTCGGTCACTGTTCCGTCAGACAGTACCACAAGCTTGTCAATATAAGTTCGTCTGAGAGGTACTTTTGCAATGATGATGAAGCGAAACAAAGGGATCCGGATTGCATTTCTTTTCCTTGTTTTTGCCCTGCTGGCGGGAATGCTGCAGGCATGTGCATTCAGTAAGGAGAAGACATCAGGCAAGTCATCAGGATCGTCGCCTGTGCAGGCCGGCTCCGGTCAGGGCGAGATTGATTATGAGACACTTGAGCTTGATGAGGATGCGTCCTATGACACGAAGGATGAAGTCTGTGCCTACCTGGTTCAGTTCCACCGCCTTCCGTCCAACTATATGACGAAGAAGGAAGCGCGGAAGGAAGGATGGGAAGGCGGCGCGCTGCACAATGTCATTTCCGGAAAATGCATCGGCGGGGATTACTTCGGAAACTATGAGGGAACGCTTCCTGAAATCAGCGGGCGTGATTACCACGAATGCGATATCGATACGCTGAGCGGTTCAGGCCGCGGTGCGAAGCGGATCATCTATTCCGGTGATGATTCGAATGAAGAGTGGAACATCTATTACACGGATGATCATTATGAAACCTTTACACTGCTGTGGGGAGAAGACGAGGATGAGTAAGACGATCTTGAGACTGGTCCGGCTGGATCCGGAGGTTCTTTTCGACAAGGAATCCATGGCGCTGTATCTGAAGAAGGAACTGGATCTTCCCGCATGGTTCGGAGGGAATCTGGACGCGCTCGCTGATGTGCTGAGTGAGATTTCGGAAGAAACAGCGTTTGTGGTCGAGATCACTTCGCTGCCGGCCTTCTACGCGGAAGGCCGTCCAAAGAAGGCACTTAAGGTGATCTCCCGAGCGGCGCAGGAGAATCCGCATCTGCACCTGTATTTCGAAGGACTATTCTGAATGGAAGACAGTCTATGGACGACTATATCTTATTTTATCCGGAATCTGACCGCTTTCCGGATCTGACACTCAGGCATTGCGGTTATGAGGAATGCGTTCCCGGACACAGTTACGGACCTGCGGTCAGGAGCGTTTATCTGATTCATATTATTATCAGAGGGCACGGAACCTTCATGGCCAACCAGCAGACCTTCCGCCTTGGGGAGGGAGATGGTTTTCTGATTGTTCCGGAGATGCAGACCTATTACAGGGCAGATGACAAAGATCCCTGGACCTACTGCTGGGTTGCATTTCTGGGAACCAGGGCGGAGGATGTGCTTCGGGATATCGGTCTGTCAAGAGAGAATCCGATCTTTCACGGGTGCAGGCCGGCCAGGGTTCAGGAAATCGTTTCCATGATGTTCCAGAATCGTGAGATAACCCGGTCAAACCAGTATCTGAACCAGAGCTTGCTGTACCGTTTTTTCTCTGTACTGCTGGATGATATCGAGGTACGGATCGGGACGCATACATCAAGAAACCGGATTGTCGGAGAAGCGATTCATTATATTGAGGAATGCTACAGTGATCCTTCGATCCGTGTGGCGGAGATCGCGAAGAGAGTGAATGTCGAGCGTGGGTATCTTTATACGCTGTTCATGAAGAATCTGGGGGTGTCCCCGCAGGAATACCTGCTCAGATTCCGGCTGACCAAGGCGTCCGACCTGTTGAATCACACGGATCTGTCGATTGACAAGATAACGGTGGAGTGCGGATATCAGGATACCGCGACCTTTTCCAAGGCTTTCAGGAAGATGTTCGGAATTCCGCCCGGAAAGTTCCGCAAGGAGATCCGGGAGCGCATGAAAACCGGACTGGAGCCGCCTGATATCGTCATTCTGGCTGATCCGCGTTTCCCGGGTTCTGCAGAAGGGAAAACCTGATGTTTTTGTACACCGGTCCTGACGAGGAGAACGGCAGCGATTCGGTGAATTGACGAAATGCATGTATGCCGGAGAACCCGATAATGTGTTTATAATAGCAATGTAGCGCCATACATTTAAAACACTGCACATTTTTTGTGCAGTGTTTTGCATTTGCCGGCTTCTGGGAAATGAATTTCGTCAAATATGACATTTTGCCAATTTGTGCAAACATATCGACTTGTAAATCAAAGGAAAAAGGGAGTAAACTATATAAGAATCCGGGCCTGTTGTGCAGACAACTCATGACAGCGGGTCCACAAGATCTCTTAAGTATCTTTCAATATCAAGGAGGAAAGAATATGAGAAGAAGTATTGCATTGATCGCCGCAGCTTCCATGCTGATCGGCATGACTGCAGGCATGAGCTTCACTGCTTCCGCTTATGAAGTAGATGAGCTGAAGGTCGCGATCTGGGATAACAACCAGCTGGCAGGCATTCAGGAAATCGCTGATGAGTGGTCGGAGCAGTCCGGCGTCAAGGTTCAGATCGATGTTGTCAACTGGGACAACTACTGGACGCTCCTTGAGGCTGGTGCATCGGATCAGTCCGGTATGCCGGATGTCTTCTGGATGCATTCCAACGTAGCGCAGATGTATATGGAGAACGACATTCTTCTGCCGCTCGACGAGTATATCGAGGCGGATGATCAGATCGATCTTGCGAACTACTATGAGGGTGTTACCGAGCTGTTCACGCGCAAGGACAACGGTTCTGTCTACGCGCTGCCGAAGGATCATGACACCATCGCTCTTCTGTACAACAAGGCGATTTTTGACAAGTATGGCGTAGACTATCCGACTGACGACTGGACATGGGAGGATGTCCGTGACGCGGCGAAGGCGATCACCGAGGCCGGCGAGGCGGATGGCGTCTATGGCTATGCGATCAACACCTCCAACAACCAGGACGGCTGGTACAACCTCGTCTATGATTACGGCGGAAATATCGTAAGCGAAGACCACAAGACAACTGCTCTTGGAAGCGACGAAGCAAAGGCCGGCATGGAGATGATGCGTCAGATCCTTGAGTATGCTGCACCGCAGACCATGGTTGCCGAGACCGGTACCGATTCTCTGTTCCAGTCGAACGTCATCGGTATGATCACACAGGGTTCCTGGATGATCAACAGCTTCTACACTGCTGAGTCTCATGACGATTACGCATGGGCGATGCTTCCGTACGCAGACGTGAACGGAAACGGTGCCTGCGATGACGGTGAGAGATGGTCCTGCTACAACGGACTTGGCTGGGCTGCGAAGTCTGAGGTCAAGGATCCGCAGGCTGCTTACGATCTGATCAGCTGGTTCTGCCAGGAGCCGCAGCAGAAGAAGCAGGCTGAGCTTGGTGTCACGATGGCCGGTTACAAGGGAATCTCCGAAGATTTCGCGAATGCATTCCCGGGTATGGATGTTTCCGCGTTCACCAAGATCGAGGATGAAGGAAGCCTGTACTTCCGTCCGTACACCAGAAAGACCACTGTCTGGGAAGATGCGATCCAGCAGCAGGGCGGCATGCTCGATGCATGGCTTGATCCGACCAACCCGGATACCATGGCCACTGCCTGCGATAACTGCGCGAAGATCATCGAGGACGCAATTGCGGCTGAGTGATCCTGACAGGATATCATATAGTTAAGTACATCGGATAGATGCAGCGCTCTCAATGGCATTGCAGCCGGCGGGAGCGCTGCTTTGAAGGCAGAAACGGTTTCCGGAAACTGAACCGGAACGGTTCCTGTCAGACACAACTTCCCTGTAATGAATAATGAGAAGGGAGCAGCATAGTGAATAAGAAAAGAATGTCTCCGAAGGAGAAGAATGAGGAGCGTTGGGCATGGCTGTTTGTCGCACCTACGATGATCGGCCTGATAATCCTGAACTTTTATCCGATCTTCCAGACGATCTACCAGTCCTTCTTTAAGACAGGAGACTTCGGCAAGGGCAATATCTTTGTCGGCCTTGCCAATTATCAGACCGTCACGCAGGCTGCGGAAACGTGGCAGTCCTTCTGGAATACGATCAAGTATGCACTGATTGAAGTGCCGTTCGGAATTGTCATTGCTCTGATCCTGGCGGTTCTCCTGAATAAGAAGTGTGCCGGCCGTTCTGTATACCGTACGATTTTCTTCCTGCCGATGGTCTGCGCTCCGGCTGCGGTCGCCATGGTCTGGAAGTGGATGTACAACACACAGTTCGGTCTTCTGAACAATGTCTTCCACACGAACATCGCCTGGATCTCCGATCCGAAGATCGCCTGGATCTTTGTCGGTATCATCGGTGTGTGGTCGATCATCGGTTACAACATGGTTCTGTTCATCGGTGGTCTGCAGGATATTCCCGGGGACTTCTATGAAGCCGCCAGGATTGACGGCGCGAGTGAGTTCCGTCAGTTTCTGTCGATCACGGTCCCGCTCCTGAGCCCGACCACATTCTTCATTGTCCAGACCAGAATCATCGGTGCGCTTACCATCTTTGACCTGATGTTCATGGTCATGGATAAGACGAACGTGGCTCTGCCGAAGGTTCAGTCAGTTGTCTACCTGTTTTACCAGTACGCATTTGTCCAGAACAACAAAGGCTACGGTGCGACACTCGTTGTTCTTCTGCTCATCTTCATCATGATCCTGACGGTCATCCTGCAGAGAGTGGAGAAGAAGATCGTATACCATAACTGATCGGAAGGAGGATGAAGTCTATGATTGAAAGTGCTCAGACCAAAGACAGGATCCGCCGGGTCCTGAAGCATGTCTTCCTGATCATTATGGCATTTATCATGATCGTGCCGTTCGCGTGGATGATCCTGACTGCGTTGAAGACAAACCAGGAAGCGATCTCCGTGAATCCTTTCTACATCTTCCCGCACAACGGGTGGCACTGGGAGAATTTCGGGACGGTATGGAAGAGTTATAACTTTATTGTTTTGTATAAGAACACGCTGCTGCTGATTTTCTTCCGTGTGGTCTGCGCGGTTCTGACCGCTACGATGGCAGGCTATGCGTTCGGCAGACTGAAGTTCCGCGGAAAGAGCGTGCTGTTCGCGCTGGTTCTGATCCAGATGATGGTTCCGGCCCAGATCTTTATCATTCCGCAGTTTTTGATGGTTTCCAAGATCGGTATGCTGAATACGACGTTCGGCCTTGTATTTCCAGGTCTTGTCACAGCGTTCGGTACTTATCTTCTGAAGATCGGATATGAGGGACTTCCGAAGGAACTGGAAGAAGCGGCTGCGATTGACGGCTGCAACGTCTTCCAGAGATTTGCCCGGATCCTGATGCCGCTGACGAAGAGCTCGATGGTTTCCCTCGGTATCTTCACAGCAGTGTTCGCGTTTAAGGATCTGATGTGGCCGATGATCGTCTGCACGAATGCAGATACGACGACGCTTTCAGCCGGCCTTGCCAAGATGCAGGGACAGTACGGTAACGACTATCCGGCGATGATGGCGGCGGCAACGCTTGCGGTTGTACCGATGGTTGTCATCTACGTGATCTTCCAGAAGCAGTTCGTGGAAGGTATCGCGACTTCCGGCGGTAAGCTGTAAGAAGAGAAAGACTGGCCGCAGGATTGCGTGAAGCATATGGATGCGGAGCAGTCCGGGCATTGTGTCATTCAATTCAATATTGTATGGAATGAGTCGGAACGATGATCCGTTCCGGCTCATTTTCGAAAGATCAGATGAGCAGGACGAAGAATACGGACAGCAAAACATGGTGGACGCGGGAGCGGGAGAAGATTGCCGCTCTTGATCGGAAGGGGAAGATTCAGTATATCTGGAACTATTACTGGCTCTGGATTGTCGGGATCGGGTTCTTCCTTGTGTTCGGCATATGGTTCGTCTGGAGAAGTACGACTGCGATCCGTGAAAACTGGATCGGTATCGCATTTCCGAACGCTATGACGCAGGCAGGGAACGATTCACAGCTTTGGAAGGATTATCTGGAATATACAGGGTATGATACAAAGAAGAAGAACGTTCTCTTTGAAGACAAGCTGTATTTTGATCCGACCAGACCCGGCGGAACGGCCAACTCCTATTATGAAGCCTTCGTCGCGATGATAGAGACAGGCCAGATGGACGCCGTGACCATGCGAAGGGATGAGATGGAGGCGCTCGGAAAGAGCGGCAGATTCCTTGATCTGTCCGCTGCGCCGCAGGTTGAGATCTATGAGAAGTATCAGAACCGCCTGGTGTACAGCATTCCTTATGATGAAACATACAGCAGGGATCCGGTGCCGATCGGGATAGATGTCAGTGACAGCATCCTTTTGACGAAGTATCACATCTATGAAAACAGCTGTGTCTTTGCGATCGGGACGAACAGCCGGCATGTGGACGCGTGTCTGGAGTTTCTTGACTGGATCCTGGATGGAAAAACAGGAGCCGTAGACGCTGAAACACTTGCGGCTGAGACGGAGACAGAACTGACGGAACCTATGACATAAGACATCGGGGCGCCATCGGCTTCGGACGAAAGATCAGGTACGGACTTTGAAGGAACGAATCTGGGGAATACTAAGTGAAGAGAGCCTGCTTGGACGGATCACGTCCAGGCTGTGGATTCTGTTTGGGGCAAATGTGCTGTTTGTCCTGTTCAGTCTCCCGATTGTAACGGCAGGACCAGCATGGGTGGCAATGTATTATGTCTGCCTGAAGACGCTTCGTGTAGACAGTACACTGAATCCGATCAGGGAATTCTGGAACGGGTTCCGCATGAACTTCAAACAGGCATTTCTCGGCTTTCTTGGCTTTCTTGTGATTGCTGCGATCCTGATTCTGGATATCATGTTTGTCGCCAGGACGCAGGGCTCCATGCGTCTGTTTCGTTACCCGGTCTATGTTGTATCAGGCATCATGCTGCTGATCCTGTTTCATGTGATTCCGGTTATGGCGGCTTTTGCGGATACATTGAAAGGCCTGATCCGCAACGGTATCTATTTCGCCGCGAAGAACCCGGTCCGCGCGATTCTGATTCTGGCGCTGAACGTCGGACCGATGGTCTGGACCTATTACGATGTGGTCAGGATGCCCCTGTATGCATTTTTGTGGGCAACTTTTGGGTTCTCATCGATCGCCATGATCTGCTCGGGCATGCTGCTGAAGGATTTTGAACAGTACCTTCCAAGCCTCGATATCAGCGAGGACGAGGAAGCAGATATGGAATAAAGTTTGATACTGCACCATGCTCCCGGACAGGGTAAGTGCGCCGGCGCAGGTGGTGCAAAGCAGGGAGGAAGTATATGATTCAGTTTATTGAGAAACAGCAGCTGTTTCATCTGACGACACCACAATCCAGCTATGTGATGGCAGTTGCGGACGGTGAATGGCTGGGCCATCTGTATTACGGGCCGAAGCTGGCAGATACAACCGGGATGGAGAAGGCATTCCGCCTGAATGAATTCCCGTTTTCTCCTGCTGTCAATGAGCGGGACAAAGTCAGATTCACACAGCTGTTCCCGTTTGAGTATTCATTCTTCGGAATGGGTGACTACCGTGAGCCTTGCCTGAGTGTGGAAAATGAATATGGTATGAACGGTGTGGAGCTGACCTACCGTTCCTTTGAGATCATTCCCGGCAAGGTCATACCGGAGGGACTTCCCCACACGAGAGGAGATGAGGCGTGCTGTGATACGCTGGATCTTCTCATGGCGGACGATGTGCTCGGCCTGGACGTGCATCTGCTGTATACCGTCTATCAAGATCTGGACGTCATCGTAAAGAGTGTGAAGGTCGTGAACCGTTCAGATGCTCCTGTTACCTTGAAGCGAGTCCTTTCCGGACAGCTGAACCAGGAACCGGAGGAGTGCGAAGTCCTGACGCTGCACGGATCCTGGGGAAGAGAGCGCACTATCACAAGGCAGCCGCTGATGACCGGCTCTGTCAGCGCGGAGTCTCTGCGCGGTGTTTCAAGCGCGGAGGATTCTCCGTTCCTTGCCATCCTGTCACCCGGGACCACACAGACGATGGGTGAGGTGTGGGGCATGAGCCTGATCTATTCCGGCAATTTCCTGGCGAAGGCGCAGATCGATCAGGCCGGACGTCTTCGCTGCGTGATGGGCATCCATCCGGAGGGATTCTCCTGGCCGATGGTGCCCGGCGACACATTCCAGTCTCCTGAAGTGGCACTGGTCTATTCCGGAGAAGGCCTCGGGAAGATGACCCGAACGTACCATGACCTGTACCGCAGTCATCTCATCGAAAAGCGCTGGCTGACGCAGGACAGACCGGTCCTGGTCAATAACTGGGAAGCGACGATGATGAACTTTGACACGGACGTCCTGATCGGATTCGCGAAGGCTGCGAAGGAGGCCGGGCTGGACATGCTGGTCATGGATGACGGCTGGTTCGGACACCGTGATGATGACACGTCCTCCTTGGGTGACTGGTTTGTCGATGAAAGAAAGCTGAAGGGCGGTCTGAAGAAACTGACAGACGCGGTCAATGAGATGGGCATGAAGTTTGGCATCTGGGTGGAACCTGAGATGGTCAACGAAGATTCTGAGCTGTTCCGTGCGCACCCCGACTGGCGGTTCCAGCTGCCGGACAGAAAACCGGGCGCGCTGCGCCAGCAGTATGTGCTGGACCTGACCAGGGAAGAAGTCTGGGAAGGCGTGTACAGCCAGATCCATGACACGCTCGCTTCAGCCAATATCGCTTATGTGAAATGGGATATGAACCGGTATCTGTCGGACGTCGGGTCCATGGTCAGAGAGCCGGGATGCCAGGGCCAGATCCTGCACCAGTATGTACTGGCGGTCTACCGGATGCAGGAAAGACTGCTGAAGGATTTCCCGGATCTTCTTCTGGAAAACTGTTCCAGCGGCGGTGCCAGGTTTGACGCAGGCATGCTGTTCTACAGCCCGCAGATCTGGACCAGTGATGATACGGACGCAATCGAAAGACTCTCGATCCAGGAAGGCACAGCGCTTGTGTTCCCGGTTTCCACGATGGGCGCTCATGTCTCGGTTTGTCCGAACCTGCAGACGGGGCGGGACGTACCCTTCAACACCAGGGCCAAAGTCGCCATGGCTGGCACATTTGGCTATGAGATGGACGTGCGCAATATGGATCCGGAGGAGAAGGCGATGATTCCGGAACAGGTCGCGCTGTTCAGGAAGGTTCACCCGGTGGTGCGAGAGGGGGATTATTACCGGATAGCGTCCTTCAGGGAGAATCACCATTCTGACTGCTGGATGGTTGTCACAAAAGACCGCTCACTGGCCTATATGACATATGTGCAGGTGCTTGCCGCGGCGAACAGACCGGGTGTGCCTGTACGCATGCAGGGGCTTGATCCCGATGCAGCATATGAGGTCATCTGTGACTATAAGGGTGCCATGGCAGCACACAATGGTGAGATGAGCATGGGACCGGAGGCTTCTCATCACCTGGGCCGGTTCAACGGAGACACGCTGATGAAGCACGGGATCATCGTGCCGCGTGTGCGCGGTGACTACCAGGCGCTGATGTACGAGATAAAGAAAGTATAATCGTGCTGCGGCAAATCACGGAAGAAGATCCGGTTATTGTGAGGAAATCATATCGGTTTTTGGCGATTTCATCACAATAATAATGCCAATTCCCTTGGTTCTATGCTAAAATGCAATTTAGATTGTTGATACAATTCCTATTCTTTAAGTCATCAAGGAGGAGGGGAAAGAATTATGCTGAAAGATGGTAAGATACTGATCGGAAAGAGCGGTGAGACAGAGCTGTTTCTGGATCCTGCGATGGCGAACCGTCATGGTATGATTGCGGGTGCTACCGGAACCGGTAAGACGGTCAGCCTGAAGGTGCTGGCCGAGTCCTTCTCGGACGCCGGCGTTCCAGTTTTTCTCGCGGATATCAAGGGAGACCTTGGTTCCCTGGCACAGATGGGCTGTGATGAGGAGCATGTAACAGAGCGTGTACAGTCCATGAATCTTACCGCGGACGGGTGGACATACAGTCAGTATCCGGTCAGTTTCTGGGATGTATACGGAGAGAAGGGAATGCCTCTTCGAACAACCATTTCCGAGATGGGTCCCCTTCTTCTTTCCCGTGTGCTTGGCATCAATGAGCTGCAGACCGATATTCTCAGTGTTGTGTTCAAGATCGCGGACGATCAGCAGATGCTTCTGATCGACACGAAGGATCTGAAGGCGATGCTGAATTACGCGGACGAGAATTCGAAAGAGTTTGCCGCGCAGTACGGCAACATCGCACCTGCATCGATCGCGGCGATCACGCGCGCGGTTGTTTCGCTGGAAACGCAGGGTGCGGACCAGTTCTTCGGTGAGCCGGCGCTGAATATCCTGGATATGCTCCAGACCGAGAACGGGAAGGGCGTGATCAGCCTGCTGGACTGCCGGAAGCTGATCATGAATCCTGATATGTATTCGACCTTCCTTCTGTGGATGCTGTCTGAGCTGTATGAGATGCTTCCGGAGGTCGGTGACTGTGCCAAGCCGAAGATGGTGTTCTTCTTTGATGAAGCGCATATGCTGTTTGACCATGCATCGAAGGATCTGCTGTCCAGAATCGAGCAGACCGTGAAGCTGATCCGTTCGAAGGGCGTCGGCATCTTCTTTGTCACCCAGAATCCGGGCGACATTCCGGATGGCATCATGAGCCAGCTGGGCAACAAGATCCAGCATGCCCTTCATGCCTACTCGCCGAACGAGCTTCGCCAGGTGAAGGCGGCTGCGGATACATACCGTGCCAACCCTGCGTTTAACACGGCGGACGCGATCCAGAACCTGGCGACAGGTGAGGCGATTATCTCGACCCTGGACGCGGATGGGGTTCCGGCTATGGTGGAGCGCTGCTTTATTCTTCCGCCGCAGTCCTTTAACGGCGCGGCTGATGACGCGCTGCGTGATTCCCTGATCAAGGGAAGCCTTCTGTATGCGCGTTACGCGAATGCGGTTGACCGGGACAGCGCCTATGAGTTCCTGCAGAGAATGGGTCTGGAGAGACAGGCTGAGATCGACAGGGCAGCGCAGGAAGCAGCCGATGAGAAGGCTGCGCTGGAAGCACAGAAGATCGCGGACAGGGAAGCTGCCGCAGCGCAGAGAGAAGCGGATCGTGCAGCGCAGAAGAAGAAGACGGAGATCGGACGTGTTGCCAAGTCTGTCACAGGAACGGTCGGCAGACAGATCGGCAATACCATCGGAAAGACAGTCGGCGGCTCTTTCGGAAAGACACTCGGCGGCAACCTGGGCGCACAGCTGGGCAGAAGCCTGCTGGGAACCCTGTTTAAGCTGTGACGGGTCATGATTGAAAGCCTGGAATGGTCATTTTCCTCTTGCCACACGAAGAAAAACATGATATAGTCTTCGTCGTGTGAAAAACGAGATGGTCCTCTGCTGCAGAATAGTATGCATTAAGAACATCCGTAATACAGGAGGATTGATACAATGAACGAGATCATTAAACAGATCGAAGAAGAGCAGCTGAAGGCCGAAGTACCGGAGTTTCGCGTTGGTGATACCGTCAGGGTTCATGCGAAGATCAAGGAAGGCGAGAAGGAAAGAATCCAGGTATTTGAAGGGGTTGTCCTGAAGAAGCAGGGTGGAAGCAACCGCGCGACATTTACCGTAAGGAAGAATTCCAACGGAGTCGGAGTTGAGAAGACCTGGCCGCTGCATTCCCCGTCCGTAGAGAAGGTTGTCGTCGTCAGAGCCGGTAAGGTAAGACGTGCGAAGCTGAATTATCTCAGAGGCCGTGTCGGTAAGAGGGCAAAGGTCAAGGAACGGGTACGCTGAATGTGTTGATCGGGGGGCTGCCGCATCTGATGGTGCGACAGCCCCTGTTGTTCTGTATGGAGTGATACCGGATGTATCCCACTAAGACGGGTGAATCCGGCAGAATCGAAAGTTTATCGTGGAGCTGTATGTATGAGATACGTGAATGAAACACCGATTGATTTCACGAATGAAGACTGGAAGACACATACCCCCAGGGAACGTGCCAGAATCGAGGCGCTGCAGCGCAAGGATGCCCAGAAGAGACGGAAGAAGAAAAAGTTTCTTCCAAGGCTTCTGTTTGAGTGGGCTTTTCTTATCCTGATTGCCGTCCTGTTCGGCTATGTGTCTGTCTATACGTTCGGACAGCAGAGAACCAATATCGGTCATTCGATGGATCCGACCCTCGAAGGCGGCGATGTGTGTCTTGTGAACATACTGGCCTATCAGGTCTCAACGCCGAAGACAGGGGATATCGTATCTTACCGTCCGAACGGGAGCTCCAGTGCCAGACCTGATATCAAGCGGGTTGTCGCCATTCCCGGACAGACGATCCAGATCAAGGATGGCATGATCTACATCAATGACCAGGTCTATCTGGAAGGAAAAGATTATCCGGCGATCACCAGAGCCGGTCTTGCGGAGAACCCGGTGAAGCTTGGTGAGGGCGAATACTTTGTCCTGGGGGACAACCGGAATAATTCAGAAGACTCCCGCAATCCTGAGATCGGAATCGTTACAAGTGAAATGCTCGAAGGCCGCGTGTGGTTCGTGTTAAGCCCGGCAGAGCACAGAGGATTCATGTAATGGACTATCAGTGGTATCCCGGGCATATGACAAAAGCCCGGAGAATGATGCAGGAAAACATACAGCTGATCGATCTTCTGATCGAACTGACAGACGCGCGCGCGCCGCAGGCCGGCAGAAACCCTGACATCGATACGCTTGCGAAGGGCAAGAGCAGAATTGTTGTTCTGAATAAGGCAGATCTGGCAGACGCGGACGCAACGAAGAAGTGGTGCGGTTTTTTTGAAGAAAAGGGCTTTCTTACCGCTCAGATTGATTCACGCAAGGGCTCCGGTGTCAGGCAGCTGAAACCCTTGATTGACAAAGCCTGTGCCGAGAAAATCGAGCGGAACAAAAGAAGAGGGATTGTCAACCGTCCGGTGCGGGCTATGATCGCAGGGATTCCGAATGTCGGGAAGTCAACCTTCATCAATTCCTTCGCGGGCAGGGCTGCGGCCAAAACAGGGGACAAACCCGGCGTGACGAAGGGAAAGCAGTGGATCCGCCTGAATAAGAATGTGGAGCTTCTGGATACACCCGGCATTCTCTGGCCGAAATTTGATGATCAGGAGATCGGGAAAAAGCTTGCTCTGATCGGTTCCATCCGGGATGAGATCACAGACGCGCAGGAGCTTGCCGTATGGCTGATCCGGTATCTGGAGAAGGAATATCCCGATGTTCTGGAGAACCGCTATCAGCTGTCGCAGATCGAGGACAAGACTGATGTAACCGCGATTTTCGGCATCGCAAGGGATCAGGAAGTGGATCAGGCTGTAAAAACACTGGGACAGATTGCATTGAGAAGAGGCTGCCTGAAAGCAGGAGGCGAAGCGGATCCTGAGAAAGCGGCTAAAACGCTGATTGATGACTTTCGGTCCGGGAGACTTGGAACGATTACGCTGGAGAAGGTCTGATGGCTGGAAAGACAAGGGTGGAGGAATACGGAAAACGCAAAAAGAAGCTGCCCGTAAGGATTGTCCTTACCATACTCATGGTAATCTTGATCCTCTCGCTGGCTGTCCTTGCCCTGTCTCCTTTTATTGCGGAACCTGTCAAGGCGGAGAGCGGTGCCATGAGTCCTTCGATCGCGATTACAGATCTGGTCGGCGTGAATCATTTTGCCTATCTGTTGCTTCCGCCGGGAAGAGGAGATATTATCCTGTTCCGCACCGCAAGAGGCGAGAGCGGAGATCTTTCGGGCAATCAGTCTGCGTCGATGCGCAGGATCGTAGGGCTGCCCGGTGAGACCGTACAGATTATGGACGGAACCGTATATATCAACGGTTATCCGCTGGAGGAGAATTATCGTTCCGGTGAGATGACTTACGGCGGAACCGCCGCGTCTGCCCTGACGCTCAACAGTGATGAGTATTTTGTACTGGCAGATAACCGATCCAATAATTTTGACAGCCGTGATTCCACCCTGGGACCTGTTCAGGGATCTGAAATCATCGGAAAGGTCTGGGTGAGGCTGCAGCCATTTGAACATTTTGGACTGATAGGAGCTTCCTGATGAAAGAGACGATTTCCGCGATACAGGAAAAATACCGCAGGCTGGATAAGACAGATGACACTCTGCTCCGGTCATTTGCAGAATCACTCATGGCTGATGAAAGAGCTGCAGTGAAGCAGATCGCCGGGCGGGCGCTCCGTGACGCTGAGAAACTGTCACTGGAGAGAGAGCGCCTGGAAAAGATGCGGATCTTCGAGCGTGCATGTGAGAAGGAAGGTTTTACTTATATCTGCGGGATCGATGAGGCGGGCAGGGGGCCGCTCGCCGGACCGGTGGTTGCCGGAGCTGTTATTCTTCCGAAAGACTGTGAGATTCTCTACCTCAACGATTCCAAGAAGCTATCCGAGAAGCGAAGAGAAGAACTGTATGAGGAAGTGATGGAGAAAGCAGTGGCTGCCGGCGCGGGAATCGTCGGCTCCAGAAGGATTGATGAGATCAATATCCTGCAGGCGGACTATGAGGCGATGTGCGAGGCAATCGGCAAACTCAGCGTCATGCCGCAGATCCTTCTGAACGATGCGGTGACCATTCCGCAGGTCAGGATTCCGCAGAAGAACATCATTCACGGGGACGCGAAGAGTTTATCGATCGCGGCTGCAAGTATCGTAGCGAAGGTCACAAGAGACCGGATTATGACAGAGTATGACGGGCTGTTCCCGGAATATGGCTTTGCCCGTCACAAGGGGTATGGGACGGCGGATCACTATGCCGCGATCAGAAAGTACGGTCCCTGCCCGATTCACAGACTCAGTTTCCTGAAGAATCTGTCGGAGCATTGAACCTTCCGAAGCACTGACAGGCCGGAAGTCGGAGAGAGTACCCCGGTTGAGGGGATGAATCAGAATAATCTGAATAAAAGAAAAGAAGGAGCCAGGTATGAGAACCTGGCCCGGACGTATCTGAAAACGCAGGGCTACAGCATACTGGAATCCAATTTCAGGAGCAGACACGCAGAGATCGATGTGGTGGCCCGTGAAGGGAAGTACCTGGTATTCGTGGAGGTCAAACAGCGTTCCACCCGGTCTCTCGGGCTGGGAGCGGAAGCCGTTGATGGCAGGAAACAGGCCAGAATCTGTATGGCAGTGCGTTACTATCTGTATAAAAACCATGTGGATCCGCATACGCCGGTACGCTTTGATGTTGTGTCCATCGACCGTGGGCAGATCCGGCTGATCCGTGACGCGTTTTTGTACCGGGGAAACATGCCCTGGTGAGGGCACATGTCCTGCCGGGAAAACAAGTCCTGTTGAGGAATCAGTCCTGCTGATGGCACACGTTCTGCTGAGAACGAAAGGTATCACAATCATGGAAGAAAACTATATCAGGAAAAAAACCAGACGGAAGATGGACCATCTGACCTATCACTGCAAGGATGGGGTTGAGTGGTTTTCCTTTCCGATCCTGGACCAGTTTCCGTTTATCGTAAACGGATTCAGCACGCGCCAGGGAGGTGTATCGACCGGCGGGGCAGGCACCATGAATCTGAGCCTTGCGCGTGAAGTCGCGATGAACATGCATCTGACAGAGGAACAGTGCAGAGCCAACTTCCTGGAGAATCATAAAAGACTGAGTCAGGCAGTCGGGTATCCGTATGAGTCCCTGGTGTTCTCGAACCAGACACACACGGACAACATTCGTATCCTGCAGGACATAGACCGCGGGAACGGCATCACGAAGCCGAATGCGTTCAATGATGTCGACGGGCTTATGACGGACATCACCGGTCAGGCACTGATGACCTTCTATGCGGACTGTGTTCCTCTTTTGATTGTGGATCCGGTACACAGGGCGATCGCCTGCGTGCATTCCGGCTGGAGAGGAACGATCAAGGGGATCGGGTCCAAGGCTGTCCGGATGATGCATGAGGTCTATGGCTCCGCGCCTGATCAGCTGGTTGCTGCCATCGGACCTTCTATCTGTATGGATTGTTTTGAAGTCAGCAAGAATGTCGCGGATGCATTTATGGATAAATATGATCCTTCCCTGCATAAAGAACTGGTCAGGTATGGCCGGCTGACAGAGACCGGGGAGCAGAAGTACCATGTGGATCTGCAGCGCGCCTGCATGGAGAATTTCTTGCTGGCCGGCATGAAAAAGCAGAATATCTCCCTGCCGGACCTGTGCACGTCATGCAATGTGGACGTTCTGTTTTCCCACAGAGCCAGCCATGGGAGCCGCGGCAATGAAGGCGCGGTTCTGATGCTGAGATAACTTGCAGGACGCCATCAGGTTGGTTATAATCTTAACAAGAGCGAAAAAACCAGCATTCGAACTACTTGCATATGCTCAGGAGGACATATATGCCGATCGATATACAGTCTGAAACGTTGCCCGCGGGCCCTTTAAAGATTGCTGCGCTTGGCTGCGACGATTTTGCCGCGGCAGTGGACAGGTACCTGGTCGAGATGCGCAGGAAGTCCCCGCTTGTGCATTTTGAGAATCTGCCGATTAAGGGATACATCGAGGACAGCTATCTGATCGACTGCAAGTGTCCGCGCTACGGGACCGGTGAGGGAAGGGGAATCATCAATGATTCCGTCCGCGGCGTTGACCTTTTCATTCTGGTTGATGTGCTGAACTCCAGCATTACCTATACTGTCTTCGGGGAAGAGAACCACATGTCCCCGGATAACCATTATGAAGACCTGAAGAGGGTGATCTCCGCCGCGAACGGCAAGGCAAAGCGCATCACAGTCGTCATGCCATTTCTCTATGGGGGCCGCCAGCACAGGAGGACGAAGAGAGAGTCTTTAGACTGTGCCGTGTTTCTGGAAGAGCTGGAATCCATGGGGATCTCCGGCATCGTGACATTTGACGCGCATGACCCAAGGGTGCAGAACGCGATTCCACTGTCCGGATTTGACTCGTTCATGCCGACCTACCAGTTTCTGAAAGCGCTGGTACAGACGGTTCCCAACCTTCATCTGAATAAGGATACTGCCATGGTGGTCAGCCCGGATGAGGGCGCGATGGAGCGCTCCGTGTACTTCGCGAACATTCTGGGACTGGAACTTGGCATGTTCTATAAGAGAAGAGATTATACAAGGATTGTAAACGGGAAGAATCCGATCGTAGCGCATGAATTCATCGGCGCCCCGGTCAAGGGGAAGGATATCCTGGTGATCGATGACATGATCTCCTCAGGCGGCAGCATGCTTGATGTCGCCAGACAGATCAAGGAACAAGGCGCGAACCGCGTTTTTGTCTGTACGACCTTCGGCCTTTTCACGGACGGGCTCGAGCAGTTTGATGAGTATTATGAGAAGGGTTATCTGGAAAAGGTCGTAACCACGAATCTGAATTACCGTCCGCCCGAACTGCTGGAAAGAGAGTGGTACGCGGAGGCGGATATGACGGAATATCTGGCTACGATCATCGATCATATGAACCATGATGCTTCGATCAGTGGAATACAGTCACCGACGGCCAAGATTAATCAGCTGCTGCAGCAGCTGAATACATAATGATGTGACCATGAGGAAGAACGGCAGCATCCATAAGATTATCCAGGTGGCGCCCGGTTCGATCGCCGAAGAATACGGCATTGAACCGGGCGACAGCCTGTTGTCGGTCAACGGAAGTGAGGTAGAGGATGTCTTTGACTACCGTTACCTGACCAGGGTGGAAGATCTGACGATTGTGATCCGGAAGGAGAAGCATTCAGAGGAGTTCCTTGCGATGAATCTTTCCCCCGATGAGCCGGAGGACTGGGAACTGGAGATCGAGAAAGATCCGTCGGAGGATCTGGGTCTGGAATTTGAGAGCGGTCTGATGGACGAGTACCGCTCCTGCAGAAACCGTTGTATTTTCTGCTTTGTCGATCAGATGCCGGCTGGGATGCGGGAAACACTGTATTTTCATGATGACGATGCCAGGCTGAGTTTTCTGCAGGGCAATTACATCACACTGACCAATATGTCGGACCATGATATCGACCGGATTATCCGTTATCATCTGGAACCGATCAACATCTCATTTCACACAATGAATCCTGCGCTTCGCTGCCGCATGCTGCACAACCGGTTTGCAGGGGAAGTCTTCGACAAGATAAAGCGTCTGAAAGAAGCCGGAATCGAGATGAACGGCCAGATCGTCCTGTGTAGGGGGATCAATGACAAGGCTGAATTGGAGTATTCCCTGAAAGCGTTCGAGCAGTATCTGCCGCAGCTTCGGAGTGTATCGGTGGTTCCCGTCGGTCTGACAAAATACCGGGAGCATCTCCCGAAGCTGGAATCCTTTGACAGAGAGTCTGCCTGTGAAGTGATCGAAATGATCGAGCGCTGGCAGAATTACTATATGGAGCGTTATGGGATCCATCTGGTGCATGCCAGCGATGAGTGGTATCTGCTGGCCGGACGCGAACTGCCGGAGGCGGAGCGGTATGACGGATACCTGCAGCTGGAGAACGGGGTCGGTATGATCCGCCTTCTGACAGAGCAGGTGCGGGAAACGCTGGAGCAGACTGATGCTCCTGTGCGGACGCCATGCGGGAAGAAGCGCCGTGTGACGGTCGCGACCGGTATGCTGGCCGCGCGCACGCTGCGGTCTTTGGCTGACGAAATTACCGCTGTCTTTCCTGATGTCACAGTCGATGTGGCCCCGATCCGGAATGACTTCTTCGGAGAAAAGATCACGGTATCCGGCCTGATCACAGGCCAGGATCTGGTGGGTCAGCTTCAGGGGAAAGATCTGGGGGAGAATCTTCTGATCCCGGTCAATATGCTCCGCAGCAATGAGCAGGTATTCCTGGACGATATGACTGTCAGCCAGATTGAGGAAACTTTACAAACAAAAATCGTTATTGTAGAATCGGACGGTCGGAGCCTGGTGGACGCCATCACCGGGACGACGTAATCTCAGTGGGGGAGATTCCCGCCTTTACAGGCGGTGAGATTTGATAAGAAGGAAACAGATTCCATGAGTAAACCAATTGTAGCAATCGTAGGAAGACCGAATGTAGGGAAGTCGACGCTGTTCAATTCCCTGGCCGGCTCCAGAATATCGATTATTGAAGATACCCCGGGCGTGACCAGGGACAGGATCTACGCGGACGTAGAATGGCTTGACCGCAGCTTTACACTGATTGATACAGGCGGAATTGAGCCGGATACGAGCGACGTCATCCTGGCGCAGATGCGTGAGCAGGCACAGATCGCGATTGACACGGCGGATGTGATCCTGTTCCTGACTGACCTGAAGCAGGGTCTGGTCGATGCGGATGCGAAGGTTGCGGATATGCTCAGGAGAAGCCATAAGAAGGTTCTTCTGGTTGTAAATAAGGTAGACAGCTGGCAGCGGGATGAGGCTGCCGTCTATGAGTTCTATAATCTCGGGATCGGGGATCCGTATCCGATCTCCGCGGCGAACCGTACCGGAATCGGTGACCTGCTTGACGAAGTGCTGCGTCTGCTTCCGCCCAAGTCAGCGGATGAGGAGACGGATGACAGGCCGAAGGTTGCCATCGTCGGCAAACCGAATGTCGGAAAGAGCTCGATTATCAACCGTCTTCTGGGGGAGGACAGGCTGATCGTATCGGACATCGCGGGTACTACGAGAGACGCGGTGGATACGGTTGTCACGTATAATAAAAAAGAGTATGTCTTTATCGATACAGCGGGCATACGCAGGAAGAACAAGATCAAGGAAAACCTGGAGCACTATATGATCGTCCGCGCGGTGGCAGCGATCGAGCGCTCGGATGTGGTTGTTGTTGTGATTGATGCCGTCGAGGGTATCACGGAGCAGGACGCGAAGGTAGCCGGAATCGCTCATGAGCGCGGCAAGGGCATTATCATAGCAGTCAACAAGTGGGACAGCATTGAGAAGGATAACCATACTGTTTCCAAGTTTACGGCCAAGATCCGTTCCACGCTGTCCTTCATGCAGTACGCGGATATCATTTACATCTCAGCGAAGACCGGGCAGCGGCTTCTGAAGCTGTACCCGATGATTGATGAAGTGATCGAGAGCGCGAACAGGCGTGTCGCGACCGGCGTACTGAATGAGATCCTGTCTGAGGCTGTCGCGCTCCAGCAGCCGCCGATGGATAAGGGCAAGCGCCTCAAGTGCTATTACATGACGCAGGTCAGTGTGGCGCCGCCTACCTTTGTTCTGTTTGTCAATGACAAAAAGCTGATGCATTTTTCCTACGAGCGTTATATCGAGAATCAGATCCGGACGGCATTCGGATTCAAGGGAACTGCCATCCGGATCCTCACCAGGGAAAGAGCAAGAAAAGACCAGCCATAACGGCTTCATGGATAACAGTGGAAGCGGAAGGAAGTGCTTCTTATGATCAGAATTGTATGTTTTGGAATCGGATACCTGTTTGGATTGTTCCAGACGAGCTATATCATCGGTATTCTGCATGGATTTGATATTCGCAATTTCGGAAGCGGAAACGCGGGAACAACGAATATGATCCGCAAGATGGGAACCAAGTGGGGACTGATCACCTTCGCGGGGGATTTTCTCAAGAGTTTCCTTGCTGCATGCGTTGTAGGCTGGCTGTTCGGAGCCCGGTATGCTGACTGTATCCTGCTTTTGAGACTGTACGCCGGCGCCGGCGCTGTTGTCGCGCATGATTTCCCATTTTACATGAATTTCAAGGGCGGAAAGGGCGTTGCCGCGTCAGCCGGCATGGCAATGGGATTCCGGCCTATTCTGCTCGCGATCGGCCTTGCAATCTTTCTTGGTGTTGCGATTCCGACAAAGTATGTCTCCGCCGGATCTTTAGCCTGCTATGCCGCGTTCTTCATCGGAACAGTGGTGATGGGACTGACGGGACAGCTCCATATGACACAGGCGCTCCTGATCGAGACGGACATCCTTGCGTTTTTGCTGACGGCGCTGTGCTGGTGGAAACACCGGGAAAATATTGTCCGGCTGATGAACGGGACAGAACGAAAGACATCATTGTTCCACAAAAAAGGATAAGAAGGCGACTGGCTAATGTACGGGAGAGGGGTATGCCATGGCTGAGATATGTTTTTCTGACAGGATGAGGGAGCGCCTGACGCTCTCTTTTGAGGTTTTTCCGCCAAAGACGGAGAAGGGGATGCAGAATCTGCCTTCCGTTATTGACGAACTGAAAGAATTCCTACCGGATTATATTTCATGCACTTACGGGGCAGGCGGGTCCAACACGGGTCCGAACCGTGAGGTGCTCCGCATCATCGCAAAGAAGACCGTTCCGTGCACACATTTTACCTGCATCGGCGTAACTAAGGATCAGGTCAGGGAGCAGCTTCAGAGTTATCTGGATGAAGGAGTGGAACACGTCCTTGCGCTCCGGGGAGACTATCCCAGGGGCTGGACCGGAACCGGGGGAGAGTTTGACCACGCGACAGACCTGATCGCATATATCCGGAAAGAATTCGGAGACAGGTTCGAGATCGCGGTTGCCGCGGCACCAGGCGGACATGTTGACTGTGTCAGTGAGGACGTCGATATCTCGTACCTGAAGATGAAACAGGATCTCGGCGCAGACTATATCATCACACAGCTGTGCTATGACCTGGAACAGTTTAAAGTCTGGAGAGACAAGGTGGACAAGGCCGGCATCACGATGCCGATCGATGTAGGCATCATGCCGGTTACGACGAAGCATGGCATCCTGACGCAGTGTTTCTCGCACAATGCATGTGCTGTTCCGCGGGATCTGGCGCTGGTCCTGACGCATCACTGGTTCCAGAAGGATCCGGACGGCAATGAGATACCGGAAGTGAAGGCTGCTTTCCGTGAGGAAGGACTGACCTACTCCGCGGATCTCCTGAACAGATATCTTCCGCTCGGAATCAATGGGATTCATCTGTATGCGCTGAACCGCGCGGCAGATGTCAGGGAGGTACTGATCCGGAGTGGGTTTGGCGATCGGTTTAGAGCATTGTTATGAGCAGACAGTCAATTCGCATGATAGCTTTCCTTTGAAGGTCTGCTGCTGGTTTTTGCCGGTGGCAGAATTGGTTCCGGAGAATCGTATGAGAGAGATTAAAGTAAACAAAATCACAGAAGCAGTCAGACGGATGTGTATCTCTTCCAACTATCATCTTCCTGAGGACGTCCGGCAGGCGATCGGAACTGCCCTGGAGAAGGAGGACGGATCGATCGCACGCGGCATTCTTCAGCAGCTGGTCGAAAATGAAAAGATGGCTTCCGAAAAAGAGGTTCCCATCTGCCAGGATACCGGCATGGCCTGTGTTTTTCTGGAGGTGGGTCAGGACGTACATCTCACGGGAGGAAACCTGTACGATGCGGTTCATGAAGGCGTGCGCCAGGGCTACACGGAAGGGTACCTGCGCAAGAGCGTTGAAAGAGATCCTGTCCGCAGAGGAAACACCGGGGACAATACACCTGCCATGATCACAACGGATATCGTTCCGGGTGACCGGATCAGGATCACCGTGGCACCGAAGGGCTTTGGCTCCGAGAATATGGGTGCGCTGAAGATGCTCAAACCGTCTGCCGGACTGGAGGGAATCAAGGACTTTATCCTTGAGACCGTGGAGCAGGCCGGTCCGAATCCCTGTCCGCCGATTGTCGTAGGTGTCGGGATCGGCGGAAACTTTGACCATGTCGCGCTTCTTGCAAAGAAAGCGCTGCTCCGGCCGGTTACAATCCGCCATCCGGATCCGTTCTATGCTGCGCTGGAAGAAGAACTTCTTGACAGAATCAATGCGCTTGGAATCGGTCCACAGGGCTTTGGCGGCAGGACAACAGCGCTGGGTGTGAATATCGAGACACTGCCCACCCATATCGCGGGGATGCCGTGCGCGGTCAATATCAGCTGCCATGTCACCAGGCATGAGACGGAGGTGATCTGATGGAGCATGTGATACAGCTTCCTATGACGAAAGAGACTGCCTCAAAGCTGCACGCAGGAGATCAGGTTCTGCTGTCCGGTGTCATTTATTCGGCAAGAGACGCTGCTCATGAGAGAATGGAAGAGCAGCTGGAGAAAGGGATACCGCTTCCCTTCGATCTGATGGATGCCGTGATTTACTATATGGGGCCAAGCCCGGCAAAACCGGGACAGGTGATCGGATCGGCCGGACCGACGACTGCAGGGCGCATGGACCGCTGGGCACCGCAGATGATCGCGCTTGGAGCCCGTGGGATGATCGGAAAGGGAAAGCGTTCCCGTGAGGTGGTGGAAGCAATCCGCGAACACCAGGGCGTATACCTGGGCGCGATCGGAGGCGCGGGCGCGCTTCTGTCGCAGCATATTCTCAAAAGCGAGCTGATTGCGTACGAGGATCTGGGACCGGAGGCGATCCGGAAGCTGACCGTGAAAGACTTCCCTGCCGTCGTCATCATCGACTGTGAGGGAAATGACCTGTACGAAATCGGCAGGAAGAATTACCTCGAACAAAGGAATCAAGTATGAACTTTTCAGATATGACACTGGCAGAATTTACTGACCGTCTTGCGTCATCTGACGCGGTACCGGGTGGCGGAGGTGCCAGCGCGCTTGCCGGCTGTCTGGGGACCTGCCTTGGAAGCATGGTAGCGCACCTGACAGTCGGGAAGAAGAAGTACGCAGACGCGCAGGAAGACATGGAGGAACTCATCCGGAAAACCCGAACGCTCAGAGAGGAACTTCTTGCCCTCATTGATCGTGACGCGGAGATGTTCGCGCCTCTGTCAAAAACTTACTCCATGCCGAAAAGCACCCCGGAAGAGATTGCGAAACGGGACGAGGCTATGAAGGAGGCGCTGAACGGTGCCTGTCAGGCTCCGCTTCAGATTATGGAGAAAATGTGCGCGGCGCTGGACCTGATCCGGACTGCGGCTGAGAAAGGCAGTTCCCTGGCCGTCTCGGATGCCGGTGACGCCGCCGTATTCTGCAAAGCAGCACTGCAGGGCGCGTCACTGAATGTATTCATCAACACAAAGCTGATGAAAGACCGCGCAGCTGCAAAAGATTACAACGATCGCGCGAACCGGATGCTGCAGGAGTATGTTCCGCTTGCAGACCGGATCTACCATCAGGTGGCCGGGCAGTTGGTAGTATGAGTCATGTCAGAAGCAGTCTGACAATCATAACGGACAATGACACCAGGATTTCGTCAGCTTCGCTGACAGCCTGTGCCTGTGTGCAGGGAGAAGAACTATGGCAAAACTGCTGTCAGGAAAAGAAGTGGCCAGTCATCTCAACGAAGACAACAAAAACCGAGTACGCGTACTGCAGGAAAAGGGCATTCAGCCATGCCTGTGCATCATTCGGATTGGTGAGAACCCCGGTGATATGGCCTATGAGAGAGGCGCTCTTGCAAGGTGCAAAAATACAGGCGTAAGCTGCAGGACGGTTTCATTTCCTGCAGATGTTTCGCAGGAGGAACTTCTTACATCGATTCAGGCGCTGAACGAAGATGCGTCTGTCCATGGCGTTCTATTGCTGCGTCCGCTGCCCCGGCATATGGACGAGGCAAAGGTGGTGAACAGCCTGCGCCCGGAAAAAGATGTGGACGGAATGACGGATCTGTCCATGAGCGGCCTGCTCAGCGGGAGAAAGAACGGATTTGCTCCATGCACGCCTGAGGCTGCGATGGCAGTCCTGGAATACTATGGAATTGACTGTACCGGAAAGAGAGCCGTGGTCATCGGACGGTCCCTTGTGTTCGGAAAACCGGCGGCGCTGATGCTGACAGACCGCAACGCAACCGTCACCGTCTGCCATACGAAAACCATAGATCTGCCCGCAGTTGCCCGGGAAGCTGATCTGATTATGACAGCCGCAGGGCATGCCTGGACAGTAAGGGCAGAGTGTGTCAGGGAAGGACAGACTGTGATCGATGTCGGAATTAACGAAGGCCCGGATCATAAACTCTGCGGAGACGCTGCGTTCGAAGAAGTAGAGCCAATTGTCGCGGCAATCACGCCGGTACCCGGAGGCGTCGGTGCCGTGACAACGTCCATACTTGTGAGACATACAGTGGAAGCCTGTGAGAGACAGAACAGAAGATCTTTTATGGATTAATCAGAAATGATCAGTCTGCCAATTCTGGCAGCTGTGGATTGTAACATCATTTCAGCAAAGGGAAGGTTAGACAACAGCATCATGAAACTTGGACTGGTAATTGAAGGCGGCGGTATGAAATGCGCCTATACATCAGGAATTCTGGACCTGATGCTGGATGACGGAATCAAACCGGATTATGTGATCGGTGTATCCGCAGGAGCAGCCTGCGGAGCTTCTTTTGTCGCAGGACAGAGGGACAGAAACCGTAGGTTTTTCGTTGATTATGTCGAAAGACCCGAATATATGGGATGGAGCGCATTTGTCCGCAGCAAAGGCAATTTCTTTAATCTGGAATACATCTATCAGGACATGACAGGAGCGGACGGAGAGGACGCGCTGGACTATGACGCGATCATGAAAAATCCCTGTGAGCTCTGGGCAGTCGCGACGGATGCGGAAACGGGAGAACCTTACTATTTCAATAAGAATGATCTGGATCCGCATGATTACTCCGTCTATATGGCAACCTGCGCGATCCCTGTCGCTTGCAGGCCGGTGAAGATGAACGGCCGGCTTTATTATGACGGAGGCTGCAGTGATTCTGTTCCGGTGAGACGCGCCCTTGAAGCGGGCTGCGACAAGGTGATCGTGATCCTGTGCCGTCCGAAGGACACGGTCAGAGAACCGGAGAAGCATCAGGGCCTGTACCGTCCGCTGCTGCACAAATACCCGAGACTCGTCCATAATCTGGATGTGCGGCATGAGCGGTACAATGCGACACTGCGGGCGATCAGAAAGTTGGAAGAGAAGGGACATGCACTGATCATTGCTCCGGAAAAACACCTGGATATCACGACCTATACACGGGACCCGAAGCCGCTCCAGAAGCTTTATGATACGGCGATTGAAGAGTATCCGCACATCAGGGAGAAACTGCTCGCGTTCTGTGAGGATCATGTGGAACCGGAAAACTGACATGTGCAAACAAATTATTTAACCCAAAACTGACCTTAACCATAAAAATTTCCGAAATCTTTTCGATTTCGGAAATTTTTTGCACAAAAGTGTTGCAAACAAAATTTACTTCGATATATAATAACCGCGTTGCCGGGAAGGCTTGCGTTGTGTGGGCCGGAGCGGTGTTTCAGCGAAGGAGGTATTCAGTATGTCATATGTCGATGAAGTCTATGAGAGAGTCGTTGCCCAGAACCAGGCACAGCCGGAATTCCATCAGGCAGTCAAAGAGGTTCTTGCCACACTCCGCCCGGTGATTGAAGAGAATGAAGAGGAGTATCGCAGACAGGCTCTTCTTGAGAGAATTACGACACCGGAAAGACAGATTCTGTTCCGTGTTCCCTGGGTTGATGACAAGGGTCAGGTTCAGGTAAACAACGGCTTCCGTGTTCAGTTCAACAGTGCCATCGGACCGTACAAGGGCGGCCTCAGATTCCACCCGTCTGTCAACCTTGGCATTATCAAGTTCCTCGGATTTGAGCAGATCTTCAAGAATTCCCTGACCGGACTGCCGATCGGCGGCGGCAAGGGTGGTTCCGACTTTGACCCGAAGGGAAAGAGTGACCGTGAAGTCATGGCTTTCTGCCAGAGCTTTATGACCGAACTGTACAGACACGTTGGCGCGGATACGGACGTTCCGGCCGGTGATATCGGTGTCGGCGGACGTGAGATCGGCTTCCTCTATGGACAGTATAAGAGAATTACCGGCCTTTATGAGGGTGTCCTGACCGGAAAGGGACTTACCTATGGCGGATCCCTTGCAAGAACGCAGGCGACAGGTTATGGACTGATCTATTTCCTGGATGCGATGCTGAAAGCGAATGGGAAAGAGATCGCAGGCAAGACCATCGCTGTCTCCGGCGCGGGCAACGTCGCGATCTATGCGATTGAGAAGGCGCAGCAGCTTGGCGCGAAGGTTGTCACCTGCTCTGATTCTACCGGCTGGATCTATGATCCGGATGGAATCGATGTTGCGCTTCTGCAGGAGGTCAAGGAAATCAACCGTGCCCGCCTGACCGAGTACAAGGAGAAGAGACCGTCGGCTGAGTATCATGCCGGCAAGGGTGTATGGACCGCGAAGTGCGATATCGCCTGCCCGTGCGCGACGCAGAATGAGCTGAACCTTGATGACGCGAAGACGCTCTATGAGAATGGATGCTTCTGCGTGGCGGAAGGCGCGAACATGCCGACCACCCTTGACGCAACAGAGTTCATTCAGAGCAAGGGAATGCTGTTCAGCCCGGGCAAGGCTTCCAACGCGGGCGGCGTAGCCACCAGCGCGCTGGAGATGAGCCAGAACTCTGAGCGTCTGTCCTGGACCTTTGAAGAGGTCGACAACATGCTCAAGAGAATCATGAACGATATCTTCAAGAACTGCGACGAAGCAGCAAGACGCTATGGCATGGAAGGCAACTATGTTGCGGGCGCGAACATCGCCGGCTTCCAGAAGGTAGCGGATGCCATGAAGGCACAGGGAATCGTGTAAGATACCCTGAAAATAGAATTATACAAGAAGTCTTGTACGTTCACCGGAGTCATCCTCATAGGATGGCTCCGCTTTATATGCTCCCTCAGCCGTATAGGATGCAATTACAGCAGCATGACCGTTTCCGGTTTCACAGAGAACCTTGAATTGTCCGGAGCAAGGCAGCTCCACACGACGCTGTGCTTCTTTGCCGGATGCAGCGATCAGGATACCGGGACTTTTGCTGGTGAGTGCAATCCCCTGCTGCGTGCCGCTGATCGTTACCTTATTAAGGGGAGCGTCTGACAGCAGTTCGTCCTGCACCAGCTCACCGAGCCGGACTTTGTTTCCGTAATCACTCAGATCGGCCATGGTTCTGGGCGGCATGCCGAAGATCTTTTCATTTTCTCCGCGGACGTACCATTGAAGTGTACCGGACAGATGCGCGGACGCGCTTTCCGGCCGGTGAAGGAAGAAGATGATGAGGATGCCGGCAAGTGCTGCCACAGCCGGGATCAGGGCAAGATAGCGGACAGAAGGAATCAGCGCGTCAATTGTGACAGTGAAGGAGAGCTGTGCCTGGTCAGACGCGTTCGAGACAGGGGTTCCTTCCTCGTTTCTTCCGTCATAGAGAATGCCGCCGTAATTCAGCATGCTGTTCTCACCGAAGCCGCCCAATGTGTTGTCACTCGCAGGTTCAGCGATGACATGAACGGTGCAGGAACCGTTCTCCAGCCCTGAGAGCAGCAATGTGCCGCCTTCTATGGAACAGGAGAGCAGGGAATTGTCATCCGGATAGGCGGTGTATTGCAGGGAATCGGTGAATCCGGACATTCCACCTTCCAGACGAAACAGATCGGACAGTGTCAGCCGGGCACTGCACAGGCCTGGAAGGAGCCCTTTCAGATGGACCGGCCCGTCGACAGAACCGATGGTCTGAACGAAACATCTGACCGGCTCCTCCGTTTCTGTCTCTGTCTCTGTTTCCGTTTCCGTCTCTGTCTCGGTTTCTTCAGGAAGGATCTCTGCTTCGGTTTCCGGCACAGCCTGTCTTGCGGCATATTCTGACAGCCTGCCAAAGACCTTCTTCAGGGCAGAGGCACAGTTTACCACGCTGGAGGTTCCTCCGGTGGAGTCTGCCATATAGTTCAGCAGGTTTTTATCGATTCCTCCGGACAGATCCAGCGCGACACAGTGGATCACGATTCCTGCTGCCTTTGCCTTCTCAACAGCCACCAGAGCACGTGTCAGCGATTCCTTTTCCGCGGCCTCTTCATCAGGTGCGGCAGGAAGATCAATCTCCCCGTCAGTCAGAAGGAAGATACTCCTGGCGCGGTCATTTCCGTCCTCTGTCAGAAAGGCAACCGCACGCTCCACAGCGGTTCCGATATCTGTGTCGCCTGCCGTATAGGAAAGATGGTGAAGCTTCGAGATGATCTCATTGTCATCTGAGAGAGAATCGAGTGCTGTCAGAGGAACGACTTCCTGGAGCGTATCGGAGAACGTGATCAGACCAGCCCTGGAGTCAGATGAACTTCCAAGATCCTCCAGGAATTTCAGTGCCGCCGAGCGGCAGAGATAATCCGGATCGGACTGCTTCATGGAACCTGATACATCAATCACAAGTACTGCGTCAGTGCCGGCAGCCTCCAGAGAGTCAGCCGCAATAGTCTGAAACATGACCGGTTCGGACTCCGTTTCCGCAGGCAGGGAAGCGGAAGAAAAACACAGAGAAGCAACGCATAGTACGACAGGGAACAGAATGGATCTGCGCATAAAGACACCTCCTGAAATGAAAGATAGATGATGAGAAATGAAACAAAGAAACGGTTGGATACAGAAATGATGATTCCAGAGCAGAAAGATGCT
Organism: uncultured Lachnospiraceae bacterium; assembly: GCA_902781455.1. GTDB lineage: Bacteria > Bacillota > Clostridia > Lachnospirales > Lachnospiraceae > Porcincola. The sequence continues at coordinate 277,737 of CACZJF010000001.1, read as the reverse complement.
GAGAATGGTAATAAAACTGGTACTGAAGATGTGTTATGAGACTGCGGCATAAGAGAAATACCACTGGCTATACTGTAACGCCTTGGGGTAGAAAAAGCAACCCTTCAGGGGTTATACTTTACATCACCTTTACAGAATTATGAAAGTGCTGTAAATCTTTTTGATTTTCCCTTTATTTATGCAGTCTTCCGGGTGTTTAAGAACAAATTACGACACGTTTTACGACAGGAAGGAGAACACCATGAACGGAAGCTATAACACACTCATTGCCGGAGTTATCGGATCTGGAAAGAGTTTTTGTGAAAAGCGCATCATCGATGCATTGATCAGCCAGGGCGGCAACATGTATGTGCTGATTGACCCTAAGAAGGTGGAGCTGCACCAGTACCGCAACAATGTAGGTGTATTGCAGTATGCAGACGATGAGGAAAGCATCTATGAAGCCCTGTGTTTTGTCTATGAGCTCATGCAGAGCAGGTTTGACGATATGCGCGCCAATGAGCAGACAGTCAGCACTGAGCCCCATGTGTTCGTGTTTGTCGATGAAATGGCATTCCTGATGCAGGGCAGCCGAAAGAAAGAATATGTCCGCATGATGTCACAGGTCACTTTAATGGGAAGGGCTGCGAGAATCCACTTGATTCTGTGCACGCAGGTAGCAACTCAGGACGTGATCCCGGCATGCATCAGGGATAACATGACGAACATCGTCTGCTTGAGGCAGAGGGATGCAGGTAAGTACCGTTACCTTCTGGGGAGCTTTCCGGGTAAATTGCCCATGATCGGCAAGGCATATGTCTACACCCCGATGATGTGTGAGCCCGAAAAGATAGATACAGAAAAAGTATGGGAAGCAATTAACAGATGAATGAAAGGAGAAAGAGAACATGAAGTACACAGCAGAAACCATTGAGAAGATTATCAAAGATATGCCTGATCGTTGCGGACTGAGCAAGGAAGACCTTAGTGCTGTGATGGAATACGTCCAGAAGCAGAGCCAAGATCACAGCGCAGAGATGACCAGCGCGGTATTCTGGGCAACACTCGCAACCTATTGCATGGGATTTCAGCGAGGTCTAAAATACCAAGAGAGGCACAGGAAGGGGTAAACAATGGCTGAGATTGTAGCAAGTAAGGATTTCAATGAATTCCCGTATGAGGAGCAGAACCGTATTCTCCGCTATATGTATGATGTCATAAACAACACTTATTATGATTCTCAATTGCCGCTTGATACAACTATACGCATTAATATTATATCTTCGAGCACCGTAGCTCGATGCATGACGATTAATCCGATTAAGCTACATCATCGCATCGAGTTTAACCAGTTGATTATAAATGAAAGCCCATATACTGACTATCGAGTCTGGCCTTGCTTCCTTGAAAATACTATGGCACATGAAATGGTACATCTGTTTAACAGAATCCACGACATACAAGATGTAAACAGCGTGTTCAAAGATGGAAAATTTACCGTATTCGGGTATCATAACAAGTATTTTAAGAAAGCTGCTATTGAGCATGGACAATCTTGCAAAAGAACCAACGGCAGAATCGGATTTTCTGACACTCACCTGATAACATACTTCCCACTTGAATCATGGATGATGGAATGATTCCACCAAACATCTTAGCCGCTCCCAGAGATGGGGGCGGTCTTTTTTTTGTTTTTGTGTTTACACCCTCCCACAAAATACACAAAACCGCACAATACCACGGAAAGCCTCATAGACAGGGCATTCTTGAAAGGCAGAATCGTCTGCACACAATATCACAAAATCACACAAAACCCTTCTCCAAAAACGTTATAAATTTAACGCTCTTTTTACGCAAAACGACTTTCCAAAATATTGTAAAGTACCCTCTGAGGTCAGGGAAGTGCGAGTTAATTCATCTGTGAAAGTAGAAAGGAGCGAGAAATGAGCAATTTCAAACGAGAAGCATTGCAAGCGGAATCGGCAACACTTACAGACCGGGCGTTCCTGAATGATTTTGAGGCGGCTGCTTATGTTGGAGTCGGGCGAACGACATTCAGGAAATTTGCCGAGCAGATCGGTTGCCGAAGAAAAATCGGGCGGCGAGTCATAAATGACAAAAGCGTTATTGACCGCGCATTGCAGAGGGGTGATGTGATTTGAGTCTGACAGCGCAAGATGTTTTCAAGTATGCACAGGAAAACCTTCAGAATCCCATCTGTGCACTTGCGTTCCCGATTCCGAACAAACCCGGCAAGTTTACCTATCATGATCTGAACGGGGTTCAGCTTCCGAGAACAGGCGCAGACGCAGTGGACAGGATCAGAGAGGCACTTGTTCCTTTTGATGATGCAAGAATGGCACTCAGCTACTACAAGGACAAGGATGCAAGGATCGCATTCTATCACCCATCAAACAAGTGGCTTGTCCAAGGCGATGGTCTTAATCCAAAGGTCATGGAGAAAGCCGAATTTGCCCCTTACACCCCTTTTGTGGACGCTGAAGCACCAGTTGCACAATTCCCCGTTGAAGCCCTTCCTGAGACCTTCAGAGCGTACTGCAAGGCTGCTGCTACGTCTTATCAGGTAGATGAGGCAATGGTCGGTTGCTGCGTCTTGTCAGTGCTCTCAGCGGTCTTTCAGAAGTGTGGTTACTGGGTGCAAGTCTCCCCCGATTGGCGAGAGCCCATCAATCTATACACGATGATTACAGCCGCCCCATCGGAACGGAAGAGCCCAGTACTCCGGGATGCAATGACCCCATTAACTGAAGCCCTTGATTCTTGGAATGAAACCAAGGCTGAACAGATCGAGTGGCAAAAGAAGAAGATCGAGGTGCTCAAGAAGAAAGCCGACAATATTACCACTTCCATAGCAAAACGAAATGCGAAGGTGACGGAAGCGGACCTAAAAGCGGCACAGGCTGAACTCAGAGAAGCCGAGAAGGAAATGCTCACCCCAGAACAATGGCTTGTTGACGATACCACCCCTGAAGCCTTGGCACTTGTACTCAGAGACAATGCAGAGACCGCCGCCCTACTCAGCGGAGAAGGTGGAAGCATTCTGGGCATACTTGCCGGACGTTACAGTGCACCCGGCAGCGGTGCTAACATCGACATTTTTCTGAAGGGATACAGTGTAGAACCAACCATGATTCACAGGATCGGACGGCAGACCGTAACCCTGAAGCACCCACGGCTGACAGTGTTGTTGATGGCGCAGCCCTCATTGCTTCAGGATTTTGTCAGCAACGACAGTTTCAGCGGTCGCGGATTGTGCGCGCGCTTCCTGTATTGCTTCCCAAAGTCTCAGGTCGGCAACAGAGCATTCAGGTCCGAACCAGTGCCCGAAGAAGTAAGGGCAGACTATGAGAACAGCGTCAAAAGGCTGACGGAGTATGCACTTGATTGGGATCAGCAAGACACCATACTGACGGTCAGCCCGGAAGCCTCCACAATCCTTGAACAGTACCACGACAGCATCGAGCCCAGCCGCCCGGAAATGTCGGAAGTCATGCAAGCATGGAGTGGAAAGCTCGAGGGCGGTGTTGTCAGGATCGCTGCTCTGCTCTATCTGGCAAAGAACAAGGGAATTGTTGGCGAAATTGGCGCAGACAGCATGCGTGGCGCAATCGAGCTTGGAAAATACTTCACCATTATGTCCGAGTACGCATTGGGATTCACACAGGACAGCCAGGCACGAAGGGATGCAGTGTTCTTGCTGAAGAGACTGTCAGGAGACAGCTTTAAGGAATACCGCAAAAGCGGATTCATCAAGAGGCGTGATCTGTTCGCCAAAATTCGGGGAAGCCGCTTCAAGGATGTCCGCTCACTTGAGAAAGGGCTTGATGAGCTTGCTAAGAATGGTTACATTGCCCAGATCGAAGTAAATGACGGCAAGTCAGGAAGACCGAGCACTCTTCTTATCTTCAACCCGGAAGCATTCCCAGATGCCCCCGGTTTAGAATAAATGTCACACATAAACTATGTTGCATTAGGAGGTTTTACAATGGCAAACGATAAGATTATTCAGGAACAGGATACACAGCACTTGCAGGGCGGTCAGGAATCCTCTGACATGGCAGAAATCAGACTTACCATCGGGTATATGGTAACTGAATTAAACTCTGTTATCAGTAACATCGGACTGCAGGTTTCTCAACTCACAGACGCAATCACGGAACTTACTAATCAGGTCGAGGGAGTAAAAGACGGACTGCACGACATCCACGGCACTGGCATTGCCCAGATGGTAACCATGTCAGATGATACCCTCAACAAGATTCAGAACAGGCTGTCTGCTATTAACAAGACACTCAGCAAGCCCATATCAGAAGAAAGAGGTTTTGAACCTGCTCTCAGGATCGAGGGTGACCGTATCTACAACACCCCTTGTATCTAAGACGAACACCCGGCAAAACCGCTCTTACACGGCTGCCGGGTGCGTGCCCTCTCCGTTTACTTAACACTTATTATACCACAACAGGGAGGGCGAAATGTGGGCATATCAGAAACAACGATTGCAGGATTTAAAACGTGATTGGAACATATCGCACAGGGAGTTTCTCAGGCTATACCGTCAGTGGTATAGGGCAAACCATCCTGAAGAGACAAGGGCACAACGGCTGAAGGACTGGCGGTCTTTTGTCGAGAAAAACCCGGAACGGTGGCGAGAAATCAATCGAGAAAAAGCTCGAAGGTATAGAGCAAAGCAGAAAGCACTAAGACAGGCAGAGCGCGAGGCAATCGCGCAGAAGGGAGATTCAAATGAATGATTTTGAGGCACTTATGCGGTTTACAGATTCATTACAGGAAAAATGGAACAAGACAGCCGCAAAGGAAGATACCCGGAGGAGCTTTACTGGACTCCAGAGTCAGATTAAGGCTATGCACACATTTCTTTTGAATGAGCAGGCAGATCGCGAATCAGAATACAGGAAAATTCAGGAAGACGGAAAACTCACCCCGGCATATATCGGGCGGAGGCGCAAAGAGCTTGATGAGCGATACCAAAAAGCAAAAAACAAAGTTATCTCTACGCTTGAAGAAGCAGTGCGAGATATGATCTCTGACAAGTTTGTACGGCTCGATAAAATGCTTGTGACAGCTCCGTCACCCGACCAGGTCGCATTGCTTAATTCGATAAAGATGCGCGGCAAGAACATCAGCCGAGGCGAACTGATGAAGATGCTCCCGGCATTCATGCGAAACTATCAGGCAATGCGGATTTTTGAAAATCTCTCACAGTCAGCCGGATATTCAGTTTCAATTCCACTTGATGGAGATATTTGCGATATGTACGCATTGTTAGATGAGGGCGGCAAGTATCTACTTGAGTGCGTGAACAGTGTCGGGAAACAGGACATCCATCTGCACAGAGCTTTTTTCTATGATAACCCTCAAGCACCCGGAAACGCAGATCCAGAGTTTCAGAAGTATATCGATAGTTTTGACGTTGCTGTTCAGCTTCAAGACTTTACTGTTTCAAAAGGACTCAGTGCTGCTGATGAGGCAATGATAAGCTCCTACTTCTCAGATATTGATGAGCTCGATCCTGAAAAGGATTCTGTAACTATACTCAGATCCGTGCAGAAGATCCTTCACAAGCACCCCGAAGACATCGACAAAATGATGAAGTCGAAATATGCACAGCTTGTGGCAGAGGTTCAGGAGCTTGAACTCATCAACAAGAAGAAGGCAGAGGCAGATGAGCAGAAGAAAGCAGCCGCTTCAGATAAGTGATCCCCTTTCTGGGGTAACTCTCAAACAGGGTGAGGTTATCCGGGTGTACTTCGGACGGAGCACTGTTATCAGTCTGGCAAAGGTTGATAGCAAGACCGCCCGGAGTCTCAGCCGAAGAGCCAAGGCATGGCTTAAACCGCCACCGGGGAGCATCCTGATCGTTGGACACAATAAGCATAGCAAACGTGATCCTTTTGAGCGTGTGGATTATTCCGATGACTGGGGTGCTCCCGAAGTATATTTTTAGGCAACCCCTGTGAACTTATGCTCACAGTGTTGCATAATAGCCATGAGTGAGGGCGGTTATGTTCATTGTAGCATGACCGCCTGTTAAGAAAGGAATACTATGATTATTGATTCCGTTAATACAGATGCCATCCAGATGATAAAGGCATCAAAGATCACTGACGGATTGAACAGGACATTTTACAAAGTCAGTGCACAGACCATGCGGACAATCGATCTGAAGAGTTTCCGGGATAAACAGGCTGCACTGGACTATCTGAGGGAACTTGCAGAGAAGGTGAAGGTAGAAGGTGCAGATCATATCGTCGTTGTATCGGAATTGTGACCCCTTTTTATCAAAAAGTTGGTGATGGCACTATCCCCGTCCGCTAAAATGTATGCAGATACCCACCCCACCCACATTCATGCATTATATCTATTTGCAAAATCAGAATCAGACAGATTCAGGACGTTGCCCACGCACACAATCACTGTGCACTGAGGCAGCGGATACCTGGCATCCTATAACACCCCTCCAAGTGTACCAGTAAGCACTGTGCGAGGGGTGTATCACTCTCAGAAGATCGCAGACCCGGACGATAATGAACAAGCGCACCATGTAAATTAGGGTATACTCAGGATTTACACAGGAATTATGCCTGATTGAGTAAAAACAAAATCTGTTATCGATTTATTTCCATAAATGTAAAGGAGATGCTTGACATGAGATTTACATTCAGCTATACTGATCATGTACCCGAAGTATACACAGAAACAGAAAGGAGACCACCGATGAGAGTAGCGTATGTTCGTGTAAGCACTGTCGAGCAGAACGAAGCCCGGCAGACGGAAGCCCTTCAGAAGCATGATATTGAGAAGTGGTACATCGAGAAGGTCAGCGCAAAGGACACCAACAGACCGAAGCTCCAAGAGATGCTTGATTTTGTTCGACAGGGTGACACCATTTACATTCACGACTTCTCAAGGCTTGCCAGAAGCACCAAGGACCTGCTTGAGATTGTGGAGCTGCTGAATGAGAAGGGTGTTCGCCTCATATCCAACAAGGAGAATGTTGACAGCAACACCCCAACAGGCAAGCTCATGCTGACAATGATTGGAGCTATCGCAGAATTTGAACGTCAAAACCTGCTGGAGAGACAGCGTGAGGGCATCGCAATTGCCAAGCAGCAAGGGAAGTACAGAGGCGGTCAGGTGAAGCAGATCGATCCTGAAATGTGGGATAAGGCTTATCAGGAATACATGAGCCGCAAGATCAACAAGAAGGAAATGGCTGAAAAGCTCCACATTTCCAGACCCACTCTCGACAAGCTCATCCGGGAACATGAAGCCCAGGCGGCTGCACAATAATAGGTTTTGTGTGGTTTTGTGTAAATGTGTGCGAAGCACATTTTGATTCAAGAATCCGTCAACCACAAGGAAAAACAGGGTTTTGTGTATTTTGTGAGTTTTGTGTATGCCTAAGTACAGAAACTATCAAAAAACGGAAGGGAGGCAGACGATATGCCAAAGAAGCGCAAGGACGGGCTTCGAGAACGGAAAGTCACCATCAACGGCAAGCGGATCAGCGTATACGGTCATTCAGTTGATGAGATCGATGAGAAGATCAAGAAGCTGAAGGAAGACGCTGAACAGGGCATCAAGGCTGATAAGAACATAACTCTTGATGATCTGTTTGATTTATGGATTGAGAGCAAGGAAGCCAAAGAGAGCAGCATATGCAACTATAAACGGAATTATGCTCATGTATCTGGTTACATCGGGAACATGAAGATAAAGGACATCAATGAAGAAGTCTGCGAGAAGGTAAAGAACAAGCTCAGGAATCAGAAGATTGTTCGAAAGGGTGCAGAGACAGGGAAAAAGCTATCATCAACCGGGATTAATTCCAGACTCAACATACTGAGCAGCCTGCTGCAATTTGCCTCAGATCGAAGGATGATCGCTTATAATCCGATGTCAGGCATTAAGAGACTGAAAAGAGCAGAGCCCAAGATTGCAGACAGAGAGCACAGAGCACTCACCCCGGAAGAACTCAGTACCTTCTTTTCTAAAGCAAAAGACAGCGAGTATGTGAGCGTAATGAGGTTTATGGCATATACTGGAATGAGATGCGGAGAAGCAACGGCTCTGACATGGGGAGACATCGAGAGCGATAAAGCCCATGTGACCAAGACAACATCAATAGTCGATGGAAAGCCAGTAATCAATCAGACCCCGAAAACAGATTCATCTGTCAGGTATGTTCCACTCAGCACCGAAGCGCAGAAAGTGCTTGCAGACCAGAAGAAAAGACTTATGATGTTATATGGAGGGAGCGCACTGAGAGAAGAGGCGCGTATCTTCCCCAAGAATGGGGGCGGTTTGATTACAAGTAACCTGATCAATTCCACCATCTATTATTTCATCGGAAAACTGAATCAGAAGGGCAATCAGATTGATCGTTTTTCTCCTCACGCATTCAGGCACACATTTGCTACACAGTGCGTCAATCAGGGAATGAAGCCCCAGACCCTCCAGAAGATTCTTGGACATAAGACCTTGGCAATGACAATGGACCTGTACTACCACACCAGCGAAGACCAGAAACAGGAAGAGATGCAGAAAATCAAATTCGCATTTTGATACGACATTCCTACGACAGATTTTACGACAAACAGCCCTGATTTACGACAATATCAGGCGAACAAAGACGATACATCTTTACAGATTGAAAATACCCGGAAGACGCTTATATACTGGACTTGAGCGATATCCGATGATATAAAACGATAAGACTGTACAGAAATATGAAAATCCTGTAAAATATCGACGATTATCAAAGAAACAGGTAAATTCATGATGCAGGATCAGATCCTGCGGAAGGAGAAAAGGTTTCAGATTATGATCACTGAGAGGAATGGAAAACAGTCGGTTTTGATTCCAATGCTTGTACTTTTTGTGCTGAGTCTGGTGATGGTTCTTCCGATCACCACATGGGCGCTGACGGATGAAGAGAAGGAGGCTGTCTCCGGAACGGGGTGGCAGACTCTGCCTGGAGGAAAAATCACTTATATTGTCGACAGCAAGACGCCGGCAGCCGGCTTCAAAAAACTGAAGAAGAAATGGTATCACTTTGACAAGGAAGGGTATCTCTCTCTTGGTTGGTTTGAAGAGAATGGAGAGCGGTATTTTGCCACGCGTGGAGGAAAAGTCGGTGCTTTGAAGGGTTCCCTGAAAAGCGGCTACGTGAAGGTCGACGATGAATACTATCTGTTCTCCGACAAAAACAAAGCGGGGAAGTTTGGCAGACAGGAACGTGGCTGGGTAAAAGTAAAGAAGATGGTCTTCTATTATGACGAGGACGGCAAGAAGCTGAAGGGGCTGCAGGAGATCAAGGGCAAGCTGTACTTCTTCGCGAAAAAGGGTGGACCGAAAAAGGTCGGCATGATCAAGACCGGGTGGAAGACGATCAGCGGAAAGAAGTATTATTTCCGTTCGACCGGCAAGGTCGGAAAGCGCTATGGCTCAGCCTATCAGAACAAAAAAGTAAAGATCAATGGAATCACCTATGAGTTCGGTAAGGACGGATCTCTTACAAAACAGAAGGTTGCATTGACAAAAGCTCAGAAGAAATTCATCGATAAGATCGGTAAGCTTGCCAACGCTGACATGAAAAAGACCGGTGTTCTTGCTTCTGTCACGGTTGCGCAGGCGATCATAGAAAGCGCGTGGGGAACATCGACGCTTGCGAAAAAAGCGAAGAATCTGTTTGGCATGAAGGCCAACATTGGAGGTTCCTGGAAGAGTGAATGGGATGGCAAGAAGTATAAGGTCAAGACGCAGGAATATCTGAATGGCAGATATGTAACCATCACAGACTCTTTCCGGAAGTATAAGACGATCCAGCAAAGTGTCAGTGATCATTCTGCCTATCTGCTCGGGTCGGAAATCAGGAAGGGTGTGCTCAGGTACGCAGGGATCAAGGGCTGTAAGAGCTATGAGAAGACGGCAAAGATCATCAAGAAGGGTGGTTATGCCACAGCGCCGAATTATGTAGATGCCCTTGTTAATGTCATCGAGAAGTATAATCTGGATCAGTTTGATCAGTAAATGAGAAATTCAGAATGAGAGAAACCGCGCAGACCATCAGGCGTCTGCGCGGTTTTGTGATCAATCATCTGTGATACTTCGGCGGCTTTGGTGGTTCAGATCAGGTTTGCGTTCACCAGATCCGTGTAGGAGCTCTTGATAGAGTGGTAGAGCTCGATGCCCTGCTTCTGTCCAAGCTTTTTTACAAAATAATTGTAAAACTGCTGCTTGTTGCCGGAGTTCTTCAAAGCGTCTCGGATCAGGTCGATCTGGTGCATATCCAGCTGGACGTCATTCCTTCGGCGTACCACTGACAGAATCGACACCGGCTTGTCCGGATCAATCTTCACAGAGGAAGACGAGGGCTGATTCTTCGCACCGGAATTCGCGCTTTGATTCTTCATACCGGAATTCGTGTTCTGCGGCTTGATGCCGGTGACGGGTACCTGATTTTTCTGCTCTGTCTCCGTGGAAGAGGATTTCTTTCTGCCTCGTCTTCTGGAGGACTTTTTCTTTGTACCGTCCTCTGCTGCCTGGGAAGCGGAATCACTCTGCAAGGCAGCTGACTGTGGGGTGGTTTCATTCCTGGAATCTGGCAAAGTCACAGACGTATCTTCCGATGTACTCCTGACTGGTGCGTTCTCCTGTTCCTGTCCTGTTCCGGAAAGATCCGGAGAGAGATTCTGCTTTGGCTGTTCAGCGGCCTGAGCCTGTGCAGGGCTTTCCGCCTGGTCTTTCGCACGGCTGCCTCTTCGTGTTTTTTTGACGGGAAGCTTGTTAACAGCGCTCTCAATATTCGGATAACGTGCCACATGGGCCGCGCCGTTCTCGGCAGCTGTCTTGATACAGCAGTCATAACCGCTGTCCTTGCTGATGATATAGCAATAGTCCTCGTCCTTGTAGTTCAGAAAGAGCAGTGTGACGAGCTGGAAATCCAGCGCGTTCGGCGTGCCTACATGAACCGGCATAAAGCGGATCCTTGCCTTGGATTCCATCATCATGGTGAGTGTGTCAATCTTTACATTGTCAGCCTTCTTGCTGTAAAGCAGGATGACTTCATCCTCTCCGGTCAGAAGTTCGATTCCCTTGAGTCCCTGGCTCGATACGTTTTCATAGTCAATATAGTAAATATTCATATTCTAAATTTGTTCTCCAATCATGGTAAATGTATATTTCGTAAGCCGCACCATGGCAGACTTATATCGCATGCAATCATACATGAAACAGGCAAAAGATGCAAATCTTAGCAACAGATCACATGAGTGTGGTCGAAATATACGGTGTGAACAGCGATGATTCCATGCTATAATACCGGCACAATACAGGAAGGACTGCTCTTGATCAAGCAGAGCAGATCACATCATTCAATACGCCGGAATCCGGAAAGATCTTCGCGCAGACGAGGCTGGATCCGGTCAGTACACTGGAAAGGAAAGGAATATGTCAGATAAGGTTTATGTCAGTACCCGTATCTTCCCGCTTACGCAGGATCATCTTCGCTACCTGGAAGAGTGTGCCTGTGCCGGTCCCAGAAAGCTGGAGCTTGTTTTCCGCGCGCCGGAAGAGATGACAAAAGAAGATCTGGAAAGCGCGGTTGCGACAATTAATTTCTTCCCGCCTTCCATGCTGAACAAGGCTCCTCATCTGGAATGGGTGCAGCTTGCGTCAGCCGGGGCGGACATGTTTGCGGCGAAAGGGATCCTGCCTGACTCCTGTGTCCTGACGAATTCATCAGGCGCATTTTCCCTGTCAGTCGGAGAGCATATGCTGGCTCTGACCTTGTCCATGACGCGTAATCTTCCGGAGTACGCGCGTGACCAGCAGAATCATGTCTGGGGACCGCTGCGCCCCGTCCTGGCGATCGAGGGATCGGTTGCTGTCGTACTCGGTACAGGAGATATCGGGAGTTTCTATGCCAGAAAGATGAAGGCTCTGGGCGCTTATGTCATCGGCGTGCGCCGGCATGAGGGACCGAAGCCGGAGGAGCTGGACGAGGTTGTGACGGTTGACCGTATGGACGAGGTCCTTCCGAGAGCAGACATCATTGCGATGGTCCTTCCGGGCGGAAAAGCGACGGAGCACATCATCGACGACAGCGCATTTGCGCTGATGAAGGAGGGCGCCTGCATCCTGAATGTCGGGCGGGGCAACGCAATTGATCCCGACGCGCTGATGCGTGCGCTTGACAGCGGCAAGATCCGCGGCGCCGCGCTTGATGTAACCGAGCCGGAACCACTTCCGGCAGACCACCCGCTCTGGGATTACCGGAATGTCCTGATTACGCCGCACAGCGCGGGATGGTGGCAGCTGGATGAGACCCTGAACCGTGTCGTAAAAATCTGCGGTGAAAACCTCAAGGCGTTCTCCGAGGGAAACCCACTCACGCATGTTGTGAACCGCGAGCTTGGATACTGAGTCGCGGTTACCATCTAGGCATCGATGCCACTGAGCAGGCAGACTGCCATGCTTGACAGCAGGGCAGTGATGGGGACCAGGCTCTTGAATAAAAGAACAACATAAGGTACAATATCGTTGATCAGAACACTATATCGCTCTGACGGTAAGGAAGTTTCCGAACCGGAATAGCGGCTGATATCTGGCATAGAAAAGACTGACACCAGACTGCGCGCTTTCCGGAGCGCGCAGTCTTTTTGCGCAGGCAGCATCTTTGCCGGGCAGACAGCGTTTTATACAGGAGCATTTTATACAGGAGCATCAGAAGGTATGATAAAGCTTGCGATCTATGGGAAGGGCGGAATCGGTAAGTCAACGATGACCGCGAATCTCTCGGCGGCATTCGCGTCGCTGGGAAAGAGGGTAATTCAGATTGGCTGCGATCCGAAAGCGGATTCCACAATCAACCTGCTGGGCGGGAAGGCTGTGGAGCCGGTGATGGATTACCTCCGTGACAAGGATACGTATCCCACGGACTATCATGAGATCAGCGCAGAGGGGTACAAAGGCGTTCTGTGCATCGAGACCGGCGGGCCGACGCCCGGGCTTGGCTGCGCGGGCCGCGGTATTATCGCGACCTTCCAGCTGCTGGAGGAACTGAAGCTGTTTGAGACCTGGAAGCCGGATGTGGTTCTGTATGATGTCCTGGGAGATGTCGTCTGCGGCGGCTTCGCTGCACCGATCCGGGAGGGCTATGCGCAGAATGTCCTGATTGTGACGAGCGGGGAGAAGATGGCCCTGTACGCGGCAGACAACATCAACCGTGCTGTGAAGAACTTCGAGGACCGCAGCTACGCCAGGGTTCTGGGACTGATCCTGAACCACAGGAATGTGGAGAATGAGACACAGAAGGTGCGTGCGTTCGCGCAGGAAAGAAACCTGGAGATTGTAGGAGAGATTCCGCGCAGTGATGACATCATCCGTTTTGAGGAAGAAGGAAAAACGGTGATCGAAGGTGACATCAGTCTGGAGGTCAGCAAGACCTTCATGGATCTGGCAAGGAGACTGTTATGACGATCAGTACGAAACCAGGAGTTCCTTCCTGCTATACTGTGAAAGCGCTTGCCGGGGCGGACAGAATACCGGATCTTTATCAGGTGACAAAGCATCTGGTCTTCAGCAGCCCTGCGACGCTTGCGTACAATTCCCCCGGCGCGGAAGGATTCGGCGTAAAGAGGGCAGGCCTTGCGATCCCTGAATCAGTTATGCTGATCGTGTCGCCCGGCTGCTGCGGCCGCAATACCTCACAGATCAGCAGCATGCCGCAGTATCAGAACCGTTTCTTCTATCTCCAGATGGATGAGACAGATCTTGTCACCGGACGCCACCTGAAGAGTATCCCGCAGGCGGTCTGTGAGATTGTCGACTTTCTGGAAGTAAAGCCGGCCCTGGTCATGATCTGCGCGACCTGCGCGGACGCATTGCTGGGAACAGACTGGGACCGTGTGTGCCGGAAGGCAGAAGAGACAAGCGGCGTGAAGGTCCGTCCCTGCTACATGTATGCGCTGACGAGAGAGGGCATCCGTCCTCCGATGGTTCATGTCAGGCAGTCTTTGTATTCTCTTCTGGAAAAGAGAGAAAGAGTAAGTACATCTGTGAATCTGCTGGGATTCTTCTCACCCCTGTCCGATGACTGTGAACTGTTTCGTTACCTGACACAGGCGGGGATCCGGCAGATCCGTCAGCTTTCGACATGCAGGACTTATCCGGAATTTCTGGAGATGGCAGAAGCGAATTTCAACATCGTGCTGAATCCGGAGTGCGCGCCTGCGGCGGAAGACCTGGCTGCAAGACTGGAGATTCCTTATGTCGCGCTTCGCCGGTTCTATGACCCGGAACGCATACACAGGCAGTACGGCGCATTTTCACATGCCACTGGTATCCGCATCGATGATGAACAGGATTATCTCAGTGCTGTCAGGCAGTTTGACGCGTTCTGCGGCAGCAGGAGGGGGCTGGAGGTATCGATCGGAGAATGCGCCAACGCGGATCCTTTCGAGCTGGCGCTGACGCTTGCTTCCGGCGGCCTTCTGGTAAAGGAGATCTTTGCGACGGTAACGGAAGAGAGCCAGTGGTTCCTGAAGGCGCTCTCCGCCATCAGTCCGGATACGAAAGTTTACTGCAATCAGGATCCATCGATGATTTACTATGAAGAGAAGACAGATCCGGTCCGGCTGACAATTGGCAAGGATGCGGCGTATTACCACCCGCAGGCGGCACATGTCTTCTGGAACAGTGATTTACAGCCTTACGGATACGCGGCGCTTGATTCGCTGCTCAAAGAAATGGATCAGGTGATCTGAAGGACAGGAAGATGAAAGGACTACGGAAATATCTGACACCGTTTGCGCCGGATCAGTCCGGCGCGGTATCGATGTGTTATGCGCTTGGCGGGATGGTGGTCATCGTGGACGCAGGCGGCTGCGCGGGCAACATCTGCGGGTTTGACGAGCCCAGATGGCAGCCGGATTATCTGTCGACTTTCAATGGCCAGAACGCTGTCATGGAAACGGCGCCTCATGTGGAGGCTGTGTTCAGCGCCGGTCTTCGGGATATGGATGCCATTCTGGGAAGGGACGACCTCCTGATCCAAAAGGTGGAGGAAGCGTCGAAGAAGATCGACGCAAACTTTATTGCGCTGGTGGGTACACCGGTTCCTGCCGTGATCGGGACGGATCTTTTCGCGGATGCCACGATCCTGCGCAAGGCGCTGCATCTGCCCTGCATCGCGGTTCCGACGGACGGGATGCATCTGTATGACAAAGGGATGGAGCAGACGCTGCTTGCGCTGATGAAGGCGTTTGCTTCGGAAAGACCGGCTGGTGCCGGGCAGGACAGTAGAATCTGCTCTGTTCTGGGACTGAACCCGCTGGATCTGTTCGACCCGTCGTGGACGGCTGCGATCCGGACTTCCCTTCTGGGGCAAGGTTATGAGGAAGTGCTGCTTCCCGGGATGGATCCGGGGGTGGACGCTTTGAGAAAGTGTCCGCTCTCCGTGTGTAATTACGTGGTCTCTCCTGCAGGGATCGAAGCGGCAGAATATCTGAAGAAGCAGTATGGGACACCGTACGAAATCACATTTCCGGCAGACCCGATGATTCTGCTGGAGGAGAATCCTGTCTGTGAGGCGGCTTCTTATGGCCCGGATACCAGAATCCTTGTCGTGCATCAGCAGGTTCTGGCCAATGCGATCCGCCGAAGACTGACTGAAGCCGGCATGCAGGGAAAGATCACGGCTGCTTCCTGGTTTGAGATGAGAGAGGAACTTGCGCAGGACACAGACGTAAGACTGAAGGAAGAAGATGATTTCACCACCCTTGTAAGAGAAGCAAACTGGGATCTGATCATCGCGGATCCGACCCTCCGGCCGATGGCTGCAGACTGGAAGGGAAAATGGATCGACGCTTTTCACTTCGCGGTGTCCGGGCAGGCGGCAATCGACCGGATCCGAAAGAAGAGGGAAGATTCCGGGAAAATCACAGGATAACCCGGTTCGAGAAGAAGACAGAAAATGAAAAAACGCTTAGCAGACAGAGAAGGGGGCCAGGGCTTCATGCCGGAACTGACTAAGACCAAAAGAATCAGGCTGTACGGTATTGTGCAGGGGGTGGGATTTCGCCCATTTGTCAGCAGAGCTGCCATGGAACAGGGAATTCTGGGATCTGTCTGCAACAGAGGCTCTTATGTCGAAGTGATCGCGCGGGGAACGGAGAAAGGGCTGGAGCACTTTATCGATACGCTGCGTTACGATCCGCCGGAACGGTCTGTCATCCTGAAGATTGACGTGAAGGACGCGGAAGATCTGCCGCAGATGGACTCTTTTCAGATTGTTGAGAGTGAGAAAGAAAAAGGAGAGATCTTTATCTCACCGGATATCGCGACCTGTCCTGACTGCAGAAGAGAGCTCTTTGATCCCGGCAACCGGAGATACCTGCACCCTTTTATCAACTGTACGCAGTGTGGTCCCAGGCTGACGATTCTGGACGAGCTGCCGTATGACCGGGCAAGGACAAGCATGAAAGAGTTTCCCATGTGTTCGGAGTGCGCCCGGGAATACGAAGATCCGCAGTCCAGAAGATATGACGCGCAGCCTGTCTGCTGCAATGACTGCGGCCCGCAGGTATTTCTGGTGGGAAGAAAGGAAAGAGGCGCAGACGCGATCCGCGCTGCAAGGCGCATGCTCAGCGAGGGCAAAATTCTTGCGGTGAAAGGGATCGGGGGATTCCACCTGTGCTGCGACGCGACCTCGCAGGAGGCGGTGACGCAGCTGCGCCGGCGTAAGCGGCGCCCGGTCAAGCCATTTGCCGTCATGATGCGGGATGAGGAGGCGGTAAGGCACTCCTGTTATCTGAATAAAGAGCAGCGCCATATTCTGACAGGATACCAGAAACCGATCCTGCTGCTGGACAAAAGAGACGATTCCCCCCTTTGTGAGGCGGTTGCCCCAGGCAATCCGAAGATCGGCGTGATGCTTCCCTATGCGCCGCTGCACATGCTGCTGTTTGACTATCCGGATGATGTCAGCATGCCGGAAGTACTGGTCATGACGAGCGGCAATGTTTCCGGCGCACCGATCTGCCGCGATGAGGAGGAAGCGGTCAGGGAGCTTGGCGGCTTCGTGGACGCGATCCTGAGCCATGACAGAAAGATCCGGATCCGCTGCGATGATGCGGTGATGGACTTTTACCAGGGACAGCCTTACATGATCCGAAGATCCCGCGGATACGCGCCGCTTCCGGTTCTGACCGGCGGAAGCTATAACCAGACCGTTCTTGCGGTCGGCGGGGAACTGAAGAATACGTTCTGTATCGGGATCGGATCGATGTTCTATCCTTCCGCCTATGTGGGAGATCTGGCGGATCCCAGGTCAGTCCGGGCACTGGACGAGTCGGTCATGCGGATGGAAGCTTTGCTGGAGCGCAAGGCACAGATCATCGCCTGTGATCTGCATCCGGGATACCAGTCGACGCAGTTTGCGCAGGACCTTGCCAAAAAGCGGGGCATCCGCCTGATACAGATCCAGCATCATTACGCGCACATAGCGTCCTGCATGGCCGAAAATGATCTGGACGAGGAGGTTCTGGGTGCGTCCTTTGACGGCACCGGCTGGGGAACGGACGGCACCATCTGGGGCGGTGAGCTGATGCGTGCGGACCGGGCGGGCTTCGAGCGGATCGGCAGCATCAAACCTTTTCAGATGGTCGGAGGCGATCTGGCCTCGAAGGAAGGTTGGCGTGTCGCTGCGTCCATGATCCATGCGCTGTATCCGGAAGAATCCAGAGCACAGGAGATTGCCGGACGTTTATCCCTGTGCGAAGAAAGCCAGATCAGGACCATCTCACGTATGGCGGATAAGGGGATCAATACCGTGGCATCCACCAGCGCCGGCAGGCTGTATGACGCGGTCAGCGCCATTCTCGGCATCTGCCGGGCATCAACCTTTGAAGGGGAAGCGTCCACCGCGCTGATGTTCGCGGCGCAGCACTGGCGAAAGACCAGCGCTCTGGATGTGGTTGAAACCGCTGCGGACAGATTCCGGGATCAACTGGTCCTGCATACGGACCCGGCCGGGTTCATGACCCTCCCGACGGATCTTCTGGTCCGCAGGATCATAGAGGCGTATCTGGAAGGAAACAGCTCAGAGAAACTTGCGTATCTGTTCCATGAGGCGCTGGCGTTTCTGATCGCACAGGCGCTGTTGGAGGCATCTGAAAAATATGCGCTGAAAAGCGCTGTGCTGACCGGAGGCGTGTACCAGAATACGCTGCTTCTGGAACTGACGATAAGAAAACTGGAAGAAGGCGGGATGAAGGTTTATACCCATCATCTGATTCCGCCCAATGACGGCGGCATCAGCCTGGGACAGGCACTCGCAGCGCAGGAAATCCTGCGGCGGGAGGCGGAAAGAATACAGGCAAAAACGTCTGAATAGGATGACGTTTACAGAACAGGAGGAAACAGTTATGTGTGTAGGATTATCAGCAAAAGTAGTCAGGGTGAATGGAGGATCGGCGATTGTGGATGCTTCCGGCGCACGCAGGGAGGTATCCTCACGGCTTCTGACTGACCTTGTACCGGGTGATTATGTGATGGTGCATGCAGGAGCAGCCATCGCGAAGATCTCCGGAAATGAAGAGAAAGAGGCCAACAGTCTGATGGAGGAGCTTTTGTGATGACAGATCAGGTGGAAAAGAGCAGCGAACAGAGTGCGATCGAGAAAGCGCGCGGGATTATCTCCTCCTACCGTGGACCGAAGATCCGGATCATGGAGGTCTGCGGGACACATACGCATGAAATCTTCCGCCAGGGAATCCGCAGCCTTCTGCCAGAGGACATCGAACTGATCTCAGGGCCGGGATGTCCTGTCTGTGTGACGCCGGTTTCCTTTATCGATGAAGCGGTATTCCTCGCGCTGGAGAAAGGCTGTACGATTCTGACCTTCGGTGATCTGGTGCGGGTGCCGGGATCTTTGCTGAGCCTGCAGACAGCAAGGGGAAAGGGCGGCCGGATTCAGGTGGTGTATTCTCCGCTGGACGCGGAGGTTTATGCCAGAGAACATCCGGAAGAACAGGTGGTATTTCTCTCTGTCGGTTTTGAGACGACAACCCCTTCGTCCTGTATTGCCCTGGAGCAGGCGATTGATGACAATCTGGACAATTTCAGCCTGCTGTGCGCAAACAAGACCATGCCGGCCGCGTACCGCGCCCTGATGAACACGACTGACGCTTATCTCTATCCCGGGCACGTCTGCGCTATCTCAGGTCTTGGCGACTGCCGTGATATGCTTGCGCTTGGGATGAGCGGTGTTGTTGCCGGGTTCACGCCTGCGGAACTTCTGACCGCTCTCGCGGTGATCGTCAAAAAGACACAGGAAGGAAAGCCGTTCCTTGTAAACTGCTATCCAAGGGTCGTCACGGAAGAGGGAAGTCCGGAAGCGAGAGCTTTGGTGGAGAAATACATGGAGCCTTGTGACACCAGATGGCGGGGGATCGGTGTGATGGAGCATTCCGGCCTGCAGCTGAGAGACGCTTATGCCGCCTATGATGCCCGGAAGAAATATGACCTGCCGAAGATCGAAGGAAAGGAAGCCAGAGGCTGCCGGTGCGGAGAAGTGCTTCAGGGCAGAATCAAGCCGAAGGACTGCCCACTGTTCGGAAAGGGCTGCAGCCCGGAGCATCCGGTGGGTGCCTGCATGGTGTCCTCGGAAGGCGCCTGCTCGGCATTCTATCTGTATCAGAGGTAAGGAAAACAGGAAAACAATAAGGAGGCAGGCATGGACCTGAAAGGAAAGACAGTAACGCTCGCGCACGGTGCGGGCGGAAAACAGACAGCGGAGCTGATCGGGCAGGTATTCAAGGCGCATTTTGCCAATCCATATTTCACAGCGGATGATGCCGCCACACTTCCGCAGCCGGATGGCAGGATTGCCATGACAACAGACGGATTCATCGTATCCCCCCGCTTTTTCCGGGGCGGCAACATCGGCAAACTTTCCATCTGCGGCACGGTCAATGACCTTGCCTGCATGGGCGCAAAGCCTCTGTACCTCACCTGTGCCTTTGTCATCGAGGAAGGCTTTCCGATGGACCAGCTCGAAGAGATCGTCTGCGCGATGGAGAAGACAGCGAAGGAAGCAGGCGTTGTGATCGTCGCCGGAGATACCAAGGTGGCAGGAAAAGGCCAGGTAGACGGTGTATTCATCACGACGACCGGCGTAGGACAGATCATGGACGGTGTCCATACCTCCGGGAGCCTTGCGAAGAAGGGAGACACTGTTCTGGTGACAGGCGATATCGGAAGGCATGGCTGCTGCATTCTCCTGGAGCGGGACGAGTTCGGCATCGAAGCAGAAGTATCCAGCGACTGCGCGCCGCTATGGAACAGCGTGGAGGCAGTGCTTCGCGAAGTTCCCGACGTGCATGTGATCCGTGATGCCACCAGAGGCGGTGTCGGTACGGTCCTGTATGAGATCGCAGGAGAAAGCAATGTCGGTTTTCTGCTGGACCAGGAAGCGATTCCCATCGATCTGGCGGTGAGCGGTGTCACCGGCCTGCTTGGCCTGGATCCTCTGTATCTTGCCTGTGAAGGAACCCTCGTCATGATCGTGCCGCAGGAGAAGACCAGGCAGGTGCTTCAGATTCTGCACACCCAGGAACACAGCCGTCATGCCGCAGTCATCGGAACCGTGACAGACACGGAACCGGGACGTGTGGTGATGCGCACTGCGTTCGGGACACAGACTTACCTTCCCCAGCCGGGAAATGAGCTGCTTCCGAGGATCTGCTGAACCGGGTGAATGGCTGAAAGCAGTCTGCAAGTGAAATCATAAACGAAAGGAGTTGCCACATGAAACGCGTAGCATTGATCTCTATTATCGTATCCGACATGTCTCAGACCCAGAAGCTGAACGAATATCTGCATGAAGCTTCTGACTATATCATCGGCAGAATGGGCATTCCGTACAGAGAGAGAAACATCAACATCATCAGCGTGGCGGTTGACGCGCCGCAGGACCTGATCTCCGCTTTGTCCGGAAAGATCGGGAAGCTGGAAGGCGTTGCCACCCGTACGACATATTCGGACGTCATGTCAGACGGAGCGTGAAAACCCGCTACGAAAGGAAAAGCATGCTGAAGAGAGTAACCAAGTCGAATCCTATGGTTCCGGAAGGAGTGCGCATCGCTGATGCTTCCTTTCCGCTTCCCTTCCCCCGGACGCTGGAGTACAACGCGCCGGCACACGGTACGTGGAATATCGTCCATATCGGGATGGCAGTCCCTGAGTCGCACAGCATCTATGTATGCTCGGACAACTGTCTGAGAGGCGTTGTGATGACGGCTGCCGAGATGGGCTGCAGTGACCGTTTTCACAGCGTAACGATCCAGGAGCGCGATGTGCAGGTCGACAACCTGGAGACCATTACGATCGAGGGCGTCTCGGATGTGATCGCGCATCTTCCGGACAAGCCGCCGGTTGTCTTCGTGTTTTTGGTGTGCCTGCATATCTTTACCGGCAGTGATGAGGCGTATATCTTCCGCGAACTTGGAAAGCGGTGGCCGCAGATCCGGTTTGTGAAGGGCTATATGGACTGCATCCGGCAGAAGGAAGGCCCCAGCCCCGACATGAAACTGCGGATGGCGGAATTCACAATCATCGAGCCGCTGCCTCTGAAGCCGGAGAGGGTCAATATCCTTGGAGGCGATGTCCCGTTTGAGAAGGACAGTGAGCTGGTGACTCTGCTATCTTCGCGTGGGTATGACGTAAGACAGATCACTGACTGCTCAACCTTTGAGCAGTTTCTGGCACTTGGCGATGCGGCGGTGAACCTTTGTACCTATCCGAACGGGCAGGACGCACTCAGGAATCTGTCTGAGCGGACAGGAAGCAGGTATCTGTATCTTTCTGCCGCAGTTTCCTATGGAGAGATCCGTTCACAGCTGCAGTCCCTGTCAGAGGCCTGCGGGTTTGATCCTGTGCCGGAGGCGTGGATCATAGAGCAGGAGGAGGCCTGTGAAGAATCACTGCGCCATCTTGCCCATGTCCTGGACGGGCAAGTTGTCGTGATCGATTACACGGCTCACTCGAGACCGCTAGGCATTGCCAGACTGCTGATCGAGCATGGGATCCGGGTGGAGTGTGTCCTTCTGGATATAATCCTGGATGAGGAAGAGGAGGCCTTTTCCTGGCTTAAAATGCACTGTCCCGGCCTGATGATGGTCGCGACGGTCCACCCGCAGATGGCACTGTTCGGAAGGGGAAGAGAGATTCTGGAAGAGGGGCCCGACGGCATCAGCCGCGATGTCATCGCGATCGGCCAGAAGGCAGCATGGTTCTGCCAGACTGGTCATTTTGTCAACATGATTGAAGGCGGCGGCCTGTGGGGATACCAGGGCATCCAAAAACTCTGCGGCCTGATCGAGGAAGCGTGCGCCAGGGAGCTCGACTACAGAGAGATCATCCCCAGAAAAGGAATGGGCTGGCCCAGCTTGTGCGCGGTTCCCGGATCAGAACAAAGCGGCTGCCGATAGAAACGCATACGCGGACCAGAACGAAGCGGTTGTCGGTAGAAGCGTATACGCGGACCAGAACGAAGTAGCTGCCGGCTGAGGCGCGTTTGCAGGTTTTATGTCTGGGAATTACCTGCAGGATACAAAGGAGAAGGGAGAAGCATGGCACCAGAATACTGGAAAACACAGACATGGTGGAGCCTGCCGGTATACACCGGAGATGTTTCCGGCGTATGCTCCGCTTTGTATGAACTGGGCGGCATGGTCGTCATGCACGATCCTTCCGGCTGCAATTCCACCTACAATACCCACGATGAGGTCCGGTGGACGGACATGGAAAGCCTGATCTTTCTGTCCGGCCTGACCCAGCTTGACGCGATCACCGGAAATGACCAGAAGCTGGTCGATGATATCGTGTCAGCGGCAGAGCGGTTTCGTCCCGCGTTCATCGCGATCGCGAATTCCCCTATCCCATGGCTGATCGGTACAGACTTCGACGCAGTCTGCCGGAAGGTTGAAAAGAGCTGCGGAATCAGGACATTTCATGTAGAGACGAACGCGATGCATGACTATACGAAAGGTGCGGGCAGCGCTTTACTGCAGCTGGCGAGGATGCTTTCTGATACAGTTGGGAAGGAGCATCGTTCCAGACCTGCTGCAGACGGAAGAAAACTGAGGGTCAATATTCTCGGAATGACACCGCTGGACTTTACCGTAAGAAGTGACGCGTACCGGCTTCGGCAGATGCTGGAGAAGGAAGGGTTTGAAGTCGTCAGTACCTGGGCGATAGGCGATTCCCTGACACAGCTTTCCGGCTTTCCGGAAACGGACGTCAATCTCGTTGTTTCTTCGACAGGAATCGAAACTGCCAGATGGATGGAAGAGATGTACAGGATTCCCTATACAGCAGGAATTCCCGTCGGCGCATTTTCTGAAGTATTGTTCCGGTCACTCAGGCAGTGCGCCGAAGAGCAGGTGAGCAAAGCCGCCTACCTGGAGCTGCTGGAAGAGAATCAGACAGCAGACACAGATGTGCAGTACGCCAGGTGTACAGCCGGAGAACCCGTGATCATGGGATCCATCGCGGCGGACAAGATTCTGAGAGATGGGAAACCATGCAGTCTGATTCCGCTGACAGAGACCGTTCAGAGCCTTGTTCCGGACAGAGCGCCGCATCCGGCGGGAGAGCAGCAGATTCGGGATGTCCTTGGCCGTTATGAGGAAGTGACAGCGGATCCGATGCTGAGAGGAGCATGCCGGAGCGATTGCAGGTTTGAGGAGATGCCGCACTTTGCTCTTTCGGGCAGAATGTACCTTAACCGGATCCGTCCACTGTTTGATGCGATGAAAGGAAACAAAGGATATAGTTATGAGCATGAATGACGCGCCGCGCAGTGTACGGCTTCACATCGGCTTTTTCGGCTGCCGCAACGCCGGGAAATCCAGTCTTGTCAATGCGCTGACTTCGCAGAAGATGTCCGTTGTATCGGACGTTCCGGGAACGACGACAGACCCGGTATCAAAGTCCATGGAGATCCTTCCGGCCGGGCCGGTTGTCATCATCGACACGCCAGGATTCGACGATGAAGGGGGACTGGGTGAGCTTCGCGTGGAAAAGACCAGGGAGATTCTGGGCAGAACGGATCTTGCGGTTCTGGTTGTGGACGCCCGGAAAGGACTGAACAATTTTGACAGGGAACTTCTTGGTCTGTTCCAGGAGCAGAAGACGCCCTGCATCATCGCCTGGAACAAGACGGATCTTGTCACAGAGCAGGCACCGGAGGGCGTCGGTTTCCGGCATGAAGTAGGGGAAAATGTCCGTCAGATCAGGGTCAGTGCCAAAACCGGCGAAAACCTGACTCCGCTTCGTGAAATGATTGGGCAGACAGCCAGGGCGATGGAGAAGACGCGTGAAAAGCCGATTGCCGCTGATCTTGTCCAACCGCTGGACCTTGTGATTCTGGTCATACCGATCGATGAGTCTGCACCGAAGGGAAGGCTGATTCTTCCGCAGCAGCAGGTTCTCAGGGATCTGCTGGATCACGGCTGCCAGGTCCTGTGTGTCAGAGAGAAAGAACTGGCGAGCGTTCTGGAGGGTCTTTCCCGGAAACCGTCGCTCGTGATCACGGACAGCCAGGCATTTGGCCTGGTTGCGAAAGTGGTTCCGGAGGATGTCCCGATGACCTCCTTCTCCATCTTGATGGCAAGGTACAAAGGCGTTCTGAAGGCACAGCTGAAAGGGATCTCAGCGCTCCGGCAGATCAAAGACGGTGACAGGATCCTGATCGCGGAAGGGTGCACCCACCACAGACAGTGCGGCGACATCGGGACGGTGAAGCTGCCTGCGTGGATCAGGACATACACCGGGAAAGCGCCCGTGTTTGAGACATCATCCGGGCTGTCATTTCCGGATGACCTGGAGAAATATGCAGTGATTATTCACTGCGGATCCTGTATGCTGAATGAGAAGGAAGTCATCGCACGCAATGAGAAGGCTGCACGGCGCGGGATCCCGATCACGAATTATGGTATGGTGATTGCCCAGGTCCACGGGATCCTGGACCGGGCACTGCAGCCGATTCCGGAAGCAAAGGAACCCTGACAGGCGCTTCTATGGCGTTAGTCACAGCACAAGCGGGTCTTTCTGAATATAATGAAACAGGGACATAGTTCACGTTCTGGAGGAAGGGAAGATGAAAGAAGATCGTTTCTATATGCCGGTCAGAGTATTCTCATGCCGGGAAGTGGTCAGGTCACATGCGAAGGATCTGGCGAAGCTGGGGAAGAAGGCGCTGATTGTGACCGGCAGGCATTCCGCGAAGGCGTGCGGCGTGTATGATGATATCTGCGCGGCGCTTGATGAGTACGGGATTGGACATGCGCTGTTTGACGGTGTCGAGGAGAATCCTTCCGCCGCTACTGTCATGAAGGCGCGGGATTTTGGCGTGCAGGAGAAGGCAGACTTTGTCATCGGCGCGGGCGGCGGCTCGCCTATGGACGCGGCGAAAGCGATCGCGCTGATGATCCGGCATGCTTCCGAGGGCAGGGATTATCTTTATACGAAAGACGCTGACAGCAGTACTGTCCCGGTGGTATGCATTCCGACCACCTGCGGAACCGGATCTGAGGTGACCGCTGTTTCTGTTCTGACCAATGAAGTGAAACATACCAAGGGATCTATTCCGCATAAGATTTTTCCCGATCTTGCCCTGATCGACGGGAAGTATCTTGCCGGAGCGAGCGGCCAGGTCCTGTGCAATACGGCGTTTGACGCGCTGGCTCACCTCTATGAAAGCTGGCTGAACGCGGATGCCGGCCCCATCTCCAGGCTGATCGCGGAGGACGGTCTCAGAGAATGGAAGAAGTGCCTGCCTGTCCTGAAAAAGGAAAAGCAGCCGGATCCGGATGACTATGATACGCTGATGCGCGCGGCGATGCTGGGCGGTATGGCGATCGCGCACACCGGGACGAGCATTCCGCACGCACTCAGTTACGCGCTGACATATCATCTGCATGTGGCGCATGGCAAAGCGGTCTGCTACTTCCTGGCAGGCTACCTGAAGGAGGCGGATCAGCAGGATGCTTCCAGGATTCTGGAGCTGTCCGGATTCTCTTCCGCAGAGGAATTCCACACAGCCTACAGACTGTGCTGCCATGATCTTGAAATAGAAGATGATCAACTGCTGCCTGTGATTGAGCAAAGCTGCAAAGACGTCTCTTCCAATCCGGCCAGATGCGCCAAGGCACCGTATCCGTGCGATGAGGATACGATCCGCCGGATTGCGTTCTATGCAAGAAAGCAGGAGGGATCATGATGCCTGAGGGGAACAAGAGGAATGCAGATCGTTCTGGGAAAGACCATGTCATGTTCAAGGCTGTTCTGTTTGACCTGGACGGAACCATCAATGATTCCGGTCCGGGCATCATGAATTCAGTCCGCTATTCTCTTGAGAAAATGGGCTATCCCGTCCCGGGAACAGAAACACTGCGCAGATTTGTCGGTCCTTCTCTGGTGTATTCTTACACAACGTTCTGCGGGCTGGATGAGGAGACTGCATGGAAAGCTGTGGAGGTTTACCGGGAGTGTTATCATGCCGGTGAGTGTTATAACCTGTTCATCTATGACGGTATCAGGGAACTGCTCGCGGACCTGAAGAAAGCCGGGATCGCCAGTGCTGTCGTCACCTCCAAGCCGGAAGGGATGGCAAAGCAGATTCTGGAGCATTTTGATATGACGCAGTACTTCGACGCGATTGTCGGACCGGATCCGTATGATCCTTCCAACAAGAAGAGCGCCTTGATCAAAAGAGCGCTGAACATGCTGCATCTTTCAGCCGATGAAGTGATCATGGTCGGGGATTCGCGGTTTGACATCATCGGCGCAAAGGAAGCCGGCTGTGCCAGTATCGGTGTGACCTATGGCTACGGAACCAGGGAGGAACTGGTTGAGAACGGGGCGGATTATCTGGCGGATACAGCGGACCAGATCCGCGTGCCGCTGGGAATGATTGACAATGCCCTGCAGAATTGAATAAAATTCATTACAGTATTTGTGGTAATTGTCATATGGCATGGCATCAGGGCATTGGGATCAGGTTTTCCTGACACCGTATGCCAATGGAGAAGGGAGTGTATCTATGCGTATCAGAATCGGAATTCTTGGCTATGGAAATCTTGGAAAAGGCGTTGAGAAAGCGGTGACGCAGAACGAGGACCAGGAGCTGAAAGCGGTATTTACCAGGAGAGATCCCGCAAGCGTGAAGCCTGCATCCGGTGCCGCGGCATGCAGTGTGGAGGATCTGCCGAAGTGGAAGGACGAGATTGATGTCCTTGTCCTGTGCGGTGGAAGCGCGACGGATCTGCCGGAGCAGACGCCCAGGTATGCGTCCCTGTTCAATGTCGTGGACAGCTTTGACACGCACGCAAGAATTCCGGAGCATTTCGCCGCGGTGGACCAGGCAACCGGAGATGCCGGGAAGATCGGTGTGATCTCCTGCGGCTGGGATCCGGGCATGTTTTCCCTGAGCCGGATCTACGCACATTCGATTCTTCCGGACGGGAAGGACTATACTTTCTGGGGAAGAGGTGTTTCGCAGGGGCATTCCGATGCCATCCGCAGGATTGAGGGAGTTGTGGACGCGCGCCAGTACACTGTCCCGGTCGAAGCAGCGATGCAGCAGGTCCGCTCCGGAGCAAATCCTGAGCTCACGACCCGCCAGAAGCACACCCGGGAATGCTTCGTCGTCGCTGAAGAAGGCGCTGATCTTGCGAGAATCGAGAAAGAGATTAAGGAGATGCCGAACTACTTCGCGGACTATGATACGAGCGTGGAGTTCATTTCCGCGGAAGAGATGAAAGCAAATCACAGTGAGCTTCCGCACGGCGGCGTGGTTATGTATTCCGGACGGACCGGAGACAAAAAGCATGTCATTGAGTACAGCCTGAAGCTGGATTCCAACCCGGAATTCACCGGAAGTGTCATCGCGGCTGTCGCGCGGGCGGCGTACCGCATGAACAAGGAAGGCCAGACCGGCGCAAGGACGATGTTCGATATCGCGCCGAAGTATCTCAGCCCGCAGACAGACGAATGGCTGAGAGCGCATTATTTATAATATGATGATTACAGCGCCAAAGGCCTGACCTCCACGCAAGCTTGCTTGTAAGTGGAGGGAAGGGGCGCTGGACGTTTCTGTTTCACAGCATGCATAAGTAAAGGATTTCATATGGAGCAGTCTTATCTGAGAAAAATACTTGCGCTGGTTCAGAATGGAGAGCTCAGCCTGGATGACGCGGTGCTTAAAATCCGTGAGGAACCCTACACGGATCTGGGGTATGCCATGATAGACAATCACCGCCAGCTCCGTCAGGGGTTTGCGGAGGTGATCTACGGGGAAGGAAAGCGGAAGGATCAGATTCTCGGAATCACCAAGAAGATGCTCGAAAGCGGCGTAAAGACCATCCTGATTACCAGACTTTCTGAAGAAAAGGCATCGTATATCGGGAAGGGCCTGGGGCTTGCTGTGGAAAAGCCGTTCTTTCAGTATCACGAGATTCCCAGGCTTGCTATCATCGGCCCGGTTCCGGAACCGGCCGGACGGGGCACCATCGTGGTGGCTTCCGGCGGAACGTCAGATCTGCCGGTCAGTGAGGAAGCGGCCCTGACGGCCCAGGCTTTGGGAAACAAGGTTGTGCGTCTGACTGATGTGGGCGTCTCCGGACTTCACAGGCTTTTGTCCCATCTGGATGAAATCATGAGCGCAACCGTTATCATCGCGGTTGCCGGCATGGAAGGCGCTCTGCCCAGTGTCATAGCAGGACTGGCAGACTGTCCGGTGATCGCTGTGCCGACCTCGGTCGGATACGGCGCAGGCTTCGGCGGTGTGAGTGCCCTTCTTGCGATGCTCAATTCCTGTGCCAGCGGTGTGTCGGTCGTCAACATCGACAATGGATTCGGCGCAGGGTACCAGGCAGCCATGATAAACCGGAAGTGAGAAAGATGAGAAGCAATCAGGAAGCATTCCGTGAAGGAATGAAAGACGGCGTACCCATCGGGCTGGGATACTTCGCAGTGGCCTTCGCGCTTGGTGTGGCAGCGCGGGATGCCGGGCTGAGCCCCGTGCAGGGTTTTATCGCGAGTATTCTTTGTCTGGCTTCTGCCGGAGAATACGCGGGATTCACCGTGATCGCCGCAGCATCTCCCATGTTTGAGATGGTGCTGATCACTCTGATTATCAATGCCCGCTATCTGCTGATGAGCACAGCGGTCAGCCAGAAGCTGTCTGAAAAGATCAGGCCGGTCCACCGCTTCGGGGTGGCATACTTTATCACGGATGAGATCTTCGCGATCGAGATGTGGCAGAAGGGGAACCTGAATCCCTTCTACACCTATGGCGCAGGTACGGTCGCCGCACCGCTGTGGGCAATCGGAACCGCGCTTGGCATACTCGTCGGCAACCTGATGCCTGTCCGTCTGGTGAGCGCTCTGAGCGTTGCCCTTTTTGGCATGTTCCTTGCGGTGATCATACCTCCGGCCAGGAAAGACCGGATTATCCTGGTGCTTGTCATCATAAGCTTCGCCGCAAGCTTTGCCGCCTCCAGGCTTCCATATCTGAATCTTCTGTCCACAGGAAACCGGATCATCCTTCTGACCATTCTTTTGTCTGCCTGCGCGGCGATTCTGTTTCCGCATCCGGAGGAGGAAGACGAAGAACCACTTGAACAAAATGTGTGACTGACAGCAGCTGATAAGGACAGATGATATGAGCAAAAACATCAATCTCTATATTCTGGTTATGTTTGCGGTGACCTATCTGATCCGCGCACTGCCTGTCACCCTGATCCGCAGAAAGATCCGTTCTCCTTTCCTGAGATCCTTTCTGTACTATGTACCGTATGTCACCCTTGCGGTGATGACATTTCCCGCAATCATCGAATCCACACAGACGCCTGTCTCAGGCATCCTCGCCCTCGCCGCTGGCATCCTCGCCGCATGGTTCGGCCGCAGCCTGCTGCAGGTCGCAAGCCTGTGCTGCGTGGTGGTTCTGATTTCGGAATTTTTTATTATCTAGATAAAAACCATGATCAAACTATTCCTTGTCGAAGACGAAATCGTCATGCGCGACGGCATCAAAAAACAGATCAACTGGGAAAAGGAAGACATCGAATTCGTCGGTGAGGCAAGCGACGGTGAACTGGCCTGGCCCATGATTCTGGAAACAAAGCCTGACATCGTGCTGACAGACATCAAGATGCCTTTCATGGACGGGCTGGAGCTTTCTGCGCTTGTCAGAAAGGAGCTTCCTGACACATCGATTATCATCCTCTCCGGATACGATGAATTTTCCTATGCCCAGCAGGCGGTGTCACTCGGCGTGACAGATTACCTGCTCAAACCTCTGCCGCCGGGAAAACTCCTGGAGTGCATCCGGCGTGTACAGGATAAGATCGAAAAGGAGCGATCGCAGCAGGGCAGCGTGTGGAGCGATGAGCTGGCAAGGGAACAGAAGGACGCAGAGAAGAATCTGCTGTTCCGCGCACTGGTGACGAACGACCGCCCGCTGAAAGAGATCCTGGCAATGTCCGATCATCTTGGCATTCCCATCTCTGCCCGGTATTATGCAGTGATGCTGATGACCGTTCGCGGGAAGGACAACGCGATGCCTTCCGAAGACCTGCGCAGCGCGCTTTCGGAGATCCCGGAACAGATTCCCGGATGGATCTTTTTTGACCGGAATGAAAATGGATTTGCCATGATCGGGATGGCGAATTCGAAAGAGGAACTGGACAGTACAAAGGATCAGCTGATCCGCCGGCTGAAAGAGACTGTCGGGCAGGAAACGGATCATACCTGGTTTATCGGAGCAGGGGAGACCGTAGGCAGGATCAGTGATATCGGGAAAGCATATTATTCGGCGAATAAAGCGTTCTCGTGCCGGTTTATCACGCAGCTGAACCGTGTGGTGACGTCGGCGGAGAGCGACAGCGTGAGAGCGGACCTGTACAGCACACGTCTGACTGCGGACCAGGCGGACGCTGCTTCTCCCGGATCTGCAGGCGACGGTCCGGCACTTGATCTGTCCAGGGCTGTCACAGATGACAGCTCCAGGGAGATGCTCGAAAACTTCCTGCGGACCGGTACGCTGGAGGAGGCGGAGCCGTTTCTGGAAGGTGTCTTCCGGTCGATCGGAGAAAACAACCTGAAATCCAGACTGTTTCTGACCTATCTTTCCATGGACATGTACTTTACGATGGTGCGTTTCCTGCGGGGACTGGGCAGGAGAGTGGATGAGGTGGATGAAAAATGCGGTGATATCAATTCACTTCTGAAGAATCATGTGACAGTCGATGAGATCAGAAACTATCTTGCGCTGTATCTCAAGGAACTGATTCTTCTGAGAGATCACAATACGGAAAAGCGATATGGAAAGATCCTCAGGGAGGCCGTCGCATATATCGATGAGAACTATGACAGCGAGGAGATCTCTCTGAACCGTGTCGCGCAGCGGGTCGGCATGAGCCCGAATCATTTTTCTTCCATCTTTTCCCAGGAAATGGGAACCACCTTTATCGAATACCTGATCGGAAAGCGGATGGAGAAGGCGAAGGAACTGCTCAGGACAACGCAGATGCGCAGCTCCGAGGTTGCGTACAGAGTCGGCTACAGGGATCCGCATTACTTCAGTTCCACATTCAAGAAGATGCAGGGCATGACACCGAGAGAATACCGGATGTCCAGCCAGGGGCAGGAATAAGCTATGATAAAGAGAGCTTTTCAGAAGCTGTCCGCTCAGATCGAGAACATGAACCTGACCGGACAGCTGGCGATTATGACAGGAATGATTTTTATCCCATTCCTGTTTTTGTCTGTCTTTCTTCTGGTCATGCTAGGCGGTGTCGGCGAATCCTACGATTCCATTGCGCAGAATGTGACAAGGGCGAATGTCTACAACATTCATTTCAAAGAGGATATGGACTCTGTCATGTATCAGATGATCGCCCGCTCTTTAGGGAAAAATGAGGTCGGCCCGGTTGTCAGCATGACGAATCCTGATACCATGATCGACCAGGCGGAAGCCAGCTTTACGATGCTTGAGAAAAGCTCATCCTCTCCGGAGGCTGCGCAGGCTGCCTCCAGACTTGGAAAGCTTCTTAAAACACTTCGCAGGCATGTGGACGATATTGACGACACTGTCAAGCAGACCGGAAGCTATGAGGAGAACATGGAGCGCCTGGAGACAGATATCCGGATCATCACGGAACTGATTCAGGAAAGAATTACGGAGTACATCTCCTATGAGACAAAAAGCATGGGCGAGATCCGCGAACAGACGGTGGAGAAGCGGCAGAAGCTGGTCAGAATTGCCGTCGTGATTCTGATCCTCGTGCTGTCGATCAGTGCAGTGGCTGTTGTGCTGATTACCAGGAGCATTACGCGTCCTGTCCATATGCTGTGTGACGGCGCGGAAGAGATCGGGCAGGGGCATTTTGACACAAGGATCCACATTGCGTCAGGCAATGAGCTTTCTATCGTCGGTGACAGTTTCAACCGGATGGCCGAGCAGGTCACGGTACTGGTCGCTGACATCAAGGAAGAACAGATCTATAACCGCAACATGGAGCAGAAGCTTCTGCAGGCGCAGATCAATCCGCATTTTCTCTATAACACCCTTGACAATATTCTCTGGCTGTCCGAAGCCGGGCGAAAGGAAGATGTGCAGGAACTTGTCATGGCACTGTCCAGGTTCTTCCGCACGACATTATCCGGCGGAAGAGACATTATCCCGCTCAGCGAGGAAATCTCTCACGTAGAAGCCTATCTTCAGATCCAGAAGTTCCGCTATCAGGATATTCTTTCCTATGAAATCCATGTCCCGGAGAATCTGATGAATGTTTCCGTGATCAAGATGACGCTGCAGCCTCTTGTGGAAAATGCGCTCTATCACGGGATCAAGAATAAAAGAGGAATGGGCCTTCTGACCATCACGGCCTGGCCCCAGGACGAGTATGTATGCATCCAGGTGGCCGACAACGGGATCGGCATGAAGGAGGAAGACCTGCAGAAGGTCAGAGAGCTTGTGAGCGGCAGCCGTCAGCCTTCTGAAGACAATACCGGATTCGGAATCGCGAATGCCGCCGAACGGCTCCGCCTGAATTTCGGGGAAAAGTATACCATCCGGATCGACAGCACCTATGGGGAGGGCACGAAGGTCACGGTATACAACCCGTCAGACGAGTTTTAGTACAGGTATGGGTCCTGAAGCGTAAAAAAGTCGACTTTACATCGTAAAAAAGTCGACTTTTTTCTTTTTTTACGAAAAATGCAAAGAATCTACTTTCGGATTCGTGAAAATATTGAACTTTTTTCCGAAATTGTTCCATTGAGATGGTACAAGTACTGACATAGAATGTGTACAACCAATAAATTGGAATGGCGCTTGGCCGCCGGAAAAGGAGGATTCTTTATGAAAATGAAATTGGTTGCGGGTCTTACGATTGCTATGACAGCCGGTCTTTTTGTCGGCGCGATGACAGCTTCCGCAGACGATCTGGTAAGCATCGGTTTCGCTCAGGTCGGACATGAGTCTGACTGGAGAACTGCTTCCACGAAGTCCTGCCAGGATGTCTTCAGTGAGGAGAACGGATACAACCTCAGCTTTGTCGACTGCGACAACGACGAGGCGGCTCAGAAAGAAGCGGTTCGTTCCTTCATCGAGCAGGAAGTTGACTACATCATCATCGACCCGATCATCGCTACCGGTTGGGACACTGTTCTGACAGAGTGCGAGGACGCCGGCATTCCGGTTATCGTAATCGACCGTACCATCGACGACTCCGACAAGTATGTATCATGGGTCGGCTCCAACTTCAAGACAGAAGGTCTTGCAGCCGGCGAATGGCTGAAGGCTTATGCTGAGGCGAAGGGCATCGACGAGATCAATGCTCTGGTTATCTCCGGATCCACCGGTTCTTCCGCACAGATCGGACGTTCCGAGGGCTTCCAGGAAATCGCTGACAGAGAAGGCTGGACGATCCTTGACGAGCAGACCGGTGACTTCACCGAGGCCGGCGGCCAGGAAGTCATGGAGTCTTATGCGAAGTCCTATGAAGGAAAGTACAACGTAGTTGTCTGCCAGAACGACAACGAAGCATTCGGCGCTATGACCGCTATGGACAACGCTGGTGTTTCCTATGGCCCGAACGGCGATGTGATCCTGATCTCCTTTGATGCCTGCACCGCTGGTCTGAAGGATGTCCAGGCTGAGAAGATCACTGCTGACTTCGAGTGCAACCCGCTGGCAGCTCCGTTTGTTGAGGAAGTCATCAAGCAGCTGCAGAACGGCGAAGAGCCTGAGAAGGAAGTCTTCATGGTTGAGCATTGGTATGGACTTGAGGACGCTGCTGTTCCGTTCGAGATCGACGGCGAGCCGCAGGAAGTTACCGTTGTAACCGATGAGATCATCGAAGCTCAGTATTAATTCGATCCGGTAAGAGTACCTGCCGCTATGACAGGGAACCCTGAAAGGCTGGAATCACGGATTGAACACTTCAGGGGCCCCCATGATCGGGGGCCCCTCCTTTTAGGGAAGTTTTACAGATTGGGGAAAGGAGTGGACGAATGGAGGAAAATGTTGTATTGACTGCCAGAGGCATATCAATGACATTTCCTGGTGTAAAGGCCCTGGAGAACGTTGATTTCACGCTGAGACGTGGCGAGATCCATGCGTTGATGGGCGAAAACGGAGCCGGAAAGTCTACGCTGATCAAGTGCCTGACCGGCATCAATGATTTTGAAGCCGGAGAGATTCATATCGAGGGCGTCAATGGCCCGGTTAAGAATCATTCCACCAGAGAAGCCCAGAACGTAGGCATCTCTACCGTGTATCAGGAAGTCAATCTCTGCCCGAACCTCTCGGTCGCGGAGAATCTTTTCATCGGAAGAGAACCGATGACCAAGCTTCATACCATCGACAGAAAGTCCTACAACGTAAGATCCCAGAAGATCATGGATGAGCTGGGCATTTCAGTCGATGTCACACAGAATCTCGAAAACTATTCTCTTGCGATCCAGCAGATGGTGGCAATCGCGAGAGCTGTTGATATGGACTGCAAGGTACTGATCCTTGACGAGCCGACCTCCTCTCTTGATGATGAAGAAGTGGAGAAGCTCTTCGTTCTGATGAGAAGACTTCGTGATCAGGGTGTCGGCATCATCTTTGTTACGCATTTCCTGGAGCAGGTGTATGCGGTATGTGACCGGATCACGGTACTCAGGGATGGTCATTTTGTAGGTGAATACCCGATTGCGGATCTTCCCCGCGTGAAACTGGTCGCCGCGATGATGGGCAAGGACCTGAATGATCTCGAAGAGATCCATAAAGAGAGCCTCGATGTGAAGAACGCGGCTCTTGAGATCAGCGCGAAGGGACTCAGCCACACCGGTACGGTCAAACCGTTTGATCTTGACATTCACAAGGGTGAGGTGGTCGGAATCGCCGGCCTTCTGGGCTCCGGCCGTTCTGAGCTGGCGCGCTCCATCTACGGTGCCGATAAGGCAAACACCGGTACACTTGAGGTGGGAGGCAAGGAAGTAAAGATCAATCAGCCGATCGACGCGATGCACCTTGGCATGGGAATGCTTCCTGACGACCGGAAAGCAGAAGGCATCATCGCGGATCTGTCTGTGAGAGAGAATATCATTCTGGCGCTTCAGGCGAAGAAGGGCATGTTCAAGCTTCTGTCCAGGGCAAAGCAGGAAGAGATCGCGGATGAGATGATCCGTACGCTGCAGGTAAAGACACCGACCAGAGAGACGCTGATCAAACAGCTGTCAGGCGGCAACCAGCAGAAGGTTATTCTTGGACGATGGCTTGCGACGAACCCGGACTTCCTGATCCTGGACGAGCCGACACGTGGTATCGATGTCGGAACCAAGGCGGAGATCCAGAAGCTGATCCTGAAGCTGGCAGGAGAGGGCAAGAGTATTCTGTTTATTTCTTCGGAGATTTCTGAGATGCTCCGTACCTGCAGCAGGATGGCGATCATGAGAGATGGAGAGAAGGTCGGAGAACTCGACCATGAGCTGACGCAGGAGAACGTCATGAAAGCAATCGCGGGAGGTGAGCAGGAGTCATGAAAAAGAAATCAGTCTTCAGCCGGCTGAGCAGCTCAAATCTGCTTCTGCCGATCATATCCCTGATCCTTGTCATGGCGGTCAACATCATATTTGACATCGCTTCAGGGAACAATCCGTTTTCCTTCTTTATGATTACGATGCAGAACACGACCAGCAACGGAATGGTTCTGTACGGACGTATCATCGATATCCTGAACCGCGGCAGTGAGGCTGCCATTCTGGCCATCGGCATGACGCTGGTTGTATCCTCCTCGGCAGGAACCGATATCTCAGTCGGATCCGTGATGAGCCTGTGTGCCAGCTTCTGCTGCATGCTCCTTGCAGGATACGGCGTATCTTCGACCAATGATCTGGCGGTTCCGCTGGTAATCGGTGTACTTGCCGGTATTCTGATGGGTGTTGTATGCGGCGCGTTCAACGGTACGCTGGTTGCGGTCTTTGAGATTCAGCCCATGGTTGCCACTTTGATCCTGTATTCCGCGGCACGCGCGATTGGACTTCTGCTGTGCAATGACCTGATTGTCTACGTCAGGAATGATTCGTTCGCGTTTTTCGGTTCCTTTCTTGGACCGATTCCGACACCGATCATCATCACAGCGATCTGCGTGATCATTATGACTGTGGTGCTCAGAAAGACAGCTCTCGGCATGTATATCCAGTCGGTCGGCATCAACCGCCGCGCGAGCCGTATTTCGGGTCTGAACTCCACGAAGATCATCTTCCTCACGTATGTGGTCTGCGGTATGTTCGCGGGTATCGCCGGCATCGTCAATGCTTCCAGGATTACCTCCGCGGACTCCAACAATATCGGGCTTTACCTAGAGATGGATGCCATCCTTGCGGTTGCGCTTGGCGGA
Source organism: uncultured Lachnospiraceae bacterium (assembly GCA_902781455.1). GTDB lineage: Bacteria > Bacillota > Clostridia > Lachnospirales > Lachnospiraceae > Porcincola. The sequence goes on along the minus strand of CACZJF010000001.1, from coordinate 240,754 downwards.
AACAGCCTTGGCGGCGGCCGGTTCAATCTTGCGGGCTCCATCATCGGTGCCTATACCATCCAGGCGATCACGACAACCCTGTATGCGCTGGGTGTTTCCACAACACAGGCTCCGGTCTTCAAAGCTATCATCGTCATACTGATCGTTTCGATTCAGTCTGAACCGGTGAAGGCTTACATGAAGAAGAGAAGAGCCGTAAAGGCAGTTTAAGGGGAGGTGAATGGATATGAAAAACAAAAAAGCCGGTTTTAACAGCAACACGATCCTCCTTCTGATTACCATCGGACTGTTCATTGTCCTGTACGCAGGCGGCTGCATCGCGTATGGATATAAGGGTTTTACGCATCTGCAGACTTTCCTGAACATACTGATTACGAACGCAGGCCTGATCTGTGTTGCCTGCGGCCTGACCCTGGTCATGCTGACAGCCGGAATCGACATTTCAGTCGGCGCGCTGGTTGCGATGGACTGCATGATGCTCGCAGTTGGCATGAGAAGCGGGATCAGTGCTCCTGTGATGATGCTTCTGGTTCTCGTGGTCGGCGTCGCGTTCGGCTGCCTTCAGGGCTTCCTGGTCGGTTATCTGCAGATCCAGCCGTTCATTGTTTCCATGGCAGGCATGTTCTTCTGCAGAGGCATGACGGCGGTGATCAGTACGGAACAGGTTTCCATCACTGAGTCCATCAGCAAGATCTTCTATGATCTGGCGAACATGAAGATTATCATTCCCTTTGGCGGATATGCCAACAAGAAGGGGATGATCATGCAGCCTTACATCCGCATCACGGTTGTGATCGCGCTGATTGTACTGGTGGCGATCTTCCTGATGCTCCGCTACACGAGATTCGGCCGTTCGCTGTATGCGGTCGGCGGCAATGCGACATCGGCAGCCATGATGGGTCTGAATGTCAAGGCCATCAAGATGAAAGTGCATGTGCTGTGCTCGGTTCTGGCTTCGATCGGCGGTATCTGTTACTGCCTGAACACAATGGCCGGCTCCGTGACACAGGCGACCGGTCTGGAGATGGATGCGATTTCTTCCGCCGTTATCGGCGGGACGCTGCTGACCGGCGGTGTCGGCAATGTGTTCGGAACTTTCTTCGGTGTTCTGATCAATGGTACGATCTCTTCGATCGTGAAGACGAATGGTAAGCTTGCCAGTTCCTGGCCGAACATTCTGACCGCGATCCTGCTGTTTGTATTCATTGTCATTCAGAGTATCTTTGCTGCTGTCCGCAGACGCAGTAAATAATAATCTTTGCTCAGCTGCCGCCGCCTTCACTGGCGGCGGTTCACTTGAAAAACGACGGAATATGAAAAAGAGAACGTTAGTGTCGGCATGCATCCTGTCAGGATTCGTCCTGGCAGGATTATGTGCATGCGGGAACAACAAGGAAAGCGCGCAAACAGAGCCTGCAGACGCTGCCGGCCATGCAGATTATATTGTTAACGGAGCAGGGGCAGTGGTTCTGCGCGGAAAACAGCTCACGGTCGGCTTCTCGCAGATCGGCGCGGAATCAGACTGGCGTCTTGCGAGCAGTGTATCAATGGAGGATACCTTCAGTATTGACAACGGCTATAATCTGATCTTCGACAACGGACAGCAGAAGCAGGAGAATCAGATCAAGGCCATCCGCGAATTCATTGACCAGGGCGTCGATTACATCGTGCTGGATCCGATTGTTGAAACCGGATGGACGTCTTCGCTCAGGGAGGCGAAGGAAGCCGGGATTCCCGTCATCATTGTTGACCGTGAAGTCAGGCTTGATGATGAAGACCTCTACACGGCATGGCTTGGATCTGATTTCCGCCTGGAAGGCGACAGAGCCTGTGCCTGGCTGAAGGATTTTCTGCAGGAATCCAGGCAGGGAGAGGACATCGGCATTCTGCATGTACAGGGCACTCCCGGCTCTTCGGCGCAGATCGGAAGGTCAGAGGCGCTGTTTGACGCTGCCGAAGCAAACGGCTGGAACATTCTGCAGAGTGTTTCCGGTGACTTTGTGCAGGCGAAAGGGAAAGAGGTTGCTGAGGCTGCCCTGAGGGAATACGCGGACAGAATTAAGGTCATTTACTGTGAAAATGACAATATGGCCTACGGAGTGATCGAAGCGCTTCAGGAGGCGGGCATCCGGCCGGGTACAAACCTGAGCGGAGGTGAGATCCTGGTGATCTCGTTTGACTCCGCCAGAAAAGGTCTGGAATATACGATGGAAGGAAAGATTGCCGTTGATACGGAATGCAATCCCATGTATGGTCCCGCGCTCAGCCGTCTGATCCTGGATCTGGAGAATGGAAAGACGGTGGAAAAGAAAAACTATTATGACGAAGAACAGTTCAGCGCTTATGAGCCGGTCTTGGCTGTCACGGTAGAGCAGAAGGAATACCCCGTCATGATCGTCTCAGAGGATATAATCAGGGAGAGAGCTTACTGAGACAACGCCGTTCATTCAGCTTCAGACGAAGCGTGTCAGGTGTCCGGGCGGCAGCAGTCTCCATAAAAAACAGGCAGCCCCGTCAGGAGGTTGCCTGTAATCGTTATCAGCAAGGTTTTTTATTTCAGGAACACGGAACGGTTGTACGGTGTATTGACATGAAGAATAACAGCCTTACCATTGCAATAGTGAAGCAGGTCATGATCAACATAATTGCGGAACTTCAGGGCAGATGTCTTCGTCCCATACGTATCAGCTGTACCTTCGCCGATATAGTACGTATTCTTGCCCTTCTTTCTGACAATGATTGCCTTGGTGTTCAGGGTAGTACCGTTATGCTTTGACCATACATAAAGTGTCTGATTGCTTTCGATCTCCTTGTAACTCATGATCTTTCTGGAAGGATACCAGACAAAATCTTCGCAGGCACCAAGAATCTGGCCGGTTGACATCTTCTTGTTGGAGAAACGGTACAGAACATGATAGCGCTTACCGTTCGAGGAAACGACATTGACCAGAAGCTCCGGAATACCGTCGCCATCCAGATCCATGGAGCAGAAATTGTCAGCCTGATCCGTGGCTCCCTTGGCCGTGTATGTAACATACGGATTCTTCAGGAATGTGTTGTATGCCTTGATGCACTTTTTATAGGTTCCGGAAGTACCGCTCACTTTAACCTTGCAGGTATACTTCTTGCCGTGGTAAGTGGCAGTAATCCTGGCAGTGCCCTTTTTCTTTGCCTTAACGTATCCGGAAGAGGAGACTGTGGCAACGCTCTTTTTGGAAGACTTCCACTTGGCGGACACCTTCTCCCCATCCTCATAAAGATAGAGATGGATCTTTTTCCGCCCACCGTTTTTGTAGAGGGTCACTTTGGACTTGCTGATCTTTACGGATGCCGCAAATGTGCGGGAATGTGGCATCAGTGCGATCAGTACTGAAACCAGAATCAGAGAAGGCAACAAAAGCCAGATCTTTCTGCGGAATGAAGTTTTCATAGTCTCATATCTCCCTTCGATGATGTTCATGGTTTGGTCATGACATCCATGCAAACAATGCTGTCACTCGGACAGGTATACTATATCATAACTGGAGCAGGGTATGCTACAGTATTTGTCAGCATGTTTATACTTTTCTTCCTGTTTCAGATGTAGTAAACTGTTTTTGTCGAATGTGAAATGAATCTGTTGGTTTGTATGACTGAAAACAGAATAATGGAGGTAGATATGAGCAAATCAGGTGTTTCAACCAGTCTGGTAATCATGGCAGCAGGAATCGGGAGCCGTTTTGGTCAGGGGATCAAGCAGCTGACGAGTTTTGGTCCGTCCGGAGAGATTATCATGGACTATTCCATCTATGATGCAGTGCAGGCCGGCTTTGACCGTATCGTATTTGTAATCAGAAGGGATCTGGAGAAGGATTTCAGGGAGATCATCGGCAGCAGAATCGAAAAGTATATCGACACAGCGTACGTCTTCCAGGAGAAAGAGAACCTTCCGGAGGGATATACCTGCCCGGCAGACAGAAAGAAACCCTGGGGAACCGGCCAGGCGATTCTTGCCTGCAGAGGTGTCGTGAAGGAACCGTTTTGCGTCATTAACGCAGATGATTATTACGGAAAAAAGGCATTCAAGGACATCCATGACTGGCTGGTAAAGGAAGCGGAAGCGCCTGCAGGAGGAGACGTGCACAGAATCAGTATGTCCGGTTTTATTCTCGACAATACACTTTCTGATAACGGCGGCGTAACACGCGGGATCTGCAGCGTAGACGCGGATGGAAACCTGACAGGAATCAACGAGACGAAGAACATTACCCGCCGCGACGGCAAGGCAATGATTCCGGGCGAGAGCGACACGTGGAACGCGGTCGCTTCCGACACGCTGGTTTCCATGAATATGTGGGGATTCCAGCCTGAATTCCTGGAAGTTCTTCAGAACGGATTTGCTTCCTTCCTGCAGGAGAATCTTGGAACAGAGAGTGAGCTGACGGCAGAGTACCTGCTTCCCACGATTGTGGATGAGATGCTGAAGAAGGGAGAAGCAACCGTGAGCGTACTTCCGACCGATGACAGATGGTTCGGCGTCACCTATCATGAAGACATTCCGTCTGTACAGGAAAGCTTCAAAAAGCTTGTTGAGGATGGCGTATATCCGGCGAAGCTTTGGAATTGAATGATCCGGAGATGATAGTTTATGAAGATCGGTTTTGATAACGATAAATACCTGAAGATTCAGTCAGAGCACATCCGGAAGCGGATTGACAAGTTCGGGGACAAGCTGTACCTCGAATTCGGCGGGAAGCTGTTCGATGATCTGCATGCATCACGTGTACTGCCGGGATTCAGACCGGACAGTAAGCTTCAGATGCTGATGCAGCTGTCTGATCTGTCAGAACTGGTGATTGTCATCAGCGCGGAGGACATCGTCAAGAACAAGATGCGCGGTGACATCGGAATTCCGTATGATGAAGATGTGCTCCGGCTTGCTTCCAAGTTCCAGGACAGAGGACTGTATGTCAGTTCTGTTGTCATCACCCATTACACCGGACAGGATGCGGCGTCTTCTTTCCGCGAAAAACTGGAAAAGAAAGGATTCAGGGTCTATCTTCACTATATCATTGAAGGATATCCTTCCAATGTGGAACATATTCTGTCCGAAGAAGGGTTCGGGAGAAATGACTATATTGAGACCACAAGACCGCTTGTGGTTGTGACTGCCCCCGGTCCCGGATCCGGAAAGATGGCAACCTGTCTGTCGCAGCTGTACCATGACAACAAGCGCGGCATCAAGGCAGGATACGCGAAGTTTGAGACCTTCCCGATCTGGAATATTCCGCTGAAACATCCGGTCAATCTCGCTTATGAGGCGGCTACGGCCGACCTGAACGATGTGAACATGATTGACCCGTTCCACCTGGAAGCCTACGGGGAGACCACGGTTAATTACAACAGGGATATTGAGATCTTTCCTGTGCTGCAGTCCATGTTTGAGGGGATATACGGTGAATGCATCTACAAATCCCCGACGGATATGGGCGTGAATATGGCCGGGATGTGCATATCGGACGATGAAGCTGTCTGCAAGGCGGCCTGTCAGGAGATTATCCGGCGTTATTATCAGACAGTCTGCAAGGTAGTCAATGACGAAGCCAGTGAAGAGGAAGTATATAAGATCCGACTTCTCATGAAGCAGGCAAAGATCACGACAGACGACAGAAGAGTCACCGTTGCCGCAAAGAAAAGAGCGGAAGAAACGGGTGTTGCAGCGGCGGCCATAGAGCTTCCGGACGGCAGCATTATTACCTCAAAGACCACAGACTTTCTCGGCGCGAGCGCAGCGCTTCTTCTGAATGTGCTGAAGCATCTGGCCGGTGTGGATCACGGTGTGAAGCTGATCTCTCCGGAAGAGATTGTTCCGATTCAGGATCTCAAGGTGAGATTTCTGCATGGGAAGAACCCGAGGCTGCATACGGACGAAGTACTGATTGCTCTTTCTCTTGCTGCCCGCTCAGACCTGAAAGCGCGGGAGAGCCTGGAGCAGATCCCCAGGCTGAGAGGATGTCAGGTTCATACCTCTGTCATGCTGACAGAAGTGGACCGGCATGTATTCCATCGGCTTGGCGTAGATCTGACCAGTGAGCCTGTTTCCAATATTCGGAAGTGGTAGTCGTCTGATGATGCTGTCTTATGTCAGTACAATCTGACTGAAAAGAACGGATCATGATCAGGGAGAATGGCTTCAAGATGCTGAGAGAACAGTTGGATCTGTATATCCGAAACACCATTGAGATCCGGGCGCTTTCGCGCCCGGATCCGTTGAAGCTTGATTCGGATACCGCGTACAGCAAGGTGCTGCGCGCGAATTTCATACGGATCGGGGAGATCGCGAAGGAAAACCGCGCGATTCTTTCCAGTGTTCTGCATCCCCTTCTTGCCGGGGAAGACCTTCCCTGCGATGAGGATCTGGACATACTGAATTGTTTTTCAGAGAAACTGCTGAATGTGAGCAGTATAGAGAGTCTGGATATTCCGCTCAGCCATCTGATTTCGACCCGTCTTTTTGAGATGGCCATGAGAGGAGATGACACAGGACGGAAGCTGCTGCAGGCTGATTATGTCATTTCTTCCAGCTATGCCATGATCAATCTGACCAAACGTCTCGGGTTCGGAACGGAAGCATTTGCCGCCTACAGAGAAACCGGTTTCCGCGCGGCGCATTATATCAGAGAGTTCTATAACAAGGATGCTCTCGCTTCTCTGGAGCAGGAAAGCACGCGCAGGCTTGTGCTGATAAACTCCCGTTTTGTTACCTGCCTGTATGAAGGACTCCAGGCAGATCCGATTATCTGTCAGAAAGAACTGGATATCCTCAAGAGATCTGCCCGGCTGGTCGATGATCCCCGGATTCGTGAGCTGGTTCCCGGTTATGACTGGAGATATCATCTGTTCCGTATCATGGAATATACCGGATCTGTGTGCGAACATAACAACAGCAGAGGCTGTACGCTGGAACAGCGCCGCTATATCTACAGTGTCTGCGGCCGTCTTCTGGAGACCTGGGACAGTGATCCTGCCTATTATAAATGCCTGTCTCCACGGATTAAGGTCAGGCTGGAGACCATGAACTGTCGTTTTCTGAGCGGCCACATGGACCGGGATCATTACCTGGAAGAACTTGTTCTTCTTTACCGGGAATGCGAAGAGGAGGAGAATCATTTCACAGCGGCAGAGGAAGTGCATTATATTATCGGAATTCCGCTGGAGTATCTCTATGCGCTGGAAAGACCTTCCGGCTATGTGACGCTGGATTCGGACTATGTCAGCGTGAACGGTCCGGCGGAGCCTCTGACGAAACAACAGATCAGGACATTAACCCATTTCTATCATGTGATCGAGAAGAGAGCACTGTATACCGTTGAAACGGGCTCTCTCTCCTTTATGCTTGAATTTCTCAGCATGCTGCTCACGCATTTCATTGAGGTTCCCGGTGTGACATTCAGCGGTTTCTGCCTGAGCCTGATGAGAGCGCTTCATCCGCCAACCTATGTTCATACGCTGATGGTAGGAGAGATCAGCCGGTGTCTGTGCCGCCATGTGATCCGTCTGGCACCGGAGCGTCTGACCGGTATCATGGGCTGTCAGAATGTACAGGAAGTACGCGGCAGGGAAGAAGAGATTCTCACCTTCATACGGGATGCCGCGATGTGTCATGACTTCGGCAAGATTCCACTGATTGAACTGATCTTTGTCTATGGAAGACGTCTGTTTGACTTTGAGTTTGACCTGATCCGGCATCATGCAGACCTGGGCAGGAAGATGCTGGACCGTATTCCGGCGGACCGGGGTTTTGTGGATATCGCAAGAGGACATCATAAGTGGTATGACGATTCGGCAGGCTATCCGGAAGCGTTTTCGCTGAAGGATTCTCCCTGTGAGCCTCTGGTTGACATTGTGACAGTCGCGGATTGTATGGATGCTGCAACAGATTCGATCGGACGCAGCTATAACCGCGGGAAGACGCTGGACGAATATATTGATGAGGTGAGAGCAGGAAGCGGAACCAGATATGCGCCATGGCTGGCTGATATCCTTTCCTGTCCGGAGATTCATGAAGAACTGGAATTGATTCTGAAGGTACGGCGGGAGGCTTTCTATAAAAAGACGTATCACAAGCTGCTCAAGCGGAAAACGACTACTTGAATTTGATTCATGAACCTGTTATAATCCTGATTTATCGGGGTGTGGCCCAGCATGGTCAGGGCGCTTGACTGGGGGTCAAGAAGCCGTGAGTTCGAATCTCACCACTCCGACGAAAAAAGAACCTGGACGTTAGAAGCGTCCGGGTTCTTCTTTTTTTATGGAATGATATCAGATGTCAGTTTTCGGACACTTTGTCAAAAACGTCCGTGATTTCCTTCTCCGGAGCCGGCGTGATCAGAGATACGATAACGATCGCAGCGGCAGAGAGCAGGAATGCCGGCAGAAGCTCGTAGATGTCCAGGACACCGCCCATCGGACGAACGATGAACTTCCAGATGAAGATCATGGCACCGCCGGTGATCATGCCTGCAAGCGCTCCGTAGCGGTTTGTTCTTCTCCAGAACAGAGAGAACAGGACCAGCGGACCGAACGCCGCGCCAAAGCCTGCCCAGGCGAATGACACGATTCGGAAGACAGAGCTGTCAGGGTTCCAGGCAAGGAACACCGCGACCACCGCAATGATCAGCAGGGATGCACGGGCAACCTTGATGAGCGCCTTCTCACCAAGCTTTACATGGAAGAAGGTGACAAAGATGTCCTGCGAGATCGAGCTGGACGCGGCAAGGAGCTGTGAGTCAGCCGTTGACATGGTGGAAGCCATGATGCCGGAAAGAATCAGACCTGCGATCAGCGCCGGGAAGAATCCGAAGGTGCTGAGCCTGTGCGCGATCCTGATAATGACAGTCTCGGAAACGCCGGAAGTAGTCAGCTCACCGATCGCTCCGGCTTTGGACATGCCAAGGCCGATCAGACCGATCACGATGGCAACGCCCATGGCGATGACGACCCAGACACTCGCGATTCTGCGGGAAAGCTTCAGCTTGTTTTCATCTTCGATGGCCATGAAGCGAAGCAGGATATGGGGCATGCCAAAGTAACCAAGTCCCCAGGCGAGCGTAGAAACGATCGTCAGAAATCCATACGGGCTTGTACTGCCGGCCGCGAACAGATTCGTTTCGTCCGGAACATGGCTCATCGTCAGCGACAGCTGTCCTGCAAGGGACCTGGCGTTGGCAACGACAGCGTCCCAGCCGCCTGCCTGATTGATGCCGAAGAACAGGACAATTACGAGCGCCACAGTCATGATGATACTCTGGACCAGGTCAGTGAAGCTTGCGGCGAGGAATCCGCCGGTCATCGTATAGCCGATGATGACAACTGCGCCGACGATCATCGCCAGGTGATAGTTCACTTCAAACAGGGAAGCGAACAGTTTTCCGACCGCGGCGAATCCGGACGCAGTATACGGAATAAAGAAGATTACAATAATGAGAGCGGACACGAGTGTCAGCATCCTGGTTTTGTCCCGGAACCGGTTCGAGAAAAACTGCGGAATCGTAATCGCATTATCCGCGGCAAGAGAATAGCGGCGCAGCCTCTTTGCGACAATCAGCCAGTTCACATAGGTACCGACCGCAAGACCGATCGCCGTCCAGACCGGCTCCGCGATTCCGGACAGATACGCGAGTCCCGGAAGCCCCATCAGCAGCCAGCTGCTCATGTCAGAAGCTTCTGCGCTCATGGCGGTGACAAAGGGCCCGAGCTTTCTGCCGCCCAGATAGAAATCACCGACCGTTTCATTCTTTCTGGAAGCAACGAAGCCGATGGTCAGCATGCCCAGCAGGTAGGCTACCATGGCTACGACAATCCCGAACAGAGAAACACCTGAAAGATTCATACTCCAATACTCCTTACTATAAAAGCTGCTTGTTTAATACTGTGTGGCACTAAAGCATTAAAGTGCACAGAGGTGATTATAACATCCGAAATCCATTTCTACAAGCTTTCGTTCTGAACAAGTCAACACCGCATTCATCATGAATTCCAATGAAAATCATTCTATTCTCGAATAGGTTGTTTAAAAAAGTTTTTTACAAAAACAGGAAGAACAGTGGTAAACTGTTTAAAGAAAGAGGAAAAGAATCAGAGCCGCTGTTTACAGGGGTTCCGGTAGATTTCAAAAAAACAGTTTCTATCATCAGGATTTCTGAATAATCAGGAGAAAGGGGCCATACGATATGGATGGTGAATTGATCAGAGTATCCGGGTTTGATGAGGCGGTGTCTCTGAAGGACAGTGAGACTGCCTTTTTTGCCGGGGGAACCGGAATCTGTTACAAGGATTCCGGCATTTGCGCGAAGAAATATATCGTGATACCGGATGAGGAACAGATGCATACAGTCACCATAAAGGACGGACTGGTTCAGATCGGCGCGCTTGTCACATTTACGCAGGCACTGGAAGAGGAAGCGGTTCCGGCATATCTGAAGGAAGCTATTTTGTTCTGCGGCTCGCTGCAGAAGAGAAACCGGGCAACCATAGGAGGAAATGTTGCTTCCTGGAGAAGCGATTCCTACCTGGTTCCGACGTTGATCGCCTCAGGCGCGAAGCTGAGCCTGATGGGGAAGGAAGGAATCCTTCTGGAGGAGATCGGACAGTATGCAGCTGACAGGGAGAAGTATTCTGACGCGCTGATCACCGGGATTCTGGTAAAACCGGATGAGCAGGTTCAGATTCTTGCCAAACGCTATGCCAATACGGTGGAAAGCCATGCCTGTCTGACGATCGCCATGGGGAAGGAAGGGGATACCTACCGGATCGGCCTGGCGATCAAAAACAGCGGGATCTTCCTGCCGGATATTACCAACTGGGGAATATCGTGGAAGAAAGCCGGTGTGCAGGACGATATGTTCGGTTCCGAGGAGTATAAAAGATACCTGACGGAAACGACGCTGGATACCATGTATGAAAAACTGGGCGGGGAAGGAGGAACCGAGTCATGAAGATCAGACTATGGGTCAATCAGATCGAACGGACCTACGAGACATGTGCTTCGAAGCCCCTGCGGGATTTGCTCTTTGAACATGGGTTTTCCGCGGTGCGTGATTCTGATGATTATGAGGGATTCTGCGGAAGCGACACTGTTCTGATGGACGGGGTTCCGGTGTATTCCGACCTGGTTCCCGCGGCACTGGCGGAAGATACTTATATTGTGACGCCTGACGGCCTCAGGGAGCTGGGAATTCTGGCTGCGTCCGGAGCAGATCTGTCACGGTCATTTTTCGGAAAAACCGATATCAGCGCGGAGCAGAAAAAAGCTTTGGAACAGGCACTGATGCTGAACGGGAAGAGCGGTCCGGACTGTCTGACCGTTGTCCAGCAGGCGATGATCGATGCCGGCCTGGTACAGAGTGCGTACAATGCGCCTGCCGCTGCATTGATGCTGACCTGGCTGCTGGTGCAGCACCCGTCACCGACACGGGATCAGATCCGGGATGCCATGTCCGGTATCTTTATCCGTGACGCAGGATATGAGCATTATTACCTCGCCGTTCAGCTGGCAAAGGAGATGATCGAAAACGGTTCATCTTCCACCGAGGCGGCTCCGTCATTCCGCCCGCATCTTCGGATTGTCGGCAAACCTGCCGGGAAGGTGGACGGACCGCAGCTTGTACGCGGTGAGAAGGTGTTTGTAGAAGATTATGTTTCCCAGGATGCCTGCTGCCTTGTCATGCTCCGCTCGCCGCACGCGCACGCCTATATCAAGTCCATCGATACCTCGGAAGCGGAAAAGGTTCCGGGTGTCGTGAAGATCATTACCGCGGCCAACTGCCCTGACACCTTCTATATGCAGGCCGGACAGGGCAATCCGGAACCCTCTCCTCATGACAGGAGACTGTTCAACTGGAAGGTACGGCATGTCGGTGATCGTGTTGCCGGTATCGTTGCGGAAACCAAAGAAGCCGGCGAGAAGGCAAGAGATCTGATCAAGGTTGATTATGAGATCCTTCCGGCTGTCTTTACGGTAGAAGAGGCGATGGCGGAGGGTGCTCCGCGCGTACACAACGGCATTGTCGAATATCGTGCCGGTGCTCCGGCAGATCTGGACGAGTATAATCAGGATGCCGGTGACTGGAGAGACGGTAAGGTGATCTACCAGTTCCCGCTGGGCGCGGATATTCATCATAACGTTGCAGCATCGAATTCCGGCGGCATCGGAGACATCGAGAAGGCATTTGCCGAGGCAGACGCAGTCGTTGAGAGAACCTACCAGACCAGCCAGGTGCAGCAGACACCGCTGGAGCCGCATGTGTGCTTTGCGCGGATGGAAGGGAACCGCCTGACGGTCTACGCATCGACGCAGGTGCCGTTCCATGTGCGCAGAATTGTCGGCTGGGTGACCGGACTTCCGGAAAACCGGATTCATGTGGTCAAGACGAGAGTCGGAGGCGGTTATGGATCCAAACAGGATATCCTGATTGAAGATGTGACAGCATACGCTTCCTTTATCACCGGCCGGGCTGTCTACTGCCGCAATACCAGGGAAGAGGAATTTATTGCCAATTCTACGCGGCATCCGATGCGTGCCCGTGTGAAGATGAGTGGTAAGAAGGATGGCACCATTACTGGTATCTTCATGGAGGTACGTGCCAACACCGGTCCTTACGGCAACCACTGTCTGACCGTTCCGATGAACAGCTGTTCCAAGACACTTCCGCTTTTCAAGTGTGCCAATATGGCATATGACCTGAAGGTCTACTATACCAACACACCTCCTGCAGGCGCTTATCAGGGATACGGTACGCCGAAGGGGACATTCGGTATCATGATGGTCATGGCAGAACTGGCGGAGAAGCTCGGCTGCGATTACAAGGAGATGGTTCTGAAGAACCATGTAGAGACCGGATACCGCCTGGATATCCTGAAGGGCCTGGGCGAAGGCCGCGAAGGAAATGTCGTTCCGGTCGGCTCCTGCGGCTTGAGAGAAGCCGTGCTGCAGGGCTGTGACATGATCCACTGGGGCGTAAAGGAGACCAGCAGCGATCCTGATGTCAGGATCGGAAAAGGCTTCGCGATGATCATGCAGGGATCCGGTCTTCCCGGCCTGGATCATGCGGAGGCTATCGCCAAGATGGAAACAGACGGCACGGTGATCCTGAACAGCGGCTGCGCGGACATCGGTACCGGCCTGGATACGATCTGTGCGAAGGTTGTCAGCGAGATCATGTGTATGCCGATGGAGCATATTACGGTACTTTCCGGTGATACGGACGGATCGGTCTTTGACACCGGTTCCTATGCTTCATCCGGAACCTTCTTCTCCGGCAATGCTGCAGTTGTCGCGGCCAGAGGCCTGAAGGAAGAGGTTCTGAAGGAAGCAGCCTTCCAGATGGAAGAGGAGAAAGAAGACCTGGAGCTTCGCATGCCAGGTGAAGTCTACTCCAGAAAGACCGGAAAAACACTGAGCTATGCGGATCTTTCACACACGGCATGCAGCGGAACAGGACACGGTACCATGGTCTACCATGGAACATTTGTTACGGCAGCATCGTCTGTGCCGTACGGTGCGCATTTTGCGCAGGTGGCAGTCAATACGAGAACAGGCGAGATTGATGTCCAGAAGTTTTATGCGCTGCAGGATGCCGGTACGCCGATCAATCCGGAACTGGCGCTTTGCCAGATGTACGGCGCGGCGCTCAAGTCCATCGGGCATACGCTCTATGAAGGGATGATTCTGGATAAGGATGGACACTGCGTGAATGCCAATATGACAGACTACGGCGTGCCCATGATCTACGAACAGCCGGAAGACTTCAAGGCTGTACTGATCGATGTCGATGACGCGGACGGTCCGTTCGGCGCCAAGTCGATCTCTGAGATCGCCTGCAACGGCGCTGCCCCGGCGATCGGTATTGCAATTCATGACGCGATCGGCATATGGCTGCAGGACTGGCCGATGACCCCGGAGAAAATTCTGCGCAAGCTTGGGAAACTTTCAGCGAAGGCCGATACCTGACCAGCGAAAGATTTCATAAAACCCGGCGCAGACCGGAATCAGTCACAGAGATAAGACACCCGCCCTGATGAATCCGCGGACCTCATCAGGGCGGGGTTTTGTGACGGAAAGGATTGGATGGCACAATCTTCCAACAATGTGATAAAATACCAAAAGACTTGCAATCAGGAGGTGTTTGAATATGGGAAAGCTTGGCAAGAAAAACAAGGACAGCAAGGAAGCGGCGAACAAAAAAATTGCCCAGCAGCTTGCGGCGCTGAAGAGGAAGCAGGCAGCTAAGAAAAAATAAAGGAAGGACTGTTTCTATGGCAGAGAGACTGGCGCTTCCTGAAGAGATTCTTCTCTCCGTGGAAAAACCGGAACGGTATCTTGGCAATGAGGTGAATGCCGTACATAAGGATCCGGAAAAGATCAGCATCCGTTTTGTGATGTGTTTCCCGGATGTCTATGAGATCGGTATGTCGCATCTCGGGATTCAGATTCTGTATGATATGTTTAACGCAAGACCCGACACCTGGTGTGAGCGGGTCTATTCTCCGTGGGTGGATCTTGACCGGATGATGCGGGAGAAGGAAATCGAGCTGTTTGCGCTCGAGTCTCAGGACCCGGTCAGGGAGTTTGATTTTCTTGGGATCACACTGCAGTATGAACTGTGTTACGTGAACATCCTGCAGATCCTGGATCTGAGCCGGATTCCTCTGCGCGCGAAAGACAGATTATATGCAAAAGATGAATCAGGCGCTGAGATAGAACAGCTTCTTGGGGAAGAATCACCGGTTGTGATCGGCGGAGGTCCCTGCGCGTATAATCCGGAACCGGTCGCGGATTTCTTTGATCTGTTTTATATCGGAGAAGGCGAGACCGTATATGATAACCTGCTTGATCTCTATCAGGAGTGCAGGCGGGAAGGAATGACCAGACTGCAGTTCCTCGAAAGGGCCGCGCAGATCCCGGGCATCTACTGCCCGATGCTGTATCAGCCGGCCTATCACGAGGACGGTACGCTCAGATCCTTCGAACCGGTAAAGGAAGGAATTCCGCGTCGTATCAGAAAACAGATTGTGGCTGACCTCGATCAGGTTTCCTATATTTCGAAACCGCTGGTTCCGTTCATGCAGGTTACCCAGGACCGTGTTGTCCTGGAGGTACAGCGAGGGTGTATCCGTGGCTGCCGGTTCTGCCAGGCGGGCATGATCTATCGTCCGACGCGGACCAAAAGCCTGGAAACGCTGAAAAAAGATGCCGACCGGCTGCTTCGCGAGAGCGGGCATGAAGAAATCTCACTCAGTTCCCTGTCCACCAGTGATTATCCCGAGCTTGAGGGACTGGTCACCGATCTGATTGAGAAACATGGAAAGACGAAGAACATCAACATCTCGCTTCCGTCTCTGCGCATCGATGCATTTTCGCTGGATGTGATGAGCAAGGTGCAGGATGTCAAGAAGAGTTCCCTGACCTTTGCGCCGGAGGGCGGTTCCCAGAGAATGCGGAATGTGATCAACAAAGGGCTGACGGAAGAGGATATTCTGAAGGGGGCCCGGGATGCGTTTCTCGGCGGCTGGAATAAGGTGAAGCTTTATTTCATGCTTGGGCAGCCGACCGAAACGGAAGAAGACCGCAGAGCAATCGCGCAGCTGGCAGAGAAGATTGCCGAGCTGTATTACGACACTGTTCCAAAGGAAAAGCGGAACGGAAAGTGCATGATAACGATCTCCACTTCCTTCTTCGTTCCAAAGCCATTTACGCCGTTTCAATGGGCGGAAATGTTTACGCCGGAGGAATATCTGACGTTTGCCCATACTGTGAACAGAGAAGTCAAAGAGAGCCTGAATCATAAGTCGATCCGTTATAACTGGCATGAAGCTTATGGCACGGTTCTGGAGGGACTGCTGGCCCGCGGTGACAGGAAGGTGTCGTACACCATCGAGGCGGCCTACCGGAAGGGAGCGCTCTTTGATGCCTGGACGGAACACTGGGATTGGAATCGCTGGGTGGAGGCGATGTACGAAACCGGGATTGACCTGGACTTCTATACCCGCAGGAAACGAGGGGAAGACGAGATCTTCCCGTGGGACTTTATCGATGCAGGCCCCTCAAAGAAGTTTCTCCTCGATGAGTGGCATAAGGCGCTCCGGGAAGAGGTGACGCCAAACTGCCACATGTCATGCAGCGCCTGCGGAGCGGCCAAGTTTGGATGCGGCGTCTGTTTCAATACGAAGGATGGAAAGCAGATATTACGGGCAGGCACGGATCTGCAGTACACATATCCTGTTGCGGCGTGCAATCCGGTTCCCGGTATCCGGGAACTGAGAGAACCGGAAGAGAATGGCGCTGAAGGTGACAGCATCATGCAGAATACGGAAACGGAGGGTTCATGAGAGTACGTGTCAAATACTCCAAACAGGGTCTGATGCGGTTCATCGGCCATCTGGATATGATGCGTTATTTCCAGAAGGCCTGCCGAAGAGCCGGGATCGATGTAGTCTATACGGAAGGGATGAGCCCTCATATGTCCATGTCGTTTGCGCTCCCGCTCGGTGTCGGTATGACCAGTGATTCCGAGTATGTCGACGTTGATCTGGTGGAATCCATACCCGGGCAGGAGATCGTGAACCGGCTGAACCGTTCCGTACCGGAAGGAATCCATTTTACGGAGGCGCGTCAGATACCGGAAGGAAAGATACATAAAGGGATGAACCTTGCCGCGAGGGCAGACTTTACTCTGCGAATGAAACCCTGTACTGTTCCGGAGACGGGTCCGGCCGAGGCCGGAGAAAGCCAGGCGCGGAGCCAGGCTGAGCCGTTTGTCGTTTCATCGGAAGATTCGCGGAGAACACCGTGGGATCTTGCATGGCATGAGGATTTCCTGTCATGGCTGAAAAAACCTGAGATAATGGTGATGAAAAAAGGAAAGAAAGCACTGAAAGAGATCAATATCCGTCCGCTGATCTTTGAGGCCAGGTTTGACGGACCAAAGCTGATGCTCGGACTGAGCGCGGGACTTGACCGGAATATCAGACCTGAGCTTGTCATGCAGGCTTTTGCGGATCAGACCGGAAGAGAATACCATCCCTGCATGTTTTCCATCAACCGGGATGAAGTGTATGCCGACAAAGGAAAGGATGGTCAGCATGCATTCGTACCCTTGATTGCGCTTGGCAAAGACCTGTCATGAAATATATTGTAGTAAAAAAAGAAGAAAAGGTTCTCTCCTTCCTGCTGAATGAGGCCGGTCATGCTGTGGAGATACACGCGGACCCGCTGACACAGGGCCCCGGAATCGGAGATATCTATATCGGGTTGGTGCAGAAGGTCGCGAAGAATCTGAACGCCGCATTTGTGGAACTTGTTCCGGGCATCAACGGTTATCTGCCGTTCGATGAGATTGTCTGTCCGATCTATACCTCAAAGGGACCTGGTCCGGACATACAGGCAGGCGATCAGCTTGTCGTACAGATCACCAGAGATGCATTCGGCAGCAAGGATATGTCTCTGTCCACAAAGATCACTCTGCAGGGAAAGCATGTCGTGCTGATACAGGGAGGAATCGGTCTCGGCGTATCGAAGAAGATTCCTCAGCAGCTTCGTCAGACGCTGAAAGACCGGATCCTGAGCTCGGAAGAATTCGGGCGTTTGCAGGAGCGGATCGGGCAGTGTGGTCTGGTGGTGCGTACGAGCGCAGGTATGCTTCTTGCCGAAATGGAGTCTGCCGTCAGCCGAAAACAGGAGTCTTCGCTTACGATTCCTTCTGCATATACAGATGGAGCGGAAAAGTTCGAAGAAGATAAGGATCCGGAAGAAACAGACAGGAATCTGGTGGGAAAAGATAAGGACCTGGAGGAAACAGAGATCCTGAGAGAAGAGATTCTTGACGATATCGCCGCCCTTGAGGCGGAGATGACAGATCTGAAACTCAAGGCGCCCTATCGCAGTGTTCATTCTGTTCTGAAGAAGCAGCCTCCCCGATGGATCTCGAGAGTTCTGCGTCTTTTCAGCCAGGAGATCGAGGCTGTTATCACGGATGACAACGCTCTGTTCCATCAGATGCGTAGTGCAGCAGCGGAAAACAGGAATCCAGATCTGAACATCCGGCTCTATTCGGATCGTATGGTCTCCATGGAGAAGGTGTATTCTCTTGAACGGGAACTGGAGCACGCTCTGGAAAAGAGGGTGAACCTGAAGGATGGAGGAGATCTGGTGATCGAATCCACGGAGGCACTCCATATTATAGATGTGAACTCCGGACGGTTTCAAAGCGGAAAGCAGAAAGAGGAAGCCCTTCTGACGGTCAATCTGGAAGCGGCGCGGGAGGCGGCCCGTCAGATTCGTCTCAGGAATCTGTCCGGGATTATCGTGATTGATTTTATCAACCTGAAAAAACAGAAAAATTCACTGCGCATACTGGATGAACTCAAGGACGCCGTCCGAAAAGATCCGGTGAAAACACAGGTTGTAGATCTGACAAAGCTCGGGCTGGTGGAAATGACCAGACAGAAGATAGAGGTGCCGCTGAAAGAGGCGGTGAAGACAGAGAGAAGTCAGTGAAACCAGCAGGTTACAGTTCTCTTATGTGTTCCTGTTATGCTGTGATCAGCACAGAAAGCACTGGCTATAAGACAAGGGTGGACAGTAATGAAGAATGATATGTGGGCCAAGGTTGATTTTGACAGTACCATCAAGGACTTCGAGTTTACGCGAAAGGCAATAAACGAGATCCACAGTGTTGTCTATTCCGGTGATTTTGAGGATATGGACGCGGATATGATTTTTTCTTATCTTCAGGGAAAGATGCAGATTGTCTCTTTCAAAGATTTCCTGCGTCGGTATCTTTATTCCGAAGCACAGATTCAGGAACCGTTTTATTCGGTTCAGGATGACGTCTATAGAGACATCATCATGGAATCCTTTGAAGAGTCTTTTACACCCCATTCTGTGGAACCGACCACCAAACGCTGGTCTGCGATTGTGAAAGGTTGGCTGTCATCAGAGAGTGTCCGGCGTCCGACCATGTTTCTGATTGGATTCGGGCTCAGGATGAAAGAAACCGAAGTGTCTGAATTCCTGACCAAGGTGCTTAAGGAAGAAGATTTTAATCCTGTTTTGCCACAGGAGGTAATCTACCATTATTGCTACAGGAATCAGCTCCCGTGGTCATTTGCGAAGAAAAAGCAGGAATGGTATCAGAATGTGGAGGTTAATGAGACAGATGCCGCAGAAAAGATATCGGACAGTCAGATGCCGCTTCTTGCAGATGAAGAGGAACTGGATCACTACCTGCTGTCGCTGAAGAAGACGCATGGTGACAGAAGGGAAGATGATACGGCATATCAGGTTTTTCTTCAGCTTATGGACCGCGCGAAAAGACATGTAGCCAGGATTTACTGTGAGGACGAAGAACTTGGAAACGGAAGGGAATGGACGAAGGAAGACATCTCACCGGCTGATCTGGAAAAAATTATCTGCTGCGGCATTCCAGTGACTGACAACGGAAATCTTCAGAAGATGTCAGCATCATTGCTCAACAGACATTTTAATCAGAAAAGACTGAGCCGGCAAAGGATCGAAAAGATTGAGCATCGTCAGGCGGCTGTTGACCGTTTTGATCTGATTACACTGCTCTTCTTTATCTATTCACAGGAGATGTCTGAGGACGAGCCTGAGATTCGCTGCATGAATTATCTGGATGAGATCAATTTCCTTTTGGGACAATGCTACATGAGTGGACTGTATCCGGTGAATGCTTATGAAGCGTTTATTCTGATGTGCCTTCTGAGCGAAGTCCCGCTTTCCACCTATTCGGAAATCTGGGAGATGTCTTTCCGGCAGGAATGACTGTCAGGTATACAAAGAGACAGCGCATGCAGATATGGAGAAATGAAGTGGCGGGGCATAAACATACGCAGAAGTGAAGAGACGGTGCATGAATATACCAGGAAACGGAGAGACGGCGTATGAAGAATAAGAAGAACCTGCTGGCTGCATCAGTTCTGGTGCTCTCAGCCATTTTCGGTATGATACCTTTCGCGCAGGAACCGGACTCAGAGGCTTTGTTGCCGTCCTGGGAGGCTAATGTACTGAAGGAGGAGCACGGTGCGCAAGGAGATCTTGCTGAGGATGGGATCGTGAAGGATCCAGTCGAAACCGCTTTTGGGGTACAGTCATGGAAGAGAAAAGATATCCGGGGAGTCTATGTACTTGATACACTGGAAGAGATGCCGGCGGACGCCGTTGATCTGTCCGAGTCCGGAAACGGGTCAGTCATGGGCTGGCTGGACGCGGAAGACAATCTTTATATCGCCGGAGAGGGCGGTGTAAAAGCGCCGAAAGACGCATCCGGGCTCTTTGCCTGGTACCAGAACGCGCAGGTGATTGATCCCGGCGGCAATCTTCATACAGAGGACACAACAGATTTTCGGTATATGTTTTATCATAACTACAAGGCACAGAAGATCAACCTGACGG
Source organism: uncultured Lachnospiraceae bacterium (assembly GCA_902781455.1). GTDB lineage: Bacteria > Bacillota > Clostridia > Lachnospirales > Lachnospiraceae > Porcincola. The sequence continues at coordinate 220,302 of CACZJF010000001.1, read as the reverse complement.
GTATGGATACCGGGAAGGCGGAGACATTTTCCAAGATGTTTGCCTATTGTGAGAGTATCACACAGCTGGATTTTTCTTCATTTGAGACGTCCTGCTGCCGCAGCTTTTACCAGATGTTTATCCAGTGTATCTCACTGAAAAAACTGGATCTGACGACATTCAATCCGGTATCTGCGTACACCATGGCCTTGATGTTTCACAGCTGTAAGAATCTGGAAGAGATCCTGTTCTCCCCGGAACGGTTTGATACGTCCAATGTCCAGAGAATGACAGATCTGTTTATCTGTTGTACGAAGCTCTCTTCCCTTGATGTTTCCTGGTTTGATATGGGAGAAGTGAGATCCGTCACCAATATGTTCATGGGCTGCAGCAGTCTTCCTAACATGAATCTGACAAAATGGGATCTGAAAAACGTGGAAGAGCATGATGGAATGTTCGCACACAGTTCACTGGAAGTTAATTACGGACAGGACGGAGAATACTTCTTTGACGAAGACAAAAGGAGGTTGTATTAGGTATGAAGCGTAGTGGCAAATTGTCGGTTTTGACGGTGTTTCTCAGTATTATCATTCTTGTATGCACCCTGTTTCCGCTGCTGAAGCTGGATCTTTCCTCAGTCACGGACGACGGCCTTCCGTTTACTGAACAGCTGCAGGGAGTCTCCGGAGTGTTCGGATCGGACGACTCCGGACAGGTGCTTGGAGTCTCAGGGAAGGCAGTGCTGTTTTCCCTTACGAAAAAAGCAGAGAGTCTGGGAAGCGCCGGAACGGAACTTCTGCTGCTTGTGAGGATCCTGGTACTGATTGCTCTTGTCAGTGCTGTCGGGCTGCTGATCTTTGGACTGATCAGTGCGAAGTGGGCGAAGATACTGTCGCTGATTTTTTCCGCGGCCGGATGCATCGGTATGGGCTTTCTCCTGTTCTGGCATCTCCCTTCCAGGCTGGCCGCAATGATCGCTGACAAAGCAGGGGATTCCGTGAGTGTGGTGGTGACACAGATCACGGAAGGAGCCGGGACTGAGACAGCTGCAGGGGGTTCTGTTGAGACAGCAGTGAGCAGCTCCGAAATCCGCAGTATGATCCTTCATGGAATCAAACCGGCTTTATGGGTGATTCTTGCAGCTCTTGTGATTGCGCTGATTGTATCGTTCCTTCGCCTGATCATGAAGGATACCCTTGCTTCAGACGTGAGAGGATCCGCTGCTGAGCAGCCTTCGTTCCGCTGTTCTCACGGTCCGCTTGCAGGAGAGGTGATCCCCTTTATGGATCAGGGCGAGATTTCATTCGGAAGCGATCCCTCCTGCTCGAACATGGTGATTGAACGCAGCGATCTGGCTCCATGCCACTGCAGAATCTGCTATGTCCCTGAGAAGAGAAACTATTGTGTGACCGTTTATGAGAATGCTCCTGTGATTCTGAACGGAAAACCGCTTGGAACCGGGACCAATGAGATCAGGAGAGGAAGCGAAATCTTCCTGGGAACGGGAAACTGTTCAATCCAGCTTCTGTAGCAGGTGAGTCATGAATATACCGATCTGCAATCTGAAAACCGGGATCTGCCGGATCCAGGGTGACCGTAAATCCCAGCAGGATTCTTATCTGTTGGAATGTCTTGATGACAGACCGATGGTGATCGCTTCTGTCTGTGACGGGATGGGTGGTCTGACCGGAGGCGAGGCGGCCAGCTGCACGGCGGCAAAGATTCTTGCGGATGCCTTTCACAATTCGCCGCCGGACGATTCAAAGACATTTGCCGAATGGACGCAGAACGTTCTGGTCAGTGCAGACAGCGTTGTCTCGTCCCTTACGGATGAAAGAGGGAACCTGCTCCACGCGGGAAGCACCTGCGTCATGGTACTGTCCGATGACAGCCATTTTCTGTGGGGCAGCGTCGGAGACAGTCAGATCATGCTCCTTCGTTCGGGTGTCCTCTATATTCTGACCAGGAAGCATAATCTGTTTCTTCAGCTGAACGAGCAGCTTCGGACCGGAAAGATTGATCCCGAAGAATACCAGCTGAAGGCAGGTCAGGGAGAAGCGTTGATCAGTTATATCGGGATCGGTAATCTGTCCCTGATGGATCTGTCCGCCAACCTGATTCCCTGGAAGGAAGAAGATATCCTGATCCTGTGCAGCGACGGCCTCTATAAGGCGCTGGATAATGAGCAGATCCGCGCTGTCATAGAAGAAAGTGGAGGAAATATGGATATTGCAGCCAGGAGGCTGTGTATGGAGGCACACCGCCTCTCTAAAGTGACACAGGACAATACAACCGTGATTCTTCTTCAGTATCACCGGGAGGAAACAATATGCGAAGATGCATGAGATGCATGCAGGAGTATGAGGAGACTCTGACGAAATGCCCTCACTGCGGATACAGCATAGAAGAGCAGAGAACACAGAAGGTCCGCTTTCCGGAAGCGCTTGACGCCGAAACGATCCTGATGGGGCGATATATTCTGGGCTGTCTTCAGACACAGGATGGTTTTTCCAACACTTACGTCGCATGGGATGCATTGTTGGAGAAAAAGGTGTTTCTCAGTGAATACTATCCATCGGATCTTTGCAGAAGGATCGACGGCCAGGCAGTACCAGAACCGCTCAGACAGTTTGATGGCAGCATATTTGAATACGGGCAGAACGCTTTTGAAGAAGAAGCCGGAAGACTGAACCGGAACCAGGACATTGACGGGCTGGTTCCTGTTTTCCGTTGCTTCCGGGAGAGGGGAACCGCTTTTGCTGTGTCGGAATATGTATATGATGATACTCTGGAAGAGATACTGGAGAAAGAATCCGCAATTCCCCGTGAGAAAGCAGATCATCTTCTGGGGGGCTTGTGCCGCTGCATCGATGAGATGCACCAGAGGGGAATCTGCCACTGGAACCTGTCTCTTTCTGACATCTATGTCGATGAAAACTGTAACGGGAGGCTGACCGGTTTCGGAACCGCAAAGATACTGACAGCTGTCAAGATGAATCATACTTCTCTGTTCTCTCCTTATTCCGCGCCGGAGCTGTTGGAGGGGAATCAGGCGGATGGACGGGCAGATCTGTATTCTCTGGGACTGATCGGGAAAGAACTGTACCAGCAGGTGAAAGATATGCCGTTCAGGCAGCGGTCTCAGATCAAAAAAGTACTGAACCGCCTGTCAGCTCCAAACCTGAAAAAGAGAAGCACAAGCTGCGGGGAACTGACCCGGCTGTTATCTGACCATTACAGCCTGTGAGTCTGCTTATGGTAGAATCATAACCGGAAACCACAAAGAAAGGATTGCCTGCATCGTGCAGGAGGGGAAAATGAACGTCCGTTACGATTTCATCACTTCCAAAGGAGGACGCGGCCAGAACGAAGACGCGATCCGGATAGAATCCTGTCAAGGAAGGTACCTGTTCGCGCTGGCGGACGGGCTGGGCAGCTGCGGAAACGGCAGAATTGCTTCCGATACAGCTGTGAATGCTTCTGCTGCCTGCTTTTTGTCAGCGGCCGACAGTCCCGGTATCCTGCCGGAAGCAATCCGCAAGGCACAGGAAGAAGTTCTGAAAAAGCAGGAGGATGACAGATCACTTGCTGCCATGAGTACAACACTGGCTGTGTTGTATCTTGGAGAGAAGTCTGCTGCATGGGCGCATATCGGAGATTCCAGAGTTTATTATTTCGAGAACGGTCATCTGAAGGACTGTACAAAGGATCATAGTGTTCCCCAGCTTCTGGTAAATCTTGGTGAGATCCGCCAGGACGAAGTCAGGGGGCATCCGCAGCAGAATCGTCTTCTGAAGGTGATCGGTGGAGAATGGACCTCCAACCCGTTCAGTGTATCAGAACAATACACGCTGAAAGGATCGGAATCGTTTCTCCTGTGCAGCGATGGTTTCTGGGAATATATTGATGAAAGCCGAATGGAAGAATGTCTCATCTCTTCCGCATCGCCCAAAGAGTGGCTCAGACGTATGGATGAGATCGCCAGGGAACAGGCGTCAGGAACGCAGAGAGACAATTATTCGGCTATCTGTATCATGGTATCATGAGAAGAAGGAACGGTATTCTGTCAGCGAACCCCGGCAAAGAGGAAGCTGCAGTATCCGCTTACAGCCAGATGCAGATGTATCGGATACAATCCGGTGTTGAAAGAGGAGGAGAGGAAGGATGAAAAAACCAGTGAAACGGCGCACATTACTGACAGGCCTGCTGCTGATGATCATAATGCTGCTTTGCAGTGTATGCGTACATGCTGATGAGGAAGCGGCAGTCGAACAGGTTGTAGTCTGCAAACCTCTGGTTCGTGTGGACTACAGGGGCGCGATAGACCAGGTACCTTCTGTATTCCTGGACGGGGAGCAGCTGACGCAGCAAAACCAGCCAGTCAGGATTGCGGATTCCGACATCGGGATCGAGTATTATGTACTGCTCGATATTTCCGGATCCATCAGTACCGACCGTTTTGAGAATATCAAGGCTTCTCTGCAGCAGTTCATTGCTGAGCTGAGAGAAAATGACCGGCTTGTACTTTACACCTTCGGGGATTCGGTTCAAAAGATTCTGGCCGGAGAGGAAGACAGAGAGAGCGCGGTTCAGACCGTTGCTTCTCTTACAAACGGGGATATGAATACCGCCCTGTTTGATGCGATGAACCAGGCTGCTTCCGAGATCGAGCAGATCTCTGACGATGGGATGCATCGTTTGATTATCTGCATTTCAGACGGAGAAGATTTCGCGGACAACACCCACGATGCGCAGACCGTATCAGACAGCATCTCCTCGAAGGGTATTCCGGTATATACCGTCGCTGTCGAGAAAAAAGAGGAGACGGAAGAGCAGGCCAGAACCAACCGCAGCAGTTTCAGTGCTGTCGCGATCAATACCGGAGGCGTCCCGTGGACCGTTGATCAGCTGCCGGAAGGCGTGGAAAACCTGTGGGCCAATTCTGTCCTGAACGGACTGAATCTGATCAGAGATACTGTCCTGAACACAAACCATATGGAGCTTTCAGCCGCTTCCAATCAGATCTCAATGAAGCTGGAGGACTTGGTGCTTCGTTTCCCGGATGGAAAAGAGCTGACCAAAAAGATTCTGGTCTCCAGACATATAGCGGACGATCAGGCACCTTCTGTAACAGATGTGAGTGTCATCTCAGACAATGAGATCCGTGTCTCATTCTCCAAGCCTGTTGCGGGTGCGGAAAAGACAGAAAATTACAAGGTGAGCGGAGATCATACGCTGGCAGTCAGCCAGGTTGTCGCAGAAGATTCCGCCGCGAACACATACAGCCTGGTTCTGGGAGAAAAGCTTACGAATGGAAACTACACGCTTCAGATTCAGAATGTGACTGATAATACGCAGGAAAAGAACCCGCTGCAGGTTTACAGTGAGCCTCAGCCTCTGATTGTGGCAGGCCTGCCGGAGGAGACAGAGCCTGAGACCGAACCCAAAGATGTGACGGTACCGACCGTGACCGGGATTAAGGCAAGTGAGCCGGACGGATTCGAGATCACCTTCTCTGAGCCGGTATCCGGAGCTGAGATCAACGGTAACTATTCTGTTATACTGGGAGAGAAAGATGTGACGGTTGCCCAGGCGAAGGCGCTGGACAAGGAAGGTCTCCGTTATAAGATTGTCCTTTCACAGAACCTTGAGAACGGTGATTATACGATTCACATAAAGAATGTCAAGGATCAGTCTGATCAGGCAAATGCGCTCGAGCAGACTGACTGGGCAGCGAAAGTACAGGGTGTAAAACAGAAGACGGACGTTACCGCCCTTCTCCTGAAGTGGTGGCCGCTTGTACTGACCATCGTTGTCCTGATCCTGCTTCTGATCATGATTCTGAACAGCCGCAGGATGAAGAAAAACAAGGTGACCCTTATCGAAGGAGTTGCCGTAGAGAAAAGCCATGTTAATAAGAAAGTGCAGGTGAATATCGGTGACACTTCAAAGCCCAGGGAAGTCCTGATCGAGATCGATAACGGAACAGAAGCGCCGAAGAAGGTGCCTTATACGGTCCGGGGAAGCCTTGCGGTGGGTCGCTCTAAGGAAGACTGCGATATTTTCTGCAATGACGCGATCATGTCGCGGAAGCATTTCCGCCTGATCCTGGAACAGGATGGGAGATTCTGTGTGGAAGATCTTGGCTCCCGGAATGGAACTCGTGTGAACGGAGAAAAGATCACACAGAAGACAGAGATCCGTCCCGGAGATGATATCCAGGCTGGAAAGATGCATTTCCGTGTCACATGGACGGACTGAGCACCGGTTAAATGACTCCGGAGCTGACCGGCAGCAGGAAACCTGAAGGTTACACTGCCGCCGGCATCGTCGTGTACAATACCAGTAGAGAACAGATAAGAAATATCAGCAGTCAAAGAAAATGGAGGGACATAAGATGAGAATGGAAAGATGTGCAAACGGACACTTTTATGATGCGGAAAAGTTCAGCAGCTGCCCGTACTGCTCCGGCGGAGCCGTCAACGAGACGATCGGTTTTCAGTCCAATGACTTCAAGACCGCTTCCGTGACGGCGGCTGCGGACGCCGAGGCGGATATGGATGTGACGCAGGCGGAGACACCTGAGGAAGACCTGCAGGTAAATCTGAAGGACCAGGCCCGCAGAATGTCTGTCAATAATATCCCGTTCCCGTCAGAGCCGGCCTATGATGATGGCGCGACTGTAGCCTATTTCAGCCAGCCCGGACCGGCCGACCAGAAGCAGATGTCAGCCAAGTCTTCCAGCGCCGGAAACCCGGTTGTCGGCTGGCTGGTCTGTACCTCTGGAATCAATTTCGGAAAGTGCTATAACCTTTTTACCGGCAAAAACTTTATCGGACGTTCCCCGCAACACGATGTTTATCTGCAGGGAGACAACGCAATCTCCCGTGACATCCACGCGATCGTCACCTATGAACCGAAGCAGTGTCAGTTCTACGCCCAGCCGGGAGATTCCCATGCACTGTTCTATGTCAATGACGAGGTTGTGCTTGGGACAGTCAAACTCAATGACCGTGACCAGCTTACACTTGGCAACACTGTACTTCGTTTTGTACCGTTCTGTGATACGCGTTTCAACTGGGAAGACGCAAGAAAGTAAGCGGAGTTTACGGTGGCCGCAAAGAACGAGCGCTTTTCGCTCACACGCTGCTGCCGATAACATGATGTCATACTGCCAGATGCTGTCGGGAGAGTGTTTTCATGGAACAAAGTTATTTCTGCGTAAACTGTATGGAGAAGATATCCTCCTATCAGGATATCTGTCCATACTGTAAGTATCGCAACAGCCAGTATACCGCGCCTTCCCATGCATTGATGCCGATGACAGTCCTTCAGGGGCGGTATCTGATCGGCAGAGTGCTGGGTGCCGGAGGGTTCGGAATCACGTATGTTGCCCGCGATCTCAAGGTTGACAAGAAGGTCTGCATCAAGGAATTCTTTGTCCGGGGATCCATGTACCGTGAGGGCGGGACCAGTGAGCAGGTTTCGCTGATCACGGATGGCAATGTATCAGAGCGGTTGTACTACGCGAACATGGAAAAGTTCGAGCAGGAAGCAAAGATTCTCGGGAGATTTGACAATGTCCCGGGAATCGTCGGCGTTTCTGACTATTTCCATGAGAACAATACCGCCTATATCGTAATGGAATTCCTGGAAGGAACTACGCTGAAGGCTTATGTCCAGTCCAACGGCGGACATATTTCATGGAATGATCTGGCGGATAAGCTTAGACCTGTATTCGCTTCTTTGCAGGCACTTCATGACCAGGGAGTCTATCACAGGGATATCAGTCCGGACAATATCATGCTCCTCAAGGACGGATCTCTGAAGGTTTTCGATTTCGGCGGAGCAAGAATCGATACGGATGGTCACGGTGCGAGCGCCATGATCATCCGGAAGATCGGCTACTCCCCGATCGAACAGTACAGCAGAGGAAAGCAGGGGCCATGGACGGACGTCTACGCGCTGGCTGCAACTCTGTATTTCTGTCTGTCCGGCAAACCGCCTGCAGATTCGACGGACCGAGCGGGAGAGATCGACAGTCTTGAATCCTTCGAGTCTCTTGGAATCAAGGTACCGAAAAATGTGGAGAAAGCAATCTATAAAGGCCTCAGCGTCAAGCCGGATGACCGATTCCAGTCCATGGAGGCATTTCAGCAGGCGCTGTATTCTGAGAAGACAGTGTTATCCAGACATAACCGTGGTCCTTCTTCGTCAGAGAAAGACGGTTGGGGAACAACTGCTTCCGTGTCCGGCAGCGGTTCTTCCGGATCCGGAAAGAAAGCTTTGATCGGTGCTCTGATTGCGGCAATCCTGATCGCAGCCGGAATTGGTGCTTATTTTATGTTCCTGAAAAAGGACAATACGGGAAATACAGGCCAGAGCGGGACCGGTACTGTCAGCAGCGAGACTTCGACCCGGAAATCGCAGCAGACAGCGGAGACGAAGAAGGCGGAAGAACCCCGTGAAACGCAGGGAAAGATTACGGAGACTCCTGTCGTTCAGGAAACACAAAAGCCGGCGGAAGAAGTTCATGTCATCCAGTCAGTAGAAAAAGAAACACAGGCTGCAGTTTCTGAGACTGCCGATGAGAAACAGACGGAGCCTGTGACAGAGGAAATCACCAAGAAGCAGACGGAGCCCGTGACAGAGAAGATTACGGAGAAGCAGACAGAGCCTGTGACAGAGAAAGCTACCAAGAAGCAGACAGAGTCTGTGACAGAGAAAGTCACCAAGAAGCAGACAGAGCCTGTGACAGAGAAAGTTACAGAGGTTCTGACAGAAGCCACTGCTCCGGAGAATGAGATTCAGTATCTGGGTTCTTATCAGGTTGCCGCAGACGGATTCGTGATTAACAGGGAAAGCGGAAGCGGCAGCTCAGCCGGAGAAGAACTGAGCCGTATTGAGGACGCGGAGACATATCCGATTGCGACGGGAAAGATCCTGTTTGTGGATCAGATCGTTGAGTATGCCGGAAAGCTTTGGGGACATACGAATTACTGCGGTGTTCCCGGCTGGTTTGTCTGGCGTGAATCCGACCTGAATCTCCGGTCACGGAATGATATCTCTGCGCAGACAGGAAGCAGGGCTCACATCAGTTCAGCCTCTGTCAGCCTTGAGATGCGTGACGCTCCCAGTACTTCCGGCAATGTCGCTGCAATCATACAGAATTCTTCGCAGCCGTGTGAACTGCAGGCTGTAAAGAACGGTTGGGGGCAGGTGACAATTGATGGAAATACAGGATGGATCTCCATGTCTGATCTGACTGTGGATGTTCTGAATGCTTTGTATAAAGTAGATCTTACTGGTGCTGTGGATCTGCTTACTGCCCCTGACGCTTCAGGTCAGGTCCTTGCCGCTGTTCCTGCCGACTCATTCCTGTATGTGGACCAGATTGAGAATGGTTACGGCAAAGCGGCATATGGAGATTACACTGGCTGGGTGCAGATGAACCGTCTGCAGATGTATGGGGATGAAACCATGATGAATATGGATCAGTTCCCCAGACCGGCAGAGACAGCAAGCTCCATGCCCCGCGACTGGACGATGAACCAGCTGGTCGAAGAGCATGGTGCGAAAGGTGATCTGGGAGAAAGCGGAAATGTGCCTGAAAAAGATACTATGGTATTCGGCATTCCGGAATGGGATCGTTCAGCTGTCACGGCAATCTATGTCAGGAACAATCTTGATTACCGTCCGGCGAATACAGTCGATCTGGCCACTGCCCGGGCAGGCGGTGTCATGGGACAGAAAGATGAAGAAGGCAATCCTGTCAATGCGGTTGACCTTTCCGCGGCGCAGGACCAGGGAGTCATTGGGTGGATCAATGCCGCCGGTAACCTGATCCTGGCAGGAGAGGGTGGCGTTAAAGCTCCGGAGAACGGTGCTGCTTTGTTTGCATACTATGAAAACGCTGAAATCATAGACCTGGGCGGCAACCTGCATACTGATAACACGACAGACTTCCAGTACTTCTTCTACCATTGTGAGAAAGCCCATACGATTATCACTTCCGGTATGAATACCTCCATGGGCACTACATTCATAAAGATGTTTACTGCATGCAAGAGTGTTCAGTCGCTGGACCTGTCCACATTCGATACTTCGCAGTCACATAGCTTTTATTATATGTTCCAGTTCTGCAATGCCCTTACCGTGCTGGACCTGAGATCCTTTGCAACACCGAATGTGACCCAGTATTCCGGTATGTTCCGGGACTGCGACAACATCACGGAGATCATTTTGGATCCGGCCAGGTTTGATACAACCCAGGCTGCCAGAATGACAAACATGTTTACGAACTGCCCGCATCTTCAGAGAGTCAATGTGGAACATTTTAATATGAGAAATGTTCATTCCACGAGTGGAATGTTCGATGGGTGTGCAGAACTTACCCAGCTGAACCTCGTTGGCTGGGATCTGAGCGGTGTGCCTCTGACTGATGATGATAATTCGAATGGCATGTTCGCGAACTGTCCTCTCCAGATAGAATATGGAATTAGTGGAGAGTATTTCTTCAGAGACAGAGAGATACAGGCTGAGTGACAGATATTCGGTTTTTTTCAGGAACAGTGTAGCGTGAAACCCTGATATGCAGCCTTTGCGCTGCAATCCGTATTCAACCAATGACGAGTTATTCATATGATGAGAGAATCAGAAAACAACATACGCCTTCCTGATGCCTGGCGAGGCTGGACCATCATGGAACAGATCGGAACCGGCTCCTTTGGTACGGTTTATCTGGCTGAAAAAGGGAAAAAGAAAAGCGCGATCAAGGTGATCTCCCTGCCCAGGGATGATTCGGAAAAGGCAGCCCTTTTGGTGGAATGCAAAAGTGAAGACGCTGCTCATCAGTACCTGGAGAATCTTCTGGAAAACTATTCCAAGGAGATCCGGGCCATGTATGTACTGCAGGAGGATCCTCATATCGTAAAGATCGAAGATCATATGATTGAGGAGATCTCCCCGTTGGAATACCGCATTCTGATTCGGATGGAACTTCTGACGCCTCTGAGAGATTATTATGCCGGGATGGTGATTACAGAAGAGGAAGCCATTCAGATCGGTATTGATCTGTGCGATGCGCTGATTGCGTGCGATATCCACAAGATTATCCACCGGGACATCAAGCCCGACAATATTTTCCGGTCTGATGACGGGATCTATAAACTGGGTGATTTTGGCACAGCCCGGCGTCTTGACATGACTTTCGGAACCTACTCCACAAAGGGAACCTTCAGCTATATGGCACCGGAAGTCTATCGTCAGGAAAGATATGACAATCGGGTAGACCTCTATTCCCTCGGCATCGTTCTGTATCGTTTCATGAACCGCAACAGAGATCCTTTCATCGATCCTGATAAGCACCTGATCTACTATCATGACAGAGAAGAAGCACTTCGAAGGCGCATGGAAGGAGAAGCCCTGCCGGATCCGGTGGATGCTTCCGGAGATTTCTCCTATGTCATCCGGAAGGCCTGCGCCTACCAACCCTCCAAACGGTTTCCGGACGCCGAAACGATGAAAAGAACGTTGATGCAGCTCAGGGATTCCAATCGCTCGACAGAATCCTCCCTGTTCGACGATACGCAGACTCCGATCCATACGGATACGATTCATCACACGGCCTTGCCGGACGCGGGGGATCGTGTCATGGAAGGCCTGGGCGGCAGTTACCTGGGAGCTTCTATTCCGATGAAACCCGGAGAGAAGCTGGTCCTGGGACGGGATATCCAACACTGCAATCTGGTCCTGGACGGAGGAGACGTCAGCCGGATCCACTGCAGTATCAGTCTGGACAGCAAAGGAAAGTATTATTATGTGACTGATCATTCGAGAAACGGAACCTGGCTGAACGGCAGTGACCGGCTGGTAAAGGAAGCTGCGGTCCGCTGTGCTCCCGGAACTCTTCTTTCGCTGGGAAGCGGAACCAACCAGTTCCTGCTGAGATGACAGTTTCAGCGGTAGGTCCGCCCTAAGAATATCTGCGAAAGAACATGGAATTACATCAGATGATTCGGTGCAACCTGTGTTCTACAGAAATGACATCCGTATCCTGTATCATGAGACCAGATTCAGGAAGATATCAGATTTCTTTTCAAACAGGAGGTATGAGTGATTATGAAAAACAAGATGAAATCTTTTTCTTTTATTGTTGCGCTGTGCGGTATTGCGGGTCTGATCGGATTCTTTCTGTTTCCGATTTTCCAGATGAGACAGGCCTACTGGAATTCGACGATTACCGGTCTCCTGGAGGAGGCAGGCAGCATGAATGTTACAAAGATCAGTGCCTACAGAGTGCTTTCGGCCATCTTTGATAGCTCTGATCATCCGAACATTGTTGCACAGTGGCTTGGTTTCAACAGCGCTCTTGACTGTGTTCTTCTGTACGGATTGCCGGTAATCGGATCCATCGGACTGATTGTTTTCGGTGTAATCGGGAACAAGACCTTCGCATTTTTCTGTGGTGTATTGTGTGAAATCATGTATATCCTGCAGATCATCACATTGCCGGAAATATTCTCCCTTGCCTATAAGTTTTCTACCTGGCAGTATCTCCTGATTGTGATTGCAGCGATTGCCATCGCTGTTGGAGTGTCCGGCTTTACTTCCATCAGTCCGCGCCTCGAATCGCTGGATCCACTGAGCATCAAGAACGTTGCAGAAGACAGTCAGGGACGTCTGATCGGAATTGCCGGTGAATACAAAGACGCGTCAGTCACGATGAAGGACGGGGAAAGAGTTACAATCGGAAGAGATGCAGCCGTCTGCAACCTCGTTCTGAAAGATCAGGCAATCAGCAGGATCCACTGTTATGTAACCTACATCGCGGATAAGAATGGATACACAGTGAGAGATGTCTCCAGAAACGGCGTCTTCGACATGCAGGGTGCTCCGATCGCAAAGAATATGGACGTCTTTATGAGTCCGGGCTCCAGAATCCGAATCGGCAAATCGAACAATGAATTCAGGCTTGGATAATCAACACATATCTGAAAGATTTCGCCGTGGATGACAGCCACGGCGATGTTATTCGTTCACCGCGGAATTTTATCTGTCACCAGACGAAGCCAGTGGCATTCCTGAAGACTGACAGGAGGGAAGATGAACACTGTATTACAGTATGCATACTTCAGCATGATTGGCAGTATCAGAAACAATCATGAAGACAATCTGTATATTGCACAGCATATGCTTCCGATGAACAACAACGGTTCTGAAAGTGTGATCAGTGGTAAGATAAGTCTCTGCAATCAGCCACTGATTGGTGTATTCGATGGAATGGGTGGAGAAAGCTATGGAGAGGCTGCTGCTTTCATTGCAGCTGATACCATGAGACAGAAAGATCAAGAGCGGCAGGCTGCTGTGCTCCGGAACATGGAGAGCAGTCCGGAAGGATCAGCGTCATGGAAGCCTGAAATCTTTCTGGAAGATCTCTGCCGGGATATGAACAGCGAAGTCTGTCGCTTTGAGAAAGAGAAGCGGATCCGTTCCATGGGGGCAACGGCAGTATGCGTGCTTTTCCGGGAACAGGAAGCCTGTTTCGCCAACATAGGAGACAGCAGAATATATTTTCTCCATGGAAGCAGGTTACAGCAGATTACGACAGACCAGGTATCCTCTTCCATATTTTACTCAAAACCACCGCTAAGTCAGTATCTTGGAATAGAAGAAGAGGAGATGATCCTTCTTCCGCAGATCGGAAAGATACGCTTATCCCCTGGTGACCGCATTCTTCTGTGCACGGACGGCGTGACAGACATGGTCACAGATCAGGAGATCGAGAAGTATCTGCTGCAAGAGGAATCTGTTACGATCTGCCTGATGAACCTGCAGCAGGCAATTCTGCAGGCCGGTGCGAAAGACAATGCAACCGCGATTCTGTGCAAGGTGTATACGGAGGGGATCTGATGAAAAAAACAGCCGTTATTCTTTCTTTCGTGATAGTTCTTACAACACTGTTTTATTCCGGAGCCGTGTACGCCGAATCCCAGGAATGGACCTGCCCTGTCTGTGGGTCTGTGGTAATAGGGAATTTCTGCAGTGTCTGCGGCTCCCCGAGGCCGTCCGATGAATGGACCTGTTCCAATTGTGGTGCAGTGATGACAGGGAATTTTTGCAGCGAATGTGGAACGGCAAAGGATGCGGCACAGGGAGTATCTGCCGCCGCACAGGCCGGGCAGGCAGCGAATGCCCAGACTACGCAGGGTGATTCCATATCTCAGGTGGCGCCCGGAACAACCCAGCCGGGAACTACGATTACAGCGAATATGAGCTTTGTATCCAGTGATGTTTCAGACTATCCGAATGTAAAGCTGTATTTTGAATTCAATGATGAATACGATGACCCGATCACACTTCATTCCATGACTGCGAATATCACAGAGACTATCACCGGTGGATCTGAGATCGAGAGAACTGTCCGTCAGATTCAGCAGCTTGCGGGCAATCAGGGGCTCAGCATTGATATTGTCGCTGACAAGTCGGGAAGTATGGAATATGACCTTTCCCAGATGCAGAGAATCATGAGCGATTTTGTCACCAGCCTTGATTATGCGCATGGAGACAAGGTGGAGATTCTGTCATTCGACTCCTATGTGATGTACATGTGTACATATACACAGGATACCTCATTGCTGCAGAACGGAATCTACAACATGGTCGCCTATGGGGAAACTGCCTTGTATGATGCCCTGGTAACGGGAATCATGAATGCCGGAAGTCAGGCGGGAGCCAGATGTGTGATTGGGTTTACTGATGGAATGGATAATGAAAGTGTTTATACGGAAGAGGAAGTAGTCAGTCTTGCACTGCAGAGAGAAGTTCCCGTCTACCTGATCGGAACTGCAGACGCAGACAGCTATATTCTGGAATATATCTGTGATGAGACTGGCGGCTGTTACTGGGATGTGGACAGTATCTATGATATCGGACAGATTCTGCAGACCATCTATTCTGATCAGAAAGAGATGTACTGCATTGAATATGAGTCAGACCCGAATGCTGATCCGTATGCACAGCGCAGGATCAGCTGTACCCTTCAGGATGAATTCTATATTGGTGCCATCACAGATTATACGTTCCAGGCTACCAAGGTGATTGAGCAGGCTGCGCATCTGTCGAGATATGAGATTATCCGCGATGATGTCAGCTGGTCCGAAGCGAATGATGCCTGCATTGCCCGCGGCGGTCATCTGGCCACTATCACGTCGCAGGCCGAGATGGATCAGCTCGTTGGCATGTGCGAGGGTGCTGGCGTCAAATACTGCTGGCTCGGCGGATACACCTCTGTGGGAGGTAACGGTGCCTTTGGACATTGGATCACGGGAGAGCCTTTTGGCTACACGGCGTGGTATCCCGGAGAACCCTCCCGTAACGACCTGGACGGAACGCCGGAGTTTTATCTGATGCTCTGGAAGGTAGAAAATGCATGGTCCTGGAATGATCAGAGAGAGGATGTACTCGATTCCGGGCTGGATTACTTTAAGGGAAATCTGGGATACATCTGTGAATATGAATCATGATTTTCCGATTGCTGATTATTCGGGTTAAATGAGATGATTGATTTGAGATATTCAGCTTCGAACGGATTGAACCAGATAAAAAGCTGTGTTTTGATTATAAAGGAGATTTTTGTCGGGATGAAGAAAAGTGCATGCTTTGTTCTATGTTCGCTCTGTTTTTTTTATTCTGCCATGACAGGGCAAGCGGCTGACCTTCATGGACAGATTGGTTCTGTCAAAACGGAAGATATCACTGACAGCGAAGAAGGAGATCTAAAAACGGGGAACGGAATACCCACACAGTGTGTAGAAGAAATCCTTGCAGGGTTGACCCTTCAGGAAAAGGTTGCGCAGCTTTTTGTGGTCACTCCGGAAGCGCTGACCGGTGTAGACAGTGTGACGATGGCCGGAGAAACAACAGCGGCGGCTTTTTCCAGTTATCCTGTCGGTGGTATCATATATATGGAACCCAATATTCAGACATGGGAGCAGACCAGCGAGATGTTGTCAGCCATGCAGGATATCAGTGATGCCAGGATCGGACTTCCGGTTTTTCTCTGCGTTGATGAAGAAGGCGGCAATGTCCGGCGTGTCTCCGGACGTATTGAGAATACGCCTTATATTCCTGAGATGCTTTCTGTGGGAAACACCAAAGATCCACTGCAGGCTTACAAGAGCGGAACAACCATCGGAGCTTATCTGAGACAGCTTGGTTTCAATGTTGATTTTGCACCGGTAGCGGACGTACTGACAAATCCGGATAATACAGTGATCGGCAGCAGGTCGTTTGGATCAGATCCGAATCTTGCAGCAAGCATGGTTTCTTTTGATGTGAAAGGCCTGCAGGAGGAAGGAATCTGCGCAACATTGAAACATTTCCCGGGACATGGAAATACCAGTGAGGACAGCCATCAGGGAGCGGCTGTCAGTTATAAGACGCTGGAGGAACTGAAAAGCTGTGAACTGATTCCTTTTGAGAGCGGAATCGCTGCCGGCGCTGATCTGGTGATGGCAGGACACATTGCTTTTCCGAATATCACGGGCGATCATACCCCTGCGTCTCTTTCCCACTTTTTCCTGACAAACCTTTTGAGAGAGCAGATGGGATTTGACGGGGTCATCATTACGGATGCACTTTCCATGGGAGCCGTCACGAATCTGTATGGTTCCGGAGAAGCTGCTGTTCAGGCTTTTCTTGCAGGATCGGATTTGCTTCTGATGCCGGCTGATTTTCAGTCGGCTTACGCTGCCGTATTGAATGAAGTTGGCGCCGGAAGGATCAGTGAAGAGCGACTGGAGGAATCCCTGCGACGGATCATCAGCCTGAAACTCAGGCAGCAGGAACAGTCAGCCGGCATTCAGTCGGAAGAAGCTGCCGTCGATGTCTTTGGAGGACAGCAGGTGCAGGATGGAGAGGATATTCAGCAGGTGCCCTATTCAGACGGATCAGTGACTGTAGAGGAAGGATTTGACGGTGTTATTATTGAAGAATAAGGAAGATAAGATACTGATGGAAAGGACCTGAAAATTATGTTTGAAATCATGAGCGCGGATGAAGCAATCCGTCTGATCCGGGACGGGGATGTCATCTGCGTCAATTCTTTTGTCGGAATCGAGAATCCGGTTGAACTGCATGAAGCCATCTACCGACGGTATCAGCGTATGCAGTCTCCAAACCATCTGACCATTGTATCCAGTGCAGGCTTCGGTGTCTGGGACGAGGAACGCAACGCGGAAGGGTATATCCGGGAAGGCGCGGTTGACCGATTGATCTGCGGACACTTCGGCGCCATGCCCAGCACCAAGAAGATTCTTCTGGAGGATCGGTTCGAAGCCTACAATCTTCCCCTCGGCTGTATCTCACACGCGATCCGCGCACAGGCGGGAGGACTGCCCGGAGCGCTCTCCAAGGTCGGGCTGGATATCTTTGTGGATCCCCGCAACGAAGGACCCGGTGTCAACCGGCTGTCGATTGATGACTCTTTCGTGAAATATGTGGAGGTTGATGGAGAGGAATTTCTCTACTACAAGATTCCGAAACTGACGATCGCTCTGATCAAAGGCACTGCAGCGGACCGGAAGGGAAACATTACTTTCGACGATATGTACATGTCGGGTGACGCTCTGTCGATCTGCCAGGCAGTCAAGGCAAATCATGGCAAGGTGATTGTCCAGGTCGACCGACTGGTCAATGTTCCTTCCCGTCCCAGAAATGCGATCATCCCGGGCTGCCTCGTGGACGCCATCGTTGTCGTGGAGCCGGAGCAGAAGGATGAATCCCTCGTCGCGCTGACCGGAAGCTTTGAGATTCCGTTTGAAGACTGGAAAACCTGGAACGATAAGATTGATGCCGCATCTTTGGGCCGAGGGAAAAATGATGTGATCGGCAATATCATCGGGCGCAGGGCAGCTTCCGAGCTACGGCTGGACGACATCGTAAACATCGGAATCGGCATGCCGGAGATGGTATCCCGGCATGCGCGCAAGATCGGAATGCTGGACAATATTACGCTGACGGTCGAGTCAGGCAGTGTCGGAGGTTTTCCGGTGTCCGGCCAGTATTTCGGTGCGACGATCGGAGCAGCCTGTGTGTACGATATGGCCAACCAGTTTGACCTTTATGATAACGGAGGGCTGGATATCTGCTTCATGGGTGCCTATGAAGTGGATGAAAAGGGCAATGTAAATGCGCACCGCAGCGACGGTGCATACGCCGGGATCGGTGGTTTCGCCAACATTACGGCTAAGACGCCGACTGTGATTTTCTGTATGTCATTTTCCGCGAAGGGCCTGGAAGTGTCCCAGAACAAAGGTATTGTTACTATTGAGAAGGAAGGTGAGATTCCTAAGTTTGTCAAAAAGATCCGCACCATCAGTTTTTCCGCAAAGCGGGCGATCCAGAACGGACAAAAAGTTCTCTATGTGACGGAACGCTGTGTATTCCGCCTTACTCCCAGAGGACTAAAGCTGATCGAGGCTTATCCGGGCGTTGACATAGAAAAAGACATTGTCCGGAAGCTGCCGTTTGAGGTAGAAATGTAACCTGCACGTTACAGCCCCATGCTCCTCATCTGATAGGATGCGGATAACAGGCGAAGCACAAAGTGACAAGATAGCTTCGAAATTGTGTCAGAAAAGAGGAGGAGCAGGTATGGGAGATCAGGGAACAGTCTGTACAGACAGAAGATACAATCGCGCATTTTATACAACCGTATTATGCGTTTGTTTTGCGGTTCTGGTGATCGCATTCAGAACAACACCGGCTGCCACACAGAAGGACGGAATGAGTCCGGTCAAATGCAGTATTATGTGAATTGCGAAATATCGAAAATGAATGATTGTGCCCATTTTATCAGGCTTGCGGTCCTTTTGGACTGTAAGCCTTTTTTGATGCTCTGGCTGATAATTGACTGTCATAAAGTCAATTTCGGTTGTGTAACCTGAGAATTACAGAACTGGCCGGTATATATAGTAAGCTTCAATCAACATAACAAAGACTTCAATGCTTCATGACAGATTTAATGACGGGAATTTCAAACAAAAAGGAGGAAAAATATGTATATCGAATCAGGTGATGTCCTGCAGGTGATTCTGATCATAACTTTTATCTCGATCATAGTGTTCTTCATCTGCAGAGAATTGTTGTGCTGGTATCACAAGATTAACGCTAGGCTGGATCAGCAGCGTCAGACCAATGTACTGCTCGAGAAGCTTTACAACGAACTGAGCACACAAAATGGAAAAGGAGATGCATAAGCATGAGAAATCCGATCATCAAAGCCCTGACAATCATCATTAACAGTCTGATTCTTTTCTTTCTGTTCCAGCACTCGGAAGGAATTTCGCAGCCGGTCATCTTCATCATATCCGGTTTCTGCATCTTCCTGATCATCTGCGCAGTCATCATTAAAAGTCCGGACAAGATCGCGGAAACAAGAGTGGAAAAGAGGTTGAGGAAAAGAGGACATTGAGCACATCATTCGGTCTGTAATAAAGCGAGTACAGGTATTGTACAAAGAAGACGGAGCTCTGTTTCCGGAGAAGTTCATCAAGGAGGGAATTATGTATTACGATTCAGGCGATTTTCTGCAGTTTATCATCATATTTATGTTGATCAGTATTGTTGTCTTTTTCATCTGTCGGGAGATCATCTGCTGGTACTTTAAGATCAACGCCAGATTGGATCAGCAGCGTCAGACCAATGTGCTGCTTGAAAAAATCTATCACGAATTCTGTATCAGGAACGGAAGCCTCGTTCAGGCTGTATCAGAAGTTCAGACGAACAGTGTTGCTGCCATTTCTGCCAGTACCGCTTCAGCCAACCGTGCTGTATCAGGCAGCGCTCTCTCATCGGTCTCATTCAATAAGCCCGCTGTCAGGCCGGCAAACAATGAGTTGGATTATGAACGTCTCCTGTCCATGTCCGTACAGCAATTGATCGACCGTGGTATGCTGGAACTGGAGGATCATCACTGGGAAGCTGCTAATGCGTACTTCTCGGAAGCACTGAACAAGGAGCCTCATAACGGAGAAGCACATCTTGGACTTCTTCTTGCAGAACAGAGGAGAAGCGATGTGGATCGGTGGCTCAATGATATCAGGGGAAAGTACTGCTGTGAACTGAGTCAGACATGCGTGGAAACAGTTGAGGTCATCAAGGACTTTGACGAGCATGTACGGGTTCAGGAAGAAACCTATGAACTTAAGGGATACCTCTCCAGGGAAGAGATCCGTGAACAGTACAGTGGAATCGAGCACTCTTACCCTTCCTCAGTGAACGGGTGGACCAGACGAATGGAAAGCTTCAAGGCTATGGTGAATGCCAGGTATTTCCGCCGGGTTCTGCGCTATTCAGAAGGCAGCCTGAACCAGAAGATTACGCATACTCTTGAAGAAACCGTGAATTATATGAATCTTCAGTTTGAAGCGGCGATTCGGCAGGATAAGGATAACTTCGACCGCATTAATACCTCTGCTCCACGTCTTATCGAAGAAGCCGACAGCCGCGTACGCAATATGGGGACTCAGGCCAGAAACCGCAAGGAAGAGGTAAAGAGAAACAGGAAAGAGAAGATCAGCCGCGGATTCAGTTCCACCAAAGAACAGATCGGCTCACTCTGGAGAAATGCAAAGTGACATGCAGATATGATACAATTATTATGCAGCTGTCAAAGGCTGCATAGGATTCACTTCCCGGCAGGAGAACCGGGATATGGAAGGAGATATATTTATGTCAGGTGAAAGAATTCAAAATCACAGGAAAACAACTGCGGTATTACATGTCGGTCTGCTGCTGTCCATTGTATTCTTAGCATCGCTGACGCTTAGAAGAAACGTTTTTGCTTCAGCGTATTTCTTTGGAAATTATGATATTCTTCGTCCGGGTGAAACTACGGAAGAGATTCTTAATGTCTCCATTCCTTCAGGAGATACTTATCACTATGTCAGCTCGAATCCAAAGATAGTGGAATTCAACTGTTATACAAGGGAGTCTTCGTATGGAAGAAAACTATCCATAACAGCGAAGAAACGAGGAATCGCCACTCTCCTGGTGAAGTCAGACAAAAGCGGAACGATCGCAAAGATGACGATTCAGGTTGCGAACTATAAGCAGTATTGGGGGGTAAGTTTTAAAAGCAAATTCTCAAAAAACTATATTAAAAAAATATCGATCTCTGGCAATAAACTTATCATTAATGGAAAACCGATGCTGGAAAAGAAGAAAGGTTCCAAACAGCTAAAGTATAAAAGCAGCAGATCTTTCAAATTGACAAAAAATACCTATTATGGTTATGCGGATGCAGGAATCTTTGTAAATAAAGGAAAAAAGGCAAAAAAAGAAGCAAGAAAAATGTACAAAGCACCTGTGCTTCATGTCTATGTTGAGGGAAAGAAAGTTCTTGCTTACTTCTCTTCCTGCTGACAAGAGTAAGATAAGGGAAAGCTATGACAAACTCGTTTATCATTCATCCGATCCCGCCTGTCTATGACAGCAGTTCCCGGATCCTGATTCTGGGGAGCTTTCCTTCTGTGAAATCCCGGGAAGTCATGTTCTTCTACGGGCATCCGCAGAACCGGTTCTGGAGAGTTGCGGCAGACGTCTTTGAGGAACCGGTTCCGATGACGGTGCCTGACAGAAAAGCTTTTCTTCTGCGCAATCATATCGCGGTATGGGATGTCATCGCGTCCTGCCGGATTGAAGGTTCGTCCGATGCGAGTATCAAGGATGTGACAGTGAATGACCTTCGGCCGATTCTTGAGACAGCCATGATCGGGCAGATCTATGTCAACGGAAAAACAGCAGAAAAAATGTATTGCAAGTATACGCAGCCATTAACCGGGAGACCCTGTATCTGTCTGCCGTCCACCAGTCCTGCAAACGCGGCGTGGAGCCTGGAACGGCTCGTGGAGGCCTGGAGCCGGATCCGCCAGGGAGCGTAATGCAGGAATTCTCCCCTCTCTACAGGCGGCAAGGCTCCCTCGCTCTGACCCCCAAAAGTCATCGCTCAGGAGCCTTGCCGTCTGTAGATGAGACGAGATAGGAGACTGCAGCAAGGAAATGCCAAAAGAATCACATGGTATGTCGAAAAAACGGTTGACGTGTCTTCATACTGTGTGATATATTTCTCAAGTATGCCGCTCAGCGGGGCTTAAGTGTGTCCTTTTTACCGGGATGCCGCCGAAGCTGGCGAGTTTTTAAGAATGGGAGGAAACCCAGATGTACGCTATTATCGCAACAGGTGGTAAACAGTACAAGGTCGCGGAAGGCGACGAGATCAGAGTCGAGAAGCTCGGCAAGGACGAGGGAGAGAAGGTTGTCTTCGATCAGGTCCTGGCAGTCAGCACAGACGATGGTCTGAAGGCCGGTGCGGATGTTGCTTCCGCAACAGTCGATGCATCGGTCGTGGCGAACGGTAAGGCGAAGAAGGTCATCGTTTACAAGTATAAGCGCAAGACCGGCTATCACAAGAAGAACGGCCACAGACAGCAGTACACGCAGGTTAAGATCGAAAAGATCAACGCCTGAACCGGAACCTCAGGGGATCCGCATGATCAGGGTAAGCATCTATCAGCTTAAAACCGGCTCCATAGGCGGCTTCTGTATGGAAGGACACGCAGATGCGGGCGAGGAAGGTTACGATATTGTATGCAGCGCAGTGAGCGCGCTTGCGATCGGCTGTGTGAATTCGATCGAGACTTTCACACAGGCAGGCTTTGTAGAGGATGCGGCTGATGACGGCGGCTACCTGAAAGTCATTCTGAAGCCGGAGACGGCGGAAGATCACGACGCACAGCTTCTTCTGAAGTCCATGGTGCTCGCGGTCAGTCAGATGGCTGAGAGTTATCCGGAGAATCTCCGGATCAGACACATCGAAAGAAAGAATTACGGGAGGTAAGAATTATGCTTAACATGAACCTTCAGTTCTTCGCTCATAAAAAGGGTGTCGGTTCCACAAAGAACGGCCGTGATTCCGAGTCCAAGAGACTTGGCGCCAAGAGAGCGGACGGACAGTTTGTAAAGGCAGGAAATATCCTGTACAGACAGCGCGGAACCCACATTCATCCGGGTGAGAACGTTGGACTTGGAAAGGATGACACTCTGTACGCGAAGGCAGACGGAATTGTCCATTTTTCCAGACTGGGCAAGTATCGCAAGCAGGTCTCCATTATCGTCAGAGAAGAGACCGAGGCTGCTGCTGAGTAATCTATGCGCAGGCAGCTGCCTGTAACGTTTTGCTGAGGATCAGGGGGTGTGGGTACAAGTGTATCCGCACCCTTTTCTCAATCAATGAGAAAAGCAGGCTGATCATCGGCATCAGGAGATAATAACATGTTTGCTGACAGAGCAAAAATCATTATACGCTCCGGAAAGGGCGGCGACGGGCATGTCAGTTTCCGCCGGGAGAAGTTTGTCCCGGACGGGGGACCTGACGGCGGCGACGGCGGAAGAGGCGGAGACGTGATCTTCGAAGTCGACAACAACACCAATACGCTGATGGCTTACCGTCACCACAGAAAGTTTTCTGCGACAGACGGAGAGGATGGCAGGAAAAAGCGGCAGCACGGCGCGGACGGAGAGGATATCATACTGAAGGTTCCGGAAGGGACGGTGGTGAAGCTTGCCGAAACCGGCGAAGTGATCGCTGATCTGTCGGGTGACAACAAGCGCCAGATTATCCTGAAGGGAGGCCGCGGCGGCAATGGCAACATGCATTACGCCACCTCCACGATGCAGGCGCCGACTTACGCACAGCCGGGACAGGACGCCAGGGAGCTGGAGGTCGCGCTCGAGCTGAAGCTGATTGCGGACGTCGGACTGATCGGATATCCGAATGTCGGAAAGTCCACCCTTCTGTCGAGAATCTCTGGCGCGAAACCAAAGATCGCGAATTATCATTTCACAACGCTGGAGCCGAATCTCGGTGTGGTAGACCTGGACGGTGAGCATGGCTTTGTCGTCGCTGATATTCCGGGACTGATCGAGGGAGCCAGCCAGGGAGCGGGACTGGGACATGAGTTCCTCCGGCACATTGAGCGCTGCAAAGTGCTTGTACATGTTGTGGACGCGGCTTCCGTGGAAGGCAGGGATCCGGTGGAGGACATCTACAGGATCGACGAAGAACTGTCCGCCTACAACGTTTCGCTTCAGAAGAAGCCTCAGATCATCGCGGCGAACAAGTGCGATGCCATCTATGTTCCCGACAGCCGGACAGAGGAAGAAGCGCAGGATACGGGATACCAAAACCCGGTTGACCTGATCCGTGCGGAGTTTGAACCGAAAGGAATCAAGGTCTGTCCGATCTCGGCAGCAACAGGACAGGGCGTGAAAGAGCTTCTGTACACGGTCTGGGAACTGCTTCAGACCGTACCGGACAAGCTTGAGGTCTTTGCGCAGGAATACTTCCCGGAAGAACATTTTCCGGACAACAGTCTTCCCTTCCGCGTATGGCAGGACGAGGAGGACGCGCATCTGTTCCACGTGGAAGGACCAAAGGTCGAGAAGATGCTGGGCTATACGAATCTGGATTCGGAAAAAGGATTCCGTTTCTTCCAGAATTTCCTGAAGGACACAGGAATTCTGAAGGAATTGAGGAATCTGGGCGTGGAAGACGGAGATACAGTCAAGCTGTATGAATTACAGTTCGAGTATTATGATTGATTACAGCGCCAAAAGCCTGACCTCCACGCAAGCTTGCTTGCGATGGAGGAAAAGGGGCCCACGACGTCCGGTGGACGTCGGCTTTGGGCCGACCGAAGCGGAGCGTAGAAGTTGGCGCGCCCCAACATGAGTGCGTAGTGGGGCCCACGACGTCCAGTGGACGTCGGCTATGGGCCGACCGGAGCGAAGCGGAGACCAGGGGCCCCATGGAGCACGAATGGTGGGCAGGATTGTGGGAGCGCGTAGCGCGGAACAATCCGTAATCGGCTTTTGGCGGGTTAATCTAATAAACAAAATCAGGAGGATCATCAGGATGGCAATCACGTACAATCACAGAGCGATTGAAGAGAAGTGGCGCAAAGACTGGGAAGAGCATCCGATCAATGTCGAAGGTGACCGGAAGAAGTATTATTGTCTGGATATGTTCCCGTATCCGTCCGGTAACGGACTTCACGTCGGACACTGGAGAGGCTATGTGATCTCCGATGCCTGGAGCCGATACAAGATGATGCAGGGCTATTACCTGATTCATCCGATGGGGTGGGACGCCTTCGGCCTTCCGGCAGAAAACTATGCCATCAAGACGGGACAGCATCCGAGAATCTCCACTGACGCGAACATCAAAAATATCAAGAAGCAGATCAAGCAGATCGCGGCTGTCTATGACTGGGACCGTGAAGTAGATACGACGGATCCGGATTATTATAAATGGACGCAGTGGATTTTTGTCCAGCTGTTCAAGCATGGACTTGCCTATGAGAAGGAATATCCGCTGAACTGGTGTCCTTCCTGCAAGGCTGTTCTGGCGAATGAGGAAGTCGTCAATGGCTGCTGCGAGCGCTGCGGCAGTGCCGTCACGAAGAAGAATCTGCGTCAGTGGATGCTGAAGATCACAGAATACGCGGATCGTCTTCTGGAAGGCCTCGACGGTCTTGACTGGCCGGAGAAGGTCAAGAAGATGCAGACCGACTGGATCGGCAAGAGCTACGGTGCCGAGGTCGACTTCCCTGTCGAGGGAAGGGAAGAGAAGATCAAGGTCTACACCACCCGCCCGGATACACTCTACGGCGCTACCTTCATGGTGCTCAGCCCGGAGCATGAGCTGACGAAGAGTCTTGCGACCGATGAGACCAGGGAGGCTGTGGAGAAATACATTCAGGACGCGGCCAATAAGTCCAATGTGGACCGTATGTCTGTCTCTGATAAGGACAAGACCGGCGTCTTTACCGGCTCTTACTGCATCAATCCCATGAACGGAGCGAAGATTCCGATCTGGACTTCCGATTATGTTCTTGCGGATTACGGCACCGGTGCCATCATGTGCGTTCCGGCCCATGATGACAGAGACTTCGCTTTCGCGAAGAAGTTTGATCTTCCCATCGTCCAGGTCATTTCCCAGGATGGAAATGAAATCGAGGAGATGACGGAGGCGACCACTGCTGTCAGCGGTGTCCTGATCAATTCCGGCGACTGGAACGGAAGAGACTGTGCCGAGATGAAGAAGGAAGCACCCCATATCGTCGAAGAGATGGGTATCGGCAAGGCGACCGTCAACTATAAGCTGCGTGACTGGGTCTTCTCCAGACAGAGATACTGGGGAGAGCCGATTCCGATTATCCACTGCCCGGACTGCGGCAATGTCCCGGTGCCGGAGGAAGATCTTCCGGTTCTGCTTCCCGATGTGAAGAGCTATGAGCCCACCGATACAGGTGAGTCACCGCTTGCCCATATCGAAGACTGGGTGAACTGCACCTGCCCGAAGTGCGGAAAGAGCGCGAAGAGAGAGACGAACACCATGCCCCAGTGGGCCGGATCGTCGTGGTATTTCCTGCGCTATGTTGATCCGCACAATGACAAGGAGCTCGTCTCCCGGGAGAAGGCCGACAAGTATCTGCCGGTCGATATGTACATCGGCGGCGTAGAGCACGCGGTGCTTCATCTGCTGTACTCGAGATTCTGGACGAAGTTTCTGCATGACATCGGCGTTGTAGACTTTGACGAGCCCTTCACCAAGCTCTTTAACCAGGGCATGATCACCGGCAAGAACGGCATCAAGATGTCGAAGTCGAAGGGCAATGTCATCAGCCCGGATGACCTGGTGGAGAACTATGGCTGTGACAGCCTGCGTATGTATGAGCTCTTCGTCGGTCCGCCGGAACTGGATGCGGAATGGGACGACAGGGGAATCGACGGTGTCTATCGTTTCCTTTCCAGATTTTACAATCTGGTAATGGAAAACAAGGACAAGAAGGACTTCAAGCCCAGCCGCGAGATGAATCGTATCCATCATAAGATGATCGATACGATCAGCAAGAGATTCGAAAGCTTCTCGCTGAATACGGTTGTCTCCGGATTCATGGAGTATACAAACGCACTTGTAAAACTGAATCAGACGGAGGGCGGAATTGATACCGCTACGCTGGAAGACGCTGTCCTCATGCTCGCGCCCTTCGCTCCGCACATCGGAGAAGAATTGTGGAGAGAGCTTGGACATGATGACTCTGTCTTCCATCAGGCATGGCCGGTCTGTGACAAAGAAGCCATGGCGGAAGACGAGGTTGAGTATCCGGTCCAGATGATGGGCAAGACGAAAGCTGTTATCCGGATTTCGGTCAATGCTTCGAAGGAAGAAGCACTTGAAGCTGCGAAGAAAGCGCTTGGCGCGAAGCTGGAAGGCAAGAAGATCCTGAAGGAGATCTTCGTCGCGGGAAAGATTATCAATATCGTCGCGAAGTAAAAACGTCGATCAAACATTCGATCAAACAATCGATGCTGTGTGCCCGGGCACACAGCATCTTTTCAAGTATGGCAGTCATTTTCTGCAGGTTACTCCACCAGTGTCAGGGAAGAGATATCCGGCCGTGCTGTCATGGAATAGTTCGTATAGTACACCACGAAGCCAGGCTTTGCTCCGTTCGGCTTTTTGACCTCCCTCCGCTGCACATAGTCGATTTCAACTTTATCGGCGTCCCTAAGGCTTGAATACCAGGCGGCGGCGGAAGCGGCCAGCTCAAAAACATGGTCCGGAAGTTCCTGACCGTCTTTTCTTCTTGCAATCACATGGGAGCCGGGCGCTTTCTTGGAATGGAACCACCAGTCGGAAGCATTGGCGATGCGGAAAGTAAGCTCGTCATTCTGCAGATTGTTTTTTCCGACATAGATATCATATCCGTCCTCAGTGCGATAGTGCCAGGGGCGGGACTTTTCAGGGCGGGACGCGCCCTTCTTTTTTTGGGCAGCTTGCCTGTGAATGTAACCGGACTGTGCCAGCTCCTCCCGGATCTGGTTCAAGTCCGCTTCACTGACAGCCTGATCCAGGAATGTTTTGATGGATTCCAGCTGCTCTACGTCTGCGCGAGTCTGGGATATCAGTTCGCTCAGTGCATCATAGGTACGCTTCATCTTCTCATATTTTTCATAGTAGCGCTGCGCATTTTCAGAAGCAGTTTTATTCGGATCAAGCGTGATCTTAACTTCCTTGTCATCATCATAGTAGTTCGGGACGACTGCGCTGGAAGCACCTGGCTCGATCTGGTACTGCCAGGTGTGAAGCAGCTCGCCGTAGAGGCGGAACTGATCCCTTTTTTCTGTGTCTTTCAGCTGGCGGCTCTGCAGATCCAGCTTTTTTGACTCGCGCTCGAGCATGGTATTCACCAGATGACGCAGGTCTGCGCTTTTCTGGCGGATGCGGGTGACATCATTCTTTCTGGCATAATAGGTTTCCAGGACTTCTGAAACCGTGTCATACTTCTCTGCGTTCAGCTCGCGGTACAGGGTGAGGGGAACAGAAGCAAACTCGACCGGCACGCCGTCCGCGTCGTAGATGATGTTCGGACCAAAGCTTTCTTCCCGGACATCCTCCATCAGCTGCAGGAAGATCCGGCACAGGTGAAGCTGCTCATCAACGGAGAATTCCTTTGCGCTCTGGTCACTGTCAAGACCTGCCCTGCAGCATAATTCCTGCGCGATGACGGGACTGATCCCCGTAAATGACATATAGATGGCCTTGTACAGGGGCAGAGGCCTGGAAAACACAGTGCTCAGAAATGCATCCTGCCCGGCACTGAGCGGATCCAGCTTTTCCTGTGTGACAGGGATGAAGTATTCTCTTCCGGGAAGCACTTCCCTGACGGAAGAGGTCTGCGCGGAGATATGCTTGAGGGAGTCAATGATCATCCCTTCGTCATCGCAGAAGATCAGGTTGGAATGCTTTCCCATCAGCTCCAGGATCAGGTCCTTCTTCTTCAGGTCTCCCATCTCGTCATAGTGTTCGATCTCAAAATGGATGATCCGCTCCAGGGAAGGCTGCCAGACACGCAGGATTTTACCGCTTCCGATGTGCTTGCGCAGGAGCATGCAGAAGTTCGGCGCTTTCATCGGACTGAGTTTGTTCTTATCCGTGAAATAGATGAGCGGAAGGGAAGCGGAGGCGGACATGAGGATCCGCCTTGTCCCCTGCAGCGTCTTCACCGTCAGCATGATCTCGTCCACTTCCGGCTGCGCAATCTTCTGAATCCGGGCACCCTGCAGGGCTGCATTCATCTCGGAAACAATATTCGCAACGGTTATTCCATCCAGGGCCATTCGTGTTATTCCTTTCTGTATGGTCAGGGTTTCAATTTTGATAATACTGTCGATCCGGAGGGCAGGGCTCCTTCACTCCGACCCCCAAAAGTCTACGTTCAGGAGCCCTGTCCTCCGGATCGGTAATACCGAATGTCTTTGTTCAGGCTGCATTGTCACGGCTCAGTCGAAAGCGCCGATCGTCTATGTTCAGGAGCCCTGTAACAGCCGTTGAGAGATGTCGAGGTCTTGTTCAGGGGCAGCAGCCAGTCCGATTATATCACATTGACTTTATTTTGATGCTTGGCATATAATGTTTTCTGTATCATTATGTGTATATGCGCTGAAAGGTTTCTGACATGATCAAAAGCATGACCGGGTTCGGCCGCGGAGAGTTTTCTTCTGATACGCTGAAGTTCACCGTTGAGATGAAGAGTGTGAACCATCGTTATCTTGACTCGAACGTCCGGATCCCGAAGGAATACGCGTTTCTGGATACTTCCGTCCGCTCTGAACTGAAGAAATATCTGGGAAGAGGAAAGATTGACGTCTTTGTCACCTACGAGGTGATTGGAGAGGCAGAGTATGATCTGCAGTTTAACGAGCATCTTGCGCAGGAATACGTAGATGCCTATGCCAGGATGGCAGAACGTTTTCATCTGACCAATGACCTCACTGCTGCCAGGCTGGGTGCCCAGCCGGAGATCTTCCGTCTGAAGCAGGATGCCATGGACGAGGACCAGGTCTGGGGTGTTCTGAAGGCAGCGCTTGACAAAGCGCTTGAGATGCTGGTGGAGACGAGAACGAGAGAGGGCTCTAATCTGAAGACGGACCTGATGGATAAGCTGGACCAGATGGAAACGCTGGTTGGCCTTGTTGAGGCGCGTTATCCGGAGATCATTTCTGCGTATGAACAGCGCCTGAAGGAGAAGATCTCCTCCCTGCTGGAGGACAGCCAGATCGACGAGAGCAGGCTGGCGGCTGAAGTGGTTTTGTTTGCCGACAAGCTGGCAACGGACGAGGAGACCGTCAGGCTCAGAAGCCACATCGACACCATGCGCAGGGAGCTTGGGAAGGGCAATGATATCGGCCGGAAGCTGGATTTCATCGCGCAGGAGATGAACCGTGAGGCGAATACCATCCTTTCCAAGGCGAACGATCTTGACACAAGCAATTACGCGATTGATCTCAAGACACTCATCGAAAAGATCCGCGAGCAGGTACAGAATATTGAATAGTCAGTTTATCAATGTCGGTTTCGGGAATCTGGTCAATTCCGATAAGATCATTTCTATCGTAAGCCCGGACGCGGCGCCGATCAAACGTCTAGTCCAGCGGGCCAGAGAACAGGATAAGGTGGTTGACGCGACAGCCGGCAGGAAGACAAAAGCTGTGATTGTGTGTGAGAATGACAGGGTTGTCCTGTCAAGCCTGGTTCCGGATACGATCGGAAGAAGGCTTGGAGGAGCGCCCGCTCTGATCGGGCAGGGAGGCTGAGTGATGAGAACGAGAGGAAACCTGATTGTTCTGTCCGGCTTTGCCGGTGTCGGGAAGGGATCGGTTCTGAAAGCAATGTTTGAGACGGAGGAAGGATACGCCTATTCCGTCTCTGCCACAACCCGGTCTCCGCGTCCCGGCGAGGTGGACGGTGTTCATTATTTTTTCATCTCGAAAGAACGTTTTGAAGAGATGATCGAGAAAGAAGAGCTGCTCGAGTATGCCTCTTACGTCGGAAACTATTACGGTACCCCGAAGGCATATGTGGAAGAGAAGCTGGAGCAGGGTTTTGATGTCATCCTGGAGATTGAAGTGCAGGGCGCTTTGCTCGTGAAGGAAAAAGAGCCGAATGCCATTCTGATCTATATGCTTCCGCCCGGAGCCCGGCCCCTCTATGAGAGGCTGTCGGGGAGAGGAACCGAGACAGAGGAGATCATCAGGAAGCGTATGACACGTGCCGCGAAAGAGGCAGAATACCTTGTGAAGTATGATTATATCATTGTCAATCATGACATTGATGAATGTGCCGCGAACCTGCATGCACTGATCCGTGCGCAGCGGCAGAGGGTAAGCAACAATCTTCCCTTCATTCAGAAACTGCAGAAAGAACTCGTAGATTTTTCAAAAAAGGAGTGTTAACCAATATGCTGCATCCGTCTTATACCGAATTAATGAAGATCATCAACCAGGATTCCGAGGATGATACCCCTGTGATCAATTCCCGTTATTCGATCGTCATGGCTACCGCCAAGCGTGCCAGACAGATTGTCTCTGATGATACGCACAGCACGCTGACAGGAGGCAGGAAGCCTCTTTCGGAAGCGGTCAGTGAACTCGAGAACGGCCTGATCAGGATTGTGTCGCAGGATGAGAATCTGGAAGACGCGCAGGAGATCTCCGATATGGTAGACCGCTTTGTCGAGGATAATATCCCTTCCGCCAGTGAGAGGAAGGAAATCCTTGAAGAAAGGGCCAGGGAGGCAGAAGACGGCCAGTGACACAGGATAAGCCAAAGATTCTTTTTGTTTCTCTGGGCTGTGACAAAAACAGGGTCGATGCCGAGAAGATGCTCGGCCTTCTGACGCAGGGGGATTATCTCCTGACGGACGATGAGCAGGAGGCAGATGTCATCATCGTAAATACCTGCTGTTTTATCACACTGGCCAAAGAAGAGTCGATTGATCAGCTTCTCTCACTAGCCTCCTGCAAGAAAGAGGGCAGATGCAAGGCGCTGATCGCCACGGGCTGTATGGCACAGCGTTACGCGCAGGAGATCCGGGACGAGATTCCGGAGGTGGACGCCATTGTCGGAACCACTGCCTATGATGCCATACGGGAGGTGATCGACACAGCCCTGCAGGGAGACAAGGTTGAAAGACTGGATGCCCTGGACAGAATCGCGCTTCCGGAAGGCAGGCGTTTTCTGACAACCGGGGGACATTATGCCTATCTCAAGATTGCGGAAGGCTGTGACAAACACTGCACCTACTGTGCGATTCCTGCCATGAGAGGGCCTTTCCGCTCTGTTCCGGCTGAATCACTTATGAAAGAAGCTGCCACTCTTGCGTCTCAGGGTGTCAGAGAACTGATCCTGGTCGCGCAGGAGACTACGCTGTACGGTACGGATCTGTACGGCAGAAAGTGTCTGCATGAGCTGATTCATTCGCTGGCCGGAATCGAAGGCCTTGATTGGATCCGCGTGATGTACTGTTATCCGGAAGAAATCTATGACGAGCTGATCGAATGCATGAAGACTGAGCCAAAGTTTGTGCACTATCTTGACATTCCGATCCAGCACAGCAGCGACGCGGTTTTAAAGCGGATGGGGCGGCGTACGTGCGAGGCTGATCTTCGCAGGATTATCGCAAAGCTTCGGCAGGAAGTGCCGGATATCTGCATCCGCACGACTCTGATCACCGGATTTCCCGGGGAGACGGACGAGCAGTTTGAAGATCTGTGCCGCTTTATCAATGAAATGGAATTCGACCGACTGGGTGTATTTCCCTATTCGCAGGAAGAAGGGACGCCGGCTGCCCTGTTTGATGATCAGATTGATGAAGAGACAAAGCTTTCCCGCCGGGATGAGCTGATGGAGCTTCAGCAGGAGATTTCTGCTGATCTCAATGAGAAGAGAAAGGGCATGGAAACAGATATCCTGATTGAGGGATATGTTCCCGGAGAGGATGTTTTCATCGGAAGAGGGTATGCAGATGCCCCGGATGTGGACGGATATATCTTTGTAAAAACCAGCGAACCTCTTGAAACCGGAAGCTTTGTACATGGAAGGATCACAGGATCTGATGCCTATGATCTGACTGCAGAGCTGATTTGAAGAATCATGCGCCGGGCGCAGACGGTATAAACTGTCTGCCGGGCGCAGAATGACAGGGAGGCAATTCGACTGAGCTTTGAAAAGCCATCGGCATGCAACAGGGAAGGAGAACGCCATGGAAGAGAACAAGGATCTGTTTGGGAATGATGCAACATTAGAGAGTGATGAGACGATTGCCGAAGCGGTTGCCGGTCCGGAGGAGGAACTGTTTGCTGAGCCGGATCTGGAAGCGGCAGTGCAGGCAGACGCGGAAACGGCTGCAGAACCTGGCTTTGAAGCGGCAGCGGAACCCTCAGCCGAAACAGCTTTCAATTCCGCGCTGGAAGCCGGATCTGAAACCGGTTTTGAGGAGAATCCTTCTGCAGGATCCGGCGAAGAAGCCATGCCGGAAATCAACCGATTTCCTGACGAAGAAGTCCGGGAAGAGGAAATACTTGCCGAGGTGAGCGCAGAGGAAGAAGCAAGGCTTGCCGGGGTAAAAGCCCGGGAAGAGGAAAAGCTTGCTGAGGAGAGAGCCCGGGAAGAGGCAAGGCTGGAAGCGGAAAGAAAGGCCCAGGAAGAGGCAAAGCTTGCCGCGGAGAGAAAAGCCCAGGAAGAGGCAAGGCTTGCCGCGGAGAGAAAGGCTCAGGAAGAAGCGAGGCTTGCCGCGGAGAGAAAGGCTCAGGAAGAAGCAAGGCTTGCTGCGGAGAAAAAGGCCCAGGAAGAGGCGAAAATCGCTGCGCAGAAGAAGGCAGAGGAAGACGCCAGAATCGCAGAAGAAAAAAAGGCTGAAAAAGAAGCAAAGAAGGCAGCAAGAAGAGAAGCCAGGGAAGCAAGAAAGGAAAAAATCAGGAACTGGGTTCCCAGCCCTCAGTTGCCCAATTATCTGACAATCGCCAGAATCTGTATGATTCCGCTGTTTGTGGTCCTGATCCTCTGGGTGCCGAAGCCGCTTGGCAATATTCTTGCGATGATCGTCTTTATCATCGCGTCCCTGACGGATACGGCAGACGGATATATAGCCAGAAAGTATAATTATGTGTCAACCTTCGGCAAGTTCATGGATCCTCTGGCAGACAAACTTCTTGTCTGTTCTGCGATGATCTGTCTTGTGGATCTTGGCAGACTTGAGAGCTGGATTGTCATCATCATCATTGCCCGGGAATTCATCATATCCGGTTTCCGGCTGGTTGCAGCCGAGAGAGGCGTTGTCATTGCCGCAAACATCTGGGGCAAGGTAAAAACCGTTTTCCAGATGCTGATGGTGATCCTGATGGTTGCCAACTTCGGCGGGTTATTCGATGTCGCAGCGCAGATCCTGAAGTGGGCTGCCCTGATTCTGACTTTGATCTCGCTGGCTACCTATCTGTTCCAGAACCGGCATGTCCTGCAGGATGAGGGAAAGAATCATCCTGACCCGAATCAGCCAGCGCAGAATCAGCCTGCGCCAAACCCGCCCTGGCAGAACGGATAATCAGACAGCTGCAGTCTTTTACAGAGGAGATTTGATTTGAGCAAGATTCCTATGACAACCCCGCTCGTCGAGATGGACGGCGATGAGATGACACGGATTCTCTGGAAGATGATCAAGGAAGAATTGATTCTTCCGTACGTGGATCTGAAGACAGAGTATTATGACCTCGGTCTGAAAAAAAGAGACGAAACAGATGACCGGATTACCATAGAAGCAGCGCAGGCGGCACTGCGTCTCGGTGTTGCCGTCAAGTGCGCCACGATTACGCCGAACGCGGACCGGGTGAAAGAATACGGTCTGAAGCAGATGTGGAAGAGCCCGAACGGAACGATCCGGGCGATCATGGATGGCACGGTTTTCCGCTGTCCGATCATCGTGCGAGGCATTGAGCCCAATGTACGTACCTGGAAGAAACCGATTACCATCGCCCGTCACGCGTACGGGGATGTCTACAGAAACGCTGAGATCGTTGTACCAGGAAAGGGAAAGGCGGAACTTGTATTTACCGCGGAAGACGGAACGCAGATCCGGGAGCTGATCCATGAGTTTGACGGTCCCGGCGTTCTGCAGGGCTGGCACAATATGGACCATTCCATTGAAAGCTTTGCCCGCAGCTGTTTCGCTTACGCCTTTGATGCCGGGCAGGATCTGTGGTTTGCCACAAAGGATACGATTTCCAAGAAATATGATGCCAGATTCAGAGAGATCTTCGACAGAATCTACGCGGAAGAATACCGCAGTCTGTTTGAGGATGCCGGCATCCAATACTTCTATACCCTGATTGATGACGCTGTCGCAAGAGTCATGAAGAGTGAAGGCGGCTTCATCTGGGCATGCAAGAATTATGACGGAGATGTCATGAGCGACATGCTCTCGTCCGCATTTGGCTCTCTGGCCATGATGACCAGTGTTCTGGTCAATCCGGATGGCAAGTATGAGTATGAAGCTGCCCACGGAACCGTGCAGAGGCATTATTACCGTTACCTGAAAGGGGAAGAAACCTCCACGAATTCGGTCGCGACAATCTTTGCCTGGACGGGCGCTCTGAGAAAGAGGGCACAGCTCGATTCGCTGAAGGATCTGGAGCATTTTGCCGATGCGCTGGAACATTCCGTTCTTCGTACGATTGAAGAGGGGGAGATGACCGGCGATCTGGCGCTTATCACTTCCCTTTCCCATGTAAAGAAATTAAGCAGTCAGGAATTCATCAGCGCGGTGCGCAGGCGCCTGGAGGAAGAACTGAATGGTGGCTGAAGATTATTTGAAGGCTCAAAAACTTGGAAAGACAGCTTACCGCAAGGCACTTTCAAAAGGTGAATACCCTTATCTTCCCGCTCTGGATGAAATTGTCGATCATCAGAGCATCCGTACGGAGGAGCCTCTGGGCCTTGTCAGCATCCCGCTTGATCAGGTTGTCGGCACCAAGACTGCCGGCAGACAGGCTGCCTTCGCTTCCAACTTCATGCCGCTGATGCCGGAAAACAGTGAATTTGCCCGGAAGTGGCAGGGCGTAGTCCGGTATCATCTGGATCAGGGGGTCGGAGATCCGATCATCGCATACGAATACATGAACCGGTTCTATGTTCTGGAGGGCAACAAGCGTGTCAGCGTTCTGAAGTATTTCCATGCGGATTCCATAGAGGGATCCGTGACAAGGCTTGTCCCGTACCCGGGTGAGACAATCGAGAACCAGGTCTATTACGAGTTCATGGATTTTTATAAGGACTCGCAGATCAATTACCTGCAGCTGACGAAAAAGGGCGGCTACCGGCAGCTGCTTGACGCGGTCGGGAAGAAGAGCGGAGAGAAATGGACCGACGATGAAAAGATGGATTTCCGTTCTCTGTACAACCGCTTCACGGAGATTTTCACCGCAAAGGGCGGACAGAGCCTGTCCATCACGCCGGGTGACGCACTTTTATTCTATCTGTCCCTCTATCCCTGGCAGGAGGTGCTGGGAAAGAGTACGGCGCAGATGAAGGCGGATATCGAGAAGATCTGGGATGATCTTCCCGCCGGGGCAGGAGCCGAGAAGACCAATGAGGCCGTTATCTTTAAACCTTCCGCGGAAAGCGGCGGGAGCATCTTTACCAGATTCTTTGGTCTGCATAAAGTAAAGCAGCTGAAAGTTGCGTTTATCCATGATCGTCCTGCGGAGGTATCCAGCTGGTCCTATTCGCATGAGCTTGGACGTATGCAGCTGGAGCAGGTATTCGGGGATCAGATCCACACGGAAGCTTACTTCCTGAAAGAAACCAGCTCTGATATCTCCGGACTGATCGATTCCGTGATCCAGTCCGGCTGCCATATGATCTTCACGACCAGCACCCGTTTTCTGGCTGCCAGCCTGAAGGCTTCCATCGAACATCCGGAAGTAAAGATCCTGAACTGTTCGGTCGGACAGCCCTACCGGACCCTGCGCACTTATTTCGGAAGACTGTATGAAGCGAAGTTTCTGTGCGGCATGATTGCCGGTGCCATGACGCCGAACGGGAAGATCGCCTACCAGGCACCTCTGCCGAATTACGGCAGCATTGCCGATATCAATGCGTTCACACTGGGCGCACAGATGACGAATCCGCACGCGAAGGTATACCTGCACTGGATGAGCCAGACGGATACGGAATCTCTGCAGGAGCTTCTTGACCGGGAGAAGATCAGTGTGGTCTCCGACTCCGACATGATCACGCCGGCGTCAAAGGAGAGAGCGTACGGTCTGTATCTGGCCGGCAACGGCATGATGCTGCGGCTTGCGACCCCGATCTGGAACTGGGGCAGGTTCTATGAGCGTATCATTCGGGATTTCCTGCAGGGGAACTGGGACAGTGACCGTGATACGAAGGAAAAGCCCGCCATCAACTACTGGTGGGGCATATCCAGCGGAATCATAGATCTGATCATGTCTGATGAGCTTCCGCATGGAATTGAAACGCTTACGAATATCGTGAAGGGACAGATGTACGCTGATTATTTCAATCCGTTCTGGGGAGAATTCCACAAACAGGACGGTTCTGTAGCCGGAAAGAAGGATCAGTCCCTGACACCGGAAGAGATCATCCGTATGGACTATCTTGCAGAAGGCGTCATCGGTTCCATTCCCGAAAGCTGGGAGCTGACAGATGACGCGCGGGAAAAGGTGGAACTGCAGGGGCATATCACGCCTGCGATGACCACTGTAGAATGACAGGGCAGTTGACATGAGGATTCTTCTGATCGCTGATGAGCCATGCAAGGCACTTTGGGATTATTATGACGGAGAGCGGCTGAAGGGGATCGACCTGATCTTATCGGCAGGCGATCTTCCGCCTCAGTATCTCTCCTTCCTCGTCACGTTTTCAAACTGCCCGCTTCTGTATGTGCACGGGAATCATGACGGCGTCTATGACAGACAGAATCCGGACGGCTGCATCGATATTGACGGAAAGGTCTATCAGTTTGAAGGCATCCGGATCTTCGGGCTCGGCGGATCCATGGCTTACAATGAAGGACCCTACCAGTATACGGAGCGGCAGATGTCCTCCCGTGTCCGCAGGGCGAAGCTGTCTCTGATGCGAAGCCATGGCTTTGATATCCTGCTGACCCATGCTCCGGTCCGCGGCATCGGCGACCAGGAAGATCTGCCGCACCGCGGGTTCGCGGTATTTGACACCCTCATTGAAAAGTATCATCCCCGCTACATGGTGCATGGCCATGTACACATGAATTATAATTACAATCTGCCTAGAACGCTTCAGCACAAAGATACAACCATCATCAACGCGTATGAACGCTATCTGCTGGATTTCTGACCTGATTCAGGAACGTCAGCGGGTCAGCAGCGTATACGCCTCTTCGTATCTTTCAATCGTTTTTGCAATCACATCATCCGGCAGCAGATAATCGCTGCCGGGGTTTTT
The DNA here is from genome assembly GCA_902781455.1 of uncultured Lachnospiraceae bacterium. Lineage (GTDB taxonomy): Bacteria > Bacillota > Clostridia > Lachnospirales > Lachnospiraceae > Porcincola. The sequence goes on along the minus strand of CACZJF010000001.1, from coordinate 181,919 downwards.
TTTGAGCCAGTCCCTGACATACTGCTTGTCATAGGAGGGCTGGGATGTTCCTTCCCTGTAGCCTTCCAGCGGCCAGAACCTGGAGGAATCGGGAGTCAGCATCTCGTCCGCAAGTGTGATGACACCGTTCTCGTCCAGGCCGAATTCAAACTTGGTATCTGCTATGATGATCCCTCTGGAAAGCGCATAATCCGCGCACTTGGAATAGAGAGCAAGCGTCTTTTCCTTCAGGGTGGCAGCATATGCTTCTCCGTGTCCCGGAAATGCCTTTTCAAGAACTTCGACAGACCTTTCATAAGAGATATTCTCATCGTGATCGCCCAGATCTGCCTTTGTGGAAGGTGTATAGATCGGCGCGGAAAGCTTCTGTGATTCCTGCAGTCCCTTTTCCAGCGTGATGCCGCATACGCTTCCGGTCTTCTGATAAGAAGCCCAGCCGCTTCCTGAAATGTAACCGCGGACGATACACTCCAGGGGCAGCATGGTCAGCTTTCTGACCTTCATGGAATTGCCCCGGAAGGCTTCCTGGCGGAAGAAGGGAGGCATATCTTCCGGATCGATGGAAAGCATGTGATTCGGAATGACGTCTTTCGTATAGTCAAACCAGAACGCGGACATCTGCGTGAGAATCTTTCCCTTTCCTGTGATCCGGTTCTTCAGAATGTGGTCAAAGGCAGAGATCCGGTCTGTCGCGACCATGATCAGACTGTCTCCGATATCATAGATTTCTCTTACCTTTCCGGACTTGACCGGTCTGTATTCCGTCATCTTTTTTCTCCTTCTGTATCCAAGTATGTGCCGTCAGTGATTGATTTCACGCAGACCAGCGGCAGTTGCAGCGCGTTCTTTCGTTACTCCTGCGCAAGTTCTGCCCATTCATCATAGAGTGTTTCAAGCTCCTGATCAATCTGCTCCTTTTCTTTTCCAAGTGCTGTCACCTGCTGAAGATTGGTGAAGATCTCTTCCTGTGACAGAAGATCGTCGATCTGCCTGCTTCTTTCTTCCTTAGAAGCGATTTTCTCTTCGGTTTCGTTCAGCCTTGCCTGCTTTTTTCTGGCAAGCGCAAGCTCCTGCTTCTGCTTTTTCCAGTCCGCCTTTCCTTCCGAGTCCGTGCCGGCCAAAGAGGCCGAGGACATGGCAAGGTGGGAGACATTGGAAGAGGAGATGACACCGCCGGAAGAATGCGTATCGGCTGAAACAAATCTGCGGGTCAGATCTTCATGCTTTTCCAGATAATAATCATAGTTGCCAAGATACTCGATCAGCGTCTGCCCGGTCAGATCCAGGATGCGGGTCGCGATGCGGTTGATGAACCAGCGGTCATGCGATACGCACAAAACCGTTCCGGTGTAAAGGGAAACCGCATCCTCAAGGATCTCCCTGGACATGATATCCAGATGATTGGTAGGCTCATCGAGAATCAGAAAATTCGACTTTGAAAGCATCAGCTTCGCCAGAGACAGTCTGCCGCGTTCTCCGCCGGACAGCTCCGATACAAGCTTGAAGACATCATCCCCGGTGAACAGAAAGGAAGCGAGCGTGTTGCGGATCTGGGTATTGTTCAGCTCCGGATAGGTGTCCTGAAGCTCTTCAAACAGTGTTTTGTCCGGATGAAGAATCTGGTGTTCCTGATCGTAATAACCGATGTTGACATTCGTCCCGAGTGTCACGGATCCCCGGTCCGGCTGCATCTGACCGATGAGTATCTTCAGAAGAGTGGACTTTCCAGTCCCGTTGTTCCCGATCAGCGCAACCTTCTCCCCGCGCCGGATTTCCAGATCCAGGTTTTCAAACAGCGGAAACTCAAAGGATTTGGACAGGCCGGAAGCGGAGAGGACATCCTTTCCGGATTCGATTCTTGCGTCAAGGGTCAGATGCATGTCGGAGATTTCCTCGGAGGGCTTCTCCAGACGTTCGATCTTGTCCAGCATTTTCTCACGGCTTTCCGCACGCCGTATGGACTTCTCACGGTTGAAGCTCTTCAGCTTCGCGATGACCTCTTCCTGATGCCGAATCTGCTCCTGCTGGTTCTGCCATGCATGCAGCTGTGACTGGCGGAGCTTTTTTTTCTTCTCTGAATATGCCGTGTAATCCCCGGAAAATGTGCTGACGTGTCCCTGATCGATCTCCACGACTTTTGTCACGACCTTGTTCAGGAAATAGCGGTCATGCGCGACAACGAGAACTGCGCCCCTGTAATTCAGAAGATAGTTCTCCAGCCATTCGACGGAATTCATGTCAAGATGGTTCGTCGGCTCGTCCAGCAGCATGAGGTCAGGAGCGGAGAGCAGCAGCTTTCCGAGCGCAACCCGCGTCTTCTGTCCGCCGGACAGTGTGTCGACCGGTTTGCCAAATTCATCATCGGTAAACCCGAGACCGCGCAAAATACCGCTGATCTCACTCTTCCAGGCATAGCCTCCCATCTGTTCGAAATGTGTCTGTGTCTGGTGATAGCGCTCCATCAGCTCATTCAGCTTCGTGCCTTCGGCGTGATCCATTTCTTCTTCCATGGACCGAAGGCTTTGTTCCATGTCAATCACCGGGCGCATCACTTCGCAGACTTCGTCATAGATGCTCCTGCCTGAGGAGAGCATATTCATCTGAGCGAGATATCCGACGGAAGTGCCCCTGGCAAATGTCACCTCTCCCTCATCTGACTTTTCCAGTCCCATGATGATCCGAAGAAGCGTCGTCTTGCCGGCCCCATTGATCCCGACAAGCGCTGTTTTCTCATGTTCCTGGATATGAAAGGATGCATTCTTCAGGATGACATCGGTTCCGAAGGATTTGCATATGTTATGACAGGCGAGAATCATACTGCCTCCCTTGGCTGGACTATGATGCCGGGAACGGTCCGCTTCATCGCGGCAGCCACACCTCCCGGTATCAGGGTTTTGACCCTTTCCCCATAATACTTGAATGCCATTGCAAAAATCAAGCCTTCCCGAATATTGTGTCTGAGAGAAAGGAAGAACACAATACATTGACAAGTACATTGTTAAAAAGTAGAATAACCATGTTTCATCAATGTAAGATTTATGAAGGAGTATCTCCGATATGTACAACAAAGGGATCTCAAAAGCTGTCATCAACCGTCTTCCCCGATACCATCGCTATCTTGGCATGCTGATGGACAAGGGTGTGGTGCGGATATCATCTGCCGGTCTGAGCAGACAGATGAATGTCACGGCATCGCAGATTCGTCAGGACCTGAACCTGTTCGGCGGATTCGGACAGCAGGGCTACGGCTATAATGTCGCGCATCTCTATGATGAGATCGGGAAGATCCTCGGTCTGGACCGGGAATATCATCTGATTGTCATCGGCGCGGGAAGACTGGCCCGGGCGGTGGGTAGCTATGTCGGATTTCAGAAGCGCGGCTTCAACGTGGAAGCCTTTTTTGACAGAGATCCCCGGAAGCATCTGGACGATTTTGACGACAGCATCAAGGTTTATCCGCTTGACAGCCTTGCCGGTTATCTGAAGGACCACAAGACGGACATTGCCGTCATCGCGGTTCCGTCGGACGCGGCCAAGCAGCTTGTCCCGATCCTGGACAAGGGTGGTGTAAAGGGGATCTGGAACTTTGCGCGTACGGATCTGCAGGTGCCGGATCATATGACAGTCCAGAGTGTCTACCTGTCGGAGAGCCTGATGCAGCTGTCTTATAAGATCAATCACTGAAGAGGAACCGGATATGGGACAAAGCAGAATCTGCGCAAGAATCGATCTCGACGCGGTTGAAGCAAATTTCCGCAATATGCGCTCAAAGATAAAAGAAGAAACGCGTATGATCGCGGTGATTAAAACCAACGCGTACGGACACGGGGCTGTCAGAATTGCACAGCTGACGGAAGGGTATGACTATCTGTGGGGCTTTGCGGTCGCAACGGTGGAGGAAGCGATGCAGCTTCGTCAGGCCGGTATCCGGAAGCCGATCCTGATCCTCAGCCTTGTTTTCCCGGAGGACTATGAAACCATCGTCCACCATGATATACGGCCTGCTGTTTTCAAATATTCCATGGCTGCAGAGCTGAACGAAACGGCAAGAAAGGCCGGAAAGAAGGTTCCGGTTCATCTTGCGGTAGATACCGGCATGACGAGAATCGGATTTCCCGTCACCCGGGATGGGGCTGAAGAAGCAGCCAGATGCGCCGCGCTGGACTGTCTGACGATCGAAGGGACATTTACCCATTTCGCGAAAGCAGACGAGGAAGACAAGACATTTTCCGGGTACCAGTTTGACCGGTTCTGCAAGTTTGAGCATATGATCAGGCAGATGGGAGTCGATCCGGGCATGCGCCATGTGTGCAACAGCGCCGGGACGATGGAGCTGACGCACTATCAGCTCGACGCGGTCCGTGCCGGCATCACCATCTACGGCATCTATCCGTCCCAGGAGGTTGACCGGGACGCGCTGAAGCTGGAGCGTGTCATGACGCTGATCAGTCATATCGCATATATTCAGGAAGTCCCTGCCGGCTGTTCCATCAGCTATGGCGGAACTTTTGTCACCAGGAGGCCCAGCAGGATCGCAACCATTCCTGCCGGCTACGGGGACGGTTATCCGAGGCTTCTGTCCAACCGGGGCCGTGTCCTGATCCGGGGCAGAAGCGCCCCGATTGTCGGAAGGGTCTGCATGGACCAGTTCATGGTGGATGTGACTGACATCGATGCGCAGGAATTTGACCAGGTGATTCTTCTGGGAAGAGATCGTAACGAAGAGATCACGCCGGAAGAGGTGGGCGAGATCAGCGGAAGATTCCCGTATGAACTTACCTGTGACATCAATGCAAGGGTGCCGCGTGTATATACCGGAGGCTGTGAATCGCCAGATACCGGACAGGGTCAGATAGAAACGCAGGTTTCCAGATGAGAGAAAACCTGCCTGGCTTTTGCAATGCCGGAATATGGGCTGAGTTGACTCATACCAGATGGGAGGGTATTATCATACAGAGGTTTACTGCCAGGCTGAAAGCAGTAAAGCAGCGCTTCCGGTGGTGATACTGATTGGGGGAGAATATGAACCCGCTTTTGTGTTTTGCGATTCTGGTTCCGCTCATAATGATTGACGCAATCCAGATGGCTTACTATACAGCGGTCTGCGGGATATCGGAAAAGGATCTGATTCCGGACGAAGAGGGAAATGCGCAGATTACCGAGCCTGCCCTGTCAAGGGTGAAGAACGCCAGAAACAACGCATCGAAGCTGTTCCGATCGGTTGTGTTCTGGCAGATCCAGGCAGCAGCGCAGGGCGCGGTGGCTCTGTGGATGGTTTTGCCGCATAACCGTTTTCTGGTCGCGTTTCTCCTTACAGCGATTGTCTACCTGCTCGGCGTTTCCCTGCCGAATCTGATCGCGAGATTGTATAAGGTTAAGACAGCTGCCTTGCTGAGCGCTCCTTCCAGAGTTTTTACAGTGATTTCGCTGCCGTTTACAGCACCGATTTCCTGGCTGGCCTCTCTGCCGGTGCGGCTGGCAGGCATCGATCCGAAAAGGCTGGACGACGAGGTGACGGAGGACGAGATCCTTTCCATGGTCAATGAAGGCCATGAGCAGGGCGCGATCGATACAGACGAAGCGCAGATGATTTCGAACATCTTTGAGCTGGACGACAAGCATGCGGACGACATCATGACGCACCGGGGCGATATTCTCAGCCTGGAAGCGTCCACGACGCTGGATGAAGCAATCCGGTTTATGGTACAGGCGCCGAATTCCCGTTTTCCTGTCTATGAGGAAAACATCGATAATATTACGGGCTCGCTGTACCTGAAGGATGCCATGCTCTTCCATCTGAAGGATCAGTATCATGATCAGAGCATCGGACAGATTCCGCATCTGCTTCGGGAGGTGCAGTTTATTCCTGAGACAACGAATGTGGATGACCTGCTGTGGCAGATGCAGGAGAGCAGGAAACAGATGGCCATCGTTGTCAATGAATACGGGGAGACCAGCGGTCTGGTCACCATGGAGGATATCCTGGAAGAAATCGTAGGCAATATCCTTGATGAGTATGACAGCGAGGAAAAACTGATCGCCAGATCGCGTGACGGACATCTTCGCATGAATGGCAAAGCACTTCTCGACGATGTCTGGAAGACGCTGGGGACATCGGTTGACCAGGACGACTATGTCACACTGAGCGGATACCTGACGCCGAAACTCGGACACATTCCGACGGACGAGGACAGAGGGACGGTGATTGAGGACAAGGTGCTTGGCTGGCGGTTCCGGATCCTGAGCATCAACGGCACCATGATCGGCTGGACGGATGTCTCCAGGCTTCCGTCGGAAGAGAAGGAAGAAGAGCCGGCTTTGCAGGAGAAAGAGAAAGATCCCACGCGGATTGTGACTCATTTTGGCAGTAAATAACCCAGATCAGACAGAATAAACGAACGTTTATTGAGGAGGAGAATCATTATGTCAGGACATTCCAAGTTTGCCAACATCAAGCATAAGAAAGAGCGCAATGACGCTGCCAAGGGCAAGATCTTTACGATCATCGGCAGAGAAATTGCCATTGCGGTCAAGGAAGGCGGAGCGGATCCGAATAATAACTCCAAGCTTCGCGATGTTATCGCGAAGGCGAAGGCATCCAACATGCCCAATGATACGATTGAACGCGGAATCAAGAAGGCAGCCGGCAACCAGGACTCTGTCAACTATGAGCAGGTCACCTATGAAGGCTACGGGCCGAATGGGATCGCGATCATCGTGGACGCGCTGACGGACAACAGGAACCGTACTTCCGCGGATGTCCGTGCCGCTTTCTCCAAAGGACAGGGAAACGTCGGAACACCAGGCTGTGTTTCCTTTATGTTTGACAAGAAAGGACAGATCATCATCGACAAGGAAGAATGTGAGATGGATCCGGATGATCTGATGATGGAGGCGCTCGACGCCGGCGCGGATGATTTCCAGGACGAAGAGGATTCCTATGTCATCATGACAGATCCGGACGCGTTCTCCGAGGTTCGCGAAGCACTTGAGTCAAAGAACATTCCGATGGCTTCCGCTGAAGTCACCATGATTCCGCAGACCTATGTGGCACTTACGGACGAAACTGCCCTGAAGAACCTGAACAGAATTCTTGACCTTCTGGATGAAAGTGATGATGTACAGGCAGTCTACACCAACCTGGAGGAGGAGTAACCTGATATGACGGATTATCAGATTGCGATAGATGGGATGGCCTCTGTTCTGAAGGACCCTGAGCTTCTGATTGAAAGCTTCAAAAGAGGAAAATACCCGAACGGCTTCCAGACATTCTATCTGGGAATGGTTCCGACCCTGGATGCGATTGAGCGCCTCTTCCTGTCGGTCGGGGAGCCGGATACCATGCTGGACAACATGGCTCAGACCTTTGTCGATCAGTCCAAGGCTTTGTATGACACCGCGCCGCGGCGCAGGAGAGAGGTTCTGTTTATCAATATGTCGCTTGCGGTAGCCGGGTATCTCTTTCCGGCGATCCTGCAGTACAAGGGCGAATCTTCCCAGGCGCTGATCGAGCATATCCAGAAAAAGTGGAAGGAAGCATTTCCGAAGTCTGACATCAAGGCCTCCGATTATGAGGATATCGAGAAGGGCTTTCACCGGAAATGGTGCTATATTACCACCGCTGCATGCCAGTACCGCGGAATGGACGATGACTGCAGTGAGCTGAACCTTCTGCGCAGCTACCGGGACACCTATATGATGTCCAAGACCGGCGGAGAAGAGCTGATCATGGAATACTATGATATCGCGCCTTCCATCGTAAAGCATATCAATCAGCGCCCTGATGCCCGGCAGATCTACGACCGGATCTGGAGAGACTATATCGATCCGTGTATCGGGATGATCCGGAAGGGACAGATGGAGGAGTGCCTGGATCTCTATTCGCAGATGGTGCTGGAGATGAAGGAGCAGTATTTTCATCTGTATCCGCATGTAAAGAATAACCGTAACGTATAAAGGAGCCGATATGTCTGTTCTTCAGGCGATCTTTCTTGGAATTGTACAGGGGCTGACCGAGTTTCTTCCGGTCTCAAGCTCCGGTCATCTAGCGATTTTTCAGAATATTTTTCATATTGATACGGGCGGAAGCATTGCTTTCGACGTCATGCTTCATGTCGGTACGCTGTTTGTTGTATTCCTGGTGTACTGGAAGGATATCTGCAAGCTTGTGGCGGAGGCCTTCCGGATGCTGTATGACTGCTTCTTCAATCTGAAGCTGCGCCTGACGCGGAATAATACAGAGCAGCCCAGGAAATACCGCAGAATCATCCGCACCAACTACCGCAAGTTTGTTGCTCTGGTCATTGTTTCCACCATTCCGACCGGACTGATCGGCTACTTTGGGAGAAAGCTGATCGAAGATGCTTCCGCGACGCTGATCGTTCCCGGCATCTGCCTGCTGATCACCGGAATCATTCTTTATCTTTCCGATAAGGTGGAAAACTGCTGGAAGATTCCAAAGGATGTCTCCTGGGGAGAGGGTGTCCTGATCGGAATCGCGCAGGGATTCGCGACGCTTCCCGGTATCTCACGCTCCGGAACGACGATCTCAGCCTGTACGTTCTGCGGGTTTGAGAGAAAGTTTGCCGTAAAGTATTCGTTTATTCTTTCGATACCGGCAATTCTCGGAGCCGCGGTGCTGGAGCTGAAGGATATCGCAGCAGAAAGCCTGAGTCCTTCCATGCTCGGAAGCTATGCCTGCGGTATGATCGCTGCCGCCGTATTCGGATACATATCCATCCGGATCGTGGGCAAGGTGGTGCTGAGCAGAAAGATGAAAGTCTTCGCTTTCTACTGCTTTGCAGTCGGCATCTTTGCCATCGCGGGACAGTTTATATTCATGAAATAATCAATACAGGGGATAAGGGGTAATATGGCATCCAAGACAAAGAAAGCCTCCGGAGCGCGGAAAAGCTCCGGTACACGCAATCATTCCGGAAGCAGAAAAGCTTCCGCCGCCAGATCAACCGGTGTGAAAAAGAACTCTTCTGCGGCGCGGAAGAGTTCTTCTTACCGAAGTGCTGACCCGGTCATGAACACGGAGATCCTGTGCTGGTGCCTTCTTGGCGCCTCTGTTCTGATGTTCATCTGTGTCATCGGCTTCGGAGGGGGAATCGGGAATTCCTTCGGTGATCTTCTCTTCGGAATCATGGGAACAAACGCGTACCTGTTTCCGTTTCTTGTATTTTTCCTGACGCTGTACCTGATGGTGACGCATGGGGAGAGGACGGCAAAGATCCGCACTGTCTCCTGTATCGTGCTGTTCTGCGTATTCTGCGGTGTCTGGCAGCTGGTCAGCTTTTCCGACATGGCCGGCACATCCGTGTCTGATTATTTCGAAGTCGGACAGCAGTATCATACCGGAGGCGGCGCGATCGGCGGCGCGCTGATCCTGTTTTTCCGTCCTACCGTCGGGATCGTCGGCACATGGGCTGTGTTCCTGATCGCGATCTTCCTGTTCGGAGCCCTGCTCACGCAGAAAAAACTGTTCATCAGTGCAGGCAAGATGGGCGCGGAGGCTTTTGAAGAGCGCAGAATCCGCAATGAAGAGATCCGAATGGAGCGGGAAATGCGCCGGAAAGAAGAGCGGGAGCTGAGAAGGAGAGAGCAGGAAGCCAGGCGCGAGATGAGAGAGCGGGAAGCAATGCTTTCCGGCAGTGCCTATGAGGCTTCTCCGGTCTTCTACTCTGTCCTGGGCGAAGAGAGCGGCGAAGCGCAGACAAAGAAGGTGAGAAAGCCGCGGAAGAAAATTAACACGGATCTGTTTGGCGATACCAGAAAACCACGGAGGAGCCAGGAACCGCTTCCGGATCTGACACCGGATCAGGTTGTCTTTACCACAGCCCGGAAGGACACTGCTTCCCCGGACGGCATCGTGACGGAAGATGCTGGAAAAAGCGCAGTGGCAGAAGGCACCAGAACAAAAGGTGCTGGTCCGGAACCGGCGAAGGAGAATGTTCCGATGTTTGTACGCCTGGAGAATCCGGTTTCTCCACAGATCCCGGGTGTTGAGATATCAGCTGCAGAAACAGCTTCGTATGAGGAGGACCCGCAGCAGGTGGAATATGTTCCGACCTTCACGATCCACCGTGCAGGGAGTACGGTAAAGAACACGGACGCTGCGGCTGGCGCGGAAAGAAAAACAAACAGCCGGAAGAACACTGCGAAAACACAGACAGCGCCTGTTTCCGGCGCGGAAGATATCTTTTCTGCGGACGAAGCAGACCTGGCAGAGACAGACATGATTCCGGAAGATGCCTCCGATGACGTGATTGACACGGAGGAAGACATCAAGAACGCCGGTGACTCCGCGTCCAGAAAGAGAGCGGACAAGGAAGCAGAGAAGGTACACATGACGAAGGAGGAAACCCAGAAAGAGGTGGAATCCGTCGCGAAGCAGATCGAAGCGCAGGAAGAGGAAGAGATTCCGTATGTATTTCCGTCAATCGACCTGCTGGAGAGACCTTCCGCGTCAGACTCCGCGGCCGAGGACGATGAGGTGCGTGAGACAGCACGCAAGCTGGAACAGGTTCTTGCAACGTTTGGGGTCAATGCGCGGATCACGGATGTCAGCTGCGGTCCCAGTGTGACCAGATATGAGTTCCTTCCGGAGCTGGGAACGAAGGTGAGCAAGATCACGAATCTTGCGGACGACCTGAAACTGAACCTTGCGGCGGCGGATATCAGGATTGAAGCACCGATCCCCGGCAAGGCAGCTGTCGGAATCGAGATTCCCAACAAGAAAACCTCCATGGTTTATCTGAGTGAGCTGATTGATTCGGAGGAATTCAAGAAGAATCATTCCAGGAAGCTGAGCTATGTTGTCGGTAAAGATATCTCGGGGAGGATCATCGTTTCGGATATCGCCAAGATGCCGCACCTTCTGATCGCGGGCGCGACCGGTTCCGGCAAATCGGTGTTTATCAATACATTGATCATGTCCATCATCTACAACGCGGATCCGTCCGAGGTCAAGATGATCATGATTGACCCCAAGGTTGTGGAACTGTCTGTCTACAATGACATTCCGCATCTGTTTATCCCGGTCGTCACGGACCCGAAGAAGGCTGCAGGCGCGCTGAACTGGGGTGTCGCCGAAATGACCAGACGTTATCAGGCATTCGCGGAGGTCGGTGTCCGGAACCTTGCAGGCTACAATGCGAAGGTTGATACGCTGATCAAGGGAGGTGTTCCCAACGCGCCGAAGAAGATGCCGCAGATTGTCATCATTGTGGATGAGCTTGCGGATCTGATGATGGTATCGGGCAATGAGGTGGAAGACGCAATCTGCCGGCTTGCGCAGCTGGCCAGAGCCTGCGGCATCCACCTGGTCATCGCGACGCAGAGGCCCTCCGTTGATGTCATCACCGGCCTGATCAAAGCAAACATTCCATCCCGGATTGCCTTCGCGGTATCGTCAGGCACGGACTCCCGCACCATTCTGGATATGGTAGGAGCGGAAAAGCTGCTCGGAAACGGTGACATGCTGTTCTCCCCGCAGACCTACAAGAAGCCGGTCCGCGTACAGGGCGCATTTGTGTCTGATGAGGAGATCCAGAATGTCGTGGAATCGATCCGGAAAGAAGAAACTCCGCAGGGACAGGAACTGATGAAGAAGCGCATGCAGGAGATTCAGGCTTCTTCACAGGCAGCGTCTGCCGGCGGCGGAGATACGGATGAACTGTTTGCCGATGCCGGCAGGTTCATTATCCAGAAGGACAAAGCGTCCATCGGCATGCTGCAGAGATGGTTCAAGATCGGATTCAACAGAGCCGCAAGAATCATGGACCAGCTCTCGGATGCAGGGGTTGTCGGACCGGACGAAGGGACCAAGCCCAGGAAAGTCCTGATGAGCGAGGAACAATTCGAAAACTATCTTGAACAGAATGGTTGATAATTCTATAATCTTTTCTGAATCAACTGTAAACTTGGACGGAGGTATACTATGTACAAAATCTTAGAAGCCCGAAACCTCGCCGGCCCGAACTATGAGATGATCGTGGAAGCTCCCCGTGTCGCGGCCCGCTGTCTTCCCGGGCAGTTTGTCATAGTGAAGATTGACGAGAAGGCGGAGCGTATTCCGCTGACCATAACAGATTATGACCGCGAGAAGGGAACCATAGAGATCGTCTTTCAGCCGATCGGCGTAAGCACCAGCAAATACAGAGAGCTTAAGGCCGGGGATTCCTTCATGGACTTTGTCGGACCGCTCGGAAAGCCGTCTGATTTGTGTCTGTCCGAGGAGCCGGAGGCGATCGAAGCGCTGAAGAAAAAGAAGATTGTCTTTGTGGCCGGAGGCGTCGGCGCTGCGCCGATCTATCCGCAGGCGAAGTGGCTGTATGAGCATGGCATCATGAGTGACGTGATCATCGGCGCCCGCAATCAGGAACTTGTTCTTCTGGAAGAGCGCATGAGCAAGGTCGCGAATGTATATGTCACGACAGACGATGGTTCCTACGGCAGAAGCGGAATGGTGACCAAGTGTCTGGAAGATCTGATTGCGGAGGGTCATTCCTATGATCACTGTGTCTGCATCGGACCGATGATCATGATGAAGTTCGTCTGCCTGACCACAAAGAAGTATGGCATCCATACCATCGTGTCCATGAATCCGATCATGGTAGATGGTACCGGTATGTGCGGCGCCTGCCGCCTGATGGTGGATGGTGAGGTGAAGTTTGCCTGCGTGGACGGTCCGGAGTTTGACGGCCATCTGGTAGATTTTGACCTTGCGATGAAGCGGCTGTCCCTCTACAAGACGCATGAGGGAGAAGCATTTCTGAAGTGGAAAGAAGGAAAGACCCATCACGGTGGGTGCGGAGAATGCGGAGGTGACAGATAATGGCGGATGTGAAGGGAAACAGCAGCATGTCAACCAGAGTCCCGGTCAGAGAGCAGGATCCGAAGGTCCGCGCGGCCAACTTTGATGAGGTATGCCTTGGATACAATGAAGAGGAAGCCGTCCAGGAAGCAGAGCGCTGCCTGCACTGCAAGAAACCGCAGTGTGTAGCCGGCTGCCCCGTGAATATCGATATTCCGGAATTCATCCATGCGCTCAAAGAGAGAGAGTTCGGGAGCGCGTATGATGTGATCTCGCAGTCAAGTTCCCTCCCGGCCATCTGCGGACGGGTCTGCCCGCAGGAGCGGCAGTGTGAAGGAAAGTGCATCCGGGGCATCAAAGGGGATGCCGTTGCCATCGGAAAGCTGGAGCGTTTTGTCGCTGACTGGGCGAAGGCGAACGGAAGAAAGATGAAGTGCGCCCTGCATAAGACCGGGAAGAAGGTAGCCGTCATCGGTTCCGGCCCGGCAGGTCTTACCTGCGCAGGCGATCTGGCAAAGAAAGGATATGATGTCACGATCTTCGAAGCACTGCACAAGGCAGGCGGCGTGCTGGTCTATGGCATACCGGAATTCCGTCTTCCGAAGGACGAAGTCGTCGCGAAGGAGATTGAGAATGTTCAGTGCCTTGGCGTGAAGATCGAAACCAATGTCATCATCGGCCGTTCCGTCACAATCGAAGACCTGATGAAGAAGGAAGGTTTCGAAGCAGTGTTTATCGGTTCCGGCGCAGGCCTTCCGATGTTCATGAACATTCCGGGCGAGCAGTCCAAGGGCGTATTCTCCGCGAATGAATTCCTGACAAGGAATAACCTGATGAAGGCGTACCGCGACGATTATGACACACCGATCATCAGCGGGAAGAAAGCTGTTGTCGTCGGCGGCGGCAATGTCGCGATGGACGCTGCCAGAACCGCGCTCCGGCTCGGTGCGGAAGTCCATATTGTGTACCGACGTTCCGAGGCAGAGCTTCCGGCGAGAGCAGAGGAAGTGCACCATGCGAAGGAAGAAGGCATTGTCTTTGACCTTCTGACCAATCCGGTCAGGATTCTCGCGGATGACCAGGATAACGTCACCGGAATCGAGTGCGTCCGCATGGAACTGGGAGAGCCTGACGCTTCCGGAAGAAGAAGCCCGGTTCCGGTGGAAGGATCGGAATTCACGATAGACTGTGATACCGTTATCATGGCACTCGGAACCCGCCCGAACCCGCTCATTTCCTCCACAACGGATGGACTTGAAATGAACCGGAAGCAATGCATCGTCGCGACCGAGGAAGGCCAGACCTCTCTGGAAGGCGTATTTGCCGGAGGAGACGCCGTATCAGGCGCAGCAACAGTCATCCTCGCGATGGGCGCCGGCAAGAAGGCAGCCCAGGCAATTGACGAGTACCTCAAAACCAGATGAATATCACCATACTTTCCGTTGGAAAGATCAAAGAAAAATATTTCACTGACGCAGTGAAGGAATACACCAAACGCCTTTCACGGTACTGCACCGTGCGGATCGAAGAAGTAGCTGATGAACCCGTACCGGAGAAAGCACCGGAAGCGATTCAGAAGCAGATTCTGAAAACAGAAGGCGAAAGACTGATGAAGATCCTCGACCGGTATCCGGGCGCATATACCCTGGCACTGGCCATCGACGGAACAGCCTATGACTCCGTATCCTTTTCCTCCTGCCTCAGCAGGCTGCAGGTGCAGGGATACAGCCATCTGATCTTCATCATCGGCGGGTCCATCGGATTATCGCAGGAAGTTCTGGACAAAGCCAGTGCCAGGATCTCCTTCTCCAGGATGACCTTCCCGCATCAGCTGATGCGCGTCATTCTGCTCGAGCAGATCTACCGGGCACAGCGCATCGCGCACCATGAGCCCTATCATAAGTAAACAGACCATTGCAGGGTTTCCGAGCGGAGACTTTCCGGGATTTCTACTGATGTCTTTACAGGGTTTCTGAGCGGAGACTTTTGGGGGTCGGAGCGAAGAAACCCTGTAAAGGCATACAACAGACTTCCGCCCGAAAGGCGGCTTACAGACGTATCGTTGACGAAAAACAACGAGTTTTATATAATTGATAAAGGATTTTTTGTATGGCATTATCCGAAAGCAAGGTTGATATTCCGCAGGATCTGCAGGGGCAGGTGTTCGGACAGTTCGACAATTATCTGAAGAAGATCGAGCGTACGCTCAATGTGACGGTGATCAGCCGTGACGGCGGGCTGAAGGTTGTCGGATCGGGTTCCGGCCCTGAGAATGCAAAGAAGGTGATGGAAGATCTTGCCCGGATTGCCGCATCAGGGAATCCGGTTACGGAGCAGAATGTGAATTATGACCTTGCACTTGCCTTGGAGCACCAGGACGCAGATGTGTCCCATATCAGCTCCGATGTCATCTGCCATACGATCAGCGGAAGACCGGTCTGTCCGAAAACCCACGGGCAGCAGAATTATGTAGAGTCGATCCGCAGCCACATGATCACCTTCGGGATCGGGCCTGCCGGTACGGGCAAGACCTATCTTGCCATGGCAATGGCGATTACGGCATTCAAGAATGAAGATGTGTCCAGGATCATCATGACAAGGCCTGCGATTGAAGCCGGAGAAAAGCTTGGCTTTCTGCCCGGCGATCTGCAGAGCAAGGTGGATCCGTATCTTCGTCCGCTCTATGATGCCCTGTACCAGATTATGGGAGCGGAAAGCTGTGCCAGAAATCTGGAGAAGGGTCTGATCGAGGTTGCGCCTCTGGCGTATATGCGCGGCAGGACTCTGGACAATGCGTTTATCATCCTGGATGAAGCGCAGAATACCACGCCGGCGCAGATGAAGATGTTCCTGACAAGAATCGGGTTCGGCTCCAAAGTGATTGTGACAGGAGACCTCACGCAGAAGGATCTCCCGTTTGAGGCAAAGAGCGGTCTGGAGGTCGCAGTCGATGTCCTGAAGAAGATCGATGACATCGCGTTCTGCCAGCTGACCAGCAAAGATGTGGTACGGCACCCGCTTGTCCAGAAGATCGTACAGGCATACGAAGCATACGAGAAGAAGCATGACACTGAATTACGAAGAAGAGACCAGCATCACCCAGGAACTGGGAGAGAGCGCAGAGGCTCTGGCAAGAACAGTCATTCTGGCAGGTCTTGAACTGACACATTGCCCGTTTGAAGCACAGGTCAATCTGCTTGTCACGGACAGTGAGAGCATACGTCAGATGAATCTGGAATACAGGCAGATCGATTCTGCGACAGACGTCCTGTCTTTTCCCATGCAGGAATTTGACCATCCTGCTGATTTCAGTGCGTTTCGGGAAGGAGATTGCAGCGTTTTTGACCCGGCTTCAGGAGAACTGATGCTTGGGGATATCGTTGTCAATGCCCAGCGTGTGGCGCAGCAGGCAGAAGAGTACGGACACAGCCAGAAAAGAGAATATGCTTTTCTGATTGCGCACAGCCTGCTTCATCTGGTCGGATACGACCACATGGAGGAGGAAGAGCGGCTGGAGATGGAGGATCAGCAGAGAAGGATCATGGAGATGGTCCGGATCCCCCGATGACGGCGAAGCTCGAGGAGTATAACTTATTAACCAGGGGGAGAGCCGAAGGCTCTGAAAGGAGAACATGTATGAAAAAGAAACAAGTTGCAGCCATGCTTGCCGCAGGCATCATGGCACTGTCAGCATTCGGGACCTGTGCCATGGCAGAGGAAACCTGTGCCAGCTATCTGACCGGCATGCAGGTTCCTTCCTACATCGGACGTACCAGACCGACTGCTCTGATGATCGAGAACGACGCTGACGCGGTTGCATGGCAGCATGGCACCAGCTACGCGGATGTCATGTACGAAGCGATGGTAGAGGGCGCGATTACCCGTATGATGGGCATCTATGAGAATCTGGAAGGTGTCAGCATGGTAATGCCGATCCGTTCCTGCAGACCTTATTATGTCTACTTTGCGAGAGAGTTCAACGCGCATTACGGTCATTACGGCCAGGTGGTCTACGCGGTTCCGGTTCTGCAGCTTCCCACTACAGATGATATTGCAGGCATTCCGTACGGTGAAGGAGGCCAGGACTATCAGCTGCATGATGGAAGCGCTGCCTACATCAGGGATCATGAGGGTGTCACCGGTATCTATACCAACAAAGAGTTGTTAGACGGTGTCATCAACAGTTCCGAATGGAAGACAGAATATGCTTCCGGATACAACGGTCATTATCAGTTTGCGGCGGACGGTGAAGTTATTAATCTTGACAACGGACAGATCGCAAAGGTTGTGATTCCGGGATTTGTCTATAATCACTGCAGATTTGATTACAACGAGGGTGATGGCCTGTACTACCGCTCAGAGTTTGGCTCTCCGCAGATCGATCAGCTGAACGGTCAGCAGCTTGCCTATAAGAACATCATCATTCAGGAGTGTCCTTCCCAGCTGGCAGACGAGCACTATCTGTGGACGGATCCGGTCAATGGATATGACGGTGGAACCGGCTGGTTTATTACCAACGGCCGTGCTGAGAAGATCACCTGGAAGAAGGAGAACTGGAGCGCGGATGATCCGATCGAAACCACTGTTACGACGCCAAACTGCGCATGGGACGTGCGGGAATGCGACTTCAATGTAACCCGTTACTATGATGCCAATGGCAATGAGATTCGTCTCAATCAGGGCAAGACGTTTGTTGAGATCGTGCGCAACCAGGATGATCCGAAGGTTGTCATCTCTGACGATCCTTCCATTGACACCAGTATTATCGATGGCCTTGGCTGATTCTGCCAAATCGCCGCCGTCGGAATGAACCGCCCGCAGCGAAGCTTTTGGCTGCGCGGCGGATCTGACTTTTGAGGTATATCTGTGGCTGAGAGAGAACCGATAAGTGCAGCGGAGCAGAAGCAGTCTGCTTCTGCTCCGAATCAGAAGAATACAACGGATAATACCGCGAAGAACGTTCTGATACAGGGAACGATCCTCGCGGGTGCTTCGATTATTGCCAAAGTCATCGGTCTGATCTACAGAATTCCGCTGTTCAAGATTCTCGGCGATGTCGGGAACAGCTATTATTCCACAGCCAATGAGATCTATTCCATCATTCTGATGATCTCTTCCTTCAGTCTGCCCCTTGCCGTTTCCCGTCTGATGAGTGAACGGATCCAGAAGGGGGAGATGCGCAATGCGAACAAGGTATTTCTCTGTTCCATGCGTTTTGCCGTCGTTTCCGGCGGAATCCTCGCACTGATCACCTACGCCTTTGCCGGCGTCATTACAAAATATGTCATGAATGTGGAGTACGCGAAGTATGGTCTTCGCGTGCTTGCGCCTGTCATCCTGATCTTTGCGATCACCGGTGTGTTCCGCGGATTCTTCCAGGGCTTCTCAAACATGGTACCCACGGCTGTCTCGCAGGTGATCGAGCAGATCATCAACGCGCTGGTTTCCATCTGGGGTGCATGGGTGCTGATGGATTACGGCAGAAGCCTGGTTGCCTCCGCTGAAAATGAACTGGTTGCTCCCGGCTGGGGCGCTGCAGGTGCCACCTTCGGCACGGTCGCGTCTGTCACGGTCGCGCTCCTGTTCATGATGTACCTGTACTCCAGGTTCAACAGAAGATTCCGTCATTCGGTCCGGAAGGATCAGACAGCGAAGAGAGAATCCTCGCACTATCTGTACAGAGTCCTGATTCTGACGATCCTTCCGATCATCCTGTCAACGCTGGTCTATAACATTTCCAATGTGCTGGACCAGGGCGTATTCAACGCGATCCTGAAGAGCCAGAACTATACAGAGAAGCAGTACGCAACCATCTGGGGGATCTACACCGGACGTTTCCGTGTGCTGATGAACGTTCCGCTGTCTCTGGCTTCTTCCCTCGGGCCGGCGGTGGTGCCGTCCCTGACGGCGGCCGTCGCGGCGAAGGATAAAGCCTCTGCCGTGCGCACCGTTCATTCTTCCACGCGCTATACCATGATCGTAACGATCCCCTGCGCCTTTGGCATGGCAGCCCTCGGCGGCCCGATCATCCAGATGCTGTTCCATCCTTCCAGCGGAATGGCACTTTCCGCCGGTATCATGCAGGCAGGCGCGGCTGTGATCATTCTCTATGCGCTCAGCACACTCACCACGGCGATTCTGCAGGGACTTGGACGTCTCAGAGAGCCGCTGATCCATAACGCCATCGCACTCGTGGTTCACCTGATTTCACTGGTTGTGATGCTGCGCTATCTGAATCTGAATATCTATGCAGTCCTCTATTCCAACGTGATCTTCGCGCTGGTGGTCTGCATTTTAAACGCGCTGTCGATCAGACGCTATATTTTCTACCAGCAGGAAATTCGCAAGACCTACCTGATTCCGCTCGTTTCATCGATCATCATGGCATTCGGATCCTATGCCATCTGGTATGTCCTGAATATGATTGTCGGAAATTCCATCGCCACGATCCTTGCCATTGTATGCGGAGTCATCATCTACCTGGTTTCTCTGGTCGCATTCCGCGGACTGACAGAGCCTGAGATGCGAAAGCTCCCGAAGGGAGAAGTCCTCGTCGGACTGTTTCGGAAGATGGGGCTTCTGAGATGAGGAATTGATTCATCATGATCAAGAACAATACCGTATATGAATCCGAAGAATTCAGGCAGATGCTTCTTAAGGCCTCTGCCATGCAAGAGCCGCCTGTCAAGGACGGCTCTCTTCGACAGGCTTTCTTTATCAGCCGGTGCCGCCGGATCCTCGAACAAAGAAAGCAGGAGACCGGCAGAAGTATGACCTGCCATGTCGTCACTTTCGGCTGTCAGATGAATGAGCGTGATTCCGAGAAGCTTCGCGGCATTCTTACCCTGGCAGGCTTCACGGGCGCGCCGTCAGAGGATGCCGACTTTGTGCTCTATAACACATGCACGGTCCGAGAAAATGCGAATGTCAGGCTCTATGGACGGCTCGGGGCTCTGAGCACATTGAGAAAGAAAAACCCTGCCATGAAGATCGCGCTGTGCGGATGCATGATGCAGGAGAAGGACGAGATTGAACGGATCCGGAAGAAGTACCGCTATGTCAGCCTGGTATTCGGGACCCATAATCTCTACCGCTTCGCGGAGCTTCTGTGTGCCTGTCTTCTGTCGGACGAGCAGATCATCGACGTGGTGGACCAGAGCGACGCCATCGTGGAAAACCTTCCGTGCGAAAGGACCTATGCCTTTAAGAGCGGCGTCAATATCATGTTCGGGTGCAACAATTTCTGTACTTACTGCATCGTTCCCTATGTCCGCGGACGGGAGAAAAGCCGTGATCCGAAGGAAATCATCCATGAGATTACACATTTGGCCCAGGATGGCGTCGTCGAGGTCATGCTTCTGGGACAGAATGTCAATTCCTATGGCAAAGGGCTGCCCGAGCCTATTTCCTTCGCGCAGCTTCTCAGGGAAGTGGAGCAGGTGGACGGAATCGAGCGGATCCGGTTTATGACATCACACCCGAAGGATCTCTCCGAGGAACTGATTGAGGTGATGCAGCATTCCAAAAAGGTATGCCCGCATCTGCATCTACCGGTGCAGAGCGGCTCTTCACGTCTCTTGAAATGTATGAACCGGCACTATACGAAGGAATCCTACCTGGATCTGGTGAAGCGCCTCAGGGAAGCCATTCCCGATCTGTCTCTGTCGACAGACCTGATTGTCGGTTTTCCGTCAGAGACGGAAGAGGACTTCCTGGAAACGCTTGATCTGGTCCGGCGCGTAGCGTACGACTCCGCTTTCACCTTCCTCTATTCCAGGCGTACCGGAACGCCGGCAGCATCCATGGAAGACCAGGTTCCGGAAGACGTGGCGCATGAGCGGTTTGACCGCCTGCTTGCCGAAGTGCAGCGGATCGGGCGGGAGAGATCCTCCCGGTTTGAAGGTACGATCCAGCCGGTTCTTGTCGAGGATCTCAACCGGCAGGAGAAGGGGTATGTCACCGGCCGCACACCGCACAACCTTGTGGTGCATTTTCCGGGAGACGCTTCTATGATCGGAACAATCAAGGACGTTTATCTGGAGAAAGCACACGGATTCTACTATACGGGGACTGTCAGGTCTGCCGCAAGTGTTGATGAATAAGAAAGAGTACAGCATGCTTCTCGATGAAATCGACGTCGGCAGTCTTTCGCCGATGATGAAACTGTATGTCGAGACGAAAAGACAGTATGCAGACTGCATTCTGTTCTACCGCCTCGGCGATTTTTATGAAATGTTCTTTGATGATGCCGTCCAGGTATCCAGGGAACTGGAGCTCACCCTGACCGGCAAGGAATGCGGTCTTTCAGAGCGCGCCCCCATGTGCGGGATTCCGTACCACGCTGTGGACAGCTATCTGAACCGGCTGGTGGAATACGGCCACAAGGTAGCGATCTGTGAGCAAGTGGAGGATCCCAGGCAGGCGAAAGGCCTGGTGAAGCGTGAGGTCGTCAGGATTGCCACACCGGGCACGAACCTTGATACCAATGCGCTCGATGCAGGAAGAAACAATTACCTGATGAGCATTCTGTATCTGTCCGAAAGGTTCGGAATTGCCTGTGTGGATATAACGACCGGCGCATTTCATGTGACAGAGGCTGACTCCAGACGGCGGCTGAGAGACGAGATTCTCCGCTATATGCCGGCAGAAATCATCTGCAATGATTCCCTGGAGCTGTCCGGTCTGGATCTGGAAGAGATCAAAAACAGTACCGGCGCGACGATCTTCACCCTGGACGCTTCCGCCTATGACGCGGAAGGGTGCATACAGGAAATACTGGATCATTTCCATGTACAGTCCCTGACCGGGATCGGGCTGGGAGACATGGAGTGCGGAACCATCGCTGCGGGTGCTGTCCTTCGGTATCTGAGGGAGACACAGAAGTCTGAGCTTGGAAACCTGACGCAGATCAGTCCCTATCAGATCGGGAAGTACATGATTCTGGACAGCTTTACCAGAAGGAATCTGGAACTGACAGAGACGTTGCGGGAGAAAGCACGCAGAGGTTCTCTGCTGTGGGTTCTGGACAAGACAAAAACGGCGATGGGGGCCCGTATGCTGCGTTCCTTCCTGGAGCAGCCGCTCATCGACAAGGAAGAGATCGATCAAAGGCTCGAAGCGGTCGCGCAGATGTGCGCCAACGCGATTACGCGGGAAGAGATCCGGGAATATCTGCAGCCGGTCTATGACCTGGAGCGGCTGATCTCGCGCATCGCCTATCATACGGCCAATCCGAGAGACCTGATCGCGTTCAGGACCTCTCTGGAGATGATTCCGGCCATCCGCAGGGCGCTCATGGAATATCCGGCTCCTCTTTTGGCCAGCCTGTGTGAAGAGCTGGACGAATTGCAGGATGTGTGTGACCTCATCAGCCGCTCGATCATCGATGATCCGCCTCTGATGATCCGGGAAGCCGGCTTTATCCGCGACGGATACCATGAAGAGGTGGACCGCCTGAGAGCTGCGGCGAAGGATGGGAAGAGCTGGCTGGCCGATGTGGAAAAGCGGGAAAGGGAGAGAACCGGCATCGCCAAGATGAAGCTGAAATACAACAAGGTTTTCGGCTATTATCTGGAAGTGCCGAACAGCTTCCGGGACAAGGTTCCGGAGGATTATATGCGCAAGCAGACGCTTGTCAATGCCGAGCGCTATATCACACCGGAGCTGAAGGAACTGGAGGATACCATCCTCACGGCTTCGGACCGTCTCAATGTACTGGAATACGAGCTGTTTGTGCAGGTGAGAGAAGAAATCGCCCGGCATACCTCCCGCATCCAGAGGACAGCGCATGCGCTCGCTCTGGTGGATGCTTTCGCATCCCTGGCCTGTGTCGCGGAACAGAACCGATACGTCCGGCCGAAGATCAATGAGAAGGGCATCATTGATATCAAGGACGGACGTCACCCTGTGGTCGAGAAAATGAGCGGTGGCGAGCTTTTCGTCCCGAATGACACGACGCTGGACAACAGGAAGAAGCGTGTCAGCATCATCACCGGTCCGAATATGGCCGGCAAATCGACCTACATGCGGCAGAGCGCGCTGATCGTCCTGATGGCGCAGATCGGTTCCTTCGTCCCTGCTTCCGGCGCGAATATCGGTGTCGTGGACCGGATCTTCACCAGGGTAGGCGCCTCGGACGACCTGGCCAGCGGACAGTCCACCTTTATGGTGGAAATGAATGAGGTAGCGCTGATTCTGCGCCAGGCAACCAGGAACTCTCTTCTGATCCTGGATGAGATCGGAAGAGGCACCTCCACCTATGACGGGCTTTCCATTGCCTGGGCTGTGGTTGAGCATATCGCTGATCCGAAGCTGATTGGCGCGAAGACGCTGTTTGCGACCCATTACCACGAGCTCACAGAGCTGGAGGGGAAAATCCCGGGTGTGAACAATTACTGTATTGCCGTCCGGGAAAAGGGAGATGACATCGTATTCCTGCGCAAGATTGTCAAAGGCGGCGCGGACCGCAGCTACGGCATCCAGGTGGCGAAGCTGGCAGGTATTCCGGAATCTGTGATTGTCAGGGCCAAAGAGCTTGCCCAGGAGCTGAGTGAGCACGACATCACGGAAAGCGCTGCGGCGGAACCGGCTCTCAGTCCGGTGAAAAAGCCAAAGCACCACAAGGCGGACGAGGTGGATCTCCACCAGATGTCATTTTTCGATACCGTGACCGACGAGGATGTTCTGAAAGAGCTCAAAGAGCTTGACGTGACGTCCATGACGCCGATTGAAGCCATGAATACCCTGTACGCGCTGCAGAACAGGCTGAAAAACAGATGGTCACCCGGTGCCTCCTCGGAGGATCCCGGGAAAGCATGGAACTGAGATAACGATCAGAGAAAGATTATGAAAGAGATCCGTATTCTGGAACAGACTACCATAGACAAAATTGCTGCCGGAGAGGTCGTGGAACGCCCGGGCTCCATCGTGAAGGAGCTGTGCGAAAATGCGCTCGATGCCGGTGCTTCGGCCATCACCGTTGAGATCCGCGACGGCGGTCTGTCCATGATCCGTGTAACGGACAACGGGGAGGGCATCGATCCCTCACAGATCAGGAATGCCTTTCAGCGCCATGCCACCTCCAAGATTACACAGGTGGATGACCTGCTGCAGATTCGTTCCTTCGGCTTCCGCGGAGAAGCCCTTTCCAGCATCAGCGCGGTGAGCAGGGTGGAGCTGATCACAAAGGTCAGGGAGAACCTGACCGGCATCCGATACAAAGTGGAAGGTGGGACAGAGCGGCTGTTCGAGGAAGTTGGCGCGCCGGAGGGCAGCACATTTATCGTGCGGGATCTGTTCTACAATACCCCTGCGCGAAGAAAGTTCCTCAAGAGCGCGCAGACGGAAGCAGGGTATATCAGTGATTACGTCAGCAGGCTGGCACTGTCCAACCCGCATATCAGCATAAAATTCATGGTGAATTCCACAACCAGGCTCTCCACCTCCGGCTATGGCAGCCAGGCGGACGTGATCAGCGCGGTCTTCGGCAGGGAGATCCGCTCGAACATGATCGAGGTCAGCCGTACAGACGAAGAACATGAGATGTCCCTGAAGGGCTGGCTCGGCAAGCCGGCGATCAGCCGCGGCAACCGGACCTGTGAGATTCTGTATGTCAATGGACGTCTGGTGTACAACAATATCTTTTCCCGGGCCATCGAGGAGGGGTATGAGACCTTCCTGATGCAGCATAAGTTTCCGTTTGTCATCCTGTCGCTCACGCTGCCCGGAAACTGTGTGGACGTCAATGTCCACCCGGCCAAGGCGCAGGTGCGCTTTGACAATGGACCGGCCGTATTCGATTTTGTCAGGGATACGGTGAAGGAAATGCTGAATCACCGCGACCTGATCGTCGAAACCATCCCCGGTACAAGCGCCGAGATACTGAGGTCCCAGCGCGAAGCACGGGAGAGAGCACTTCAGACAGAGCGGACAAAAGACGTTCCCGAACCCTTCGAGACTCTGCGCAGAGAACACCTGGCTCCCGGGGGCTATCTGAGCGGAGCCGGAAAGAGCCAGAGTGCTTCCCCCTATGAAAGGAAATATCCGGACAAAAGTGCTGAGAGCGCACGCGCTTCCAATGATTTTCTGAAGGAAGTATCCCAGCTGTCCATTTTCGACGAAAGCTTTGAAGGAAAGGTCTCCGTTCCCGGACAGGAAGGGCAGCCTTCGCTTTCGGGTGAAAAGACAGAGGCCGGACAGCCTTCGCTTCCGGGCGAAGGAGCAGAAGTCTGGCAGACTTCGCTTCCGGGCGAAGAGACAAGGGCAGAGCAGCCCTCTTTCCTGAGCGAAGAGGCCAGACCCGGTCACCGCCTGATCGGCCAGCTTTTTGAAACCTACTGGATTATCGAATATAACGGCAGCATGTATATCATCGATCAGCACGCGGCTCATGAGAAGGTGCTGTTTGAACGGCTGATGGAGAAGTATCGCAGAAAACAGGCAGCTTCCCAGTTGCTCAGCCCATCGATGGTCATCACCCTGTCCCTGACTGAGGAAGCGCTTCTGAAGGAAAACCTGGAATCGTTCCAGGCGATCGGCTTTGAGATTGAGCCGTTCGGCGGCCATGATTACATGATCTCAGCCGTTCCGCAGGACCTTTTCGGACTGACCGGCAGGGAATATTTTATGGAGATGCTCGACAGTCTCAGCGCGGAATACGGAAAGGCTTCCCTGGAAACTGTCACCATGCATGTGGCGACCATGGCCTGCAAGGCTGCCGTCAAAGGCAATACCCGCCTGAGCTTTGAGGAGGCAAACCAGCTGATCACAGAGCTCCTGACGCTGGACAATCCATACAATTGTCCCCACGGACGTCCGACCATCCTGTCCATGACAAAGGCTGAGATTGAAAAAAAGTTCCATCGCATCGTATGACAAGGACCCGTTTCGCGCCATGAATCAGAAAAAACTGGTCGTACTGACCGGACCGACTGCGGTCGGCAAAACAAAACTGTCCATCTCACTGGCGAAAAAAATCGGCGGTGAGATCATATCCGCGGATTCCATGCAGGTATACCGCCATATGGACATTGGCTCCGCCAAGATCCGGCCGGAAGAAATGGACGGTGTCCGCCATCATCTGATCGATGTGCTGGATCCTTCCGAATCGTTTGACGTTGTCCGGTTCCAGCAGCTGGCCAAAAAGGCTATGGAAGAGATTGCGTCGCGCGGCCATATTCCGATCCTGACAGGCGGAACCGGTTTCTACATCCAGTCCGTGGTGTACGATATTGATTTTACCCAGGCCGAGACAGATGATGCCTGGCGCAGGGAGCTGGAGGCGGAAAAGGATCCCGCCGTACTGCACGCGATGCTCGAAGCGGTGGATCCGGAAGCAGCCGCCGCGATTCATCCCAACAATGTGCGCAGAACGATCCGGGCCCTCGAATTCCATCATCAGACCGGACTGAAGATCTCAGCGCATAATCAGAAAGAGAGAAGCCGCACCTCACCTTATCTGTTTTGTTATTTTGTGCTGACACAGGAACGCTCCCGGGTTTATGAGAAAATCGACGCGCGTGTCGGCCAGATGCTGGAAGAAGGGTTGGAGGCAGAAGTCCGGGCGCTGAAAGAAATGGGCCTGACGAAGGACATGACTTCAATGAAGGGGCTTGGCTACGCGGAGATGCTCCGGTATCTGGACGGTGAGATTCCATATGAAGAAGCCGTGCGTCTGATCATGCGGAACACACGGCATTTCGCCAAAAGACAGCTCACCTGGTTCCGGAGAGAGAAAGAGGTCACCTGGATCGATAAGGACGATTACGGTGAGGATGACGATAAGATTCTGGAAGTGATGCTGCAGATTTTGAAGGATCGGAAGATCCTCTCTTCAGATCCCGGAATTGATGCTGCAGATTCTGAAGATGCACAATAACCTGCCTTTGGCGGAAACGGAGAAGATGACAGATGAAGATCTGTGAAACAGCAGAACAGGCATATCAGAATATGGGGATTGATCCGGCTCTGTGGAACATGGGAGAGGAGATTCTATCCCATCTGAAAGACCGGTTCGAGAAGATTGATGAAACCTGTGAGATCAACCAGCTGAAGGTGCTCGCGGCGATGCAGAAGAACCGGATCAGCGCGGAGCATTTCAACGGGTCGACCGGATACGGTTACAATGATGCCGGACGGGACGACCTTGAGAGGGTCTACGCGGACGTCTTCCATACGGAGGACGCGCTGGTCCGCGCGCAGATTACCTGCGGCACCCATGCGCTCAGCCTTGCGCTCAGCGCCAATCTGCGGCCGCAAGACGAGATGCTCTCGATCAGCGGCAAACCATATGATACACTGGAAGAGGTAATCGGCATCCGCCCCTCGATGGGAAGCCTTGCCGAATACGGTGTTTCCTACCGGCAGGTGGAACTGACCAAAGACGGAAGCTTTGACTTTGACGCGATTCAGAAGGCGCTCGGGCCAAAGACACGTCTTGCGGCGATTCAGCGCTCCAAAGGATACCTGACAAGGCCGTCCCTTTCAGTGGCGCAGATCGCGGAAGCGGTCCGGTTTGTGAAGGATTTAAGACCGGATGTCATCGTTATGGTTGACAACTGCTACGGGGAATTCGTTGACCGCGTGGAGCCTTCCGACTTTGGCGCGGATATGACAGTGGGCTCTCTGATCAAGAATCCGGGCGGCGGTCTTGCCCCGATGGGCGGCTACATCGCCGGGACGAAAGCGTGTGTGAGCAACTGTGCTGTCCGACTGACTTCTCCCGGCTTAGGGCGTGAGGTTGGAGCAAGCCTCGGCATCAACCGATCCCTGTACCAGGGACTGTTTCTGGCACCGGTTGTGACCGCGGGCGCGCTGAAGGGCGCGATTTTCGCGGCGAATCTGTTTGAACGGTTCGGTTACCGCTGTATTCCTGACGCGAAGCAGAAAAGGCAGGATATCATCCAGGCCATCGAGTTCGGTTCCGCAGAAGGCCTGATCGCCTTCTGCGAAGGCATCCAGGCAGCGGCACCGGTGGATTCCTATGTGGCGCCTGAGCCCTGGGCGATGCCGGGCTACGACAGCCAGGTCATCATGGCGGCAGGCGCATTTATCCAGGGATCCTCCATCGAACTGTCCGCGGACGGGCCGCTGCATGAGCCGTACGCGGCCTACTTCCAGGGCGGGCTGACCTTTGCCCACGCAAAATTCGGCATTCTGAAGGCTGCGCAGAGGCTGTATGAGAAAGGCCTGCTTGTGTTCTGATCACAGGGTCAAAAGATCTGTATGTGGAATATTGTTTTATATGAACCGGAAAAACCGGCAAATACGGGAAACATCGGACGCACCTGCGTGGCAGTGGGCGCGAAGCTGCACCTGATCGAGCCGGTATCCTTCAGCCTGTCCGACCGGCATCTGAAGAGAGCCGGCATGTATCACTGGAAAATGCTCGATGTCGAGCGGTACGCTGACTTTGATGACTTCCTGAGAAGGAATCCGGACGCAGTGCTCTATCCGGTCGAGACACAGGGCAGAACCTGTTATACGCAGATGCGCTACGAAAAGGATGCCTTTCTTCTGTTCGGGAAAGAGAGCACAGGCCTGCCGCAGTCGATTCTGGATCGATATCCAGACAGGAGTGTGCGTATCCCGATGCGGGAGGGTGTGATCTCCATGAACCTGAGCGACTGTGTTTCCATCGTTCTGTTTGAAGCGCTCAGGCAGCATGCTTTTGACGGTCTGGCTTAGGTGTTGTTCTTCTGAAAAAAATATAGTATAATCCAAACTGCGTGATGTAGTATCAAAAACCATATAGTGTAATTTTTACATCTGTGTGACAACGAGGAGGAATCGACATGAACGCATTTGGATGGATCAAAGATCCGGGAAGCGCGCTGACGCATTTTATCGGCCTTCTGATGGCCGCGGCAGGTGCGTGGCCGCTGCTGGGAAAGACTGCCGGACGCCAGGACAAAGCCGCGATGGTCTGTATGCTGGTCTTTATTCTGAGTATGGTCTTTCTGTACACGGCATCGACGGTTTACCATACCTTTGATCTGGGAGAGAAGAAGAACAGGATCCTTCAGAAGATCGATCACAGCGCGATTTCCATACTGATCGCGGGAACCTACACACCGCCCTGCATCCTTGCCTTCAGCCAGCCTGCCGGCAGGAATCTGTGCATCCTTGTGTGGAGCATCGCTATCGCCGGAATCGTGATCAAGCTGTTCTGGATCAGCTGTCCGAAGTGGTTTTCCTCGATCCTCTATATCGGGATGGGGTGGGCCTGCGTGACTGCGTTTCCCTGCCTGCTGCGGGATCTTCCCAGGGCATGCTTCTTCTGGTTCCTCGCGGGCGGAATCCTGTATACGATCGGCGGAATCATCTATGCCCTGAAGCTTCCGCTGTTCAACGCGAAGCACCAGAACTTCGGGACGCATGAGATCTTTCATCTGTTTGTGATGGGTGGAAGCCTGTGCCACTATATTGCGATTTACTGTTACATCGCCTGATAACTGTTGTTCACCAAGGAGGATGACATACATGAAAAAAGTTCTTGTAATCGGAGGAGGTCCTTCCGGCCTGATGGCTGCGATCGCCGCCGCGCGCGCCGGCGCGCAGACGACAATGCTTGAAGCAGGGGCAAAGCCCGGCAGAAAGCTCTTGCTTACCGGCAACGGACGCTGCAACCTGACCAACCTGAATGAGCACATCGCGTCTGTGTATGATTCATCCGACCCTGAATTTGCCCGTGGGATGGTCCATTCTGTTTTCAGCCAGTTCAGTGTACAGGATACGCTTGACTTCTTCCATCAGGAAGGGCTTCTGACCAGCGTGGAACACAGGACCTACGTCTATCCGGTCACCGGACAGTCTGCCAGCGTTCTGGAGATTCTTCTTCGCACACTGCAGGCTTTGAAGGTGAAAATGAAATACAGTGAGGAGGTCATTGAGATCGAGAGACGTGATCTCAGTCCCGGCAGTGAAGAGACCGGGTGTCTTTGGAACGTGCGGACAAAGACCTGGAACTATGAGGCTGACAGTGTCATCCTCAGCTGCGGGTCCAGGGCGGTTCCGGCCACCGGTTCCAACGGAAGCGGATATGAACTCAGCCGTATGCTCGGGCTTGATGTCACAGATGTCCTTCCGGGACTGACCGCTGTATCCTGCGCCTTCCCTTCTCCGGAGGCAAGGGCATATGTCCCCGGCTCCAGGAACCGGGCTGCATCCGGGAAGAAAACAGTCGAAGATCCTTTCCTTGCCGCCGCCGGAACACGCACCTTCGCGGTTGTCAGCGTGCTGTCGGACGGTGAGGTGATTGCGCAGGAGAGAGGACAGATTCAGTTTACCCAGCAGGATCTGTCAGGTATTGTGGTCTATAACCTGAGCCGGTCGGTTGTGCGCGCGCTTCACAGCGGACATGATGTTACGATCAGCCTGGACCTGATTCCGGACAATACGGAGGAAGAGATCGAATCTATGATCCATTCCATGCGCGGGAAGTTCGACGGGATCAGTGATGAAAAGATCCTGTGCGGCCTTGTTCCTTCGAGAATGATCCCGGCCGTACTGGCTCTTGGAGAGCAGACAGGAAGCAGTCTTGCGCATGTCCTCAAGCATTTCAGCCTGAAGGCTTCCAGGCTGAGGGACTTTGACAGTGCCCAGGTCTGTGTGGGCGGTGTCAGAACCACAGAACTGAATCCGGATACGCTTGAGTGTGTATCAGAAGACCTGAAGGGGATCTTCCTGACGGGAGAACTGATTGATATTGATGGTCCCTGCGGCGGCTACAACCTTCAATGGGCCTGGTCCAGCGGCTATACAGCCGGGACGCACGCAGCGCAGTAACAGAAAAAGGAGCGGTTTTCATTGATTCGACTCACACAGCTGAAACTGAAGCCCTGCGCCGGGGAGGACCTTCTTGAAAAAGCCATCCGGAAAGCGCTGCACCTTGGCAGGGCTGACGCATTCTCCTATGAGGTGCTGCGCCGTTCGATTGATGCCAGGAAAAAACCGGAGCTTTCCGAGGTTTACACAGTGCTTGTCCGGCTCAAAGACGAGCAGACCGAACGGCGGATTCTTGGCGCCGGTCTGAAAAACGTGGAAGCATATCAGCCGGCAGTCTACCGTTTTGCCCGAATTCATGAGGAAAAAGACAGCAGATCCGGGCTCTGCTCTGATGACGCATACGGCGGGAAGGCTGATTCCCGTGAAACTGACGCATGCGGCGGGAGAACTGATCCCCGTGAAACCGATCTATGTCTGACAGACCCGGACAGGCCCCTGATTGTCGGGACAGGCCCTGCCGGGCTTTTCTGCGGCCTTCTGCTTGCCCGCGCAGGGTGCAGGCCGATTCTGATCGAACGGGGACAGAGGGCGAAAGACCGCAGCCGGAGTGTGCAGCTGTTCTGGAACAAGGGCAGCCTGAACCCCGAATCCAACGTCCAGTTCGGCGAAGGCGGAGCGGGCACATTTTCAGACGGAAAGCTGAATACCGGCGTAAAAGACCCTGACGGCAGGATCCGCTTTATCCTGGAAACCTTTGTCAGTGCCGGAGCCAGTGACGAGATTCTGTACTCTTCGAAACCGCATGTCGGAACGGACGTGCTCAAAGAGGTTGTCACAAACCTGACAGATGAGATCTGCTTCCGGGGAGGCGAAGTCTTTTTTGAGACCCGCATGTACCGGCTGCAAAGCAGCCGCGGAATCTGGCAGGTATCCTGCACCGGTGCCCTGGGAGAATCGATTTCTTTCTCAACACGGCATCTCGTTCTTGCGATCGGTCATTCTTCCAGGGATACCTTTGAGATGCTGCGGGATACGGGCATCGAGATGCACCCGAAGTCCTTTGCCGTCGGCGTCCGGATACAGCATCCGCAGGCGATGATCAACCGGGCTATGTACGGGGATTCTCCCGGATACCAGCTTCCGGCGGCTTCCTATAAGCTCACGCACCGTCTTCCCGGGGGCAGGGGCGTGTATTCCTTCTGTATGTGTCCGGGCGGTTATGTCGTGAATGCATCCTCCGAGAAGGGACACCTTGCCGTCAACGGGATGAGTTTCCATGACCGCGCTTCTTCCTGTGCCAACAGCGCAATCGTTGTGACCGTTTCACCGGAGGAGATTGCGGCTGACCTGCGCGGTTGGGAGGCGCATGATCCGAATCCTGCGCATGGAAAACTGCAGGAAACGGGCTCCCGGAAGCAGGTGCTGATCGGAATGGAGTTTCAAAGACGGCTGGAGAAAGCTGCCTTCGACGCCGGCGGCGGTGCCATTCCCGCGCAGCGGTTCGGGGATTTTTCATGTGCCGGATCACCAGGCAGCTGCTCTTTGCCGGATTATGAACCGCAGATCATGGGAAGGTGGAAGATTGCTGATCTTCGTCCTGTTTTCCCGGAGCGTATTCTGAA
The DNA here is from genome assembly GCA_902781455.1 of uncultured Lachnospiraceae bacterium. Classification (GTDB taxonomy): domain Bacteria; phylum Bacillota; class Clostridia; order Lachnospirales; family Lachnospiraceae; genus Porcincola. The sequence goes on along the minus strand of CACZJF010000001.1, from coordinate 149,753 downwards.
AGGAATAGAAGAGGGGATTCTTGCATGGGAACGCCAGATCAAGGGATTCTCAAGTCCTGACGCACTGCTGTGCGCCGCGGAGAGCCGCACGTCCTCGCCGGTTCGGATCGAGAGAGGAGAGAATCTTCAGGCCATCGGGCATCCGGGCCTTTATCCGTGCGGTGAAGGAGCAGGCTATGCCGGCGGGATCACAAGCGCCGCCGCTGACGGCCTGCGCGTCGCTGAGCAGATTCTGAGCTCTAAGCAGCGTTGAATCGTGTATGATTTGTCTGTGACCTTCCATGCGTCGTCCTTGAATAATGGAAGCGGATCATGTAAAATGGCAAAGAGAGTACGCGCAGGTTCAGCGCATGAAAAAGAATACAGATTACGGAACAAAGATCAGTGACATCCCGAAGCAGGAGCGTCCTTACGAGAAGTGTGAGCACTTTGGCCCGGAGGCACTCTCCGATGCAGAGCTGCTCGCCGTTGTGTTGCGTTCCGGCGCGGAAGGCGTCAGCGCTCTTCAGATGAGCCGTGACATTCTCAGATCTCTTGGCAGCGGAGGAATTGCCATGCTGCACTGTGCAGGCCTGGAGGATCTGCTCGAGATCCGAGGCATCGGCCCGGTGAAGGCGATGCAGATCCGCTGTATCGCGGAACTGTCCAGAAGGATCGCCCAGGCAAAAATCGGTGCCGAGGACGAACTGGTATATAACGATCCCAAGGTCATCGGTTCCTACTACATGGAAGAGATGCGCCACGAGAATCAGGAGATTGTAATCGTCCTGTGCCTGAGCAGCAAGGGGAGACTGCTGGGCAAAAAGATGGTTTCCAGAGGCAGTGTCAATGCCGCCTTCCTGGATCCGAGGGAGATCTATAAGGAGGCACTCTCCCGCAGGGCTGCATCCATCATTCTTCTGCATAATCATCCGAGCGGGGATCCGTCTCCGTCCGCTGAGGATATCGAGATCACAAACCGGATCGCGCAGGCAGGAGAACTGATCGGGATCCCTCTGCTGGATCACCTTGTCATTGGAGACAGATCCTATGTCAGCATGCGGCAGTCACGTATTCTGTAAGAGGATCCATTTACAGTAAGGGGTAAAACAGCATACATGTTTTTTTCGAATATTATCGGGGTGGACCTGGGCACGGATACCCTGAAGCTGCGCGACAAGAGCGGCGAGCAGTTTATGGAAAGCCGGAACATGATCGCGCGGAGAGGAAAAAAGATCCTCGCGATCGGGAATGACGCGTACGCCATGTACGAGAAGAATCCGGTCTCTGTCCAGGTTGTGCGTCCCATGACGGGCGGCGTGATCGCGTCTGCTCCGGATATGGAAAGTGTGCTCACTTACACACTTCGCAAGTTTACAACTTTTTCGCAGAAGAGTGCGGGAATCTGCATCGCGGTGCCCTCCCAGGTAACCCCTGTGGAACAGCGCGCTTTTTATAATGTCTGCAATACGTCCCTCAGCCCGGGAAGGGTTCACCTGGTTGATAAGGGGATAGCGGATGCTGTCTCCATCGGTCTGCCCGTCCTTGGTCCGGAAGGACACATGATCGTGAACATCGGTGCGGATACGACCGAGATCTCCGTGATCTCCGACGGGAAGGTCATTATCGGCAGGACGCTGAAAGAGGGCGGCTTCACGCTGGATGATGATATTGTCACGATGGTGCGCCGCAAGTTCAACATCAACATCGGGCACAGATCCGCGGAACAGCTGAAGAACAATCTTGCCTTCATGATCAACGGCCCGAGGCTTGAACAGAAGGTGTTCGGGATTCATACGCTGTCCGGCCTTCCCAAGTCGGACATGATTCCGGCGCTCGCTGTTTCGGTCGCTGTTCTGGCCACGATCGACAGAATCGTTGACGAGGTCCGCCAGGTTGTCGACCGTACGCCCCCGATGCTGCGGCAGGACATCTTCCGGGAAGGCATCTTCCTGACCGGAGGCGTATCCATGATACAGAACCTGCCGATGTACCTGCAGAAAGAGGTATCGCTTCCTGTGTATCATATTCAGGATCCGAAGAATTCCACCATACGGGGACTGATCACCATGATCAATCAGAAAGAACTGCACACGCTGATGCGTTCTCCCAAAAGATAAGAGGTAACTGACATGAACCAGAACCGCAAACAGGGAAAGACAACCCTGATCATACTTTCGCTGATCTGCATCGCGCTCATCGCAGTCTCGATCATCGGGTCCGGAACCACGAGCCCTGTGACAGGCTTTACCGGTATGATCATCACGCCGGTTCAGAAGGGAATGAACCAGCTGGGCGCCTTCCTGTCCGGTTTCTCCGCCAATATGACGGACGCCGCGGCGCTTCGCGAGGAAAACATCCAGCTGCAGAATCAGGTTGATACACTGAAGGCCGAGAATTCCAAGCTGGTTCTGAACAAGGAAGAACTGAACCGTCTGCAGGGACTTCTGGAACTGAAAGAGCAGTATACAGACTATGATACCGTGGCTGCCCATGTCATTTCCAAGGGCTCGGGGAACTGGTTCACGACCTTTACCATCGACAAGGGATCCAATGATGGGATCTCTGTGGACTGCAATGTGCTGGCCGGGGCAGGACTGTGCGGCATCGTGACGCAGACCGGTCCGAACTGGGCGAGGGTGCGTGCGATTACCGATGACGATTCCAATGTTTCCGCCATGATATCCACGACAAGCGACACCTGCATCATCGCGGGCAATCTTCAGCTTCTTGACGAAGGAACGCTCTCCCTTGTCAAGCTCACCGATGACAACAATCATGTGCACGTCGGCGACAAGGTTGTGACCAGCAGCATTTCCGAGAAGTATCTCCCCGGCATTCTGATTGGCTATATCTCCGAGCTGAACAATGACGCGAACAACCTGACCAAATCCGGAACGGTGAACCCCGCGGTGGATTTCCATCATCTGCAGGAGGTTCTTGTCATTCGTACGCTCAAGGAATATATCCCAAGTGAAGGAGAGGTTCCGGAAGAGGCTTCCGGTTCCGGACAGAGCGGTACGACGCTGACAGCCCCCCGTGCGGAGGATGCCGCCAGGGCGGCGCAGCAGGCGGAAGAGAATGGTGAGAACGCCGGGCAGGAGAATGCTGCCGAAGGCGGGCAGGAGAACGCTGCCGAAGGCGGACAGGAGAATGCTGCCGAAGGCGGACAGGAGAACGCGGAAGACGGCGCTCAGGCACAGGAAGGAGGAGCGCAGTGAAACGAAAGCTTCTGATCGGCCTGCTGTGCTTCCTTGCACCGCTCCTGCAGACAACGCTGATGTCCTATGTTGCGGTCGCTTCGATCCGGCCGAATCTTCCGGTCATCCTGACCGCTTCCTTCGCGCTGATGTGCGGAAGCAGGACCGGCATGACGATCGGATTCATCACAGGAATCCTTCTGGATCTGTTCGGAGGCGGCATACTTGGATTCTATGCCCTGATCTATACCTGGATCGGATATGGCGCGGGGTATGCGTACCGGATCTTTTATGATGATGATATCAAGACACCGCTCCTTCTGATCGGAATCTGTGACATCTGTTACGGACTCTACCAGTATGTCACAACCTTTATGATCAGAGGACGCATCAATGTGTTTTTCTATCTGGGGAGAGTGATCATCCCCGAGATGATCTATACCGTCATCTTTGCTGTATTTCTGTATCAGCTGAACTATTATGTGAACAAGAAGACGGTAAGATCTTACTTTTGAGGTATAAAGCTTGAAGCAGCAGAAAAAAAGACATACACCGGCAGATTCTCTCAGGGGCAGGGTTATTATCCTGATCCTGATCTTTCTCATACTTTTCGGACTGATTGTTTCGCGTCTTTTTACCCTTCAGATTCTGAACGGCGAAAGCTATGAGAATGATTTCACGCTTTCCATTGAGAAGAAGAAGGTTCTGAAGTCCACGCGCGGAGAGATCTATGACTGCAACGGGAATCTTCTGGCCTACAATGAACTCATATACGAAGTGACCTTTGAGGACAAGGGAAGCTACGCGGATTCCGTCACACGCAACCTGAACCTGAACGGAATTCTGTATACGGCGGTAACGATCATCGAATCACATGGCGATTCGACTTACAACAACTTCCGGATCGCGCTGGACGAAAACGGCAATTATGTCTATACCGTCAAGGGCTTCAACCTGTCCAGGTTCAAGGCGGACTTCTTCGGATACCGGACCATCGATGAGATGACGCCTGAAGAAGCGGAGATCACCGCGCCGGACCTGATTGCGCTGATGTGTTCCGACAAATATTACGGGATCAACTCTGACAGATACGCGGATGAGGATCTCGCATACTGGAACATGCCGAGGGTACTTCCTCCCGAGAAGGTCCTGCAGCTTTGCCAGTTCCGCTCTACGCTTCAGGCAAATGCATACCAGCGCTATAATTCCATCACGCTTGCTTCTGACGTAAAGCAGGAGACGGTTTCGCAGCTGCTGGAAAACACCGGTGTCCTGCAGGGAATCAACGTAACCGAGAATTACAAGAGAGTGTACAATGACGCGCTGTACTTCGCGCCGATTATCGGTTATACCGGCCAGGTTTCCGCGGAGGAACTCAAGGAACTGCGGGAAGCGGACACAAGCTATGACTCCACTGACATTGTGGGCAAAGTCGGCCTTGAGAAGAAGATGGAGACAGACCTGCAGGGCCGGAAGGGATCCGAGACGATCTATGTCGACAACCTCGGAAGAACGCTGCAGGTTTCCTCGCGCACAGAGCCTCAGGCTGGCAATTCCCTTTATCTGACCCTGGATTCCGATCTCCAGAAGGCCTGCTATCACATTCTGGAGGAATACATCGCCGGTATTCTGTGGGCAAACATCGTCGACACAGAATCCGTTGACACAGAGTGGATTACCTCGGCTGACGATGTCGTCACGCCGGTCTACGATGTCTATTACTCCCTGTTTGAGAACAATGTCCTCAGCGTGGAACATCTGTCTGATCCGGACGCCTCGACCAATGAAAAGAATGTCTATGACGCGTTCCTGAGGAAGGCAGAGTCCATCTTTGCCCAGATCCGCGACCAGCTGACAAGGGACGACCCGACACCCTATTCGGAGCTGTCCGACGAGATGAAGGTTTACCAGTCCTATATTGTCAACAATATGCTTCCGGCTGCGGGGATTCTCAATGAGGAAGCCATCGACAAGTCAGACCTGACCTATAAGGCGTGGGCAGAAGAAGAGACCATCTCCCTGCAGGAGTTCCTTACTTACGCGATCTCGAACAACTGGATCGACGTCAACGGGATCACGGAGAATATGGATTATATGGACTCCACAGAGGTCTATACCGCGCTGGCGGATTATATCGCATCCTACCTCGGCTCGGATACGGATTTCTGTAAGAGAGTATTCCGTTATATGCTGATGGCGCATGAGCTGAACGGTGCGCAGGTATGCCTGCTTCTGTTTGACCAGGGGGTCCTGGAGATGAATACCTCGGACTATGACAGGCTTTCGAGCGGGTCGCTCAGCGGCTATGACTTTATCCGCGACATGATCTACAACCTGAAGATCACACCCGCGCAGCTGGCGCTGATGCCGTGTTCCGGCGCGGTTGTTGTTACGGATCCGAAAGACGGGACAGTCAAGGCATGTGTCACCTACCCAAGCTACGACAGCAACCGGCTGGTCAATGACATGGATACGGCCTACTACAACAAGCTGGTGACCGACCTGTCAAGCCCGTTCTACAGCCGTGCAACGCAGGAGCTTCTGGCACCGGGTTCCACCTTTAAGCCGATCGCCGCTACCGCGGGCGTCGCGGAAGGGGTTCTTGGCGTTACGGAACAGCTGTACTGTACAGGTGAATTCGACGGAGTCGATCCGACGATCAAGTGCTGGATTTATCCTGGCGCGCATGGAACCGAATCTTTGACAGACGGAATCAAGAATTCCTGCAACTTCTTCTTTAACACGATCGGCTGGCGTCTGGCTTCGGCAGAAGGAGAATACGACGATGACGCAGGCGTGGAACGCCTGAAAAAGTATGCCAGCATGTACGGCCTGGATTCCACATCCGGCATCGAAGTGCCGGAATCCTCCCCGCATATGCTGACCTACGACGCGGTCCGCGGTGCCATGGGACAGGCAGACAATGCCTACACCGTCTCGCAGCTTGCCCGTTATGTCATGACGGTCGCCAATTCCGGTCAGTGCTATGACCTGACCCTGGTGGACAAGATTACGGATTCCAACGGCAATACGGTCACAGAGCATAAGCCGGAACTGCACAGTGAACTGCAGCTTTCCTCCGAACTTTGGAACGCGATTCACACCGGAATGCGCGAGGTTGTGCTGAATCATTCCTCCTTTGAGGATTACAGCGGTGTGGCTGTTTCCGGTAAGACGGGTACCGCGCAGGAGGTTACCACGAAGCCGAACCACGCTCTGTTCATCGGCTACGCGCCTTCCGAAGAGCCGCAGATGGCGCTCGCCTGCAGGATTGCCTATGGCTATACCTCAGCCAACACGGCGGCACTCGCCAGAGATGTGGTCAACTATTACTTTAAGCAGAAAGATACTTCTGAGCTGATTCCAGGACATGCCATCCAGGTGACAGCAGGAAATACACGGACAGACTGATATGCAGAATTCATCGATCGAACTGAAAAGCTCACAATATGTCCTGACACTTGTGATGGATCCGTCCGTACCGTTTGAGAAGATCCTCGCGGATGTCAAGGAGAAGTTCACTTCCAGCGCAAGGTTCTTCCGCGGCGCGCAGATGGCCCTGGAGTTTAAAGGAAGACTCCTTCCTGAACAGGAACAGTCTGCCGTAGCCTATGCCATCACGCAGAGCTGCGGTCTGGATATCATCTGTATTCTTGAGAAAGATGAGGAACTGGAAGCTGCCCAGTACCGGGCGATCACGCAGGCACTGAAAAACCGTCCCGCAGACAGCATGACACAAAGTACAGCGGGCGGAGAAAACGGGCAAAGCGCTGCAGAATCAGGCAAACCGGATCAGGACCTGATCGCGGGAGCGGATCTGTACCGCGGCACCGTCAAAAACGGGCAGAAGGTTCTCAGCGACCGTTCCATCCTGATTCTGGGCGATGTGGAGCCGCTGGGTGAAGTCAGCTGCTCCGGAAGCATCTTTGTGGCAGGCTGTGCCCTCGGAACACTCCGGGCGGGACTGGGAGGAGACGCTTACAGCTTCGCTGCCGCGCTTGTCCTGAAGCCGCAGGTACTGGAGGTCTGTTCTCACAAGGGTGTCAGCGGAATCCGCAAAAAGACCATGGACGACAGCTATTCCATCTATCCGCAGGCAGCGGCCGTGGAAGACGGACGCCTGAAGCTGACCACCATATCCGGCAAGATGTGGACCAGGTTTTTCGAGACACCGCGCGCAGGCAAAGAGCAGGCGGCAGGCAGAAGATGAGGTTAGGATATGTTCCGGCAATATAAACTGAGAAACTACAGCTTTCCCCTGATTGCGGCTGTAATCGCGCTTTCCATGATCGGCATCATGGTAATCGGAAGCGCCCAGCAGTCATCCCAGACAAGGCAGATCTTCGGCCTTGTGATCGGTATCACTGTTATGCTCGCCATCTCGCTCTTTGACTATACGGTTTTTGTGCGGATGCGTTGGATTCTGTTTCTGATCGGATGCCTCCTTCTGGTTGCCGTTCTTCTGATCGGCGTCAATGTCGGTGGCGCGACGAGATGGATCAATATCGGTGTTCAGTTCCAGCCGTCCGACCTGATGAAGATGGCCCTGATCGTTTTTTACGCAGGCTATTTCCAGCAGCATGACGCGAAGCTGAATACCCCGAAGGTTCTGCTGGGCTCGATTTTGATTCTTTGTATTCCTCTGTATCTGATCTACCGGGAACCAGATCTGTCCACTACGATCGTCACAGCGCTGATATTTTGTGTTATACTGTTTACAGCAGGACTGAGCTGGAAGATTATTCTCTCGATCCTTGCAGTCGCTGTACCAAGTGCTGCGATCTTCCTGAGTATCGTTCTCAGTCCGGATCAGACGCTGATCGCGGAATACCAGAGGGACCGTATTCTGTCATGGCTTCGTCCGATGGAATACGCGGAAGAGGCATACCAGCAGCAGAACTCGATCATCGCGATCGGCTCCGGACAGCTGTACGGCAAGGGACTGAACAATAACGCCGTGAATTCTGTCAAGAACGGTAACTTTATCTCCGAACCGCAGACAGACTTTATCTTTGCCGTCGCAGGAGAAGAGCTTGGATTCGCAGGCTGTCTCGCAATCGTGACGCTGGAACTGATTATCGCGATTCTTTGTGTGCGCATCGGACTGCGCGCGCGGGAGAAGGCAGGCATGCTGATCTGTATGGGGGTCGGTTCTCTGATTCTGTTTCAGAGTTCCCTGAACATCGGCGTTACTACGGGACTGATGCCGAACACGGGCATCACGCTTCCCTTTGTCAGCTACGGTGTTACATCTTTGGTGACATTCTGCATGCAGATCGGAATTGTCCTGAACGTCGGTCTGCAGCCGCGCCGCGCGCCGGTGGATACAGATCCCGGAAAGCACCGGTTCCGGCCTACCTATATGGTTTCCGGCTGACCGGTAAAGGAAGAAAGGAGACGCCAGAATCGATGAAGATCGGTTTCATTGCGCATGATGCGAAGAAAAAACTGATGCAGAACTGCTGTATTGCGTACAGGCAGATTCTGTCGAAACATGATCTTTACGCAACCGGCACCACCGGGAGACTGATTCAGGAGGCTTCCGGCCTTCCGGTTCACAAGTTCCTGGAGGGACATGTCGGCGGAGAACAGCAGATGAGTACCATGGTGGAGCAGAATCTGCTCGACCTCGTCCTCTTTTTCCGTGATCCGGAGAGCACTATCTCCACGAAGAACGAGCTGTCTGACCTGTCCAAGGTGATCCGCATGTGTGACCTGCACAACATTCCGCTGGCGACAAACATAGCCACCGCGGAGATTCTTCTGAAGGCACTGGAACGCGGAGACCTTGACTGGAGAGAGATGTATCGCTGAGTTTAGATAGAAGATATGGGAAGAAAGCAGTACGATAAACCTGATTATTACACACAGCGGGAGTGGAACCGCATCCGTGCCAGGGAAAGGGCACAGGCCAGAGCGACAAGAAATCTTGTCCTGATCGCGATTGTCATGCTTGCGGTCGCCGCGGCACTTGTCTACAGTGTCTGGTTCTTTATATTCCGTTCACATGATACCGGCCTTAGGATGTCCTATGACATGGAGAGTCCTGTTTTCGGGATTCACCAGGGAGGTGACATGATGGTGAAAACAGCTCCATTTGCGGACGGACTCTGTGTGACGGAAACAGATGTAGATGCTGATGCGATTTTCATCAGCGCCGCGGAAGCGGCTCTGTTTGATCTGACCTCCGAAAAAGTTGTTTACGCGAAAAACATTTTTGAGCAAAGGTCGCCTGCGTCCATCACCAAGATCATGACCGCTTTGGTTGCGCTTCGTTACGGCAACATGGATGACATGGTCACGGTGGACGAAGAAGCATTTGACATCGAAGAGACGTCATCTGTCTGTGAGCTCCACGCGGGCGACCGGCTGACACTGAAACAGCTGATGTACGGCATGCTGATCGCTTCCGGCAATGATGCGGCCCAGATGATCGCAAAGCATGTCGGAGGAGGGAGCATCAGCAGTTTTGTCGAGTTGATGAACAAGACAGCGCTCGAGATTGGCGCGACGCATACGCATTTTGTCAATGCACACGGACTGACCGCAAGTGATCATTACACCTGCGCCTATGACGTCTATCTGATGCTGAATGCCGCCATGAAGTACGATCTGTTTATGGACATCATTCAGAGACAGAATTACTATGCCGAATATACAGACGCTGACGGAGACGCATATGCCATGACATGGGAGACCACGGACCATTATCTGACAGGAGAAGCGTCCAAGCCTTCCAACGTTGTGATCTACGGCGGAAAGACCGGTACCACGGATGACGCGGGTGCGTGCCTTGCGCTGATCAGCAAGGATCTGTACGGAAACCCGTTCATCTCCGTGATTCTGCATTCCGACTCCAAGGAAACGCTGTATCCGGAAATGAACCAGGTTCTGTCCCTGGTTCCGTCAAATGGTTAAGCATCTGCCCATGGTTGTAATTTGAGGCTGGAATCGTTATACTGATTAAAAGGAGGACATTCAATATGATACAGTTCATCATCGGTGAAAAGGGTAAGGGTAAGACAAAGGTTCTGCTTGAGAAGGCAAACCTTGAAGTGAAAGAGGCAACCGGCAATGTTGTATATCTGGACAAGAACACGCAGCATATGTTTGAGCTGAATAACCGCATCCGTCTTATCGATGTAACAAACTACCCGCTTACCGATGCGGATGAATTCATCGGCTTTATCTGCGGCATCATCTCTCAGGACCATGACCTTGAGAAGGTCTATCTTGACAGCTTCCTGAAGATTGCGCACCTTGAGAGCGATCCCATGGATCCTTCCACGGTCATCCCGGTGCTGGATCAGCTCTCCTCCATCAGCAGCCAGTTTTCAGTGGACTTTATCATCAGTATTTCCCTGACAAGGGATCAGCTTCCTGAACAGTACAGGGAGATGGTGACAGCCGAGCTGTAAAGCGATCCTTCCGGCTGTGTGATCGGCCGGCAGCCTTTCAGGCGGATCATGGCGCGTTTTTGAGCGCATTCATCGAGTAGGATTCGTCCTACTCGATTATTCTGATGTAAACTACAAGGAGCAATCCGATTGGCATTCTTCTCATTCAACCAAAACCGCTATGGAAAAACACGCAGGATAAGGAGCCTGCCGTCTTCAGTGAACGTTGGGACGCTGATCTTCGGCCTGATCCTTGTCTATATTCTGATTACCCTGCTGCTTTACCTGACACAGAAGCATATCGCGGGCTATGAGGTTGTGGAAGGAACCATTTCCGGAAACTACCGGTACAACGCCATCGCCTTGAAGGAAGAGGAGATTATCGACAGCGATGTTTCCGGCAGTATCACCTATTATGCCAGAGAGGGTTCCAAGGCGAACGCGGGAATGCTGATCTGCGCCGCAGGCGGCGCGTCAGACGGTGCCGCCTCTTCAGGGAGTGCCCTTGTCACCACGCTTTCTGAGGCGGACTTTGCGCAGGCGAAAAATGAAATCACCACGTTCTCTGTCAACTTCAATGAAAGCATGTTCTCAGAAGTTTACAGTTTCAAGTCTGACATGCAGGGCGTCATCCTGCAGTCTTCTGTCAATGAAGATGCAGGGGACTATGTCACGGGAAGCTATGAAGCGCCTGTTCCCGGATTTGTCGTTTATTCCATAGACGGCATGGAAGGGCTGACGGCAGACGCTCTTACCTCGGACTGCTTCAATGTCGGGTCCTACCAGAGCGAAAACCTGAGGCTGAAGACTTCGGTCCAGGCCGGTGAGCCGATCTATAAACTGATCACCAACGATATCTGGAGTCTGTGTTTTCCGGTCAGTGATTCCCTGAAGTTGGATCTTGAGGATATCTCCAACATCCGAGTCAGGTTTCTGAAGGATAACGAGACCTTCTCCGCGCCAATCGAGATGGTGGAAGGCAAGGACGGGACATATGGGAAAATAACTCTCAAGTCTTCTCTTGTGCGGTATGTTTCCGACCGTTATCTCGAGATTGAGCTGATCCTGAACAGGGCAAAGGGACTGAAGATTCCTGTTTCTTCCATCACGGAGAAAACGTTCCTGGAGGTTCCGGAAGAGTTTGTCTCAGTCAATGAAGAGTCCTCGAATGAGGTTTTCCTGACACGTGAAACCTTCCTCGCGGACGGGTCTTCCTCCATGTCCAATGTGACGGCTTCCGTGTATTCCCATGACAGGGAAAACGGCTTCTATCTGATCGATCCCAGTCTGTTTGAAACAGGAGACTATATCATCATGCCTGATTCTTCCCGTAAGTATCAGGTGACCCCTGACACGGTCAAAACGATCCAGGGCGTCTACAACATCAACAAGGGGTATGCTGTCTTCCGGCAGGTAACGATTATTGATGAAAACGAGGAATTCTGCATCGTTGATCCCGGAAACATCTACGGACTTTCCGCACATGACCGGATTGTCCTGGATGCTTCAAAGGTCAATGAAGACGATATTATAAAGGGGTAACATTATGGGGTTTATTGAAGAGAATCTGAATCATGTGGAACAGCGGATTCAGGCCGCCTGTCTCAGAAGCGGCCGCAGGAGAGAGGACGTTTCGCTGATTGTCGTCAGCAAAACCAAGCCGGTCTCCATGATCCGGGAAGTGTATGCGCTGGGTCCCAGGGACTTCGGCGAGAACCGTCCGCAGGAGCTGAGGGACAAGTATGATGTCCTGCCTGATGACATCAGATGGCATATGATCGGCAATCTGCAGCGCAACAAGGTGAAATATGTGGTTGGAAGAGCCGTTATGATTCATTCGCTTGGCTCCGCACAGCTGGCTGCCCAGATCGAAAAAGAGAGCGCGCAGCGCGGACTGATCATGCCTTGTCTGGTTGAGGTGAACATCGCGAAGGAAACTTCCAAGGAAGGCATCATGCCGGAGGATGCCGTCGATTTTATCAGGAGCATCTCCACGCTGGAACACATTCGGATCGAAGGCCTGATGACCGTAGCACCCTATACGGAAAACCCGGAGGAAAACCGGCCTTGTTTCCGTGCGCTGCGGAATTTGGCGGTTGACATAGCACATGAAAACATTGATAATATCTGTATGCGCCATCTCAGCATGGGTATGACCGGAGACTACGAAGTTGCTGTGGAAGAGGGCGCTACCATGATCCGTGTAGGAACAGGGATTCTGGGAGAGAGGGATTACAGTATATGAGTGTTTTTGACAGATTTTTGAATTCAATCAAACTGAATGATGATGACGATCTGGAAGAAGACGATTACTTTGATGAAGAGGATGACGAGCTCGACGATTCCGCTCCTGCCCGACGTTTTCTTTCAAGGGATGAGGATGACGATGAACCGGTTTTTGAGGAAGATGCTTCCGCTGTAAAGAAGCAGAAGAATGCTTCCCGTCAGACCTCTGTCAAACAGCCTCGCCGCTTCCGAAATTCTTCCCCGCAGAATGCTTCGCAGAAAGTTTCTGCTTTCCGCCCCAGGAAAGCTGCCGCACCGGAAGAAGAGGTGGAGCGCAATAATTTCTCCGTATGCGTCGTGCGTCCCAAGTCCATGGAGGACGCGCTTCAGATCGCGCAGATGCTGATCGCGCACTGCGTTGTCATCCTGAACCTGGAAGGCCTGGCTCTGGATGTTTCGCAGCGTGTATTTGACTTCGCTTCAGGCGCCTGCTGCGCAAGCCGGGGACGGCTGGACAAGATCAGCAATTACATATTTGTCCTTACACCTCACGACGTAGATATCACAGGTGAATTCCAGAAGATCCTGACCGGGACATTTGACCCGAATCTTGACATTGACCTGGATGAGGATCTTTGACAGAACGCCTTGTGAGGATCAGGAACAGTATTTTGCTGCATCTTTATTATATGTTTGTGGAAGAGGAATCAAGCGTCATGGGAGAGCATCCTGCGGCGCTTCTTTTTGAGTGATAATAGAAAGGTGGCAGTTCCAGATGGCAGAAAACAGGAAAAAAGCATGGTCTGTTTCGGAACCGATCGATGTGAAGCCGCGCGGCCAGGCTTCCTACCGGATCTATCCCGCGGATTCCTTTGACGATCTCGGGCTTCGCCTGAAAGAGCAGGGAATCGAATCCTGCCGTGTGTGCGTCGTCACGGACAGCAATGTGGAAAAGCTGTACCTGCAGGATGTCATGAACGCGCTCCGCATGCCCGGCATCACACTCACCAGCTTCACAATTCCTGCCGGGGAAGCACATAAAAATCTCGACGAGATCCGGAAGCTGTATGTGCATCTGATCGAACACGAATTTGACCGCAAGGATGTCCTGGTTGCCCTGGGCGGCGGTGTCACAGGCGATATGACCGGATTCGCTGCGGCCACCTATCTTCGCGGGATCCGCTTTGTACAGATTCCGACGACCCTTCTGTCCCAGGTGGATTCTTCCATCGGCGGGAAGACCGGGGTTGACTTTGATTCCTACAAGAACATGGTTGGTGCCTTTCACCAGCCGTCCATGGTCTGGCTCAATGTCAGTACGCTCCGGACGCTGGACGAGATCCAGTTTGCCAGCGGCATGGGCGAGGTGCTCAAGCACGGGCTGATCAGGGACGCGGCATATTATGAATGGTGCCTGGACCACATGGGAGAGATTGAAGAAAGACAGGCAGAGGTCCTGAAGGAAATGGTGGTGCGCAGCATCCTGATCAAGCGCTCGATTGTGCAGAAGGATCCGCTGGAAAAGGGAGAGAGAGCACTGCTGAACTTCGGACATACCGCCGGGCACGCGATCGAGAAACTGAAGGACTTTCAGCTGTCTCATGGAGAATGTGTGAACCTGGGCATTGTCGCTGCCTCTTACATTTCCTGGAAGAGGAAGAACATTCCCGAGGAGATCTTCTATGAGATCCGTGATATGTCTGTCGCGTTCGGCCTCCCGATTTCCTATGACGGTCTGGAGCCTTCCGATATTCTGGAGGCGATGAAGAAGGATAAGAAGCGGATCGGCGAGACAACGCGGATGATTCTCCTGAAGCGTCTGGGCAGTGCGTATATCGATGAGACCGTAAGCAACGAAGAAATTCTGGATGCACTGCGCAGCATCCGCTATGAAGGCTGATCATTCAGGAAGAAATATGGACATGAAGAAGAAACATATGAGATTCCCTGCCGCTTTTCTGGTCTGGGTCATACTGGTCTTTCTGGATCAGTACACAAAATATCTCGCAATGACATATCTCAGGCCGAAGGGGGCGATAGACCTGATCCCCGGGGTTCTGGAGCTTCGCTATCTGGAAAACCGGGGCGCTGCATTCGGTATCCTGCAGAACCGGCAGTGGGTCTTTGTCATATTTGCCATAGCCTGTATCATCTTCTGTGCCTGGACCGGATTCCGGCTGGCTGTTTCGAACCGCCACGCTGCTCTCAGAATCTGTCTTGCCGCTCTTTGTGCAGGGGCGGCCGGGAACCTGATTGACAGGGTGGCAAGGGGATATGTCATCGACTTCATCTATTTCTCGCTGATTCATTTTCCCGTCTTTAATCTGGCGGATGTCTGTGTATCCCTGAGTACGGCTGCCCTGGTGATTCTGGTCCTGTTTTTCGACAAAGGTGAGGACATCAGCTGATCGTTCGCGTTATGCGCATGTATAAAAGAAGGTAAGATTATCCTATGCCGGATCCGCACAAGCAACGAATTGAAGAGCCATACAGTCTGTCTGAGGGTGAAGACCGCGCAGATGAGCTTCTGACTGCCCGGATTCCGGAACAGCTGGACGGAGCAAGGCTTGACGCGATTCTTGGCACCCTGTTTCCGGACAGATCCCGGTCATTCTGGCAGAATCGCATGGAAGAAGGACATGTCACCTGTGACGGCGCGGCTGTGACAAAGGCCGGAAAAAAAGGAAAGGCCGGACAGACGCTTCAGGTGATCCTTCCGCAGGCAGAGCCTGCGCAGATCCTTCCGGAGAACATTCCGCTTGATATCCTGTATGAGGACAAGGATCTGATCGTCGTCAACAAACCGAAGGGCATGGTCGTTCACCCCGCACCGGGGCATTACACGGGGACTCTGGTCAACGCGCTGATGTATCACTGCCGGGATTCTCTGTCCGGCATCAACGGTGTTCTGCGTCCCGGAATCGTGCACCGGATTGACCGGAATACCACCGGTTCCCTTGTAGCGGCGAAGAATGACGCTGCACATGAGAGCCTTGCCGCGCAGTTCAAGGAACACAGCATCACCAGGTCCTACCGGGCCATCGTGCACGGACGTCTGTCCGAAGACAGCCTTCTGATCGACGAACCGATCGGAAGACATCCGAAGGACCGCAAGAAGATGGCCGTCCTGAAAGGTTCACAGGGCACCGCCCGAAGGGCTGTCACACATGTGAGAGTGCTGGAGCGGTTCTCCTCCTTCACTTATGTGGAATGTATCCTGGAAACGGGACGGACACACCAGATCCGTGTCCACATGTCATACATCGGGCATCCGGTGCTCGGAGATGATGTCTATGGTCCGAAGAAGTGCCCCTTCCGTCTGGAAGGACAGACACTGCACGCGATGGTGCTTGGCTTCCTTCATCCCGCCACAGAGGAATATATGGAATTCACCGCGCCGCTGCCGGCGTATTTTACCCATCTGCTCACACAGCTGCGCAGCCGGACTGTCTGAAACGCAGATAAGCTCAAATCTCTCCCGCATGACGAACATGAAACCAATCCGCAGGATTGAGAACCTGCGGATTTTTCTTTCTCCCGCCTGTGACACACTTTCTGCAGAGGCAGAATTCTTCCCAATGAAAAAGCAGTTGACATCGTATATTCAATGTGATATTAAAATGATATCACATTGATAAACTTCTGATGCCCGGTCGGTTCTATCAGAAGCATCTTCCGCAAGATCCATTGGATCTGCCATTTGAGGAGGCCTGTTATGGAAGAGAAGATTCTGTCAACTCGTAAAAACGGCATGGCAGTGCTGCTTTGCTGCATCGCGCTTGAAATATTGTCTGTTCTGGGACTTATTTACGGAATTGCCAACAACCTGTGGGTGATGGTCATTTCCCTGATCGTCATGTGTATCGCGTGGTTTCCCATGCTCGGACTTCGCGTATTAAAACCGGAAGAAGCGCTGGTTGTCACACTGTTCGGCAATTACACCGGAACGCTGAAGGGACCGGGGTTTTACGCGATCAATCCGTTTTCCGTCAGCGTGAATCCCGCGAAGAAGACCCGTCTGGGACAGAGCGGTGATGTGGATGGCGGAGCAAAGGCAGGATCCCTTGCTTCCCTGATCACAAAGAATTCGCAGGAAGTATCCTTTACAAGCAATGTGATCTCGCTGAAGATCATGACGCTGAACAACAGCCGCCAGAAGGTCAATGATGTCCTCGGCAATCCGGTTGAAATCGGTGTCGCTGTCATGTGGAAGGTTGTTGATACCGCTAAGGCGGTTTTCACGGTTGACAATTACAAGGAATACCTTTCTCTCCAGTGTGATACCGCGGTGAGGAACATCGTCAAGATCTATCCGTACGACATCGCGCCGAACGTGGATACCACGGGTGACGGGCTTGCGGATGACGGTTCTCTGAGAGGCTCCACGGAGATTGTGGCCGGCAGGATCAGAGACGAAATCCAGAACAAGGTCAGCCAGGCAGGTCTGGAGATTCTGGACGCAAGAATCACGTATCTTGCCTACGCGCCGGAGATCGCGGCCGTCATGCTGCAGAGACAGCAGGCTTCCGCCGTCATTGACGCAAGAAAAATGATCGTGGACGGAGCCGTCGGCATGGTGCAGATGGCACTGGATAAGCTGAGCACAGACAATATTGTGGACCTTGATGATGAGAGGAAAGCAGCGATGGTGTCCAACCTGCTGGTTGTCCTGTGCGGAAATCATGATACACAGCCGGTCATCAATTCAGGCTCTTTGTATTGAGCCATGGATACAGCTCATCTGGAATGATGTTTGAAAATGGGTATGTGGTATGGCAGGAAAGAAACAAGTTCCATTGAGACTCAGTGAAAAACTGTACGATGCAATTGCCGCGTGGGCAGAAGATGACTTCCGTTCTGTCAACGGACAGATCGAATATCTGCTCACGGAGTGTGTCAGGCAGCGCAAAAAGAATGGAAAATACGTCTCGGAGCATCTTGACGAACCCCCGGAACTGAATCTATCTTAAGGCAATCGGACGATGAATCCGTCAACGATGCATCTGCGTCACTTTTTCATACGGTGAGAGAGGTTTATGGAAATGAATGAGAAGATCATGCTTGATATCAGACACTATTCAAAGACTTACGGCGGAGGGAAAAAAGCAGCCGATGATGTCTCACTCAGCGTCATGAGCGGAGATATCTGCGGCTTTATCGGCCACAACGGAGCCGGAAAGTCTACGACGATCCGTGCTGTGGTCGGGGTTCTTGACTTTACGGAGGGAGAAATCCTGATCGACGGACATTCTGTCAAGAGTGAGCCGATGGAATGCAAGAAAGTAACCGCGTATATACCCGACAATCCGGATCTGTATGAGAATCTGACCGGAATTCAGTACCTGAACTTTGTAGCAGATGTGTTTGATCTGGGCAGCGCAGAGAGAGAAGAGCGGATCCGGAAGTATGCGGACCTGTTTGAGATCACGAATGCGCTGGGAGATATGATCAGTTCCTATTCGCATGGCATGAAGCAGAAGGTTGCAATCATCTCTGCGTTGATTCATCGCCCGAAGCTTCTTGTACTGGACGAGCCTTTTGTGGGACTGGACCCGAAAGCCTCCTTCACCCTGAAGGAAATCATGCATGAGATGTGTCAGGAAGGGACCGCGATCTTTTTCTCGACCCATGTGCTTGAGGTCGCTGAGAAACTCTGCAACAAGGTCGCGATTATCAAGCAGGGCAGGATTATCGCGTCCGGTACCATGGAGGAGCTTACCAAGGGGCATTCTCTGGAAGAGACCTTCCTGCAGCAGGAACTTGGCTGAGGCATGGGCTGGTGAAAGACCAGACAAGCCGTAAGCGAAGAGAGTAAGAGAAGCAACCCGGGAGACAGATCATGAACAAGAAAAGTATCATCCTGTTAAAAACACTGCTTTTATCTACAAGCCAGAGAAACATCTATCGATATTCGAAGGACAGAAAGAAGAGAAGGCGGGTCATCGGGAATGCGATCGGAACCGTCATTCTGTATGCGCTGCTTATGGCATACTGCATTGCTGTCTGCATCGGATTCGGGACAATGAACCTCATCCATGCGGCGCCTGTCATGTGCGCGCTTGTGATCAGCGCAATAGCCTTCGTCTTTACGGTATTAAAGACAAATGGCTACCTGTTCCATTTTAAAGAATATGACATGCTGATGTCGCTTCCCTTTGAAACCAGAACGGTTGCCGGATGCAAGTTCCTGTATATGTACTGCAAGAGCCTGCCGTGGTATATGAGTATCGCCATTGCCATGATGGTCGGCTATGGTGTCTATGCCCGGCCGCCGGTGATCGTCTATCCGATCTGGATTATCCTGTCTGTGCTGCTTCCCGTGATTCCGATGCTGATCGCCGCGTTTCTGGGTTTCCTGATCGCGAGGGTCAGCTCCGGATTCCGGAAGACGAATCTCATACAGACGGTTTTTACCTTTGCGATTGTGATCTTCAGCTTCAGCCTGCGCTTTATTCTGGAGGATCTGTTCCGGAACAATAAAGTAGAGGCAACGCTTCAGACTACATCGCAGATTACCGGCCACGCAGCCGTTTTCTACCCGCCGGCCAGATGGTTTGCCGACGCTGTGATCAGACTCGACATTCTTTCCTTCCTGCTTCTTGCGGGAGGAAGCATACTGCTGTTTACCGTCGTATTTCTTATCGTCGGGAAGTCCTACCGGAATATCAATTCCGCACTGAAGTCTCACGCTGCCGCGAAGAACTACAGGATGACCCGCCAGAAGAAAAAGAAAGTCGTGTGGTCCATCGCTTATAAGGAATTCAAGCGGCTGACAGGATCCACGGTCTATATGGTCAATGGCGCAGTCGGTATGATTCTGGCGCCTCTTCTGGGGATAGTCACGCTTGTGGTCGGGTTTGACAGAATCCTTACCCTGGTCGTTCATGACGCGCCTCTGAACGCATATATGATGCAGCCGGCGATTCCTTTCATCATCTACTTTTTCATCGGGATGATGGCGACTACGGTATGTTCCCCTTCTTTGGAAGGAAAAAACTACTGGATCCTCCAGAGCCTTCCGATCGAGAAGAAGACCATCTATCAGGGGAAAATGCTCTTCAATATGCTTCTTGCGGTCCCGTCCATGGCATTTTCAACGCTGTGCCTGTGCATCTCTGCCAGGGTGTCGGTCCCGGAGACGATCCTGTTCCTTCTGCTGGGACTCGCTTTATGCAGCTTCTCGACAGCCTGGGGCTGTGTGTGCGGCGTCAGGCACATGCGCCTGGACTGGGAGAATGAAGTGGAAGTGATCAAGCAAGGATCAGCTGTACTGATCTACATGCTGCCCAACATGTTTGTGGTTATGGGACTGGTTGTGCTGGTTGTTTTTCTCGGCACACGCATGAGCCACGTACTGCTGACTGTCATACTGACTTTGATCGCTTCATTGCTCGCCTTCCTGTGCTATCTCAGGGTGATGGCACTGGCAAAGAAGTAACTTAAGGGCCTGCCGCGGCAGGCCTTTTGCTATCTACAGAATAACTTAGGAAACACTACAGAAAAGCAGCATGATTGCTGAATTGTATTCAAGGTTTTATCTTGTTATAATACAGACAACACAGAAACTACTGTTTCTTAAGGGATTTATCACAACATTACTACAGGAGGACAAGCAAAATGAAAAGAAGGGTATGGGGCATACTGCTCAGTGCTGTATTAACTCTTTCTGCCATGGGCTTTGCGATTCCCATGACGGCGATGGCCGATTCCATGATGGTCGTCACGGTCGGCGCAGACCTGTCACCGGAAGAGAAGAATATGATCCTGAACTATTTTAATGTAGCAGGACAGAGCTATACAACCATCACGGTCACGAACGAAGATGAGTGGGCTCATCTGGGAAGCTACATGAGCCGTGATATCGTCGGATACAGGACCATCAGCTGCGCGCTGATCAGGCCGATGACGTCCGGCGGCATTCAGGTCAAGACCGCAAACCTGACCTATGTCACGTCGAACATGATCGCTTCCAACCTTGCCACAGCCGGTGTCAAGAACTGTGAAGTCCTTGCGGCCGCACCGTTCCAGGTCTCCGGAACCGGCGCCCTGACGGGCACTCTGATGGCATATGAGAACCTGTCTGGCGTTACGCTGGACACGGCCAAGAAGGAGGCGGCGGCACAGGAATTCGCGACCACCTATGAGCTCGGACAGACGATCGGACAGCAGGAAGCGCAGCAGATCGTCAACGACGTCAAGATGCAGGTGATCAACGGAAACCTGGAAGAGGACAACTCGATCACTTATGAAGAGATTACGGAGATTGTCAACGATGTCGTCAACAACTATACCAACAATAATATCACCAACAACACAACCACCAATACGACGACGAACAATACGACCATCAACAACGGGCTGAGCGAGGAGGATATCGCCGCCCTGCAGAATCTGGCTGTCAGTATTGCACAGCAGTCCTATGATCAGGGAACGCTCGACGCGCTTACCCAGATCCAGAAGACGCTGGAAGGTCAGACGCAGACGACAAGTACCGCAGCCACAACGCAGATTGAGCAGAACGCGGCTCCGACAGCGCAGCCTTCCGAAGCCCCGGCCACAGCTCCGGATCAGGGAACCGTATCCGCTGCGGATCAGGCGCTTTCTGAAGACAGCCTGCTGACAAATACGAACGAGAGCGCTCTTGCGGGAACGACAGCAGACGGAACCGTAATTTCCTCCTCGACTGCCGAGAGCACCATCGATACCACGGTTGCCACCAATCTGGACGCTCAGATTGAATCGCAGCAGAATGTGGAAGAGCAGCAGCCGCAGCCGGAAGCACAGCTAGAGCCGGTGGCCACACAGAGCGGCATTCCGGAACCGACCGACGTTACAGTCCTTGGCACAGATGAGCCTGCCGTCGAGACACCGGCAGAACCTGTCGTGGAGAACCCGGTTGAGACACCGGCAGAGCCTGTCGTTGAGAACCCGGTCGAGACTCCTGTTGAGCCTGCAGTAGAGAATCCGGAAGGAACCGATCCTGAGCCGGAGAATCCGGAGGGAACCGATCCTGAAGGAGCGCCTGTGGAAGAGGAGAATGTGGCATCCATCACTGCGGATGATATCGCGAGCGGCAGTGTTTCCTTCACAACCGGCAGTACTGCCGAGAGTGGCAGCCAGCCTGCGTCCGGCACCTTATCGGTCGCGGTTGTGGTCCCGTATGAAGATCTGACACCGGTCAGCGGAGCTCTTCTTGTGACGGCAGGAAGCGGCGCAGAGGCAGCTACACTGAACATCGACCCCGAACAGTCCAGCCTGGTGCTTCTTACCAGCGATGACGATGACAGCGTTCCTGCCGGATCCACGAAGATCGTCATGGTTCCGAAGGACGATAATGACATCTCCCTGCAGACTGACTTTGTACCGGTTGCCGGCGAGACCTACACATACACACTGAACGCACAGTTCAAGACCATTGATGGCACACTCGACATTCAGATCTACAACTATGATCCATATTATGGCGCCTCCGTCAGTGACAAAGGATTCCGTGTGAACGGATCTTGTATAAACAAGTCGTCGATGGAAGATGCAACCGGATCCGTGGTTTTCCCGGCAGACGGAAGCACCTATGCAACCGTAACCTCGGATGAGGCAGACGTCACCATCATCAGCCAGGCAGACGGATCTGAGCTGGACGGCGTAAGCGCAGGATCAGACACTGCAGTGACCATAACACCTTATATGAGCGGACCTGTGACACTGGACATCACGTATTATGCAGCAACGCCGGAAGAAGGTGTGGAAGCCGCTCAGACAGGATCTGCGCAGTACATAATCTATTTTGACTGATCCGTCATGATGATATGGTTATGATGATTCCTGTGAGAACGGGATTCTTCAAAGACCAGACACAACAGATACAGGCAGACAGTAAAACAGATGAAAGAGAAGCCTCCGGAGGGTTCAGGCCTTCCGGAGGCTTTTGCGTGGGTGGCTCAGATGGTCGGAAAACCTTGATTTTACTGGACAAAACAAAGGAGAGCAGATATAATACCAATATAGATCTATACAGAAAACACATGTTTTTCCAATAGATTGCCCTGTGATTTTATATGTAGTATCGTCTTCACTGCAATCTATTGGAAAAACATGGGCGGAGTTTTTTTAATAGATTGCTTGCATGTTTTTCGTAAGGTATTCCTCTTCACGCAATCTATTCAAAAAACTTCGCCTGCATCATTAATTCTACTATATGAATCATAATTTCATTGTACTTTACTGTTGCAATTCCATATGCATCGTTCCGGGAGGTTTGTATGGCTGATTCTTATCACAGCGAACGTGACACGCAGAATGTTCTTCAGCTTCGTGCGATCCTGAAGGATTTCCCACCGTTTGCCAGGCAGTATTTTCTGGCGCAGGAAGCGTCGAAGGAAACGCGGACCAGACTTTCCTACGCCTATGATATCCGGACGTTCTTCCGCTATCTCCAGGAGAACAATCCCGTGCTGCGCGATCGTGAGATCCGCTCCTGGGACGTATCGATCCTGGATGATCTCACCGCAACGGATATCGATGAGTATAAGTCCTTTCTGAGCGTCTACAGCGTCAATGAGTCGCTGTTAGGGACGCCGAAGGAGAATTCCTTTACGAACGGTGAATTTGGCTTGAAGCGCAAGATGTCCGCGCTCAGAAGCTTCTATGCGTTCTATTACAAGCGTGAAATGATCCATACGAATCCGACGCTGCTTGTCGATATGCCGAAGCTGCACGAACATTCGATCGTGCGTATGGACGAAGGCGAAACGGCTGCCTTGCTGGATTATATCGAGCATGGCGGGGATCAGCTGTCCGGCCAGAAGAAACTGTATTACGAGAAAACCAAGGTTCGTGATCTGGCGATTGTCACGCTGCTTCTGGGTACCGGGATCCGTGTCAGCGAATGTGTCGGACTGGACGTTGATGACGTAGACTTCCGGAACAACGGTATACACATTATACGCAAAGGCGGCTCGGAATCCGTTGTCTATTTCGGAGATGAAGTGGAGAAAGCACTGCTGGATTATCTGGAAGTACGGGAGACCATCACTCCTCTCCCCGGTCATGAAAATGCGCTCTTCTTTTCTACGCAGAGGAAACGGATGGGCGTTCAGGCCGTTGAGAATATGGTCAAGAAGTATGCCAGATGTATTACAACCAGCAAAAAGATCACACCGCATAAGCTGCGCAGCACCTATGGAACGGCTCTGTATCGGGAAACAGGCGATATCTACCTGGTTGCGGATGTTCTGGGGCACAAGGACGTCAATACAACAAAGAAGCATTATGCAGCGATGGACGATCAACGCCGCAGGCGGGCGGCCGGCGCGGTGAAACTTCGGGAAGATAATTCCTGACAGGGAACGGTGACCTGTATTCCCACAATCTTCGAAGATTCATATTCCGGACAGGTTCCGTACAGATTCCGAACAGATTTTCGAAACATCTGTTTGCGTTTCCGGATCCGCTGTGATAGAATAAAGCTGAACAGATATTCGCCGCGTTCTCTCAGCAGAATGCGATGCAGATCTTATACAGACAGAAAGATGAGGTGTGTAGTATGGCATATGGAAAGATATCCAGGAAACAGCAGGAGATTCTGGATTTTATCAAGAGCGAGATTCTGAAGAAGGGCTATCCTCCGGCAGTCCGGGAAATCTGTGAAGCTGTCAACCTGAAGTCTACTTCCTCTGTCCACTCTCATCTCGCGACGCTGGAAAAGAATGGTTACATCCGCAAGGATCCGACGAAACCGCGCGCAATCGAAGTCATCAGCGATCAGTTTCAGCTTGTCCGCCGGGAGACGGTGAATGTTCCGCTGGTAGGGACCGTTGCCGCCGGTCAGCCGATTCTGGCGCAGGAGAATATTGAGAACTACTTCCCTGTACCCGCTGAGTATATGCCTGCCAACCAGTCATTTCTCCTGAAGGTGAAGGGAGACAGCATGATCCGGGCCGGGATCAATTCCGGGGATCTGATTCTCGTGGAACAGTGCAAGGACGCACACAACGGAGATATTGTCGTCGCTCTGATCGAAAACTCTGCTACCGTAAAAACTTTCTATAAGGAGAAGGGGCATATCCGTCTGCAGCCGGAGAACGAAACCATGGATCCGATCATTGTCGACAAAGACTTCGAGATTCTCGGGAAGGTGTTCGGTGTGTTCCGCTTTATGCGCTGAAGATAGACAATTGCTTTTTACGCACTCACAATAAACAGCCGATTTACACGCTGACAATAAGCATCTGTTTGACACGCTGACAATAAACAACCGTCCGGTCATGAAAGGCCGGACGATATCTTTATCACTTCATTCTGTTTTATGAGTATGCCATATCAACATCTTCGGAATGTTTTTCCGCTTATTCTTTATCAGGCATCTTCACAACCTTCTTGCTGTTCGACGCAGCCGGAGCGACGGCAGGTTTCCTGACCTGCGGCCCGGCGAGGGATTTCGCCACTTTCATGGCCTCCTCGCTTCCCTGCTTTACAGCATCCGGGAAAGCATTCAGAACCTGATCAAGCAGAGGGATCTGCAGTACAATCTGGCAGCCGTTCGGATTCAATATATAACCCTTGGCGCTCTTCGGAAGAGCAGGCTTCAGCCCTGCAAACGGAATGGAGATCACCTGGATATCCTTCTTATTCTGCGCGAACTTCTGGAATTCCATATTGTCCGCGAAGATCGGGCGGTAACGGTCTTTGTTCTTCATCGTGAGTTCGACAAAGGCAAACTGCTTCTTCTGCAGCTTCTCCGCGATCGTGCCGGGACCTGCCTTCACCTGCACCGGAACCAGAAATCTGGAACGTGCGAGATTGACGAGGAATTCCTCCTGCAGATCATTCAGATCCTCTTTTTCCTCCATCGGCACCTTCCTGGTAATCTCCTGCATCATGTAGATTCCGGTCAGCATCAGCTGCGGGTTCTCAAGAGGCCTGAGCGCCTCAGGAATCGCTGACATATCCTTGAACATGACAAACTGGTCAATCGGAATCGGGACACTTGCACCATTTTCTGTGAACACGATCTCCGTGACACCGATATGAAGCAGCGATCCGAAGAATCCCGTGAACTGCGCCTTTTTGATCAGCGCTCCCTGCAGCAGTATCTTCTTACCCGCAAACCTTCCCGCGAATTCCTTCAGGCCATCCTCGTCTGAAAAGATCCATACCTGATCTGCGTAGGTGACCGGATCACAGTACAGAAACGGCATTCTGGTCGCTGCACAGAAACAGGCAATAAAAGAATCTCTCTGTGTGACTTTCTTAATCAGAAACTTGTTATCAATCGACATGGGCTTGTTATCCTTCCTCTATCTCCTGAATCGTGACAGCCTTGCCGTCACGCCAGATCCGTTCCAGGTCATAGAACAGTCTGTTCTGTGTATCGAAAATATGAATCACCAGATCGCCGTAGTCAAGCAGGATCCAGTTCGCGGTCTGATATCCTTCCTTATGTCTGACTTCATAACCGGCACGGCCGAGCACTTCGTCAACCTCATCGGCCATTGCCTGAATCTGGTTCCTGTTCTTTCCGGATGCAATAATGAAATAATCCGCAAGCGTGCTCACCTGCTCGATATCGATCATGGTGATATTGTCAGCCTTCTTTTCCTCCAATGCATGATAGGCAAGACTTGCCATCTCTCTGGATTTGCTGCTGTACGTCATACCGCGCCCTCCTCCTTGGTTACAGGTCGTCTGGTTGATACTGGTTCGTTCCTGCTGGATACGGAACTTTCTGCCTTATGTCGTCAGGGAATTCCCCTTGTCTTCCGTCTCAAAAAACAGATTGTGGTAATAGCGAAATGCGCTCCGGCTCATCGGGTCAATCTCGCCGTGCCCGGAGTCCAGATAATGCAGCGTATCTTCCAGGATCCGGCAGACGGTAAGATTCAGGTCATGATAAGCCAGCTTTCTTACCTGCGGAAGATTCTCCGCCTTGTACCGTCCCGGTTCGATATAGTCCGCTGTAAAGATGATCTTCTCCAGCGTCGTCATATTCGGCCTTCCGGTCGTATGCCACTGGATCGCGCTGATGATCTCCGGATCCTTCACGCCGTACTTCTCTTTCGCAAGGTAGGCGCCAAGCTTGGAATGAAGCAGATACGGGGCATCCAGTTCCACTTTGGATATCTCGATGCCGTGTTCTTTGCACATACGGATCTTCTTATCATTCGGAATGCACTTCGCGCAGTCATGAAGAAGCCCGGCCACCATGGCCTGTTCCAGATCTGCGCCATAACACATCGCC
Source organism: uncultured Lachnospiraceae bacterium (assembly GCA_902781455.1). Lineage (GTDB taxonomy): Bacteria > Bacillota > Clostridia > Lachnospirales > Lachnospiraceae > Porcincola. Next base: position 122,715 of record CACZJF010000001.1, on the reverse strand, counting down.
AGAGAGGCAGCCGTATACATCACGCCAAGCGTGTGCTGATACCGCGCGGAATCCAGCTCCTTTTTCATTTTTTTCTGAAGTTTGATCAGATTATATTCCGCCATAGATGTTCTTGTCTAATATGTATGCATAAACAGGATCGGGAAGATAATAACGGACACTTCTCCCCTCCCGGATCCAGGTTCTGATCTGATGCGATGAGATATCCAGATTCGGGGTTACGAGCTTCCGGATATCTGCATGGTACTTCTCACTGACATGCCGGATCGCTCCGTCCAGTGTGTCACTGTCCATGCTGTCTCTGACTGCCACCGTAAGTATGCACTGATCGCAGATCTCCTGCGGGCCGTTCCAGGAATCAAATGCCAGAAGGGAATCCGCGCCCATGATAAAATAGTAATCCGTATCCGGTCTCTTGGAGCGCAGCCTTCTCAGGGTTTCTTTCGTGTAGTTATATCCTGCATCGTGCATCTCCTCGAGCGAAAGCGTCAGATGCGGATTCGACACGATCGCAAGACGTACCATCTCGATCCTCTGCGCGTTCGTCGCGCCGTCTCTTTCCCTCTTGTGAGGCGGATTGCCCGAAGGCATGACCAGCACCTTCTCCAGGGAAAACTGTTCCCACGCGCTCTGTGCGAGAATCAGATGGCCGATATGAATCGGATCAAAGGTACCTCCCATGATGCCGACTCTGCGTCTGCCGGAATCCATTACCCCTTCTCCCGGGACGTGCGCTTCGCAGGCGGAGGAAGGACAATCTTCTTTTTCTCATCCTTTCCCTCCCGATAGAGCACAAACTTTCTTCCGATCACCTGGACAAGCTGTGATCTCGTCCGGTCCGCGGCAGTCTGCGCGATGGCGTTGATATCGTCCAGACAATTCTGCAGGATACCGACCTTGATCAGCTCACGGGCCGTGAGTGCCTGATCCATCGCTGCCGTATTTTCGGGGGTAAGAGCCTCTTTTCCGATCTGGAGAATCGTATCCTCCTTCGACGCAAGGCTTTTGAGATAAGCACGCTGTTTACTGGTCATATCTTCCTCTATTCACAATAAGTTGTTCAAATCAATGCACTATCGAGAATAACACAGTTATTGAAAATGCGCAATCCGTAACTGCACGGTATGCTCGGGCCAGTAATCGTCGATCTCGGGGCGGTATGCCAGCGTGAGCCGGACCTGGCTGGCAGATCCGTTCATCATCTTTCTAACCTCAATCTCACCGAACCGTTCCTTCAATCGGGAAAGGAACACGTCAGCGTCCTCAAAAAGCAAGGCCTCTCTTCTGCAGGTTGTGTCACTCACTGTCATTTTCATGCAATTCCGGTTTTTTCCAAGCACACGCAGCTTCAGAACACTGACCTGGCTGCAGCCAAACAGAGGAGCCCTGTTTCCCGGTCCGTAAGGCTCGAGCAGGTTCAATTCACTGATCAGCTTCTCATGCAGGGATGAAAGCGGTGGAGCCGCATCCAGGACGATTTTCATCATCAGATCTTCCTGCGTCAGCGTGCAGTTCTCATTCAGCCTGATCCGGAGCTGATCGAGCAGCTTTCTCTCGATCGTGACGCCGGCTGCCATGGCATGTCCGCCGAATTTGACGAACAGATCACTGACACGGGAAAGCTCATCATGCATATTGTAGGCTTCTACAGATCGTCCGCTTCCCTTCAGGAGCGCGGGATCCTCCGTATCCGTGAAAACAATCACCGGCCTGTACATCGTTTCCTTTATTTTGGAAGCAATGATCCCGGCGAGCGACTCATGCACGCCTTCCAGATAGAGGATCAGAACCCGGTCTTCCAGAAGATGATGCTGTTCGATCTTTTCAAACGCAGTGTCTTTTCCGGCTTCTGTCATCTCCTTGCGCCGCTCATTGAGCGCGGCAAGCATCTTAGCCTGAGAACCGGCTTTTTCCTGATCCGTCTCCAGAAGCAGGCCGACAGCGCGCAGCGCGGAATCAAGTCTCCCTGAGGCATTCATGCAGGGACCGAGGATGAATCCGATGTGGCCAGCTGTCAGCTTCTTTCCCTCCAGGCCGCAGGATCTGATCAATTCTCTCATCCCGGTGTTCTTCGTCTCAGACAGCAGCCGCAGGCCATGCTTTACCAGAATCCTGTTCTCTCCGGTCAGTTTCATGATATCCGTTACAGTGGCCGCTGCGGCAAAAGGAAGCGTTTCCATGGATACCGGGCATTCTGTGACCGGCAGCAGCTTCCCGGAACAAGCGGTATAGCGGCTCTCGTATAGATACATCAGCTTCCAGGCAACGCCCGCGCCGCAGAGGTTTTTGTTCGGATACGCGCATCCAGGCTGCTTCGGATCTACGACAACGTCCGCATCCGGCAGGTGGTATTCCCTGGTTCCCTCCGCTGTCACCGTGTAGTTCGGCTCATGATGATCAGTGACAATTACCTTCATTCCAAGGCCTTTCGCACATGCCACTTCCGCAGTCTGCGCAATTCCATTGTCGCATGTGATGATCAGATGAATGCCGTCCTGATGTGCCTGTTCTATCATTCTCAGGCTCATGCCAAACCCGTCTGTGATACGATCCGGTATATCATAGCTGACACAGCCGCCCGCGGCTTTTAAAGAATGCACCAGAATATAGGAAGAAAATATGCCGTCCGCGTCATAATCACCGATCACACGGATCTTTTCCTTCTTTTGGATACACGCGTGCAGAAGGCCGGCTGCCTCTTCCAGACCGCTCATCAGAAGCGGATTCTCCAGATCGTCCAGCGTGCCGTACAGATACCGTCGGATCTGTTCCTCATCCGACAGTTCTCTGTTCAGAAGCACACGTGCCGTCAAGGGATCAATGCCAAACCGCTCTGCGATTTTCGCATTTCCTCCCTTGACCAGCAGGCTCCATTTCTGCTTAGGCGTATATGTCATCGATGGATCATCCTTCCTTGGACGGTACGGTTTTCCGTATTACAGCCGGCGTTTCTGAAAGACGCGGCGAGGTATGGGACTTTTGGAAAAAGGACTGCCGGCATCATTCCGGCAGTCCCTGTGAGAAAACGCTTCAAAGCTTTCTTACTTCTTTGCGCCCTTCTTCTTCTTTTTCTTGCTTGCGGTAATCTTCTGCTCCGCCTTTGCCTGCTGTGCAGCCTTCTGCGCAGCCTGGTCCTTCTTATCCTTCGCGAAGCGCAGGATGTACCAGATCGGGCCGGTCAGGCAGACCGAGGAGAATGCGCCGGCGACGATACCAACCATCAGCGGAAGCGCGAACTCACGGATCGACGGAACACCTACGACAAACAGGCAGGCGATCGTGACAAAGGTTGTCAGTGAAGTGTAGATGGAACGCGTCATGGTAGAGGTGATACTGTAGTCTACCAGATCCTCGAGGGTATCAAAGCTTCTGCGTTCCTTCAGGTTCTCGCGGACACGGTCGAAGATAACGATCGTAGCGTTGATCGAATAACCGACGATGGTCAGCATGGCCGCAATGAATGTATTGCCGACCGAGATCCGGATGATCGCGTAGGACGCAAACACCAGAAGCACGTCATGGATCAGCGCAAGAACCGCTGCTGAAGCAAATCTGACATCCGAGAACCGGAACCAGATGTAGATCAGCATGCAGACAACCGCAATGATAACCGCGATGACCGCGTCTCTTCTCATCTCATTCGAGATGGTGGAGCTGATGGTCTCATAGTTGATGGACGGTGCATCCTTGCCTGCATTGTCCTTGTAAGTCGCAATCTTGAATTCCTTGTCCAGCGCGTCTGTCAGCTGCTGTCTCTCCTCCACGGAAAGCTGCCTGGTCTTGAAGATAATCTCATTGCCTCCGGCAACCTTCTGGGACTGGATCTGCGCATCGCCGATCACGTCCTGGATCACGGGTTTGATCTTGCTGTCGATGTCTTCAATCGTATAGCTGTCTTCGAAAGTGACATCCGTGGAAGTACCGCCTCTGAACTCCATGGAAAGGTTCAGGGCACCGTTTCCGCCGGCGTTGTTGATCAGGCAGAATACCGGACCGGATATCATGCAGATCAGGGCAATCGCGAAGAAGATCTTTCTCTTGCCGATGATGTGCAGACGCTTAAACTTGAGTGCCTTGCCGAAGTACTTCTCGTCCTGCATGCCGAGCGTGTAGCAGGCATTGACCAGCAGTCTGGAGATAACCAGAGCCGTGAACATGGACAGAACAATACCAAGTGCAAGGGACTGCGCGAAGCCCTTGACCGAACCGGTCGCCATCAGGTTCAGAACGAAGCAGGCGATCAGCGTCGTGACATTGCCGTCGATAATGGCGGTCAGCGCTTTCTTGAAACCAATGTCAATCGAGGACTTGACAGACTTGCCGCTTGCGATTTCTTCTCGGATACGGGCATAGATGATGACGTTCGCGTCAACGGCCATACCGATTGACAGAATAACACCCGCGATACCGGGAAGCGTCAGCGTCATGTCAAACGCGTTGATCGCAACCAGGTCCAGCGCAGCGTACAGAATCAGCGCGAAACCGGCAATGATTCCGGGCACCTTGTACGCAACAATCATGATCAGGATAACAAGTGCAAGACCAATGATACCGCCGCGCAGAGACGTGCTCAGCGCCTTCTGACCGAGCTGTGCGCCAACCACATTCGAACGGATCTCTTCCAGTTCCAGGGAAAGGGAACCGATTCTGATGAAGGAAGCAAGCTCCTGGGCAGATTCAATGGTAAAGGATCCGGAGATCACGCACTTTCCATCGGTAATCGCTTCCTTGACACGCGGCGCACTGATGGTCTCGCCGTCATATACGATCGCGATGTTCTTGCCGACATTCTCGCTGGTCGCGTCACCGAACTTCTCGGTTCCTTCCTTGTCAAACTCGAGCTGGACAACATATTCGGTATTGTTCATGTTGTCCTTCTGGGAAGCAGCCTCGGCGGAAGTGACATGTGTACCGTCAAGTATGACTGTTCCGTCTTCGAGCTGGAATTCCAGGGAACCGGGCTTGCCGAGATCCTCCAGGATCTCATCCGCGTTCGATACGCCGGGAATCTCAATGTTAATCCGGTTGCTGCCCTCCTGATAGACGGAAGCTTCCGTGGAATAGCCATCTACACGCTGCTGGAGCTTATAGACGGTATCCGCCATATCCTCGGCGGACGGGTTCGCGTCAACCGCCTGGTAGGTGATCGATACACCACCTTCCAGATCAAGACCGAGCTTGATGTTCTTTGCGGCACCTGATCCGGTTGTTCCCCAGCCGACGAAGGCAGTGTAAATCAGGAGCACAAGTGCAATGGCATGCACCGCCAGGATAATCCAGGCATTTCTCTTTTTCATTGGTCTGTTCCTCTTTTCTAAGCCAACCAATTCTGCATTTCCCAAGGCAGTACCCCGGCAGGGTACCTTCGGAAATGAACCGCCGCTGGCAGAAGCGGCAAACAACAGTTACATCACTGCGGGAAGATCCCGCCATAAAGAGAACTCAATCGGCAAGCGCAGCCTTGATCATCAGCGCGCTCTCCACTCTCTTTCTCTCAAGTTCACACCCGATCTCATAGACGCTGTCGATGCGTTGGTGGAAGTTCCACGAATTCGCCGCGCAGCCGCCGCTGCAGTAATACCGGGCAAAGCAGTCACGGCATTCTTTCCGCGCATAGACATTGCAGGACTTGAAGATGCTGACGAGGTCACTGCGCTTCACGCCCTCCGTCACATTGCCGAGCAGGAATTCCTCATTGCCGACAAACTGATGGCAGGGATACAGGTCCCCCCAGGGCGTCACGGCGAGATATTCCGTTCCGCTCCCGCAGCCGCTGAGTCTTTTGTAAACGCAGGGGCCGCCGGTCAGGTCGATCATGAAATGGAAAAATGTGAAGCCTCTTCCTTCCTTCTCTCTCCGGATCATCTCCTGTGCCAGAAGATCATACTGCTCTTTGATCGTGCCGAGATCTTCCGGGCGGATCGCGTACGGAGCGTCAGCCGGCGCGACCACAGGCTCGATCGAGATCTGATCGAAGCCGAGATCCGCGAAATGAAGAACATCCCGGGCAAAATCCAGATTGTAATGCGTGAAGGTACCGCGCACATAGTACTGCTTCCCAAGTTCCTTCCTCTGCTTCGCAAACTTCTGGAACTTCGGGACGATCAGGTCATAGCTTCCCTTTCCGTTCCTCGACGGGCGCATCTTGTCATGAATCTCTTTTCTGCCGTCCAGGCTCAGGACAACATTATCCATCTCCCGGTTGCAGAAATCCATGATATTTTCGTCCAGCAAAACCCCGTTGGTCGTAAGGGTAAACCGGAAATGCTTGTCATGCATTTTCTCCAGTTCACGCCCGTACGCAGTCAGTTTCCTGACAACTTCGAAGTTCATCAACGGTTCGCCGCCGAAGAAATCAACCTCAAGATTCCTGCGGTTTCCGGAGTGAGATACCAGATAATCCAGGGCAGCCTTTCCTGTCTCATAGCTCATCAGTGCCCGCACGCCATGGTACTCTCCCTCCTGCGCGAAGCAGTACCGGCATGCCAGATTGCAGTCGTGGGCAACATGAAGACAGAGCGCCTTGACAACAGTGGGATGATTCCTGAAATCAAGAACTGCGTCACGGTAAATATCTCTGGAAAACAGCTGGTGGTTTTTCTCCAGCGCGCGGATCTCTTCCAGCGCTTCCGATACTTCCTCCGGTGAATAACGGCCGGCAAAGCGGGCCGTCACCGCATCGTCGGCTTTTGACAGATCATCCTTTAAAAAGGCGATCACATCATAAACCAGATCGTCCACTACATGAACACTTCCGCTGTCAACATCCAGAACGATATTATATCCGTTGTTTCGATACTGATGAACCAATGATACCTCCGGAAAGATCAACCCTGCAGACAGGATTGTCCATAGAACAGGCTGCCGCAGGTGCTTTCTGCGACAGCCTGTCAATTCCAACCAGCTATAATCTTATCTCAGCTGCTTGCCAACGTCAGAAAGATACTTATCTGCTCTTCTCGCAGGTCTGGTTTCCGACTGTGCAGCTGGTCTTGCATGCGGACTGGCAGGACGTCTGGCACTCGCCGCATCCGCCCTTCTTCATGCTTTCCTGAAGGGATCTGGTATTCAAAGTCTTAATATGCTTCATTGCATAGGCCTCCTTTGAAAGGTCTGAGTTTCCGTCATCACCACGGCATTATATCATAGTGCCGCTTCAATTACAACTCAGTCAGTTCGCTAGTTTCTTCGCGCGATCAGTTCTCAAGCTCCTTCGCGCGGGCGGCAATCTCCTTCTCCTGGACATCAGCCGGAGCCTGCTCATAGCGGGCAAACTCATAAGCGAAGTCACCGCTTCCGCCGGTCATGGAACGCAGCTGCGTAGAATATCCGTACAGCTCACTCTGCGGCACGTCAGCATCGATGATGGTGTTGCCCTTGTGATCCGGATTCATGCCGAGAACACGTCCGCGTCTCTTGTTCAGGTCGCCCATGACGTCACCGGTGAACTTGTCCGGTACCGTGACATGCAGGGAAACGATCGGCTCGAGGAGAACCGGGCCTGCTTCCATGAAGCCCTTCTTGAACGCCATGTTCGCGGCGGTCTTGAATGCCTGCTCGGAGGAATCAACCGGGTGATAGGATCCGTCATAGAGGACAGCCTTGACGCCTACAACCGGATAGCCTGCCATCGGGCCGGCAACCACGGATTCGGCGATACCCTTTTCAACAGCCGGGAAGTAGTTCTTCGGAACCGCACCGCCGACAACGATCTGCTCGAATACATAAGCAGAATTCAGATCCCCTGACGGCTCGAACTTCATCTTGACATGTCCGTACTGGCCGTGTCCGCCGGACTGCTTCTTGTACTTGGAGTCGACATCGCTGGTCTTGCGGATCGTCTCGCGGAACGCGACAGCCGGCTTGCTCAGCTCAGCCTCTACCTTATACTTGGACTGCAGCTTGCTGATGATGATATCAAGATGCTGGTCGCCCATTCCATACAGGAGGGTCTGATGGTTTCCGGCGTCATTGACCGTCTTCATGGTAAGGTCTTCCTGCGCGATCTTCGCAAGCGCCTGCGCAACCTTGTCGAGATCACCCTTGTTCTTCGCGGCGTATCTCTTGTAAGTGTACGGCGTCGAGACATCAAACTTCTCGAAGAGAATCGGCTGTGCCTTCGTGGAGATTGTATCTCCGGTGGCGGCGTCAAGCTTGGCGATGGCGCCGATGTCGCCTGCGCGAAGCTCCGGCACTTCCTGCGGCTTGCTTCCGCACATCACATACAGCTTGCCCGAACGGAACTCGTCCTGGCTCTCTGTGTCATACAGCATGTCGTCCGGCTTCAGGGCACCGGAAGCAACCTTGATCAGGGAATACTTACCGATAAACGGATCGACGATGGTCTTCCAGATAAATGCGCTCTTGGCGCCATCCGGGTTGTAATTCGCCTCATACGGCTTGTCGCCCTTCACGTCCTTGCCTGTGATCGTACGCTCTGCCGGGCTCGGGAAATATCTGACGATATCGTCAAGAAGAATATTGACACCCTGCAGGTTGGTGGAGGATCCGATGGCAACCGGGCACATGTCACACTGGCAGACATTCTGCTTCAGCGCGCTGAGCACTTCTTCCTCGGTGAACTCCTCGCCGCCGAAGTACTTGTCCATGAATTCCTCGCTGGTCTCAGCGACGGTCTCGAGCATCGCGTCACGGCGTGCGGCGACATCGTCCTTCATGTCAGCAGGCTCGTCGCACTCAGACTTCTTTTCCTTGTCGACATACTTGAATGCCTTCTGGGATACAACGTCCACGTAGCCGACGAACTTCTCGTTCTCACGGATCGGCAGATACAGAGGAGCGATCTTCGTTCCGTAGAGCTCGGTCAGCGCATCCACGACATTGACCGCCGAAGCGTTCTCCACATCCATCCCGGAGATATAGAAGATTCTCGGAAGCTTGTACTTCTCGCACAGATCCCACGCCTTCTGCGTGCCGACTTCCACACCGCTCTTTCCGTTGATCACGATGATGGCAGCATCGGCGGCAGCGGCCGCTTCCTCGGCCTCTCCGACAAAGTCGAAGTATCCGGGTGCATCCAGTACATTGATCTTGACATCGCCGCGGATGATCGGGGCGACTGAGGTACTGATCGAGAACTTTCTGTTCTGCTCCTCTTTATCATAATCACTGAGGGTATTACCATCCGCGACGTTTCCCAGTCTGGTGGTAATCCCTGACAGGAACGCCATCGCCTCCAGAAGGCTCGTCTTACCCGCTCCGCCATGACCAAGCAGCACAACATTGCGGATCTTGTCAGTGTTGTAAACTTTCATCAGTATCATCCTCCATTCACGTAATTCGGGCAAATGCCCATATGCGAATATTTTACATAAACAGCGTATTGATTGCAAGGCTTTTGTGCCTTTTCGCCGAAGCACTATTGCGCTTTTTCCTGCTATATGGCATACTCAAGGGCGAAATGCACTTTAACAGATGAAATGACTAAAGTGCTGCGTTTCCTGTGCTGCGTCAGTCAGATCCGGACACACGAATCGCATTCCTGACACAATGAAGTTTTCCTGAGGAGAGATTATGACTTATGGATTTATCGGTCTTGGCCTGATTGGCGGATCACTTGCGAAAAACCTGAAAAAGCTGTACCCTGACTGCACCATTATGGCGCATACGCATACAAGGGCGACCTGTGAGAAAGCACTTGCGGAACATGTGATCGACGTCATCTGCGACAACTGCCAGGACGCGCATTTTGCCGCATGTGATATGCTCTTTCTCTGCGCGCCTGCGGAGGAGAATATCAAAGCCCTGGCCATGCTCAAGGATGTCATTCAGGACAGCTGCCTGCTGACAGACGTCGGTTCTGTCAAGACACCGATCCACGAGGCTGTCAGAAGCATCGGCCTGGGCAGTCAGTTTATCGGCGGTCATCCGATGACAGGCTCGGAAAAGTCCGGGCTAGACCACGCGACGGACCATCTGTTTGAGAATGCCTACTATATCATCTCCCCCACGGAAGAGACTCCTGCCTGGCGTGTCGAACAGTTCAGGGAATTTACCCTGTCGCTCAAGGCGCTTCCCCTGGTGCTCAATCCCGGAGAGCATGATTTCATCACAGCCGCGATCAGCCATCTTCCGCATGTGATCGCCGCGTCCCTGGTGAATACAGTCCACGATCTGGACAGCAACGATGAATACATGAGAACAATCGCAGCAGGCGGCTTCCGCGACCTTACCAGAATCGCGTCCTCCTCTCCTGCCATGTGGGAATCAATCTGCGTGGAAAACAGCGATAATATCGCGAAGGTGATGGACGCGTTCCTGGACCGCATGATCGAGGCCAGGGATCATATGTGCAGCGGGGACGGAGGCTATATCCATCATATGTTTGAGAAGAGCCGTGACTACCGGGATTCCTTTACCTTTGCCTCCCCGGGACCGGTCAAGCGGTCCTACCGGATCTACTGCGACGTCATCGATGAAAGCGGTGCCATCGCCATGGTCGCGACGATTCTGGCGGTAAACGCGATCTCCATCAAGAATATCTCCATCATCCACAACCGTCTGTATGAGCAGGGTGCTCTTGCAATCGAGTTCTACCAGGAAGATGCGATGCGGAAGGCCATCGGGCTGCTGCGCCATTACCGTTACACGGTATGGGAAAATGACTGAGAAAGTCATACAAAGTCCCGCCGGCCTGCCGGGAATCGAAACATTTAAGAACGACATAGGAAAGGAAGCAGAATCAGACATATGGATAAGATCATTTACCCGCTCAACCGTCTGAAAGGCGAGATTGCCGTACCGGGTGACAAATCGATTTCGCACCGGGCTGTCATGTTCGGGGCAATCGCCGAAGGGGATACGCACATCACGGGTTTTCTTGACAGCGCGGACTGTCTGTCAACGATTTCCTGCTTTGAAAAGATGGGGATCCGGTTTGAAAAGGATCTTTCACAAAAGTCTGTCATCGTGCACGGACAGGGCCTGCACGGCCTCAAGAAACCGGCAGAGATACTGTATACAGGCAATTCCGGGACTACAACGCGTCTGATCTCCGGAATCCTGGCCGGACAGAACTTTGCGTCTGTCCTGGACGGAGACGCTTCGATCCGGAAGCGGCCGATGAGGCGGATCATGGAACCACTGCAGAGGATGGGCGCGGCGATTGTTTCCGCGCATGGAAATGACTGCGCGCCGCTTCACATCTCTCCCGCCGCGCTTCACGCGATCGCCTATGCTTCGCCCGTTTCGAGCGCGCAGGTCAAGTCCTGCATTCTTCTCGCCGGACTGTACGCGGATGGCAGGACTTCTGTTACGGAGAAGGCGCTTTCGCGCAATCATACGGAGCTGATGCTCTCCGGGTTCGGCGCGCAGGTTTCTTCTCAGAAGACTGCGCCGGGGTGGACTGCGTCCATACTCCCTGCCTCCCGTCTGAACGCCTGTGCTGTCAGGGTGCCGGGCGATATTTCATCCGCGGCATACTTCATCGCTGCCGCGCTGATCGTACCCGGCAGCGAGGTGCTGATTGGGAACGTCGGAATCAATCCTACCAGATCCGGCATTCTCAAAGCAGCCAGGGACATGGGAGCACAGATCGAAGTCCTGAATAGCCGGACAGAAGGCGGTGAGCCCGCCTGCGATCTTCTGGTACGCGCTTCTTCCCTCCACGGGATCACCATTGCCGGAGACCTGATTCCGACACTGATCGACGAGCTGCCGGTCCTTGCCGTTCTTGCCGCATACGCTGATGGTACGACGATCATCAGGGACGCCGCGGAGCTCAGGGTCAAGGAGTCTGACCGGATCGCTTCCACGACACAGGCCCTGCGGCAGATGGGGGTACGCGTCACGCCAACCGAGGACGGTATGATCATCGAAGGCGGCGCTCCGGTGCACGGCGCCCTGGTGGACAGCTGCATGGATCACCGGATTGCCATGAGCATGGCTGTCTGCGGCCTTGCGGCAGACGGAGAAACGACAATAAGAGATGCCGAATGCGTTGACATCTCTTACCCTTCTTTCTTTTCAGATCTCTCTTCTCTGACCCGCTGACCTTCCGATAGAATTCGAGAAAATTCATATTCTGAAAATACCGGCCTGATGGAAAACCATCAGGCCGGCAGATTTCAGATCAGGTTTTTACGCGGACTGGTACGGGCCCTGCTTCACGTCCTTCATGGAGAAGGAAAGTCTTCCCATCTTGTCCTTTCCAAGGCACACAACCGTTACACGGTCACCCAGCGTCAGGACATCTTCCACGCGGTTGATTCTGTGCTTCGCGATCTTGGAGATATGAACCATGCCTTCCTTGCCCGGAGCGAATTCGATAAACGCGCCGAATTCCTTGATGGAAACGACGGTACCGGAGAGGATCTGACCCTCTTCGAATTCAGTGGTGATGATGCGGATCATATCGATCGCTGCATTGATCGCATCCAGATCCGTTCCGCAGACATTCACGCTGCCGTCTTCATCAATGTCGATCTTCGCGCCGGTGCGGGCAACGATCTCGTTGATGGTCTTTCCTCTCTGGCCGACAACATCACCGATCTTGGCAGGATCAATCTGGATCTGCACAATCTTCGGCGCGTACGGTGACAGTTCTGCCCTGGGTTCGGAGATGCACGGAAGCATCACTTCATTGAGGATGTACTCTCTTGCCTGTCTTGTGCGGGCAATGGCTTCCTCGACGATCGGACGGGTCAGTCCGTGAATCTTGATATCCATCTGGATCGCGGTAATGCCGTCATGTGTTCCGGCTACCTTGAAGTCCATATCTCCGAAGAAGTCTTCCAGACCCTGAATATCGGTCAGAACAAGATAATCGTCATCGGTCTCGCCTGTCACCAGTCCGCAGGAGATGCCGGCTACCGGCTTTTTGATCGGAACACCGGCTGCCATCAGGGACATCGTTGACGCACAGATGGAAGCCTGTGAGGTGGAACCGTTGGACTCGAAGGTCTCGGACACCAGACGGATCGCATACGGGAATTCCTCCTTGGAAGGAATCATCGGGCGAAGTGCTCTCTCCGCAAGCGCGCCATGACCGATCTCACGGCGTCCCGGTCCTCTTGACGGCTTGGTCTCACCGACGGAATAGGACGGGAAATTGTACTGATGGATATAACGCTTCTCGGTGATATTCTCATCCAGTCCTTCGACTCTCTGTACCTCAGAGAGCGGGGCAAGCGTCGTAACGGTGCAGATCTGCGTCTGTCCGCGGGTGAACATGGCACTTCCGTGGACTCTCGGGATCAGGTCGATCTCCGCAGCCAGCGGACGGATCTCGTCGATCTTTCTGCCGTCCGGTCTCTTGTGATCCTTAAGGATCATCTTGCGGACCGTCTTCTTCTCATACTGGTACATGGCGTCCGGAAGGATCGCAAGCCAGTCTTCCTTGTCAGCCCATGCTTCTTCCACACGCTCGGTCAGAACGCGGATGTTCTCTTCTCTCTCCTGCTTGACGTCCGTAAAGACAGCCTTCTCCATCTCTTCACCGGGAACCAGTTCCTTCAGAGCGGCAAATACTTCTTCCGGTACAGCAGCGGATTCGTAAGCATGCTTCGGCTTTCCAACCTCAGCTACAATCTTGTTGATGAAATCGATGATCGTCAGGTTGATTTCGTGGCACTTGTAGATGGCCTCGATCATCTTCTCTTCCTTTACTTCCTTCGCGCCGGCTTCAATCATGATCACCTTGGTGGACGTGGAAGCGACAGTCAGCTGAAGGTCACCCTCATTCCACTGCTTCTGGGACGGGTTGACGATGAACTCGCCGTCGACCAGTCCCATCTGCGTCATGGCGCAGGGACCGTCAAAGGGGATATCGGAAATGCACGTGGCAATGGCGGAACCAAGCATGGCAACCAGCTCAGGCCTGCATTCCGGGTCAACGCTCATCACCAGGTTGTTCAGCGTGACATCATTGCGGTAATCCTTCGGAAACAGCGGACGCATCGGACGGTCGATGACTCTGCAGGTCAGAACCGCGTTCTCGCTGGCCTTGCCCTCTCTCTTGTTGAAGCCGCCCGGCATCTTGCCAACCGCGTAATACTTCTCTTCAAAATCAACAGACAGCGGGAAGAAGTCGATCCCTTCGCGGGGCTTCTCGGACGCAGTCGCGGTACTCAGAACCGTGGTGTCGCCGTAATGCATAAACGCGGCACCATTCGCCTGCGCGGCAACTCTGCCGATATCGACGCTGAGGGTCCGCCCTCCGATCTCCATGGAAAATGTTTTTCCTTTTTGCATGATGAATGATTCTCCTTTCGATGAAATGTGTATGACACAGCCCATCTCCGAATCAACTGGAAAACCCACCTGGATTGATCCAGATCAGCTTTACAGTTGCCTCGACAGATGTGCCGGTCTGCCTTCAGCCAGGCGTATAACCTTCTGCCTGACCACCTTCCGCCTCACAGGACATATCCTGCGGGCTGACTTTACAGCTAAAGCACCCGGCCCAGGAATGGTCCGGGTGCTTTGTGTGCGGATATTACTTACGAAGTCCGAGCTTCGCGATCAGTGCACGGTATCCCTCGATGTCATTCTTCTTGAGATACTCGAGCAGGCCTCTTCTCTTACCGACCATCTTCAGAAGTCCTCTTCTGGAGTGGTGATCCTTCGGATTCTCCTTCAGGTGCTCTGTAAGCTCTCTGATTCTCTCGGTAAGAACCGCAACCTGAACCTCCGGTGAGCCGGTGTCTCCGGGCTGCCTTCCATACTCTTCAATAATAGCTGTCTTCTTCTCTTTTGTAATCATTCTGTAAACCTCCTGATTCTGTAAACCACCTGTCACGAAGGAGCGGCCGGAGTGATCCGTCTCCCTGGTGAAGGCTGTGTAACCATACTTTTGGACTATAACATTATCGGCATGCGGAAGTCAACCCCATGCCGTCTTACGGTCTTTCTGAATCTGCTTTTTCAGCTCATCCAGACCGGAAAACTTTGTCTCAGGGCGGATAAACCGAAGAAGCGCGTGCGAGATCCGCGCGCCGTACAGATCCGAATGAAAATCCATCAGCGTCGTCTCCGCTCTTCTTGCCCCTCCGCCGACTGTCGGCCTGGTCCCGATATCTGTGAGCCCCTTCCTGACAGAATGATCAGGGAGCGTGGTAATGGAAGCATATACGCCGTCCGGCGGAAGAATCTTATGCGGGTCCAGTGCCAGGTTCACTGTCGGGATCCCGATTCCGGTTCCGATGTGCGCGCCGTGCTCCACTGTCCCCAGGATGGGATACGGTCTTCCCAGAAGAGATTCAACCAGTTCCATATCCCCTTTTCTGAGGGCTTCACGGACCCTGGTAGAACTGACATCCTCCCCCTGAAATCTCTCCTTCTCCAGGATCACCGTACGGCAGCCATATCTTTCACAGATCGCCTGCAGATCGCAGGCATTTCCTTCCCTGTTGTGGCCGAAGACAAAATCCGTTCCTACGGCCGCGTACCGGGTATGCAGCGTGTCTTCCAGAATCGTCCGGACAAATTCTGCAGGGTGCAGATTCATAAACTCCCTGGAGAAGGGACACTCGACCAGGACGTCCACACCCAGAGACTCCAGATACAGGGCACGCTCCTCATGACTCAGGACCGCATCCTGATCCACCTCGATTGCGAACACGACACTGGCCAGCTGATGGCTTTGCGCGTAACGGACGATATTCCGGACCAGCTTTCTGTGTCCGGTATGGATTCCGTCGAACTTTCCCAGCGTGACAGCGCTCCCGGCATTTTCTCCGGAAAGATCCGAACTTTTGTATTCTTCTATCGTATGAAATATTCTCAAGCCAATATGCTCCGGATGAAATACGGGTTATCGTTTGCGGGTAAAAAACAGTCTGCATTGCGCCGCTTTGGCACACATCACAGAAGCATACGCCAGGGAAGATATCTTCCCCGCTCCCGGTCAAACCGGTAAACAGCAAGGAAGGTACCGTCCATGGTACACATCCGGATCATCTCTCCGGCGCCCCGCGCCGGAAGATTCAGTTCCTTCACAGTCAGCGCATTTCCATTCAGCAGCTTCTTCTCACAGGCCGCGGATGGTGTCCGGACACGAAGGCAGTCAAGGAACAATTCTTCGCAGGGAACGACAGATTCTTCGATTCTGCCTTCGCCTGCCAGCGTCTCGATCCGGCCAAGCGTGAGCGCGTCTTCTGCCAGAAAACCGCCTGCCCTGGTCCGGGTCAGTTCTTTCATGGCCGCGCCGCATCCCAGCTTCGCGCCGATATCATGGCAGAGCGTCCGGATATAAGTTCCCTTCGAGCAGTCGACACAAAACGTCACCTCCGGCAGATCGATCTTTTCCAGACGGATATCCGTAATTCTGACAGGGACCTTCTTTCTTGGAACCACTTTTCCTTCCCGCGCAAGATCATACAGTCTCTTTCCGTCCATACGCTTGGCTGAATACATCGGGGGAAGCTGCTCATAGCCTCCGATGAAAGAAAGGACCGCGCCGCGGACCTGGTCTTCGTCCGGAAGGGGGCCATCTGACCGAGAGAGGATCTCACCTGTCATATCCTGCGTATCGGTCACAACACCGAGCAGAAGATGCGCGCGGTAGGTCTTCTCATGTTCCATGACATATTCGGACAGCCTGGTGGCCGATCCCAGTAGGACAGGGAGCACGCCCGTTGCGGCCGGATCCAGTGTCCCGGCATGGCCGATCCTTCTTTGATGAAGAATGCCGCGAAGCTTCGCGACAACATCATTGCTGGTGAAACCAGACTCTTTATAGACATTCAGAATTCCATTCAACATATGATTCACGCTTCAGGCCTTATTGTGCCTGCCAGGACGAAGCAGCGCGCCGCATTCTTACGGATCCAGCTGTTTCGCAACCTGCAGGGCAATATTGTTCACCACATCATGGATGTCGCCGTCGATCGTACAGCCGGCTGCCCTGACATGTCCGCCGCCCTGGAAATACAGGCCGATCTTCGCAACATCAACCTTGCCGTTAGACCGGAGGCTGACCTTATACTGGCAAGGGCCTGTTTCATAGAGAAACACCGCCACCTCAACGCCTCTGGTCACGCGGAGCTGCTGGACGATACCGTCCAGATCCTTGGGCTCCACCTGGTAAAACTCCATGTCTTTCTTCCGGACAACCGTGAAGATCAGCCTTCCGTCCATCATCAGGATGCTTTCTGTCAGTGCCCTTCCGAGCATCTGGTTCTGATGATAGGTCTTCAGGAAAAAAGTCTCATCGCAGATCTTGGAGAAATCGATCCCCAGATCCATCAGCCATCCGCCTACCATCATGGTTCTGCTGGAAGTGCAGCTGTACTGGAAGACACCCGTATCATGAATGATCCCCATGTACAGCGCCTCCGCCATCTCCCTGTTCAGCCGGTCACGGCCGATCAGAAGCGCAACCAGTTCAGAAGCGGAACTGGCCTGAGGCTGGATCTCATTGATCATGCCAAAGCCCTTGTTGGAAATATGATGATCGATCACGACGGTCTTCTTTGCCGCGTTGAAATAATCCTGCGAAGAACCAAGCCTCTGCAGGTCAGAGCAGTCAATCGCAAAGAACACATCATGAGGCGGCGCGGCCGGATAGTCATGTACAATCTCGTCAGAACAGGCGATAAACCGGAATGATTCGGAATAGCTGTCCTCGAGGTACACGGCTGCCTGAAGATCAGGCCGGTATGCTTTCAGAAAGAGATAAAGCCCCATGCAGCTCCCATAGGCATCTCCGTCCGGCTTGACATGTCCGCAGATCCCGACTGTTTTCACACCCTCCAGTATGGAGTCCAGATTAATCAATCGACATTTCCTCCGTCGCTGTGTCTGTATGGCGGCTCTCATCCTGCGCTATCACTTCATCAATGATCATGGACATGCCGACGCCGTACGCAATCGAATCGTCCGCGATGAACCGGATCGAGGGGGTATTGCGCAGATTCACGGTTCTGGCAAGCTCCCTTCGGATGTAGCCTTCCGCTTTGGTCAGTCCCGCAACAGTCGCCTCCAGAGCATCTCCTGTTCCCAGAACAGAAACATACGCCTTGCATGTCTTCAGATCCGGGGCAACTTCCACCTTGGTGATGCTCGTCATCGGATCAATCCTCGGATCCTTCAGCTCATGCATGACAATCTCCTGCAGCTGCTTCCGGACCTCTTCATTAATGCGGATATTCTTAATACTGTTCTTTCGCACCTTTACTCCTTCTTCTCTTCCCGGACTGTATACACCCCTTCGCGAAAACCCTTTCAGGCCCGCTCCGGGGTGCTAAACAAATCGTTCCTCATCAAATTCCGCCGACGGCATCAGAAACTTCGCGGCGGCAAAATTCCGAAACGCCGGATCAGCCGCGGGATACCTCGACCATTGTGTACACTTCGGCCTGATCGCCTTCGCGGATCTCGCTGAAACCGTCAAATACAAGACCGCATTCGAATCCGGCACGTACTTCCTTGACATCGTCCTTGAATCTCTTCAGGGAAGCGATGGCGCCGTCGAAAACCTGATTTCCGTCTCTTGTGATCCTTGCTCTCGATCCTCTCTGGACGACACCGTCCAGGACATAGGAACCTGCGATATTACCGATGCCGCTGGCCTTGAAGATCTGACGGATCTCTACATGGCCTGTGACCTTCTCCTCATAGACCGGCTCCAGCATGCCCTTCATGGCGTTCTCGACGTCATTGATGGCATCATAGATCACCTTGTAGAGCCTGATGTCCACGCCCTCATGATCCGCGGTAGACTTCGCCTGCGCATCCGGGCGGACATTGAAGCCGATGATAATCGCGTTCGACGCGCTTGCAAGCGTGACATCGGATTCATTGATCGCGCCGACTGCGGAATGAATGATCTTGACGATCACTTCATCGTTTGACAGCTTAAGGAGACTCTGGCGCAGCGCTTCTACAGAACCCTGTACATCCGCCTTCACGATCAGGTTCAGATCCTTCAGCGTGCCTTCCTTGATCTGGTTGAACAGATCATCCAGGGAGGTTCTCTTGCGGGATTCTTCTATCATCTTCTCCTTGCCGACCGTGATAAAGGTTGCGGCAAAGTTCTTTGCTTCCTTCTCCGTCTCAGGCGACGTAAAGATCTCACCGGCACCGGGGACATCCGAGAATCCGATGACCTCAACCGGCATGGACGGACCGGCTTCCTTGACTCTTCTGCCCTTGTCATCCGTCATCGCCCTGACTTTACCGAAGCAGGATCCTGCATCGATCGGATCGCCTACATGGAGGGTACCCTTCTGCACCAGGAGAGACGCTACAGGACCGCGGCCCTTGTCGAGCTTGGCCTCTATGACAAGACCTCTCGCGCGGCGGTCCGGATTCGCCTTCAGCTCCATGACGTCAGCAGTGAGCAGAATCATCTCAAGCAGATCGTCAATTCCCTCATGGGACTTTGCGGAAACCGGAACCATGGTCGTGCTTCCGCCCCAGTCTTCCGCGATCAGCTCATACTCTGTCAGCTCCTGCTTGACACGGTCGATGTTCGCGCTGGGCTTATCGATCTTGTTGATCGCTACGATAATCTCAATTCCGGCTGCCTTCGCGTGGTTGATCGCCTCAACCGTCTGCGGCATGACACCATCGTCCGCCGCTACGACAAGCACGGCAATATCCGTGGAGTTCGCGCCTCTCATACGCATGGCAGTAAATGCCTCGTGACCAGGCGTATCCAGGAAGGTGATCGTCCTGTCATTATAGTGAATGACCGACGCACCGATATGCTGTGTGATTCCGCCCGATTCACGATCGGTCACATGTGTATCCCGGATCGCGTCAAGCAGGGAAGTCTTACCATGGTCAACATGACCCATGACACAGACCACAGGCGGTCTGGAAACCATGTTCTCTTCGCTCTCTTCTTCTTCCTTGAGAAGATCTGCGATCAGATCCTTCTTCTCCTCATGCTCACACAGGATCTCATACTCGACAGCGATCTCTTCGGCTTCTTCATAGGTGAGGTCGGAATTCATCGTGACCATCTTTCCTGACATGAAAAGCTTCTTGATGATCGCGGACGCCTGCACCTTCATCTTGTCCGCAAGTTCTTTCAGCGTTACATGATCCGGCAGAACGATTGTCTTGATCTTTTCCTCTACCTTAACCGGCTGTTCCTTGGCAGCCTGTGTCTTGTTCGGATCCTTACGGCGTCTTCCGGTCTGGACACGGTCGTTTGCGTCAAACCGGTTGTACTTCTCATTCCTGTCCTTCCCGTCTCTGCGGCCGCCGGCATTCTTTCCGCGTGCGGGCGCGCCTTCACGGTTCTGGTCATATCTGCCCTTGGAAGAGCTGTTTCTGCCCTGTCCTCCCTTTCCGGAAGAAGCACCCGGCCTGGAAGCAGTAGCAGGGGCCTGTTTTGGTGAAAATGCGCCGCCCTGCTGTCTTTGCGGGCTCTGCGCGCCTCTGGAACGGTCCAGCTGATAAGGACGTCTTCCTTCCGCAGGTCTTTGCTCACTGCGCTGTGCGCCCCGGTCACCCGTCTGCGGGCGGCGTGCCGGCGGTGTCTGCGCAGAACCAGGTCTTCTGGCCGGTGCACCCTTCTGGGCATTCCCGGCGGCCGGTCTCGCGGCGCCCTCTTTCCTCGCGGCCGCGGCAGGCGCAGTCCCCTGGACGCTTCTTGCGCCGGATGCTGCCGGTGCCGTGCTCTGCACAGGCTTCGGTCCTGCCGAAGGCTGATTCACGGAAGGCGTCTGGGATGCAGGAGCCGCACTCCGGACGGTGCCGGGCGCAGGAGCGGCTGCGGACGGATGCTTCGCAGCTTCCGGCATCTGACCCTGTACGGCCGGCCCGCCAGCATGCTGCGGGCGCTCCGGTCTTCTGGGCACGCCTGCTGTGGGCGCTTCTCCCGGGCGAAGCGGCCGGGCATTGGGATCAGGCATGCGGCCAGGCGCGTCAGCCGGACGTCTCCTGACCGGTCCGCGCGCGGAGTGTGCCACAGGAGCAGCGCTTCTTTGCTGCGCCTGTTTGGTCGGCATTCTGGAGATCACACCGCTGCGTGCATTCTCACGGCGAAAGACCGCAACGAACTTCTTTTTCTTCGGCGCGCTCTCTTCACCGGCAGGTGCCTTGGCGGAAGGATCCTTCCGCGCGGCCGGAGCCTGTGCGGCAGCCGGAGCCGGAGTCTGTGCGGCAGCCGGAGCAGACGCTTTCGCAGCGGCCGGAGCTGATGCCGGTGCTGAAGGCGCTGAGAACTTTGCTCTGACCTTTGCAGCCACATCCTCCTCTATACCGCTGGCAGGCTTGGCTTCCGCAATCCCCATCCTTTCCAGGACGGCAATGACATCGCCGGACTGTCTCCCCAGCTCTTTCGCAAGTTCATGTACTCTGATCTTTCCCAAATCAACTACCTCCGCGTATTCAGGTCTTCTCCGGCCAGCTTCAGGATGGCTTTCGCAAATCCCTCATCCAGAACAGCCAGACTTGACCTCACTGACCGGCCAATGCTGTGTCCGAGCATATCCATATCAGACAGCTCAATCACCGGTGTCCGGTAAAATGTACACATGTTTTGAAATTTCTTTTTGGTATTCTCTGAAGCATCCGCAGCAAGGATCACCAGGCAGGCCTGTCTGCTCTTCACAGCCTTCTGTGTCATAAACTCTCCGGAAACGATCCTGCCGGACCGCTGTGAGAGCGAAAGCAGATTTAAAACCTTTTTTTCATCCATTGTGCTTCTCAATCTTCTCTTTCAGCAATTCATAGAGGAGCGGATCCACAGCGTGCTTTAAGGTCCTTTCCAGACCGCGTCTCTTCCTGGCCGTCTCCAGGCATGCGATCGATCTGCACAGATACGCGCCTCTTCCATTCATACGGTTCGTATCATCGATGTGAATCTCTCCGGCTGAATCCCGTATGACCCGGATCATCTCCTGCCTGTCCTTCATGAGACCGCAGCCGGTGCATCTTCGAAGAACCTCTTTTTTTTCACGAGCCATGCTGCTGTCTCCGGATTACTCTTCCTGTCCGTCCTGTGAAAGAGTCTCATCCGCTTCATAGTAAGGCTCTCCCTCGCCGGCATATTCCCCTTCCGCCGCGTATCCGTCCTGGCCGTCATACGCGCCGTCATCGGAATAACTGCCGTCATCATAATAGGCACCGTCCTGGGCATAGCCATACTGGTCATAGCCCTCCTCGCCATAATAGCCGTCTTCGAACGGCGCTTCTTCTTCATCATAGTTCTGCCCGTAGTATTCCTCCTGGAATGCATCGAGCTCACCGGACTCAATCGCCTGTGTCTCGGACTTGATGTCAATCTTGAAGCCGGTCAGTCTGGCAGTCAGTCTGGCATTCTGGCCTTCACGGCCGATCGCAAGGGAAAGCTGGTAGTCCGGAACGACAACCTTTGCTTCCTTGTCCTCCTCGTCGACAAGCACCGTGACAACCTTGGCAGGGCTGAGCGCATTTTCGATAAAGTAAGCCGGATTCTCATTCCACTCTACGATATCGATCTTTTCACCGTTCAGCTCATCAACCACCATCGCGACACGGTTGCCGTTCTGTCCGACACAGGCGCCGACCGCGTCCACATTCTCAGACTTGGAATAAACCGCCATCTTCGAACGGGAGCCGGCCTCACGCGCGATTGCCATGATCTCAACCGTGCCATCCGCAACCTCGGCAACCTCCTGCTCGAACAGGCATCTGACCAGGTTCGGGTGCTTGCGGGATACAAGGATCCTCGGGCCCTTCGGCGTGTTGTCTACGTGAAGAACATAGACCTTGATCCGCTGGTTGGGATAATAGTTCTCACCACGGATCATCTCACTCTCGTTCAGGATGCCATCGACCTTGCCAAGATTGATCGCGACATTGCGTCCGATAAACCGCTGTACAACACCGGTGACAACCTTGTTCTCCTTGTCATAGTAATCCGCGAACAGACTCTTTCTCTCTGCCTCACGGATCTGCTGAAGGATGACGTTCTTCGCGTTCTGAACAGCGATGCGGCCGAAGGCTCTGGAGTTGATGTCAACATTCACCACATCTCCAAGCTCGTAATCACTGTCGATCATCTTCGCGTCAGCAAGGCTGATCTGTGTCATGCTGTCTTCAACATTCTCAACCACTTCCTTGGCCAGAAAGATGCCGAATGACTTCTTCGCCTGATCCAGGGACACGACTACGTTCGTCAGGTCCTGGCGGTTGAAGTTGTTCCTGCAGGCCTGTTCGAGCGATTTCGCGATCGCTTCCAGCAGTACCTCGCTCTTGATGTTTTTCTCTTTCTCAAGGATTATGAGAGCGTCAAACAGTTCGTCGTTCATTTTCTTTTCCTTCTCTCCTATCGCAGTTCCTTTATTCCTTACCAGTCAAATGCTTCTCTGACCAGAGCAAGTTCTTTCTTCTGAAACTCAAGTTCCCGGCCATCTTCTGTCTGAATGGTCACACTGTCCTTCGTCCATGAGGTCAGAACTCCTCTCAGTTCCTTCTCATGCTCAAAGCTCTTATAAAACCTCAGATCGATCTCACGGCCTTCGTTCCGGACATAGTCCTTCTCCTTCTTGAGCGGCCGTCCGAGTCCAGGCGAGGAGACCTCCAGCACATACGCCTCCGCGATGAAGTCTTCTTCATCCAGTGCTTTCTCCAGCGCCCTGCTGACTGTCTCACAGTCATCGATGCTGATCCCGCCCGGCTTGTCGATGTAGGATCTGAGATACCAGGAACTTCCCTCCTTCACGAACTCGACATCAACCAGTTCAAAACCATGTCCGGCCAGAATCGGGAGAAGAAGTTCCTCCGTTCTTTTTTCATACTCGCTGCGGTTCATAGATTTCCTGACCTTCATTACGACAGAAGAACGGGCTTTCGGCCCGTTCTTCAATCAACAGTTCTGACTTACTATGGCATCTTAGCACCTGACAGATGGAAATGCAAGGGGGTGGCGCACCTTTTTTCACAATAATCTCAGCACCACCCCCGGTCTGAGGGGCGGTGCTGTGTTCGAATCAGCTGCACGATTTTGCAGAAAGCTGAAAGCGATTTCCGGCAGACAGCCAGGCAAACAATAGGGAGACGACTGCGTTTTGCGAATTGCTGCCAGCGCGGAGGCGACCACGCTTCTATAGGAGCCGGGAGCGCTGGCAAAGCAACTGAAGCAAAACAAAGGCAGGCGACCGTGTTTGCCGGCTGTCTGCCGGAATCGCTTCATGCCAGTTACTTGCGAATCTTCGTCCCCTTGGTCCCGCGCGATGCGATGCGCAGGCGGTTGAGGGCCACGGTGCGTCCGTTGACTTCGGTTTCCGTGGGCGCGCCTTCTTCCAGGAAAAAGACCTGATCGACTTCATCGTCTTTGGACAGTCGGATGCCGTATACGCCGCGTGCATTTTTCTTCTGAAGGGGGATCTCATCCACCATGATCCGAAGTGCCATGCTGTTCTTCGTGATCATAACGCAGCCTGCCTGGAAATGCGCCGGATGGACGCAGATCAGGCGGTCTCCTTCTTCCAGTTTTGTCGATGCAACGGTCAGCTTGGAGACATCGAATTCGGATCCCTCCACCATCTTGATATAGCCATGGGCTGTGAGGAAGACCAGGCGCTGTGTCCTGATTTCTTCCAGGTTCATGACAGCAAGGAAGGTTTCCGCTGCGGAATCGTAGTTGCACAGGTTGTCGATCGGTGTGCCCTTGTCGCGGAATTTGCCGTGAGGGATCTTCTCTGCTTTCAGGATATGCGCCTTGCCGGTGTCGGTAAAGACACACAGGCGGGAATCGCTCATGCAGTGGATTACCAGACGGTTTTCTTCGTCGGCCGCGTCTTTGTTCTTCTCATAGACGGCCTCGTCCACGGTCCTGGCGTATCCGAAGCGGTCCATCAGCAGGACGCAGGGATAGGCTTCTGCCTTCCGCTCTTCCAGCACGATCTCTTCTTCGTCACTGATCTTTGTCCTGCGCTCTGACGCATAGCGGTCGCGGAATTCTTCCAGCTGGCGGACGATGACGTCGGCCATGGAGCTGTAGTGATTCAGAATATCCGTGTAAAGATCAATCTTCTTCAGGGTATCCTGATACTCTGCCATCAGCGCGTCGATCTCAAGACCGATCAGTTTGTACAGGCGCATTTCCAGGATCGCTGTTGCCTGCGCCTCGGTGAAACGCAGCTTCTTCGCGTCTGCCTGGGATTTCTTCGTCTTGAAACGGATGCCCTCCGTATTGCCCGTCACCAGACAGTTCCTTGCCATGGCCCTGTCTTTGGAGCCTCTCAGGATCTCGATGATCAGATCGATGACATCGACCGCGCGGATCAGGCCTTCCTGGATCTCTTTCTTCGAGAGTTCACTGTCGAGCAGATTCCGGTATTTCTTCGTGGCAAGCTCAAACTGGAATTCTATGTGCGCTTCCAGGATGTCATGCAAGGACAAGGTCTCAGGCCTCGAATTTGAGACAGCGAGCATGTTGACACTGAAGGTATCTTCCAGCCTTGTTTTCTTATACAGCAGCTTCTTGATGTATTCCTCGTCCGCGCCTTTTCGAAGCTCCAGTACGATCCGGATCCCTTCCTTGGAGGACTGGTTGGAGATATCCGCGATGTCACTTCCCAGCCTGCTGTCGGCGAGGGCGGCCACATCATTGAGGAACTTCCCGATTCCGGCACCGATCATCGTGTAGGGGATCTGTGTGATCACGATCCGCTTCCGGTCTGACCTGGGTACCTTCTCCACTTCCACCCTGCCGCGGATGCGGATCTTTCCGGTTCCGGTGGAATAGATCTGTGCAAGCTCCGACGCATTGACCACAATGCCTCCCGTCGGGAAGTCGGGGCCTTTCACATACTGCATCAGTTCTTCATTCGTCAGGGAGCTGTCCCTGATCAGGGCGATCACTGCGTCGATGACTTCTCCCAGGTTGTGCGGCGGAATGGACGTTGTCATACCGACCGCGATTCCCTCCGATCCATTGACCAGAAGATTCGGAATCCTTGCAGGGAGTACCGCCGGTTCCTTCTCAGTCTCATCAAAGTTCGGGACGAAGTCTACGACCTCTTTGTCCAGATCCGCGAGAAATGCTTCCTGCGTGAGCCTGGACAGTCTTGCTTCGGTATACCGCATGGCCGCAGCGCCGTCACCTTCGATGGAGCCGAAGTTGCCATGCCCGTCCACCAGGGGCTGCCCCATCTTGAAATCCTGCGCCATCACGACCAGGGAGCCATAGATGGAACTGTCACCGTGCGGGTGATACTTACCCATCGTATCGCCGACGATACGGGCACTCTTCCTGTACGGCCTGTCCCAGCGGATGCCGAGCTCATACATGTCATACAGCGTGCGGCGCTGGACCGGCTTCAGTCCGTCGCGCACATCCGGAAGCGCTCTCGCAACGATGACGCTCATCGCGTAATCGATGTAAGACTTCTGCATAATCTCGGCGTATTCGGTTTGTATCAGTTCACTTGCCATTGTTTATCTGTCCTTGTCGTCATTCTCTGTTCATCAGACATCGAGCGCCGCATCCTGCGCATGCTCATAGATAAAGTCCTTGCGCGGCGGTACGTCCGATCCCATCAGAAGCGCCGTGATATCGCTGGCGGCGCGTCCGTCTTCAATCTCAACCTTCCGCATGGTACGCGTTTCCGGATTCAGGGTCGTTTCCCAGAGCTGATCCGGGTCCATTTCCCCCAGACCCTTGTAGCGCTGCAGGGTAAAGGGGCCCTTGTGCTTCCTGCGGTACCTGGCAAGGGCATCATCATCGTAGAGGTACTCCTCGGCGCCTCTGGACGGAATGGCCTTGTACAGAGGCGGCATGGCGATGTACACATGTCCTTCATAGATCAGGTCAGGCATGAACCGGTAGAACAGGGTCAGGAGCAGCGTACAGATATGCGCCCCGTCCACGTCCGCGTCCGCCATGATGATGATCTTGTCATACCGAAGCTTCGAGATATCGAAGTCAAATCCGTATCCTTCGGAAAAGCCACATCCGAAGGAGTTGATCATGGTCTTGATCTCTGCGTTCGCCAGGATCTTGTCGATCGATGCCTTCTCCACGTTCAGAATCTTTCCGCGGATCGGCAGGATCGCCTGGTAACTGCGGTCTCTTGCCGTCTTGGCGGAGCCGCCCGCAGAGTCTCCCTCCACGATAAAGATCTCGCACTTCTTCGCGTCCCTGCTCTCACAGTTGGCCAGTTTTCCGTTGGAATCAAAGGAATACTTCTGCTTCGTCAGAAGGTTGGTCTTCGCCTTTTCCTCGGTCTTGCGGATCTTGGCTGCTTTCTCCGCGCACCCGAGCACCTCTTTCAAAGTAGTGAGGTTCTTGTCGAAGAACCGGGTGATCTCATCGCCTGTGACCTTCGCGACAGCCTTGGAAGCATCGGCGTTGTCGAGTTTTGTCTTGGTCTGTCCCTCAAAGGAAGGCTGGGGATGGCGGATTGAGATCACGGCCGTCATGCCGTTGCGGATATCAGCGCCGGTAAAGTTCGCGTCCTTTTCCTTCAGGATCCCAAGCTCCCTCGCGTAGGTATTCATGACCGTCGTAAATGCCGTCTTGAAGCCGGTCAGGTGGGTCCCGCCTTCCGCGTTGAAGATGTTGTTGCAGAAGCCCATGACATTTTCATGGAATTCGTTGATGTACTGGACCGCAATCTCCACCAGGATCTGGTCGCTCTCGCCCTTGATGTAGATCGGCTCACAGACCGGATCCTTGCTTTTGTTCAGGTCCTTGATGAATCCGAGGATTCCGTCCGGCTCATGGAAGATCATCTCCTGGTCCCTGCCGTCGCGGAGGTCCCTGAAGACAATCGTCAGTTCCGGATTCAGGTAAGCGGTCTCGTGCAGACGGTTCTGGATGTCGCCGGACGAGAACCGGGTGGTCTGTGTAAAGATGCTTTCGTCCGGAAGAAATGAAATCGTGGTTCCAGTCTCTTTCGTCCTGCCGATCACCGGCAGAAGGCCATCCTCCAGCTTCAGGTCCGGCTTGCCCTTCTTATAGCGGTCATGGTAGATCTTTCCATCCAGGCGTACCTGAACGTCCATCCACTCCGACAGCGCATTGACAACAGAGGAGCCGACGCCGTGCAGTCCGCCCGAGGTACGGTACGCGCCCTCATCGAACTTGCCGCCTGCGTGAAGGGTCGTGAACACGACACGCTCCGCGGAAACGCCCTGTTTGTGCATACCGACCGGTATGCCTCTTCCGTTGTCTGATACGGTCGCGCTTCCGTCGTCATTCAGCGTTACACTGATCTGGGAGCAGAACCCGGCAAGATGCTCATCCACAGAGTTGTCTACGATCTCATAGACCAGGTGATTGAGTCCTTTCCGGGAGGTGCTCCCGATGTACATGCCGGGTCTCTTCCTGACGGCCTCGAGTCCCTCGAGAACCGTGATCGAGTCGGCGTTATATGCTTTCTTCGGTGCCATTTACATTTCCTTTTCTACGATGTCATTGCTGCTCTTATAGATCGAGTATTCCGGCACAACGCCCCTGACGCTGCTGAGCGGATAGATGTTGGTCCAGCGGCCGATCACCGTGCCCGGATTCAGGACACTGTTGCAGCCGATCTCGGCATGGTCGCCGAGCATGGCGCCAAACTTGCGAAGTCCCGTCTCATAGCGCTTGTCGCCGTACTTTACCACGACGTTCTTCCGGTCCGCCTTGACATTGGACGTGATCGCGCCGGCACCCATATGCGCCTTGACGCCGAGGATCGAGTCGCCGACGTAATTGTAATGCGGCACCTCGCAGTCCTTGAAAAGAACAACATTCTTCAGTTCCGTGGAATTGCCTACCGTCGCGCCCTCGCCGACGATGGCATTGCCGCGGACAAATGCGCACTGACGCAGGGTCGCGTTCTCGCAGATGATGCAGGGTCCGGTGATGGAGGCGGAAGGAGCGATCGTCGCGCTCTTCGCGATCCAGATGTTCTCCCCCTTCTGTTCATAGACCGCCGGATCCAGGGTGGGGCCGAGCTTTTTGATGAAGTCACCGATCAGAGGAAGTGCCTCCCACGGATACTTCAGCCCTTCAAAAAGTTCAGCTGCGATGGTTCCTGACATATCGTACAGATTCTCGATTAAACACTGTTCCATTGTAATACCCCCTTCATACACGTATATATGACACAGTTTTCCATGATTCTCTTACTGCTTATCCCAGTCTTATGACCGTTTCGCCGAAGATCTGCCTTTGCCTTTGGACCTGCGGTTCGATGTGGTGCCTTTGCCCATATAGAACTGTGCCGCGTACTGATACATCGGCAGCAGCTGGGTGGCATTCTGCGTATTCTTGACCTGATTGGTGAACCTGGCGACGTAGTCAGACAGCTTCTGCATATACTCATCAGAGGTGACGGATCCCTCCACCACATAATTCAGTCCCTTTTCCCAGCTCGCGGTAAACGCGGGACTGAGCAGCGCGGAGATACTGCACCGGACCACGTCAAAGATCATTTCCCCGAGCAGCGTCGGCGTCAGAATCTGCGTTTTCTTATTCAGGGAAATGTACCGGTTGTTCTCCAGCTTCTTCAGGATCTCAGCCCTGGTCGCGCTGGTCCCGATGCCGCAGGTTCGGATCTGCTCTCTCAGTTCTTCATCCTCGATCAGCTGGCCGGCATTCTCCATCGCCAGGATGATCGATCCGGAATTATAGCGCTTCGGCGGAGAGGTCTTCCCCTCCCGGATCTCGAAGCGCTCCACCAGGAGTGTCTCCCCCTTGCGCAGCTTCTCAAGACGCGCGAACAGCTGCGGATTCCCGGCTGTCTGGCTCTGTTCCTCGTCCGAAGGATTCGTACCGTTCCCGGCATCTTCCTTCCGGTCCTCTTCCGGTTTTTTCATGACTGCAAGATATCCTTCTTCCTTCAGGATCCGGAAGGAAGCAAAAAACTGTTCCTTCGAAACCTCAAGCGTCAGGCTGATCTTACGGTACTGCGCGGGCGGATAAAAGATGCCGAGGAACCTTTTGACGATCTGGCAGTATACACCGAAGCTCACGGGAGACAGGCTCTTCACCGCCTGCGTCTGTCCGGTCGGAATGATCGCGTAGTGATCGGTGATCTGCGCGTCATTGACGTACCTCGTCTTCGCGATCGTTTTGTACGTCCCGCTGTCCAGCGCTCCCTGGGCAAATGTACTTGCGGGGCCGAACTGAGTCAGCCCTTTGATATTCTTGTCAATCTCTTTGGCGATCGCCGTGGAAAGGACCCGGGCGTCAGTTCTCGGATAGGTGGTCAGCTTCTTCTCATAGAGTTCCTGCGCGATGTTCAGCGTCTGGTCCGGACTGATCTTGAACATGCGGCTGCAGTCATTCTGAAGCTCCGCCAGATTGTACAGAAGCGGCGGATTCTTCTTCTCGGTCTTTCTCTGGATCTCCAGGATCCTGGCTTCCCAGGGGCCTTCTGTCTTTGTCAGCTCACGGATCAGTTCTTCCGCGTCCTTTTTCTCCCGGAATCCATTCTCCTTGTACAGCTTCGGACTCTGGAAATACCGGGAGCCTTCTACTGCTTTCCATTCCGCCTGGATCAGTCCGTCTTCCGGTCTGGTGACGGCAAAGACACGAAAGAAAGGTGTCTCTGTAAACTGCCGGATCTCCCGTTCTCTCTGCACAATCATCCCAAGGACGCATGTCATGACGCGGCCGACCGAGACGACGCAGTACCGTTCCCCCAGGAAAGAAGCCATGGAATTGCCGTAGCGCAGTGTCAGGGCTCTGGAGAAATTGATGCCCATGAGATAATCTTCCTTCGCGCGAAGGTAAGCCGCGTCCGACAGCGTATCATAGGCAGAAAGTGCCTTGGCCTCCCTGATCCCTCTGCGGATCTCCTCATCGGTCTGGGAATCGATCCAGACCCGGCGTTCATCCTTGTCCTTTACTCCGGCCTCCTGGCGCACCAGGCGGTAGATATACTCTCCCTCACGTCCGGAGTCGGTGCAGACATAGATTCTGTCCACGTCTTTCCGGTTCAGGAGCGTCTTCACAGTATGAAACTGTTTGGCGGAGGAAGGAATCACTTCATACTGAAACTGATCCGGGAGAAATGGAATCGTATCAAAGCTCCATTTCTTATACTTTGCGTCATATGCATCCGGATAGCTCATGGTGACCAGGTGGCCGACACACCATGTTACGATCAGGTGCTCGGATTCCTGGTATCCTTCCTGCCTTTTCATAGTTTCGCCGAGTGCCGCAGCAAATGCCTGCGCGACACTCGGTTTCTCAGCGATATATAATGATTTTCCCATGTGGTTTTCCTGGGTACTCTCTCCGAATCAGTTTTCTGATTCTTTATTTTTTCCGGATATAGCCCATAGATACCAGCGTCTCGGCACACAGAACCGCTCCGCCCGCGGCACCCCTTAAGGTGTTGTGGGAAAGTCCGATGAACTTCCAGTCATATACCGTATCCTCGCGCAGCCTGCCGATGGAAACTCCCATGCCGCGCTCATAATCCACATCCAGAGCCACCTGCGGCCTGTTGCAGTCCTCACAGTACTGGATAAACTGCTTCGGCGCGCTCGGAAGCGCCTTCTCCTGCGGATAACCCTGATAGGAAAGAAGCTTTTCGATCAGTTCTTCCTTCGTCGCCTTTTTGCGGAACTTGACAAACACGGAAGCTGTATGCCCGTTCAGAACCGGAACACGCACACACTGGCAGGTGATCAGCGGCGACGTGGCAGGGATGATCTTTCCATCCTGCACTAAGCCGAAGACCTTGAGCGGTTCCTTCTCACTCTTCTCCTCTTCACCGCCGATATACGGGATGACATTTCCATTCATCTCGGGCCAGTCGGCAAAGGTCTTGCCCGCGCCGGAGATTGCCTGGTAAGTGCTGGCAACCACTTCGTACGGCTCATATTCCATCCAGGCGGCAAGTGCCGGCGTGTAGGACTGGATCGAACAGTTTGGCTTGACGGCGATGAAGCCCCGCTCCGTTCCCAGCCGTTTCTTCTGTGCTTCAATCACGTCAAAATGCTGCGGATTGATCTCCGGGATGACCATGGGGACATCTTCCGTCCAGCGGTGCGCGCTGTTATTGGAAACAACAGGCGTCTCCGTCTTCGCGAACGCTTCCTCGAACCTGCGGATCTCGTCCTTTGACATGTCAACCGCAGAGAATACCATATCCACGCCGGAGGCAATCTGCTCTACGTCATTGACATTGCGGATCACCATGCCGCGGACTTTCTCCGGCATGTCTGTGGTCATCTTCCATCTGCTGCCGGCAGCCTCTTCATAGGTCTTGCCTTCGGACCGCGGACTTGCCGCAAGCGCCGCGATCTCAAACCACGGGTGATCCGCGAGAAGTGTCACGAACCGCTGTCCGACCATACCGGTTGCGCCAAGTATACCGACTCTGAGTTTTTCCATACCCCCATACCTCCTGTCTCATAGAATTCCCGATTTCCCAAAAGAGTAAAACGATTCTCCATGAATGTCAAGCGCTTGTGGCTTAAGGAGGCCGAAATTACTATCTGTTGCGTTTTTCGTTATTGTCCTGTGTTTATTCCCTTGATAAAAGGTGCCGAAATACCGGAAATGCTATATACTATGATGTTGAGGGCCGCGAGCCGCGACTCGGCGAGGCGATCCGTACATCATCAATTTCAATGCGGACAGATGGAGAGAGGGGCACATTGCCATGCTGGAAGAACTTTGTCAGAATATGGTTCTGACTTCCCTGGATCACGGGAAGATCCTCCGGTCGATGGATGCGCGCCTGGGCGCGCTGTCCGGGGAAGAGGACACTCAGCCGGATCCGGACCTGATTGCTGCGCTTCAGGAACAGATCCGTCAGTGTGAGACAGAGGTTCTTAAGTGTGCTTCTCCCAGAGCAGTGCTGCGGATCCTTCCTGCCGAAGAGATTCAGCCAATCCTTTCCGGCCATGACATCTGCCGTCTTCTTTCAGGCTGCACGGAAGCGGTTCTGATGGCGGTGACGCTCGGTTCAGAGCTGGAAAAGCGCCTGATGATCGAGGAAGTCACCAATATGTCCAACGCCTATGTGCTGGATCTCTGCGCTTCCCAGGCAGTGGAACAGGCTGCGGATGATCTGGAGCAAAGGCTTCGCGTCCAAATCCTGCGGGAAGAAAAATACCTGACCAACCGGTTCTCTCCCGGGTATGGGGACTATCCGATTCAGATGCAGGGACTGCTTCTTGACTATCTGAATGCCGGCCGCGCAATCGGACTAACGCTGACCCCGACCAATCTGATGGTTCCCAGGAAGTCCATCACGGCTGTTCTTGGAATCAGCCCGGAGCCAAAGCCGGATCTGTACGGAAACTGCACCCACTGTCCCCTTCAGACCAAATGCGCCTGGAGAGCGCGCGGGGAGAGATGCTATCAGTCCTGACCGGCAGCCGGCTTTTATAGAATACAGCTGAACGGAAAGGAATCAGATACAACCGGTGATAAGTCACTGAACCAAAAAGGATTACGAGTATGAATAAGAAACAACTCCTGTTACTTGACGGTGCCATGGGTACCATGCTGCAGAAGGCCGGCCTGAAAAGCGGCGAAAAGCCTGAGCTGTTCGGCATGGAGCACCCGGACGTGGTTGCCGGGATTCACCGAAGCTATATCGAAGCCGGAAGTGATGTCATCTACGCGAATACATTTGGCGTCAACAGCCGGAAATATGAAGGCTGTCCCATACCGGTTCCGGACGTGATCGCGGCGAATATCGCCACCGCCAGGCAGGCCGCTGATTCCTGCGCGGACCGGAAAGTCAGGGTTGCCCTGGATGTCGGCCCGATCGGCGAACTCATGGAGCCGCTCGGCACGCTTTCCTTTGAGGAAGCGTACGAATGCTTCCGTGAAGTAGTCTGCGCCGGGGAACAGGCAGGCGCCGACCTGGTGATCTTTGAGACGATGACCGACCTGAATGAGGTGCGCGCTGCAGTCCTCGCCGCGAAGGAAAACACCTCCCTGCAGATCTGGGTCACCATGACATTTGAAAAAAACGGGAGAACATTCGCAGGAACCGATCCGGAAGCGATGGCGCTTACGCTGGACGCGCTTGGTGTGGACGCGGTAGGCGTAAACTGCTCTCTCGGCCCGGAGGATCTTCAGCCCATCGTGAAGCGGATCCTCACACGGACAGCCCTTCCGGTGATTGTCAAGCCCAACGCGGGTCTGCCTGATCCGAGAACCGGTCTCTACGCCATGACGCCGGAACGCTTCGCACGGGAAATGTCCGCTTATCTGCCTGTGGGAATTCATATCCTGGGCGGTTGCTGCGGCACCAGGCCTTCCTTTATAGAAGCGCTGCGCCGGATGGTCCGGGGCGATTCCTCTGCGCAGAATCCGGAGGATGCTTCTGCCTGCGCGGACGCTTTAACAGATGGAGAAGCTGATGCTTACGATGCAGTTGACCGGGGCATTCTCAACGGTGTCTGCTCGGCAGGGCGCGTCGTGAATCTGGACGGAAAGGTCCATACCATCGGAGAGCGCATCAATCCGACCGGAAAGAAACGGTTTCAGCAGGCGCTCCGTGACCGGGACATGAATTACATTATGAAATGTGCCATCGATCAGACGGAAGCCGGCGCGGATATTCTGGACATCAATGTCGGACTTCCCGGCGCAGACGAAGCCGCTCTGATGACGGACGTTGTGCGTGCCGTGCAAAGTGTGACCGATCTGCCTCTCCAGATTGATTCAACAAAGCCGGAGGTCATAGAAGCCGGTCTTCGCGCGGCCTGCGGGCGTGTGATTGTGAACTCGGTGAACGCGGAGGAAGAGACCTGTCGGAAAATTCTTCCCATCGTGAAAAAATACGGCTCCTGCGTCGTCGGTCTGGCACTTCAAAAATCTGGAATGCCGAAGGATGCCGCTGAGCGTATTGAGAATGTTGAAACCATCCTGAAGTTCACAGACGAATATGGAATTCCGCGCCGCGACGTCATCATCGACTGTCTCACGCTGACGATCTCCGCGCAGCAGGATCAGGCGATGGAAACGCTCCATGCCCTGGAATATGTTTCCAAAAACTACGACGTTCACTGCACGCTTGGCGTCAGCAATATTTCCTTCGGGCTGCCCCAGAGGAAGCAGATCACCGTCAGCTTCCTGACGCAGGCCATGTTCTGCGGCCTGGATCTGCCGATCATTAACCCCAATCAGCTGGAAATCATGGACGCGGTTGCATCTTACCGTGCACTCTCCTGTCAGGATGAATCCTGCAGTGCCTATATCGAACGGTTTGCGAACCGGCAGGATACGCCGGTATCCGCGCCGGCAGGCAGTGTTTCGAAAGCAGCATCCGGAGATTTGGCGTCAGGCGCAAACACCGCTTCCGTCTCCGGCCAGGCCGAAAACATCACGCCCGGATCTGAAGCTTCCGATTCAGCCTCTTCAGCCGCTCATATGCTTCATCAGGCGATCCTGCGCGGCCTGCCCGATGAAGTCCGCCTGCAGACACAGACTCTGCTCGAAAGCCGGAGTGCGATGCAGATCATTGAAGAATACCTGATTCCGGCACTGGACGAGGTCGGGGACCGTTACGAGAAGCAGCAGCTGTTTCTTCCCCAGCTGATCAATGCCGCAAATGCCGCCTCGGCCGGCTTTGACCTGATCAAGGACAGAATCGCGAAGACAGACGGTGAAAGCGTCTCGAGAGGAACCATCGTCCTGGCGACGGTCGAAGGGGACATCCACGATATCGGAAAGAATATCGTAAAGGTGGTTCTGGAAAACTATGGATATACCGTGATTGACCTGGGACGGGATGTTCCGCCGCAAAAGATACGGGACGTTGCCATGGAGCAGAACGTAAAGCTGGTCGGACTCTCCGCTCTGATGACCACCACCCTCCCCGCGATGGAAAAAACCATCCAGGTTCTGCGGGAAGCAGGATGTACGGCGCAGGTTGTCGTCGGCGGCGCTGTCGTCACCGCGCAGTACGCGCAGGAAATCGGCGCTGACTTCTACGCGAAAGACGCGAAGGAAACCGTCGATGCCGCCAGGAAGGTATTCGGGGCGTAAGATACCAGTCCATTGCCGGTGAAAAATGGAACCGCAGTTTGGCATCATCACTACAACGTATATCAAAAGCGCGCAATTCCGGACATAACGGAATTGCGCATTTTCCTATCAATATGATATTCGTATTGCAATAGTGGCTGCAGAATCACCTCCCGGACAGATATGCCTCGGCTTCCTCGACTGCCTTCTTCATGGACGCGCTGCCCGGCGCGCCGGCCGTAAGTCTTTTCTCCACACAGGTTTTCAGAGAGATCGCATCATAGATGTCCTCTTCAAACCGGTCACAGAAGGACTTGAATTCTTCCAGGGAAAGATCATCCAGCGCACAGTCTTTTTCAATACAATGCAAAACCAGCGCGCCGGTGATGCCGTGCGCGTCACGGAAAGGAATTCCCTTCCCCACCAGATAATCTGCCACATCCGTCGCGTTCGTGAATCCATTGCGGGCGGAGGCTGCCATGACATCCTTTCTGAAGCGCATGGTTTCCACGCACCCGTCGAAGAGTCTGATGTTGCTCTTCACCGTATCAATCGCGTCGAAGGACATCTCCTTGTCCTCCTGCATATCCTTGTTGTATGCCAGCGGAATTCCCTTCATCGTTGTCAGGATGGCGGTCAGGGCGCCGTAAACACGGCCGGTTTTTCCCCGGACCAGCTCAGCGATATCCGGATTCTTCTTCTGCGGCATGATGCTGGAACCGGTGGAATAGGCATCGTCCAGTTCAACAAAACGGTACTCATTGCTGTTCCACAGGATCATCTCCTCCGCGAACCGGCTCAGATGCATCTGGCAGATCGACAGGGCACTGAGAAGCTCGATCAGATAATCCCGGTCCGATACGCCATCCATGGAGTTGCGGGTCGGCCTGTTGAACCCCAGTTCTTTCGCGGTAAAATCACGGTCCAGCGGATAGGTCGTGCCGGCGAGCGCGCCGCTTCCGAGCGGGCAGGTATCCATCCGGTCAAGGATGGAAGACAGCCTTTCCCGGTCTCTGCGGAACATCTCAAAGTAAGCGCCGAAGTGATGTGCAAGCGTCACCGGCTGTGCCTTCTGCAGGTGCGTGAACCCAGGCATGTAAGTCTCCAGGTTCTCCTTCATGATCTTCAGGATCGTTCCAAGAAAATGCTTCAGCAGCGCATCTGTCTCATGAATCTCATCCCGCACATACAGCTTCATGTCGAGCGCGACCTGGTCATTGCGGCTTCTGCCGGTATGAAGTTTCTTCCCGGCATCGCCGATCCGCTCGATCAGATGCGCTTCTACAAAACTGTGGATGTCCTCATAGGCGGAAG
This sequence comes from uncultured Lachnospiraceae bacterium, assembly GCA_902781455.1. Classification (GTDB taxonomy): domain Bacteria; phylum Bacillota; class Clostridia; order Lachnospirales; family Lachnospiraceae; genus Porcincola. The sequence goes on along the minus strand of CACZJF010000001.1, from coordinate 85,565 downwards.
AAAACGTCAGCCTTCCGGCTTCCAGATCCGCTTTGATGGTCCCAAGACCTTCAATGATCTTTTCCGCTTCTTCATCGGTGATGATTCCCTGTTTCCCAAGCATGGCGGCATGCACAACACTTCCCCGGATGTCCTGCTCATACAGTCTTTTGTCAAAAGGAAGCGAATCATTGAACTGCTTCACCAGTTCATCTGTTTCCTTTGTAAACCTGCCGCCCCATAGCTGCGCCATATCTGTGGTCCCCCTTGTTGTATGTCAGATTCTCAATCAGATTCCATCCGTGATCTGATTCTCTTTTCTCTCTCCCGCTCTGCCTTTGAGAACACGCACCCACAGTAATCCTGCCGGTACAGCCCATGCTCTTTCGAAAGCACGATGGATCTCTGATAGCCGCCCTTTTTCTTGAAGTCGGACGGCAGATGCTTCACGCCGTATTTCTGTTCCAGATCCAGGCCGATCTCATTGATCTTGTCCGCGTTCTTCAAAGGGCTGATCGACAGCGTCGTCGTAAAATAATCGTATCCTCCTTGTGCGGCAAGTGACGCAGCTTCTTCCATGCGCAGGCGGTAGCAGGCAAAACAACGCTCCCCGCCCTCCGGAATCTGCTCCAGTCCCCGGACAGTCTCATAAAACCGCTCCGGTTCATACCTGCCGGTCACATAGGTAATTGCATGCTTCGGATGCATCTCACGGATCAGTCTTTCGAGTTCCTCCTCCCGGTGCCGGTACTCCGTCTCCGGTGAGATGTTTGGATTGTAGAAGAAATCGGTGATCTCAAAATAATCGGAGAGATACTCCAGTACATAACTCGAACAGGGCGCACAACAGCTGTGCAGCAGCAGGCGCGGCAGGACAGGCTCTGATTCAGGTCCGTCCTGCCCGGTGCTTTCGTTCGCAGTTTTCTGCTGCAATTTATGAATGATCTCGTCCAGCGCATGCTGGTAATTTGGTTTATTCGGCATATCTGGTGATAAACAGGATCCTGCGGCAATGACAGAAACAATGACAGAAAACAGTCATCGGCCTCAGACGATTCCGGTCGATCCGAATCCGCCTCTGGCCTGGTTTCCCAGTGTCTCCACCTCCTCAAAGGCAATGGCAGGCTGGTGCTCAATAATGCGGAACTGACAGATCCGGTCATTGACGTGGATCACCGTGTCCCTCGTCGCGTAGCAGGGCCACATCAGGTGGTCCTCGTCCGCGCAGTAAGACTCGTCCACCACACCGACCGCATTGGTCTGGATCAGGCCATAGTTCTTAAACGTAGAGCTGCGCGCCGCGATCAGCATCTCATAGCCCGGGGGCAGCTGAACGGATACCCCCAGGTCAACCAGGCGGAAATCGCCTCTTTTCATCGTCACTTCTTCTGCGGCACGCAGATCAATCCAGTCACTCTTGCCGCCGATATAGGCCAGGCGGTCAATCTGGTCAGAATGATATTTGATTCGGATCTTTTTATTCATATAGCTCTGGTGTAACCATTCCTATCATGATTTTCATGCAAAAGCCTTACGCAGCCTTCTCTTCAACCGCTTCCGCTTCTGTCAGTGCCTCTTCTGTTTCTGCCGCCTCCACCGGCTGTCCGTCCGGTATATCGGAAGCAGCTTCTTCTGCGGCCATATTCTCCAGCATTCCCATGACAATTTTGCAGGAATTGTCTGCTGCAATATCGCCCATATTGGTATAAGTCTCATGTGCTTTTCCATCTGCCTTGTCAGACATGGAACGAATCACAACAAAGGGGACTTCATATTCCATGCAGATTTTTCCGATCGCCGCTCCTTCCATCTCACAGGCGATTGCGCCGAAATCTTCCTGCAGCGTCCGGACATAATCCTCTGACGAAATAAACTGGTCTCCGGTAGCAATGGTCCCTTCGAATACATGCTCTTTCCCAAGGATCTGAACAGCATTGTCATGTGCCAGATTGACAAGCTCCGGATCACACATATAATACTTTCTCCCGCCTATCGTAGCGCCGGACCACTGAAACCCATCGTTCGTCATCACCCCATAATCATGCTGTACCAGGTCTGTTGCCACCACAAGATCCAGAACTTTGGTACTGTCTCCGACACCGCCTGCAATTCCGGTAAAGATCACATCTGACGGTTGATACATATTCAAAAGGGTTGCCACTCCCGCAGCGGCATCAATCTTTCCAATTCCTGCCCTCACAATGATAACCGGTTTCCCGCACAGGGTTCCGACATGATAGGTCTTGTTCCCGAACTGATCTTCATGATCGATGTCTGCATGCTCAAGAAGCAGTTCGATCTCGTTGTCCATGGCAGAGATGATTGCAATCAGGTCATGACTGTTCTTTGCTTCTGTCTCGATAGTCATGTCTTCAGCTCCGCTTATGTCCGCTTCTGTCTCCGCGCTTTCCGCATACACACAGCCCGCGTACAAAAAACATACTGTCAGCAACATGATCAGTGTACTCCTGATGTATGTAATCTTTTTCATATACGAAATTCCTTTCTGGTCTCAGTCATTCTGCCGCCGGCTGATATGATAATGCCTGGATTTCCTGTCTCAGTAACCCAGCTCGTCATTTACCAGAATCACATGGATGCGGCCCGGGTGTTTGGAATATCTGGTGATCAGGATCTGGCAGCAGATGGTGTCCGGAGACATGCAGTCCGCGCAGGATCCGGTTTTCGAGCAGGGGGTGTTCAGGCCGAAGCGCTGGGCGTTCGTCGGCGCCGCGATGCCTCTGGCCCGCTTCATGGCACTGTCGGCATCCGGACATACCTTATTCATGCCTACAATGAACAGAACCTTCTTCGGTCCCTGCGCGATGGCAGAAACACGATTGGCATTGCCGTCGACGTTGACGATGACACCGTCCTCCGACATGCCATTTGCACTGGCGAGAAAGACATCCGCGTCATATGCCTTCAGCATGGCGGCGCGCTTGTCCTCTTCCTTGTCCCTGTCGATAAAGATGTAGTTCCCATCAATCAAAGCCTGCTTGAGGCCGATCTGCGCCGCGCTGACACAGCCGCCCATCGTGACGCTCGCCCCTTCCGGAATCAGGGAAAGAGCGATCTGAAGCGCTTCCTCTCTGGAAGCCGCATAATATCCATCCATATTGCGCATCTTCAGACCTTTGATTACCTTCTCTGAGAGCAGCTTGTTGCGCTTTTGGATCATCTCACTGTACATCGTGCAAACTCCTTTCCGCTGGCATCGCAGCTTATCCATATAAATTGTATTTCAGAACACCACAAATGACTGTGCCTCAAGCGTCAGAACGCCATCCTGGAGGCTTCCTTCTCCAACCTTCCACACAGCGTCCCGGTCCCCGGCATCGATCCTGACAGAAACCTGGCCGGAGGACGGATTCACCGCGCAGATCCGCTCCCCCCTCTGATAGACAAAGGGAAGCTTTCCGGACTCTGCATACAGGATCTTCAGATTCGGCTGCCCGTGCAGATCTTCCTCTTCCCGGCGCAGCTTCAACAGGGAGCGGACCGTGTTCAGCAGGGAATCCGGATCCTTTTGCATCTCACTGACCACCGGCGCGTCCTGCGACGGATCAACCGGCAGATAGAGATCCTTCTCATCTGCGCCTGAGAATCCAAGGTTCTTTTCTCTGCTCCACTGCATGGGCGTGCGGCTTCCGGTGCGGAAGTACCCGCCTTCCTTCGTGCGCAGGCTCAGATAGCGCTGTCCGATCTCGTCTCCGTAATAGAGAAATGGAACGCCCGGCATCGTAAACAGGAAGGCGTAGAACAGCTCCAATTCTCTCTGATCCATGTTGAAAGATGGACGCACCGTGTCATGGTTACAGGTAATCATGCTGATGTATCCGGTATCCTTTGTCTCCTCGTACAGCCGCAGGTACTCGTCCAGGAATCTGGTGATATCTCCGCCTGCGTCTTTTTTGAAGAAGCTGTGGTCTTCCAATTCAGGAATCTGTTCCGGATCCAGACCGGTGAAATACGGATCGGAGAGAATGTTCCGGCCGGCATGGTTCTGGTAGTCCCGCACCAGCTTCGCATAAGGTCCGGCCGGCTCATTCAGCAGGAAATCAGCATGAAATCCTGCCGGAAGGGACAGGTCCGGATGACTCCACTCCGCTACAAGCGCACACTCCGGATAGTCCTTGTCGAGCATGGCGCGGATCTCTTTCCAGATCCGGCTTGTTCCGGTTTTCTTTTCATCATCCCCCTTCACCAGGGACGCGGCCATGTCAACGCGGAACCCGTCGCATCCACGGTCCATCCAGAAACGCATGACATCCTTGATGGCCTCGATGGTGCCGCGGGCGCCTGCGCTGTCGGTGGAACACTTCCAGCTCTCGTCCGGGTCAAGCCAGCCATAGTTCAACGCCGGCTGGCACTTGAAGAAGTTGAGCAGATACGTCCCCGGACGCTCTGCCTCACCGCCGACGTAAGGATAGCCATGATTCCCTGCGCCCTGGAAGCAGAATTCGGTCCAGATAAAACGGTCGGAGTATTCATTTCTCTCCAGGCGGCAGCTCTCCTGAAACCAGGCATGCTCCTCGGAGGTGTGTCCGGGAACCAGGTCAAGCAGGACATGGATTCCGCGCTGGTGCGCCTCCTCAAACAGGCGGATCAGATCCTCATTGGTTCCATATCTTGGCGCTGCCTTCTTGTAATCGCGGACATCATATCCGGCATCATGGAACGGAGAATCGAAACAGGGATTGATCCACAGGGCGTTGCAGCCCAGATCCCTGATGTAGTCAAGTTTTGTGATGATCCCCTGAAAGTCTCCGATCCCGTCCCCGTTGCTGTCACAAAATGACTGTGGATAAATCTCATAGAATACAGCGTCCTTTAACCAGCCCGGCATCATAAACCTCCTTGTCATTTTCTGTCAGATTCTGTCATGATTCACCCGCAATAATCAATTACGGATTGTTCATCAAAAAAGCCCGGCCTTTGCGGCAAACCGCCCATCCGGGCCGGCTGGTGTGCCGGCTTATGCGTTTGCTTGAAAGGTCAGGCTGCTGATGCTTCTTGATATTGCCTTCAGAACCCCACCGTCGCGTTGAGTCTTCTCTCCATCGCTTCAGGGTTGTTGCAGTACTGCACCGCGGTTTCTTTCGTAATACGTCCCTTCTTGAACAGATCATAGATGGATTCGTCCATCGCGATCATGCCTTCGGAGGCACCGCTGCGGATCGTCGCGTCGATTTGGTGCGTCTTTCCTTCACGGATCAGGCTCCGGATCGCGGTGTTCGCGTACATGACTTCAAACACTGCTGTCACAGCACCGTCCACCGTCGGGACAAGCTGCTGGGAAATGACACATCTGAGCATCATCGCCAGCTGCAGACGAATCTGATTCTGCTGTCCGGCCGGGTAGATGTCGATGATACGGTCCACTGCGTTGGCTGCGCCCTGTGTGTGAAGGGTTGAGAACAGGAGGATACCTGTCTCCGCAGCTGTCATGGCAACTTCGATGGTCTCATGGTCACGCATCTCGCCGAGCAGGATGACATCAGGACTCTCTCTCAGCGCGCTGCGCAGCGCGTGAATATAGTCTACGACGTCATTGCCGATCTCACGCTGTGTAACGATACACTTGTCGTGACGATGGACAAACTCGATCGGGTCCTCCATCGTGATGATGTGTCCCTCTCTCGTCTTATTGATGTGGTCAATCATGCAGGCAAGCGTTGTGGACTTGCCGCTGCCGGTCGCGCCTGTAACAAGGATCAGACCGGTACGCAGGCCAGCCGCCCGCATTACGGGTTCCGGAATTCCAAGCTTGGAAGCATCCGGAAGTCCGAAGCGAATAACACGCAGGACGACGGCAAGAGAACTTCTCTGGTGAAACACATTCGCACGGAATCTTCCGAACGCGGCAATGGAGAACGAGAAGTCATCATCATAGGTTTCATCCTCCAGGACACGATTATGCCGTCCGCACTGTGTGTAGATCGCACGCACAATTGCTTCTGTATCATCGGGATGAAGCATCTGCTCGGCACGGTCCTGCTTTCCAAGGACCTTGAAAGTCAGCGGAAGACCCGGAATGATAAACACATCCGACGCTCCCAGCCGTACCGCCTCATGAAGGATATCATTTAACTCTATCATCGTTAAGCAAGACCTGTTCCTTCCACCGTTGAATCCGGTAATGTATTGACATATCCATTCTCATCTTCCGTCAGCGGCTGCGCGCCGGCCGGAAGGGCCTCTGTGGATTCCGTTTCCGCGACCGTCTCAATATCCCATTTGGTCACATGCAGCATCGCCTCACTGTCCGCTTCCGCGCAGATATGCAGATACTGGTTCATGGAGAAACGGATCGTGGTGCTGTATGTATTCCCATCCACCTGGGTATTCTCCGGGAGGTATGCCCCTCCACGCAGGTAATCGTCCATGGAGGCAAGCCATTCCTGGCCGACTCTCTCACTCATCGCATCCTGCTGGGCAAATGCCATCTGGCGGTCAGACAGTGCCTTGTCTGTCTGGGCACTCACCAGGGAAAGCAGGGAAAGCACTGCAAGCAGAATCAGCACACAGGTAATGACGATTGTCAGCGCGCCGGACCTGACCGGCTGTCTGGGCTTTTTCACATTCATGACTCTGCCTCCGTTTGATCACTGTCCACAGCTTCGTTCTCTGTTTCAATCTCGGCGATCGAATCGAAGTCAATCACACCCTCCGAAGCCAGAAGATCTTCGGTGGAATCCGGGAAGTAAATCGCGGTATCCAGCTGGGCGAGATCTTCCTCGGGATTATTCACATGTACAATCTCCATGTTGCCCGTGATCAGATATCCGACAGCGCGGACCTCACAGGTCATGAACAGCGTAACCTGAAAAACACCATCCTCCGCCTGATTCCCCTGCTCGTCAAAGTACAGGGTGATCGTCGTCTGCGGTGTATCCTCATCGCTGTATTCGTCATTCGCCGTATCGATCAGCGACTGCTGTGCCTGACCGATCTCGCCTTCTCCCGCCTCAAACATGGTAACCACATTCTGGGCAGCCATGGCGGCCTTGGTTCTTCTCTCTGCATAGCGCGACTTCTGTGCCGCCGCGCCGAAGATGCGCACAAGAATCGTCAGCATCAGAAGCAGCAGAAAAGTGATGATCAGCGTTTCTACAAAAAATGCTCTGTTCTTCCTTGCTTTCATGAGGCCACCTCCTTCGCGTGGAGGTAGATCCTGCGGGTTCCATCCTCGGTTGTCACCGAAGCGATTCCATTCTCAATGGAAACCTGGAACTGGCTGGTCTTTGCGACCTTCACCGGGTCGGAGGCAACGCTTCCGGCCTTCTCTGATGTGATGGATTCCATCAGGTATCCGTCCTCACACCAGATTCTGGTCTGATGCTGTCTCTCACCGGAAGGATCCATAATGATAAGAACATCACCGCCGTTCTCCTGGTCCACCCTGAGCGCGCCGGCCTCATCAGATGCCATGATCTTGGAAGCCGTGTAGCTCAGCGCTCCTCTGCGGTTCATATTCTCCGTACGATTCTCGGTAATCGAATCAAACAGACTGCCTGCCATCGCGGACAGAACCATGATTCCAATCAGCATAATGGCGAACAGGGCAACGACAAACAGGGACGCGTAGTCAATCTCCCGTCTGCTGTGTTCGGACCTTCTGTCCATGCCATTTCCCCCTTCCACTTTACCTTCTCAGTGTGATCTCTACGGCAGGAAGCTCATTCTTCGAACCGACATCCAGAGAGACCGCGTACTTCGCGGCGTCATAGCGGACACCGTAATGACTCTCCAGATAGCCGACATCAACAGGATATGCACCTTCGATGGCGTAGCACTGAACACATGCCTCCGTGACATTGTTCCTGAGGCTCTCTACCGCCTGCCTGTTCATATCTAGATCCAGACGGGTAAAGAGGAGCACACCGATCAGAAGGATCGCCGCCGCGGCCACAAGAACTGCCACTGCGCGGATAGCCTTGCGCGTCATACTGACGCGGGGCCTGTCATGATAGATAACGTCTCTCATGGTTGACAACCCCTTTCAGGTTATACTGCTCCGAGAATACCAATCAGCGGAATCATCGTGCTCAGAAGCACAATTCCGACAGCGATTGTAAGGAACGCGGAGATGATCGGTTCAATGGAATCGATCAGGCTGTCCACTGCTTCATCCGCCTCCAGAGAGAAGGAACTGGCAAGCCTTCCAAGCATCTGCTCGGTCTGTCCTGCCTTCACCGCGGACATAAACAGTCTGGCGTACAGCGGTTCAAACAGTCCCTTGTCATAGATCGCACGGGAAAGGCCGACATTGTCTTCCTTCATATGCGTACGGACTGCATCCACCTTCGCCTTCGTCACCGGGTCAGAGACAAGCTCCTCGGCGGCAGTGATGGAAGTATCCACATCGGCGCCGCTGGCGACGAACAGGTGCAGCACCTGTGTGAAATGAGCCAGAGAAAGCTTTCCGATGGCGTCCTTGGCCGGACCGAACTTGGAAAGCAGTCCGACAGAGGAGACGTTGTCCGTTCCATTGCCGCGTACGGTTCTGGCGGTCAGCAGAAGAAATACGCCGAAAATGATCGCAAGGATCAGGGCGACGGTTCCGACCACATAGGCAATCCGCAGATAGATATAAGCCGAAGTCGTCAGGCCGCCTGCCAGAGACCGGTATACATTCGTGAAGACTGGAAGGACCCTGACCAGAAGAAGCACCAGGATCGCCGCTGTCAGGATCAGAAGAATCATCGGGTAATTCACCGCGCTCTTCATCTTCCTGGAAAGACGGTCCCTGCTCTCATAATAGTCAGCCAGACTCTTCAGGACATTCTCACTCTTTCCGGTCTTCTCACCAGCCGCAAGCATCTTGCAGGCATGGGACGGGAAGTATCCGCTGTCCATCATGGCCGCGGACAGCTGCGGCTGACCCGTCAGCATCAGGTTCTGTACTGCCTTTGCCGCATCGCGGAAATCATTCGCGGCAGCGTCGTCTGCCAGAAGGCCGACCGACTCCTCCGCGTCAATTCCGGCGGAGATCAGCATGGACATATTCCTGCAGAATATGCTCACGGCAAGATTTCCAAGTTCTTTCACTGCCATTTTCTTTCTTCCTCCATCATCTACGAAGTCGTATTCGTACTGTGTCAGAGTACCACCTGTTATGATAGCACACTGAGCGCCCGCTGTCATGCGCTAAATATACAGAAAGAAGCAAAGCCGTCCACTCTCTCGCCAGGCACTGCTCTGCATGGTCCCAACCCTGTCAGTGAACTGCATTGCGTCTGACCGGCTCCAATACCGTCCCACCCTATGAAGGCACAGGACTCCTTCGCTTCGACCCCCAAAAGTCTTCGCTCAGGAGTCCTGTGCCTTTCCCGGGTTGGGACGGAATTCAGAGTCGAAGGAATGGACTCCCGGTTCACTCGATCAGCATCGCATCCCCGAACGAGAAAAACCTGTATCGTTCTTTCACCGCCTCTTCATAGGCGGCAAGCGTCCTCTCTCTTCCCGCAAACGCCGACACCAGCATGATCAGGGTGGATTCAGGCAGGTGGAAGTTCGTAATCAGGGCATCGATGACACGGAACCGGTATCCGGGATAGATAAAGATCCCTGTGTCCATCTCTCCGCTACGCACGGTTCCGTCCTCCTGCGCCATGGATTCCAGTGTCCTGCAGCTGGTGGTTCCCACCGCGATCACACGATGGCCCGTCTCATGGGTATGGTTGATCAGGTCAGCCGTCTGCTGTGTGATGATACAGTGTTCTGTGTGCATATGATGCTGCGTCACGTCCTCCACCTTCACCGGGCGGAAGGTTCCAAGCCCCACATGGAGCGTCACGGGTGCGATGTTGACGCCCTTGCTGCGGATCTGCTCCAGCAGGTCCTGTGTGAAATGAAGGCCTGCTGTCGGCGCGGCGGCAGATCCGTCATACTTTGCGTAGACGGTGTTGTACCGTGTCCGGTCCGCCAGCTTATGTGTGATATACGGGGGAAGCGGCATCTCCCCGAGCTGATCCAGGATTTCCTCAAACACGCCGTCATATGTAAACCTGACATAGCGGTTGCCTTCCTCGGCAATCTGTATCACTTCGCCGGTCAGAAGGCCGTTGCCGAAAGAGATCCTCGTTCCTGTCCTGCACTTCTTCCCGGGCCTGACCAGCGTCTCCCAGGTCGCTTCCATATTCGGGACCCTGTTGAGCAGCAGCACTTCAATGACTGCCCCGGTCTCTTCCTTCTCGCCGATCAGCCGGGCGGGGATGACCTTCGTATTGTTGATCACGAGCGTGTCCCCCGGGTGCAGGAAATCAATGATCTCATAAAAGTGCCGGTGGGAAATCTCACCTGTCTCTCTGTTCAGGCACATCAGCCTGGAGGAGGAACGATCCTCCAAAGGGTCCTGCGCGATCAACTCCTTCGGCAGGTCATAATAAAAATCCGATGTTTTCACAAAAAACTCCTTAACAGTATTCCTTAACATGGAAAGAGGACACACTAACGCGTCCTCTTTCCGAATCTTTTTTAGAAAGCCCGAAGTGCCGGTGCCCCGCCTTTTGACTCCTAGCGTAAAGCCAGGTGGGTAACCGCAGCATGCGTCTCTGCCTTCCGTTCGAAGACGGCCTGACATCAATCGCAGCAATCTGGGGAACCCGTTCAAGTCGATGTAGGTTCAAAAATAAACAGAACTGTCGCACACCCCAGGCAGTTAAAAGCTTGCCTTGTTTTGACAAGTTCATTATGCCATGCTTATTCTCTTAAGTCAATATCCAATGTGGCTTTGAGTTTTTTCAATATCTTATGGACAAAACCATCCAGTCTCTCCGGTGTCAGCTCTTCTTCTCCCGGCGTAAATGTCACAGTGAATGCCATAGACTTTTTGTCCGCCGGAATCGGTGCTCCCTCATAAACATCAAACAGCGCCACATCACTCACATACCTGCAGGCATCTTTGATCACTTCCTCGACCTGCGCGCAGAGGATCTCCCTGCGCATCACCAGGGCAAGATCGCGCTTCTCAACCGGGAACTTCGGAATCGGGGCAAACCTTACCGGGATGTCGTAATACTTCTCCAGAAGGCTCAGATCCAGTTCCATGATATAAGCTTTCGTCCGAAGGCTCAGGGTGCGCATCAGTTCATATCCGACACAGCCCAGGTATCCAACTTTCTCACCCTCGCAGAAAATCTCCGCGTTCTGGTACGGATGAAGGAAACTCACCTTCGCTGCCTGACAGGTAAAGTTGATATGGAGAAACTGCGCGATGGATTCCGCGATTCCCTTCAGCGTGAAGAAATTGTCATTCGGTCCCCACAGGCCAACGCAGAGTGTTTCTTTCTCCTTCGGATAATCCGTCAGAGGAAGAGACTTAGCCTCGAAACGGCTCGCCATCTCAAAGAGTCTCCCGCTGATCGTCCCTTCCTTCTGGTTGCGTTCGATGGCATGCAGCATGGAAGCTGCCAGCGTCGTACGCAGGATGGAAAGATCTTCATTGATCGGATTCAGGATACGGACAGCATTCCTCTCAGGTGCATCTTCCGCATATCCGAGAAGATCCAGGTCTGACGGAGAGAAGAAGGAATAGTGCATGGCTTCATACAGACCTTCCGCGCACAGTCTTTCCTTCAGCGCTTTCTCCGTCCTCTGTTTCAGGGTCAGACCGCCTGCCGTCACCGCGGCACTTTTGAGCATGGTCGGTACGATATGCTCATAGCCATACATACGGATCACTTCTTCGGAGATATCCGGATAGTTCTCGATATCCGTACGGAACGCCGGTACCATCAGATGCAGGGTATCTCCCTTTGCCTGAGGCGAAAACCCAAGGTGATTCATGATGCGCACGATCTCGTCCGTCGGCACTTCGATTCCAAGTACGGAATTCACCTTCGCGATCGAAACCTCCATCGGCGAAGCTTCGATCGAATTGCCTGTATTCGTATCACAATGTGTCTTCGCGACTGTTCCGCATCCGAGTTCCTCGACCAGATGCAGCGCACGCTTCATCGCCATAACTGTCGTGTACTCATCGACACCCTTTTCAAACCTGGCGCTCGCGTCCGTACGCTTGCCAAGTGCCCTGCTGGTATGACGGATGTTGTCCCGCATAAACTTTGCTGACTCGAACAGGACCGCTTTCGTCGTATCACGGATCTCAGAATTCAGTCCGCCCATCACGCCGGCAAGGGCGACCGGTCCTTCCGCGTCACAGATGCACAGCGTATTCTCGTTCATGACATATTCCTGCTCGTCCAGCGTGATGATCACTTCGTCTTTCCTGGCACGCCGCACCACGATGCGTCCGCCGCGTATGAAGTCTTCATCAAATGCATGCATGGGCTGTCCGAGTTCTGCCAGGACATAGTTGGTGATATCCACGATGTTCGAGATGGAGTTCATTCCGACCAGTGCCAGCCTCCTGCGCATCCAAGCCGGAGAAGTCCCGATCCTGACGTCAGAGACATAATGGCCGATATACCGCGGACACAGATCCTGATCCTCCACGGTTACGCTGAATCCTTCCTTCTCAACATCCGATGGATGGAAGTCAAGCGCCGGCTCTTTCAGCTCTTTTCCCAGAACCGCCGCGACTTCACGCGCAATTCCAAAGATGCTCTGGCAGTCCGGACGGTTCGCGGTAATGGCAATGTCGAACAGCCAGTCGTCCAGTCCCAGCAATGGCTTCACGTCCGCGCCAACAGGCGCATCATCCGGAAGCACAAGAAGTCCGTTGTATCCGGCTCCCTCATACAGGTCCTCGCTCAGTCCCAGTTCTACGCCGGAGCAAAGCATGCCAAACGACTCATAACCGCGCAGCTTCCCCTTCTTGATGGTCATCACGCCTTCCACGGTAACATGATCCTTCGCTGTCGCGTATACGGTCGCGCCCACAAGCGCAAGCGGGAACTTCTTCCCGGCCGCGACATTGTCCGCGCCGCAGCATACCTGGAAGGTACCGTGCTCTCCTGCATTGACCGTTGTCAGGTGCAGATGCGTGTCCGGTATACTTTCACAGGTTTCAACCAGACCGACAACGACACCGCTGATGTCCTCACCGACCTGGTGCAGCTCCTCCACTTCAAATCCACAGGAGAACAGCTTCTCCTGAAGCTCCTGCGGCGTTACATCGATCTCAACATATTCTTTCAGCCAGCTTAATGGTGCTACCATAATATCCTCCGATCCTTCTGTCTTTATCTGTCGTTGATCTGGTTCAGTACTCTCAGATCTGACTCAAAGAGCTGCTTGATGTTGTTGATGCCATACTTCAGCATCGCGACACGTTCGATGCCGATTCCGAACGCAAGTCCTGAGTAGACGTCCGGATCGATCCCGCAGTTCTCAAGAACCTTCCTGTTGACAATGCCCGCGCCGAGGACCTCAATCCAGCCGGTATGCTTGCAGAAAGAACATCCTGTTCCGCCGCATTCGAAGCAGCTTACGTCGACTTCAACGGAAGGCTCCGTGAACGGGAAATACGACGGGCGCAGTCTCGTCCGTGTCTCCTGGCCGAACACCTTCTTGACAAAGACATCCAGCATGCCCTGCAGATCGCCGAGCGTAATACCCTTGTCAACCACAAGGCCCTCCATCTGGGAGAACATCGGACTGTGCGTCGCGTCATCATCAGAACGGAATACCTTGCCCGGGCTCAGAATCTTGATCGGGGGCTTTTCATTTTCCATGACATGGATCTGCGCGGATGATGTCTGCGTGCGGAGCACAAACTCCGGAGACAGGTAGAAGGTATCCTGCATGTCTCTTGCCGGATGGTCCTTCGGTGTATTCAGTGCGGTAAAGTTATAATAATCGTTCTCCACCTCAGTGCCTTCATAGATCTCAAATCCCATGCCGGAGAAGACATCGATCAGCTGATTGCGCACCTGCGTCACCGGATGCAGATTTCCCTGCACATGAGTATGGGCAGGCATCGTAATATCAATCTGCTCGCTCTTGTAGACACGCTGCAGCTCCGCTTTGCGCATCTTTTCGTCCAGCGAGCCGAAGTAATCCAGTGCCCAGTTTTTCAGCTCATTGACCGTTTTTCCGAATTCAGCTCTCTGGGAAGGATCCACGTCCTTCATGTATCTCATCAGCTGTCCGACTTTTCCGGTCTTGTCAAGGAAAACCTTTCTCATCTCATAGACCATCTTAGAGTCTGTCAGATCCTTGGACTCCGTCTCGATCTGCTCCCTGACGGCAGCGATCTTTTTTTGCAGTTCAAACAGATTAGCCATGCCATTCCCTCTTTTCTGTAAAATTAAAAGACCCATCCCGGTATCTTCGGGACGGGTCTTATGACTCGCGGTACCACCCAAATTCGAAACCTGGCAAATACCGGATTCCGCACTCAGACTGTCTGTATGCCGACAGGCCGCATCCGCTTAGCCGCTGCGCATACTGCACTGCGTTTTCACGGAAAGCTCCAGTGCTGAAATTCATTCAAGGGATCTTCTGCTGTTCTTACAGCCGGTGGAACAACTCTCTGAAAGGGCTTCCCCTGAACTACTTACACACGTTCACAGCCATGCACGATTCTACATCGAAGCACATGGCCGTGTCAAATACTTTCCTCACAGATACCACTAATCTCCAACCGCAGCAGGCACAGGGCTTCTGAGCGTAGACTGTCGAGAGCTGACCTCCGCAGCAGGCACAGGGTTTCTGAACAAAGACTGTCGAGAGCTGACCTCCGCAGCAGGCACAGGGCTTCTGAGCGTAGACTTTTGGGGGTCGGAGCGAAGAAGTCCTGTGCCTGCAAGGAGATGTGCTACACTTCAATCACTTTAATAGTCAACCCCCTCCCACACGATGTTCTTCCACCGCACGGGATCGGTGTCGCCCTCCGTCGAGAAGCACAGCACCTTCGAATCAGGTCCGAGTTCCAGTTCTTCGCGTACCCCCTTCAGGCTGTCCTCCAGCATGATGGAGGCAAATGCGCCGAAGGTGGCGGCTCCTGATTCGCCGGAGATGACATGCGGATCTTCCTTGAAATTGCCTGCAAGCATGCGCATGCCTCTGCAGGTCATCAGATCGTCCGCGCTGACGAATCCTGTCGCATGATTCTTGAACAGATCCCAGCCCAGGTCACAGGGTTCGCCGCAGGCAAGACCGGCCATGATGGAATCCATATCGCCGGTGACGATGACCTTCTCTCCGTCGCCGCGTTTCGCGCCGCGGAACATACAGTCTGCCTTGTTCGGCTCCACGACGATCATTTTGGGCGGATTGTCCGGATACAGGGAAGCGAAGTATCCCACACAGGAACCGGCCATCGCGCCGACGCCTGCCTGCACAAACACATGGGTGGGGCGTTCACCGTACTGTTCAGCCGCCTCATCAGCCATGACTGCGTATCCCTGCATGATCCAGAGCGGAATATCCTCATATCCATCCCAGGAAGTATCCTGCACGATCACGCCATGCTCGAACTGGTCTGCCATGGAAGCGGCTTTCCTGACACAGTCATCATAATTCAGATCCTCTACCGTCACCTCCGCTCCCAGCGCCCGGATGTTGTCGACACGGGACTGGCTGGTTCCCTTCGGCATCAGTATGATGCACCGCTGTCCCAGTTCACGCGCTGTCCAGGCAACCCCTCTTCCGTGATTCCCGTCCGTCGCCGAGATAAAGACCGCGCTGCCAAGTTTCTTTCTGAATGCTTCCGACTTCAGGACACTGTAGGGGAGATCCGTGATCTCCATGCCCATCTCTTTCGCGAGATACTTCGCCATGGAGAAGGCGCCTCCGAGCACCTTGAATGAGTTCAGGCCGAATCTCCAGGATTCATCCTTCACGCAGATTCTGCCGACCCCTAGATACTTTGCCATCTGCTTCAGGTCCTGCAGCGGTGTCTCCTGATACTGCGGGAAACTCCTGTGAAAGTTTCTGGCCTTCGTCACCTCTTCCTTCGACATCAGCTTCAGGTAAGGATCGTCCGTCTTCGGAAGCCGGTTTGCAATGTATTCCAGATTGATTGTTTTCATAGATAACCTCATGATTCAGCTGCTTCTTCCAGGCAGCGTATGTCTGCAAAAAAACCTTTACACCAGGCTTCTCGCCTCGATATAGTACCGCTTCTCGACAGCCTCTCCCATGGAAAATGTCTTTCTCGGGAGGGCGCCGTCCGACGCGACCGCCGGGAACAGAAGGAACTTGTCCATCGGCGGAAGGAGGAAACCTGCATTGCCCTCTTCTGCCGCCAGGGACCGCACCGCATCCTCTCCATGGATGTAATCGATCCGGTATCCCTTCTCCTGTACCAGAAGGTCCAGCGCATTCTGCAGCGCTCCTACTTCGATCTTCGAAGAAGGATGGTCGATCAGCAGAACCTTCTCGCCATCCGCGCATATCACCGGGATTGCGAACTGATCTTCTCCTGCAGCCGTACCCTTCGGGGCAATCTGGCAGTCTTTGCTCTGCTCCTTCAGAACAGCAGCCGTTTCCTCGATGATCTGCGCGCCTGATGCCTTCCCGTCCGCGAACAGAACTCTGTGGATCGGCTCGAATACGATGCCTTCGTCATGGATGTTCTCCAGCTCGCACAGGGCATATCTGGCCGGATGGGATGAGCGCTCTTCTTCCGGAATCTGCTGCTTGATCTCCTCCCAGTTTGCCTTTGCCGTGGCAAGAGAATGATTGCCGTCACCCATTGCCATCAGCATGGCCTTTCCGGTGCCGTAGGTCTGCTCTGCCTTGTCAAAGAGCGCGGACATAGCCTCACGCGCTCCCTCCATCTTTTCTTCGGAAAGGAACGTACCTGTAATATGGCCTCCGCCCAGCATCAGGTCCGTATCGTACACGACCTCTCCGCCGGCTTTCTCCAAAGGTTCAATCACGGATTTGTCCGGATCGTCGATCAGGATCAGAATGTGCGGCAGCTCCAGCATCGCGCCTTTTCTGATCTTCAGCCTCGGCGGGATCCTTTCCACGATGGTTTTCTCTGTCGAGCGGATCAGCGAACTCGCGCCGACACGATAGTCAAATGCATCCAGGTCAACGCAGATCACAAGCCCCAGTCTGCTTCTTCCTTCTGCAGTCCTGCGGACCAGCATGCAGCCCTTTGGAAGCGTACGCAGCGTCCCTTGTTCCACATATGCCTTCATGGCAGAACGGATGTCCACGATCCGCTTCTCCTCGTCCGGTTTCCCGAGATAAAACTCGGGAAGCATCAGCCTGAGCGTAGACGGCGCGCCGCCGACAATCTCCTCCGCTTTCTGCCAGTAAGCCGGATCGGAAGTGTACTGGTCACATGCCACGACAGCCCACTTCCCATAGTCCGCCCCCTCTTTCGGGAGCATGATCTCAGGAATCCTTAATCCCAGTTGATTCCATGTATATGACATAACTCTCTCCTGTTCACCGGTATCAGGCATCTGCGCATCCGGCAAAGTCCCGGTTCCGGTCTTACGATACAATTGACACCTGCTAAAAATAGATGAACAGCGCCGGGACCCATTGATCAGGTCTCCGGCGCTGAATCATTGATTAATGGAACATTCCCCGGATGATCTTCACGGTTTCTTCGCCGATTCTCCTCTGCGCTTCCTTCGTCGAAGCGCCGATATGCGGTGTCAGTGAGATCTTCGGGTGGTGCAGCAGTCTCTCATCCTGGCATGGCTCTTCCGTAAATACGTCGATCGCCGCGCCGGCCAGATGGCCGCTGTCCAGTGCATCACACAGAGCTGTGGAATCCACCAGAATCCCACGGGCTGTGTTGATCAGGTACGCGCCAGGCTTCATCATCGCGATCTTCTCCGCATCCAGAAGGGCCGGTGAGTCCTTCTTCGCGGGCAGATGGAGAGAGACATAGTCTGATTCTTTCAGAAGCTCATCCAGCGGCTTCCACTCATACGGAAGATCCGGGATGTCTCCGCTCCGGTTGGTGTAGATGACATGCATGCCGAGGCCTCTTGCCCTGGAGGCAGTCTCACGCGCGATCCGCCCCATGCCGATCAGGCCAAGTGTCTTTCCTGCAAGCTCAGTCCCCTTATATGCTTTCTTTTCCCACTTTCCTTCCCGCATGGTCACATTTGACATATACAGGAAACGGGCAAGCGAGAACATATGCCCGATCGCAAGTTCAGCAACCGAAGCACTGGAAGCGGTAGGTGTATTGGCAACAACGATGCCCTTTGACCTGGCATACTCCACGTCAATATTGTCCAGACCCACACCGCCGCGGATGATCACCTGCAGTCTTCCTGCCTCGGCAGCTGCATCGATGACAGGCTCACGCACCTTCGTTGCGGACCGGACGACAAGCACATCGAATTCCTTCAACTGCTCTTTGAGTTCCTCAACCTCATAGAACTGCTCAACCACTTCATACCCGGCACCTTCCAGGGCAGCAACAGCTGCCTTGTCCATTCCGTCAGTAGCTAATACACGTACTACCATACCGATCCTCCTTTCAATTCAATCATCAATCCGATTCCATCAGCGGTTTGCTTTCTCGAAATCCTTCATGAAGTCAATCAGCGCTTCAACGCCTTCCTTCGGCATGGCATTGTAGATCGAAGCTCTCATACCGCCGACCAGACGGTGACCCTTCAGGTTCGTAAATCCGCGTTCGACAGACGCCGCGACAAACTTCTTGTCCAGCTCGTCGTCACCCGTGCGGAAGACAACATTCATCATCGAACGGCTGTCCTTCTGTACGCCGGACTTGTAGAAATCCGTCGTCTCGAGATAGTCATACAGAAGCGCTGCCTTCTCTTCGTTTCTCTTCTTCATGTTCTCAAGACCGCCGACCTCATTCAGGATCCAGTCAAGTACGAGCTTGCAGATATAGATCGAGTAGGTCGGAGGCGTGTTGATCATGGAGTTCTTGTCCGCCTGGGTCTCGAAATCCCAGATCTTCGGGCACAGCGGGCTCTTATTGCCAAGCAGGTCCTCCCGTACGATGACAACCGCGAATCCCGCAGGAGCCATATTCTTCTGCGCGCCGCCGTAGATCATACCGTATTTTGTCACATCCACCGGTTCTGACAGGATGCAGGAAGAAAGGTCCGCGACCAGCGGGACATTGCCGGTCTCCGGCAGCCAGTGCCACTTGGTTCCGAAGATGGTGTTGTTCTCGCAGATATGGACATAATCAGCGTCCGGATTGAGTGTCAGTTCCTCCTGCTTCGGAATCCTGGTGAAGTTCTCTCCCTCTGTCGTTCCGGCGCATCTGGCATCCTTGAGGTACTTTTTGCCCTCTTTGAAAGAACCGCCGGAGAAGTTGCCGGTTACAATATAGTCAGCCGTACCGGTCTTCGCGAGGTTGAGCGGTATCGCGGCGAACATGCCTGTCGCGCCGCCCTGCAGGAACAGAACCTTATAGTTGTCCGGGATGTTCATGACCTTGCGCAGGTTCTCCTGGCAGTCGCAGATGATCTTGTCATAAACCTTGGAGCGATGGCTCATCTCCATGACACTCATGCCGGATCCTTCATAATTGAGCATTTCTTTCTGCGCTCTTACCAGCACAGGTTCCGGAAGCATGGACGGACCGGCGGAAAAGTTATAGATTCTGTTTTCAAGCATAGTATGAACCTCCTTATTCATTGAACGGTTTCTGCGCTTTTTTACGCGTCAACACATTGATTACAGCATTCCGAGTACACCGCTCTCCTCATTGAAAGCGTTGATCAGCTCATCCAGTTCCTTCGCCTGGTGATGGACTGCATCCCAGGTTCCTTCTGTGTCATACCACAGGGCATTCAGATCTTCGACCGTCTCTCCCTGCTGCTCGACCCAGGTGTAATACTTCAGATTGTGGATTCTCTTGCGGGTCGCGTAGGTCAGCTCTTCCATATTGTCTGTCTTGATGCCCAGCATATGGATGCAATGATCCAGATGCGCTTCATTCACATTGTAGGCGCCGTGCATCTGATTCAGCTCTTCAATCCGGCTCTGGTACATCACTGCGGAGTCTGTCAGAACGGTTCCGACGACATCCTTCTCAGTCAGCTCATAGTACTTCGCCATCTTTATGCAGCACAGTACATTCGCGATGCCGCTGATGCCAAGCCAGGTGAGCTTTGTGATCATCTCCGCGTCAAGCTTCAGTTCCTGTCTCAGGTAAGCCTGTCCTTCCGCCGTGTTGAACAGGCGGAGCAGTCTCTGGGAATCCTCATCATCGATATCGATGACCATATCCGTGTTCTTTACATTGTGAATCCACGGCACATGCTTGTCACCGATTCCTTCGATCCTGTGGCCGCCGAATCCGTTGTTCAGCAGGGTCGGGCACTGAAGTGCCTCGCCGACACCAAGCTTCAGGTTCGGATACAGTTCCTTCAGGCGGTCGCCGGCAGACATGGTTCCGGCAGAGCCTGAGGTAAAGCAGGCACCGGCAAACCGGTCGCCGTCACGCTTCACAGCCTCGAAGACCTCAGCAAGCGCGTTGCCGGTCACGTTGTAGTGCCAGAGCGGATTGCCCATCTCCGCGAACTGGTTGAAGATCATATACTGCGGATCCTGCTTCAGTTCGTTCGTCTTGTCAAAGATCTCCTTGACGTTGCTCTCGCAGCCCGGTGTCGCGATGACTTCGGCACCGATCTCATGCAGCCAGTCAAACCGCTCCTGGCTCATCTCGGCCGGAAGGATTGCCACACCCTTCGCACCCAGCAGCGCAGAGTTAAATGCGCCGCCTCTGCAGTAGTTGCCGGTGGACGGCCACACCGCTTTCTGCGCATTAACGTCAAACTGACCCGTCACAAGCCGCGGGGCAAGGCAGCCGAAAGAAGCGCCAACCTTATGGCAGCCGGTCGGGAACCACTTTCCGACCATGGCGATAATCCGGCAGGGAACCCCCGTCAGAGAAGACGGAAGCTCAATGTAGTTCGGCACGCTATTGAACAGTCCGCCGCTCTCCTTTGCCTCATTCTTCCATGTGATCCGGAACAGGTTCAAAGGATTCACGTCCCAAAGTCCGGTCTTCTTCAGACCTTCTTTCACCTTCTCCGGCGTATGCTCCGGATGGATCATCTGATCGATGGTCGGGATCAGGATCCTGTTCTCCTTTGCCTTCTGGATATTGTGCTGCAGTGTTTCTTTGTTGACAGTCAGATCGATCTTTACCACAACAGTTACTCCTTTCTTCCTTTCAAAGGATTCTTTCAATCCTATTCATGTATCATCGTTCCGGTATGGCCGCTGATGCCGTCTCTTGCCTTCTCAAGCAGAGTGATCAGCGCCCTTCTGCCGGGTCTGGAACGGACAAAACGCACCGCCGCCTCCACCTTCGGCAGCATCGACCCGGGCGCGAACTCACCATCCTCGATATATTTCTGCGCTTCATCCACACTCAGATCGTCCAGTTCCCGCTGATCCGGTTTACCGAAATGGATCGCAACCTTCTCCACCGCTGTCAGGATGATCAGCGTGTCCGCTTCCACCTCTTCCGCCAGACGCTCCGCCGCGAAGTCCTTGTCGATCACAGCGGCAGCTCCCTTGAGATGGTGGCCGTTCGTACGGAATACCGGGATACCGCCTCCGCCGCACGCAACCACAACATGGTTGGTGTCGACCAGAGACTTGATGGTCTGGATTTCAATGATCGACACCGGCTGGGGAGACGCTACCACGCGGCGGTACCCTCTTCCCGCATCCTCGATCACATCATAATCACGCTCGCGGACAAGCTTGTCTGCCTCTTCTTTTGTCATGAAAGGACCGATGGGCTTGGTCGGATGGAGGAAAGCCGGATCCTCCGGATCTACCTCGACCTGCGTGAGCACCGTCGCGACGCCGACATCGATTCCGCGGTCCAGCATCTCTTCCCGCATGGCATTCTGAAGATCATAGCCGATGTAGCCCTGGCTCATCGCGACACAGACAGACAGCGGAACCGTCACATAATTCTGCGGATCAGAGCGGACCAGTTCGCTCATCGCGTTCTGGATCATGCCGACCTGCGGCCCGTTTCCATGCGCGATCACAACCTCATAGCCTTCCTCGATCAGATCCGTGATGGCCTGCGCGGTTTCCCGTGTTGCCTCCATCTGTTCCGGAAGGTTCTTGCCAAGCGCATTGCCGCCCAATGCAATTACTACTCTGTGTGCCATAGACACCTCCTTGTCGCAGCATGAAATCCTGTCCGGGATCTCATGAGAAGGAACGCATAAAGCATGCCTGCTTTATGCGTTCCGGCTGATTACTGGAAAAGCCTCGGCTGGTTTCTCTGGGCAATTCTCTTCAGAGTCGCCTGCGGATCCTTGCACTTTGCCAGGAAGATCATCGCCGCGATGACGTAAGGCTTATAGGAAGCCTCCTTGTACAGCGGATCGATGTACCGCTCAAAGACAGAAGCATCAACTTCACCGGCTTCGCAGGACACACCCGTGATATCGGCCGGCAGGCAGTGCAGATAGAGCGCCTTGCCATCCTTCGTGGTCTTCATGAGCTCTTCACTGCAGGTCCAGTCCTTATGCTGCGCGTTCTGCTGAAGTAGTTCTTTCTCCAGCGCGTCGATTCCGTCGAAATCGCCCTTGCCGTAGAGATCGGTTCTCTTCTCCATGGCCGCGAACGGAGCCCAGCTCTTGGGATAGACGATATCCGCGTCCTTGAATGCCTCGGCCATGCTGTTGACCTTCGTGAAGCTTCCGCCGCTCTTTGCCGCATTCTTGCGCGCAACCTCTTCGCATTCCGGGAAGACATCATAGCCTTCCGGATGGGCCAGAACGACATCCATGCCGAACCGTGTCATCAGGCCGATCACGCCCTGCGGAACGGACAGCGGCTTTCCGTAGCTGGGAGAATAGGCCCATGTCATGGCAAGCTTCTTGCCCTTCAGGTTCTCAACACCGCCGAAGTAGTGGATGATCTCCTCCATATCGGCCAGACACTGGGTCGGATGGTCGACATCGCACTGCAGGTTGACAAGTGTCGGCTTCTGCTCCAGGATACCGTCCTTGTATCCCTGCGTCACCGCGTCAACCACGGTCTTCTGATAGGTGTGGCCCTTACCGATATACATGTCATCGCGGATACCGATGACGTCTGCCATGAAGGAGACCATGTTCGCGGTCTCTCTCACCGTCTCGCCATGCGCGATCTGGCTCTTCTTCTCGTCCAGGTCCTGCACCTCAAGGCCGAGCAGATTGCAGGCGGAGCCGAAAGAGAATCTGGTTCTTGTGGAATTATCGCGGAACAGGGAAATTCCCAGCCCGGAGTCAAAGATCTTCGTGGAGATATTCCGCTCTCTCAGATACCTGAGCGCGTCCGCCACGGTAAACAGTGCCATGATCTCATCATCTGTCTTATCCCAGGTAAAGAAGAAATCATTCTCATACATGTCACTGAACTTCAGCGTGTCCAGTTTGTCAATAAAAGCCTGTAATCCTTTATCCATTCCTTTATTCCTTTCTTTTTCATAATATGATTCCGTCACCGGAAACCGTTCGCGGTTTGCAGTGTTGTCATCATAAGATCTCGTTGTTGGTCTTGCCGGCGCGGAACACCGTCACATCATCTGTCTTTTCCAGTGTCGTATAGATCGGGATCGCGGCGGTCAGGACTGCGCAGACGCGCACCAGATCCTGCTTCCAGGTAATCTCGTTCGGTGCGTGGGCCTGGCTTTCGGCGCCCGGTCCGAATCCGACACACGGAATTTCATAGCGGCCCTGGATGGCGACACCATTGGTGGAGAAGGTCCACTTGTCGATCAGCGGACGGTCGCGGAGTGCCTTCTGGCTGTCCGGACCCATTCTCTTCTCACCGTACAGTGCCTTATGGGCTTCTGTCAGGCATCTGACATGCGCCGCAGTCTCTTTATTGATCCAGGTCGGGAAGTAGGCTTCCGTCTCATAGACCTCACCGGTCCATGCCGGACGCGCGTACATGTACATGGAGACCTTCACGTCATCGCCATACTTCTTCACGGACGGAAGATCCTCGATCTCCTTCAGGCAGCTGTCCCAGGTCTCTCCCGCAGTCATGCGGCGGTCGATGGAGATCGCGCAGGAGTCAGCGACTGCGCAGCGGCTCGGGGAGGTATAGAAGATCTGCGAGACGGTGCAGGTTCCTCTTCCCAGGAATCTGGCATCCTCATAGTGGTCCGGATTGAACTTCGGATCAAGCATCTTCACCAGTCCCTTGATCTCGGTTGATTCTGTACACCCGTTGTTGTTCAGGGCGCGTACATCACGGATGATGTCCGCCATCTTGTAGATGGCATTGTCCCCGCGCTCCGGCGCGCTGCCGTGGCAGGACACACCGTGCACATCGACACGGATCTCCATACGCCCTCTGTGGCCGCGGTAGATTCCGCCGTCTGTCGGTTCTGTGGAAATGACAAACTCCGGACGGATCTTGTCCTTGTTGACGATATACTGCCAGCACAGTCCGTCGCAGTCCTCTTCCATGACGGAGCCGACGACCATGATCTTATATCCTTCCGGAATCAGGTCCATTTCCTTCATGATCTTCACGGCATAGACGGCGGACGCCGTTCCGCCTTCCTGGTCTGAGCCGCCGCGCCCGTAGATCACGTCGTCATCTTCCCATCCTTCATAGGGATCCGCGGTCCAGTTCTCACGGTTTCCGATTCCGACCGTGTCAATATGTCCGTCAATGGCGATGATCTTCTTGTCATCCCCGATGTCGCCGTTCTTGCCGGCCCAGCCGATCACATTTCCGAGTCCGTCGATCTCAACCTTGTCAAAGCCGACCTTCTCCATCTCCTCCTTGATGCACATGACGACGTCTTTTTCCTCGCAGCTCTCGCTCGGGTGTGAAATCATCGCGCGCAGAAATGCGGACATCTCCTTCTTATAGCCCTCTGCAGCCTCTTTGATCTTCCCATAATCAAGTTCCATGCCATTCCTCCTTACAGAATAGATGTGTAAATGTGACGTGAATCGTTACAGCTTCGTGTGACAGATTCTCTGCTCCCAGCGCCGCCCGGGCGCTGAGCGGTTATTCCCCGATTCCAAACGCTCCGTCCCAGACAACCCTAAGGAAGCCTTCCGGATCGGTATTGCCTTCCGTTGAAAACAACAGAACTTTGGACTCCTTGTTCAGGCCCAGCAGTTCTCTGAGTTCCCACATATCTTCATTCATCATGATCTGCCCGAGGGCACCCATGGTGGCCGCGCCGGATTCTCCGGAAATGACAGCCGGATCACCCATGACAGGCACGGCAAGCATCCGCATGCCCTTGGCCGCCACCCAGTCCTTGGCGGCGATGAACGCAGTCGCATGATTCCTGAGGATATCCCAGCCAAGCACATTCGGCTCTCCGCAGGCAAGTCCCGCCATGATGGTCTTCAGGTCTCCCTTCACGATCTGCGGTTCCCCTGTTCCGAGTTTTGCACCCTTATACAGACATGCAGCCGTCTTCGGCTCCACAATCACAAACTTCGGCGGATGATCCGGGAACAGATTCGTGAAATACCCCACCACCGAAGAGGCAAAGGATCCGACGCCTGCCTGTATGAAGATATGCGTAGGACGGTTCACCTCGAGTTCTCTCAGCTGCTCGGCCGCCTCATGGGAAATCGTCCCGTAGCCCTGCATGATCCAGGAGGGAATGTCCTCATAGCCCTCCCACGCTGTATCCTGAATCACAACACCATGCTCTGTCTCAGCAGCCTCCTTTGCCGCGAGACGTACGCAGTCATCATAGTTCAGGTCCTCGATTGTGACCGTCGCTTTTTCCTTTGCAATATTGTCGAACCTGGACTTAGCTGATCCCTTCGGCATATGGACGACTGCCTTCTGATGCAGCCTTCTCGCAGCCCAGGCAACGCCTCTTCCGTGATTGCCGTCCGTCGCGGTAAAAAAGGTCGCTGTTCCGAAGGTTTCCTTCAGCTCCGGACTGGTCAGATCATCGTAGGTGATATCTGTGACATGCTCTCCCATCTCATGGGCAATGTAGCGGCCCATCGCGAAGGAAGCCCCCAGGACCTTGAACGCGTTCAGGCCGAAGCGGAACCTTTCATCCTTGACATAGATGCCGCCAAGACCCAGATAATCCGCCATCTTTTTCAGGTTCGCCATTGCCGTGATGCTGTACTGCGGAAAGCTCTTGTGGAACTGGCGCGCCTTCTCCACATTCTCCAGAGACATGATCTCAAGATACCTGTCGTCCGACTTCGGCATCCGGTTGATTACCCAGCTTAATTCCAAATCATTCATCACTCAACGCTCCTTAGATCTTTTGTCTGCTCAAACAATGTTTTGCTGCCAAACTTTTTGTTAGATCACTGTGATTTCATCATAGCATGTTGTTTCATTTAGTCAATCTACTTTCTGTAATAAGTATGTTCCATCGGCAGCTTGTTTCTCAGCACTCCGTCATACGCATAATAGGCACCGGCGATGGCCGGAGCCGCAGGGATGGTCGTGATCTCCCCGATTCCTTTGCTGCCGTAGGATACGCCGTTCAGTTCGTCCTTCTCCACATAGATCGCGTGTATATCCGGGATCTGCGGCGCGCGCAGAAGGCCAAGCCTGCCGTACTTTGCAAGCGGCTTTCCATCCTGAAGCGGGAAATCCTCCGTGCAGGCATATCCCATGCCCATCAGCACGCCGCCTTCGATCTGGCCCTGGATGGAAACCGGGTTCACAACCTTGCCCGCGTCATAAGCGGAATAGATATCGGTCACCTTTCCCTCATCGTCCAGGATCGCGCAGCAGGCTGCGTACCCATAGGCAATGTGGCTCTTCGGATTTGGAACATCGGCTCCGAGTTTGTCGGTCGGCTCAAAGTACCGGTAGGAGAAACTCATACCTTCGAGCAGCTTTAACACGGCAGCAGGATCCTCCACTGGCGCGCCGTGGATCCATGTCTGGGTCCCCTTCCTCCCGTAGGTTCCCTGGTTCAGTCCGGAGCCCTCTCCGGTGACGCTTCCGTCTTCCCCGACTGTCATATTGGGACTGACATAGGGTCCAGGATCCGTTCCCGGCGCGAACTCCAGTCCGGTTCCGTATGACGCCGCGTGATTGCCTGCCTTCCTCGGTGCCATGCAGGCCGGCGAGTTCCTCAGATTCTCCAGGATCAGGCTGCGCAGTCTGTCCGGCCCTGCCTGGTCTGCACCGGTTCCTTCCTCCCGCAGTTTCTCAGCTGCTGCCTGCGCTGCCGTCATCGCGTCTCTGACCAGGAATGCAGCGCCTCTGACTGCCTCGCCGGTCACCAGGGTCTGCCTGGATCCGGAGGTGGTGCCGGAATCAGGCGCATTTTCGGTGCTGCTGATTCCCATGCGGATGTGGGTCTTTGACAGCCCGGTCGCCTCAGCGGCATCCTGGCAGAAAACCGTATATCCGCCCTGTCCGATATCAGACGCGCAGGTATAGATCACCAGAATCCCGTTCTCTACCCTGAGCGTTGCATTGCCGTCATCCGGAAGGCCGACGCCGACGCCTGAATTCTTCATGGCGCAGGCGATTCCTGCCCTGCCCGGATGGGCGTCATAATATGGCTTCACCGCCTCCAGCGCTTCCTTCAGGGCGGTGGACACATCCGCGATCTGCCCGTTTGGAAGCACCCTGCCCGGCTCGATCGCGTTGCGGTAGCGAATCTCCCAGGGCGAGATGCCGGCCAGGTTTGCCAGCCTGTTCAGCACGGACTCTAGCGCGAATTCCGTCTGGCATACGCCAAACCCGCGGAACGCACCTGCGGGCGGATTGTTGGTATAGTAGCCGTATCCTCTGATATCCGTATTCTCATAGCAGTAAGGACCAACCGCGTGCGTGCAGGCCCGCTCAAGCACCGGAAGGCACAAAGAGGCGTACGCGCCGGTGTCAAATGTGAACTCACAGTCCAGTCCCTGCAGGATTCCGTTCTCATCACACCCGACCGTAAAGGTGCCCTTCATGGGGTGGCGCTTCGGATGGAAGCTGATGGATTCCTGCCTTGTAAACTTTGCCTTGACCGGCCGCCGGAAGATCCAGGCTGCCAGCGCGCTGATGTGCTGGGTTGTAACGTCTTCCTTCCCGCCGAATCCGCCGCCGATCAGCTGATTCTCGACCACGACCCGTTCCTTCTCCCAGCCAAACATATGCGCCACCTCGGCTCTGGTGGCATAGGCACCCTGGTCTGTGGAAAGGATTCTGATCCCGTCCTGATACGGATAGGAAACCGCGCATTCCGGTTCCAGGAAGGCATGTTCCGTGAACGGCGTCTCAAATTCTTCCGTGACAACATATTTCGAACGAGCCAGTGCCTGTGCCGGATTGCCTCTGACAATATGCCTGGATGCACAGAGATTTCCCTCAATGTCCAGCTCCGGGTGAATCTTCGGCGCGTCAGGCATGGCGGCCTCCTGCGGACTGTTCACGCTCTTCAGCGGCTCATATTCAATTTTGACAAGCTTCCTGGCCTGATCCAGGATATAGGCGGACTCCGCCACAACCAGACAGATCGCGTCCCCGTACATCCGCGTGATATCACCTTCTGCGATCATGACATCCCAGTCGTTGATGATATGGCCGACCTTGTTGACCGGCACGTCCTTTGCGGTCAGCACACCCAGGACACCCGGCATCGCCTCCGCAGCCGATGCGTCAATCTTCAAAACCCTTGCCCTGGCATACGCGGACCGCACCGCCCCGCAGTAAGCCATCGGCGGCATGTCAGCCGGAACGATCACACACCAGCGGCACCCGGGGTCGTCAATCCTGCACAGGGAAGATCCGGCCAGGAGGTGGTGCTCCTCATCATAGCGCGCAGCATACGCAGCCATGGCACCGTCCGGTCCTGCCGCAGACAGCTGCTTCTCAATCTCCAGCGCCCGGGCGCTGTATTCCGGAACGAAAAACTCCGGGCCGATATCGTCCGGATACTTCCCGTATCCCAGCGTTTTCCTCCTTACGTCCACACGAAATGCTCTCGCGCCGACGCCATAGTCCTTTCCTTCTTCCAGACTGCGGTCGATCTGTTCCTCTCCTCTGAGAACAGCACCCACCAGACGGATTGCTTCTATAATCTTGACATACCCGGTACAGCGGCAGATATTGCCCTTCAGGGCAGCCTTGATTTCCTCGTCGGAAGGATCCGGATTGCTGTTAAGAAGCGCCCTGGCACTCATCACCATGCCCGGGATGCAGAAACCGCACTGTACGGCTCCTTTGGCGCCAAAAGCGTATACAAAGGCTTCCTTCTCTTCCAGGGACAGGCCTTCCACCGTGAGAATCTCCTTCCCTGCCGCCTTTGAAGTCTTCAGCACGCAGGCACGGACGGTCTTTCCATCCGCGATAATCGTACAGGCTCCGCACGCACCTTCTGAACAGCCATCCTTGACGGAATACAGCTTCAGGTCATCCCGCAGAAAGCGAAGCATGGACTTATCCTCTTGTGTGCTTACGGTCTGTCCGTTCACTGTAAATGTATAAATCTCACTCATCCTTTACCCCAACAAACCCATCGGTGCAGTCGCACCGATGGGGAAAGCAAACCTGTATGCGGCATGCATCCTTCCGTCTTGAGCCGGATCGCCATCATGAAGCCCGGCCGGATCACCATAACCAGGTCCGGCCGGATCAGCCGGAATCCGACTCCCGGTGTCAGATCAGCCAGCTGTAGTCACGGATCACTGTCAGAATCAGAAGGCGGAGCGGTTCATACAATCCGCAGCCGGCATCCTGCACATCGACCTCCTGTATCTTGTCCGCGAAACGCAGTCTGACTTTGGTTCCTTCCAGGACTAGGAATCCGGTATTCTCCGAATTGTCCATATCCTCTTCATTCCAGAACAGCGTCAGCTTATCCCGGTACGGCCTTCCGGAATACGGGCAGAATACCGCACAGTTACCGCATTCATTGCACATGCCGTCCACATGGAGGATCTGCTCTTTCTCAAGACCCGGGACACTGATCGCGATATTCGCGCGGTTCGGACATACGTCCGTACAGACCTCGCACACCGTCGCGCAGCCAAGGCAGCGCTTCTCGGGAAGATCACCGCACGTGTCGCACAGCACGCCCTTCTTTTCCTTGCATCTTGCAAGGTCGTCGGCACCGTTCTCCTTCTCATAGGTGTCAAAGACTGCGCCGGCGATGGCTTTGGACGCGGAAATCGCATCCGCGATTCCCTTCACCACCGTAGCGGGGCCTCTCCTGCAGTCTCCGATGACATACAGGCCCGGAATGCTGGACATGCAGCTGTCGTCCGTCACAGGACGGCCCTTCTCGTCAAAGGAAGCGCCGGCTGCTTCCAGAAGGCTGTAGTCAACTCTCTCACCGACTGCCGTGATCACACTGTCGCACTCGATATATTCCTTCTCACCGGTATCCACAGGACTTCTGCGTCCTCCTTCATCCGGCTCGCCCAGCTTCATGACGCTGCACTCGAGCTTTCCGTCCTTCCAGCCGACCGGTGCGAGCAGTTCCCTGAAGATGACACCGTCTTCAACGGCCTCCATCAGTTCCTCCTCGTCCGCAGGCATATACCGCTTTGTCCTGCGGTATACCAGGCTGACCTGCTCAACGCCCTTCACACGCTTCGCCGCGCGGGAAACGTCCATGGCGGTGTTGCCTCCGCCGATCACGACAACCTTCCGGCCAAGATCCACCGCACCGGCATCTCTCTTGACCTTTGTCAGGAAATCAAGCGCGTCCAGCGCTTCTCCATACTGGAGCGCGCTGCGTCCGTGCTTCCAGGCACCGACTGCAAGAAGGATATCCGTGTATCCCTCCTTCCTGAGCGCATCCAGATCCGTGATCTCGCGGCCCGTGACGAACTTCGCGCCATATCTGGCACACAGCTCGATGTCCTTGTTGATTGCCGCGTCTGAGATTCTGAAAGACGGAATTGCCAGACGCACGACGCCGCCCAGCGTGTTCTGTTTCTCAAACACGGTAACGTCAGCGCCTGCTCTTGACAGGAAAGCGGCTGCCGAAAGTCCTGCAGGTCCGCCGCCGACGATGGCTACCTTCCTGTCGGAAGACGCAGCCGGCCTGTCCGTCCACTTGATTACGGCAGTGGCGGCCAGATTGGCGGCCATCAGCTTGACCTCGCGGATATGAACACTGTCTTCATAGTGGTTGCGCATGCATCTGTCGCCGCAGGTATGCGGACAGATGGTGCCGGTGATAAAGGGAAGCGCGTTCTTCTCCAGAATGATCTTCAGCGCCTCCTCGCACTTTCCTTCCTCCATCGCGCGGAGGTAGGCCGGAATATCCTGGTGGATCGGGCAGCCGCTCTGACAGGGCGCATCGAAGCAGTCCATGAGCGGCAGGCTCTCCTCCTTCTTCCTGGAGGGAAGCGGTTTGACACTCTTGCGGTTCAGTTTTCTGGTCAAAGCTGCATCGGCCAGCGCGCTGACCTTCTCCACGTCCACTCCCTGCCATTCGTCATCGGGAATATCCTCAAGGAGCTTACCGATCTGGTACAGTCTCTGGTACCCGCCCGGCTTAAGCAAGGTTGTCGCCATGGTGACAGGCCAGACACCTGCCGTGACCAGATCCCGGATACTGAAGTAGTCCGCTCCACCGGAATAGGAGATGCGGAGCTTCCCGTCAAACTGTTTCGCGATTCTGCTCACCAGCTGGACCGTCAGCGGATAGAGGCTGCGGCCGGACATATACATCTCTTCACTCGGCAGCTCGCCCGCCTTCACGTCCACCGGGAAGGTATTGGTCAGCTTGACGCCGACACTCAGGCCCAGGCTCTCTCCAAGTGCCATCAGGCGCTCAAACATCGGCACGGCATCTTCCCACTGCAGATCAGTCAGGAAGTGGTGGTCATCAAAGGCGATATAATCGAATCCCAGGCCATCCAGTGTCTTTCTCGCGAACTCATATCCCAGCAGGGTAGGATTGCACTTCACGTAGGTATTCAGATGCTTCTCCTTCAAAAGGTAGGAAGCGATCGCTTCAATCTCCTGCGGCGGACATCCGTGCAGGGTGGATTCCGTGACGGAGTTGGAGATCTGAGACGGAATCTTCAGGATATCTTCCTTCGTGACCTTCTTCAGGATTCCCTTCTCCACCGCCTCCAGGGAAGCTTCGATGCAGTCTTTGAAGACAGGATTGTCCTTTGCCTCAATCATATCATCGAGGAACTTCTGGATCTTCGGCGTCTTGATTCCATCGAGGTCATACCCGACAGACATGTTGAAGACAATCGCGTTCGGACATCCCAGCTCCAGTTCCTGCGCCAGAATGTGGATCAGGACCCATGCCTTCACATATTCTTCGTAGGCCTGCCCGACTTCCAGCTCTGTCGACCACTCGCAGTTGTAGCATTCGTCCGCCGCGATGATACAGGGCTTCGGCACACAGGCGGCCAGCTCTCTGCCGTCCATCTTCTGGACGGTCTTGAGCTCGAACCAGGAAGAGCCTGCCAGATAGGAGGCAACCAGGTTCTGTGCCAGCTGCGTGTTCGGACCGGCAGCCGGGCCGAATACGGTTTTGATCTTTCCGTTAAAAATCGGATAATGCTTCTTGCTTCTCTTCAGGATCTTCGAAACGCCGAAGATGCTCCCGCTTTTCTCATATTCCTTCACAGACCAGTCAAGCAGCTGTCTGTAGGGAATCAGTCTCATCAGGTCACCCATGTATCGATCCTCCTTCCACACTTTACACCGGATTTATTCTGCAGCACAGGAATGCTGCTTTCTTACAGGTAATCAGCCGCGTTGTAGGTCGTCTGGTTCAGATCGCCCCACAGCCTGCAGGCCTGCTCCATCGTCCAGGCATTGATCTTCTCCTCATCGATCAGGACGAATTCACGGTCCTTGTACAGAACCTTGCCGTTGATAATGGTTGTGCGGCAGTTCTTGCCCATCAGTCCGAACAGCATATGCCCGCCAAGGTTCTGTTCGTCGATCGGCGTAAATGGCTTGTAATCCATGACGATGACGTCCGCCGCTGCTCCTTCCTTCAGCACGCCAAGCGGCTTTTTGAAGTACTTCGCGCAGATCTTCCGGTTGTTGTCCAGCAGCATCTGCAGTGCCTCGCCGAATGCCACATTCGGAAGCCCTGCGTTGTGTCTCTGGATAATCAGGAAGACCTTGAGGGACTCGAGCATGTCATGCGTGTAAGCGTCCGTGCCCATGCCGACCAGAATGCCCTTCTTCAGCATCTGCAGCACCGGCGCGCAGCCGACCGCGTTCCCCATGTTTGACTCCGGATTGTTCACGGCCATGGTCTGTGTTTCCTTGATGATATCCATCTCGTCACCGTTCAGATGGATGCAGTGGCCAAGCATCGTCTTCGGTCCCAGAATATCGTTGTTCAGAAGGCGCTCCACCGAGCGGCAGCCATAATTCTGCAGGCTGTCCCAGACATCGTTCATACCCTCGGATACATGAATGTGGAAACCGGTGCGGCCGTTGTTTGCCTCTACCATCTTGCGGAAGGTCTTGTCGGAGATCGTGAACAGGGCATGTCCGCCGAACATTGCCTTGATCATGTCGTCATTCTCCTGCTCCGCCCATGTGATGAAGTCCGCGTTCTCCTTGATTGCCTGATCACACTTTTCCTCACCGTCACGCTCGGATACCTCATAGCACAGGCAGGAACGGATGCCGAGTTCCTTCGCTACATCCTTGATGGCAAACAGACTGCCCGGAATCTCGGCGAAGGAAGCGTGATGATCAAAAATGGTCGTGACGCCGTCACGGATACAGTCAAGAATCGTGGCATAGGCACATGCCTTCGTGCCGTCTATGGAAAGATGACGGTCAATGTTCCACCAGGTGCCGTCCAGCACTTCAAAGAAATTCGTCGGATTGTTGTCCTTGATCGCAAGCCCTCTGGCAAGACCGGAGTAAATGTGCGTGTGCGCGTTGATGAAACCGGGCAGAATCAGCTGTCCGTGCGCGTCCACAAACTCTGCGTCCGGATACTTCTCCTTCATGGCGGCAAAGGGACCGACCTCCCTGATCACTTCACCATCGATCACTACCGCACCGTCTTTCAGATACGGATTTGCATCATCCAATGTAAATACACGGCCATTTCCCACCAAAAGCATCGCTCTACCTCCTTGTAAAAAAAGTTTTCGTGCCTTAAAATATTTTTGTATCTGCATGAAATGTCACAAATGAGGTTCCATCTATGAATAAACATGATCCTTTTGAATTCGCCAGACGTTTAGTGAAAGCACTTGCCGCCCAGTTCGGCTCTACCTGCGAGGTTGTGCTTCATGACCTGACGAAGGAAGATCCGGACCATACCATCATCGCCATCGAGAACGGCTATATCTCCGGCCGTTCCGTCGGGGACGGTCCTTCCAAAATCGCGCTGGAGGCGATCCATGACACGGAAGGAACACTTACCGACAGGCTGTGCTATCTCACCAAGACCCGGGACGGAAAGATCCTCAAATCCAGCACGGTCTTCATCCGTGATGAAAAGGGCAGGGTGATCGGCATTCTGGCGATCAACAATGACATCACCTTAACCGTTGCGTGTGAGCATGCGCTGCACTCCTACAACACCTCTCTGCAAAGCACGAAGGAACCGGAGCCCATCTCCACCAATGTCAGCGATCTGCTGGATTCCCTGATCGACCAGTCGATCCGCATGGTCGGAAAACCCGCGGCTCTGATGGACAAGGGAGAAAAAGTCCGTGCCATCCGCTTCCTGAATGATTCCGGCGCGTTCCTCATCACGAAATCCGGCCCCAAAGTATGCCAGATCTTTGGAATCTCCAAGTATACGCTCTACAGTTATCTTGATGAAGCAAAGCAGTCTTCCGGCAGCGTGCAGGATACGGATACAGACAGCTGAGCCCTTACCATCATGATAAAACAAGTTAGGGAAATAGGCAATCATCAGACGCCAATTTCCCTAACTTTTTTTCTTATATCCGTATAAGTTTTATGAATGTTGACGAAAAAAGTCTTCCGTCTTACTTATAATCCTCTCTCTGGGTTTTCTCCTCCAGTTCTTCTTTCAGGCTTTTTTTCACGGCGTCCTTCTTTGCCGCGGCGGCCCCGGCAGCCTTTGCTTTGGCAGCCTGCACTTTTCCGGCTGGTGCCTTCTTTCCGGAAGCTGCCTTCTTCGCGGCCTTCAGCAGGCTCTTCTTCTCTTTCTGCTTCAACACCTCGTCCGGGTCCGGCTCCACCCTCGTACAGCGGAATACACTGATTCCGAGCGGCGGTACCGTCACCTTGATGGAATTGGGCAGTTCATCACACTCGTCCATGCGGGAGTTCTTCACACGCGGATTCACATTCCCCTCGCCGCCGAAGATGACGGCGTCCGAATTCAGGATCTCTTTGTATTTCCCCGGGAAGGGAACGCCGATCTTGTGATTCTTATAGGCAAGATTCGAGAAATTCACGACCGCCAGAATGGTTTGCTCCTCAATCGAGGAACGGCGCAGGAACACAAGCATGTTTTCATTGGCAGAGATATTGTTGATCCACTCGAATCCTTCCGGCTCGTAATCCAGCGCGTACAGCGCAGGATTCTCCCGGTAGAAATCCAGCAGCGCCGCGCAGTAGGCACGGAGCTGGCGGTTCTCTTCGTTTTCTTCCGCCTCCCAGTCAACACCCGCGTCAAAGCCAAGCGCCTGCTTCTGCGCCAGCTCACACCCCATCGCGAACAGCTTCTTCCCGGGGTGCAGCATCATATATCCATACATTACCCTCAGATTGGCAAGCTTCGTCTTCTTCCGTCCGGGAACCCTGCTGAACATGGAGCCGGTCTTCCGGGAAACCTCCTCGAAGTCCAGCGCGAGCATGAAGTTCTCGGAATAATTGTAAACCATGCTGAAGATCAGCTCCGCGTGATGCGGTCCGCGGAAGATCGGATCCAGCTGCATGTACTCGATCAGGCAGTCACTGAACCCTTTGTTCCACTTGAAGTCGAATCCGAGTCCGTCCTCCTCCACAGGAGAGGTTACCATCGGCCACTGCGAGCTGTCCTGCGCGATCAGCAGCGCTCCGCCAGCCTCCTGCCGGAAAATGGAATTCAGGTGCTTGAAGAACTCCACGGCATCCAGGTTTTCATTGCCGCCATACAGGTTCGCGACCCACTGGCCCGGATTCTTCCCGTAATCCAGATAAAGCATGCGGGAGATATCCTCAAACCTGAGTCCGTCCGCGTGATAAACCTTTGCCCAGAACAGCGCGTTCGCGATCAGGAAATTCTTCACCTCGGGACGCGCATAGTTATAGGTCAGGCTCCCGTCGTACGCGTAGAGCGACTGGCGGGGATCCCTGTGCTCATACAGATTCGTCCCGTCGAATCCGATCAGTCCGTTCAGGTCACGCGGAAAATGTCCCGGCACCCAGTCCAGGATCACGCCGATCTTCTGCTGATGCAGATAATCCACAAAGAACATGAAATCCTGCGCGCTTCCATAGCGGCTGGTCGGCGCGTAGTATCCGGTTGTCGCGAATCCAAGCGTGCTGTCCTCAGAGTGCTCCATGATCGGCAGAAGCTCTACATGGGTATAGCCCATCTTACTGACATAGGCAGCAAGCCCCTTCGCAATCTCCCTGTAGTTCAGGAATTCCTTTCCCTTTTCACCGGGAAGACGCCAGGTGCCTGCATGAATCTGATAGACCGAGAACGGCAGGACCTTCATGTCCGCTTCTTTCCGCTCTTCCATCCATTCCGCGTCGGACCATGGGAAGGAAGAAAGATCCGCTGTGACAGAAGCGCTGTCCGGGCGTATCTCACACTGGAACGCATAGGGATCACTCTTCAAAAAGGTCAGTCCGTTCGCTGCCTTGACCTCATACTTATACAGAGCGCCGATTCCCATGCCCGGAACAAACAGTTCATAGATCCCGTACTCTTCCAGCTTTCTCATCGGCAGGACGCGGCCGTCCCATCCGTTGAAGTCACCGACAAGGCTGACGCGCAGCGCATTGGGCGCCCACACGGCAAAGTACACGCCCTCGGTCCCGTCCACCGTAAGAGGATGCGCGCCAAGATAGTCATAGATGTTGTAGCAGATTCCCGCATGGAACTTTTTCAGAATCTTTTCCGGTATCTGCGGTTCATAATTATACGGATCCTGCACCGATCTGACGCTGCCGTCTTCACCGTGGATCTCGAGCCTGTAATCAGGGATCTTCTTTCCGGGAAGCAGCACGGCGAAAAAGCCATTCTCATCAACACGCTCCATAACGGCAGAAAGGTCTTTTCCCACAACCTTCACACACTTTGCCTGCGGCAGGAACGCCTGAATCAGGACGCCATCCTCTGTCACGGCTGCTCCGAGAAATTCATGCGGCTGGTTTTCTTCCGAATAGACGATTCCTTCGATTCTGCCCCAGTCCATCAGATCATACAATTCCTTCTTCATAGCATTCCTCCAGACCTTTCCCCTGTGCATCCGCGCAAAGCAGACACTCCTTACCTGATGACGCTCACGCGCAAAGCAGATGCTTCTTACCTGATGACACTCACGCGAAAAGCAGACACTCCTTACCTGATGACTCTCACGCGGAAAACACCGCCGACGGCCTTGAGCTTCTCGACCGTTTCCTCCTTCAGTTCATCGTCAATGTCAATCATCGTCACCGCGTATTCTCCGCGGCTTGTGTTGGACATATTGTCTACGTTTGTGTAGGAGAGAATATCCGCAAACTGCCGGATCATGTTCTTGACGTTTCCGTGATAGATCGCGATTCTGTGCTGCGAGCGGCACTTGCCCATATTGCAGGCAGGATAATTGACACTGTTGCGGATGTTTCCATTTTCCAGGAAATCAATCAGCTGCTCCACCGCCATCTTCGCGCAGTTCTCTTCACTCTCCTGCGTGGAAGCGCCGAGATGCGGCGTCAGGATCACTTTCTCATGTCCGTTTGTCTTCGGATTCGGGAAATCGCAGACATAACGGCCCAGCCGGTCTTCGTCCAGCGCTTTCAGGACAGCATCCTCGTCCACGAGAAGATCCCTTGCGTAATTCACCAGGATTGCTGTCGGCTTCATAAGGGCGATGGCATCTTCCCCGATCATCTTCTTCGTGCTGTCGAGCAGCGGGACATGGATCGTGATGTAATCACACTCCCGGTAGATCGTCTCCACATCATCGATATGACGTACACTGCGGCTCAGATTCCAGGCCCAGTCAACCGAGATATACGGATCATAGCCATACACCTCCATCCCGAAATGCACCGCTGCGTTCGCGACCAGGTTTCCGATCGCGCCAAGCCCGATCACGCCGAGCTTTTTCCCGCCAAGCTCTGTCCCGGCGAATTCCTTCTTCTGCTTCTCCACATCCTTCTTGATGTTTTCATCTTCCGCGTTTGCCTTGACCCAGTTGACACCGCCCACGATATCCCGGGCCGCAAGCAGCATGCCTGCAAATACCATTTCCTTGACACCGTTCGCATTCGCGCCGGGTGTGTTGAAGACCACGATTCCTTTGGAAGCGCATGTATCAAGCGGGATATTATTCACACCCGCGCCCGCCCTGGCAACTGCCAGCACATTGTCACCCAGATCCGTCTGGTGCATATCCGCGCTGCGGACCAGGACAGCATCCGCTTCCGAGAGGTCTTCGGTTTTCTGGTAATTGTTCCCGAACGCCTTGAGTCCCCGCTCACTGATCGCGTTCAGGCATGCATACTTGTACATTTCAGTCATCTCCTTCTCCTGTTATGCCAATCAACTATGTTGAAATCTGCCGGCAGCAGAACTGCCGCGCGTTTGCGCAGTCCGGACAGCCGTCTTTACTGCTTCTTCTCCTTCAGGTCTGCCTGGTCAAATGCTTCCGAGATGGAATGTCCCGCCGGAACCATCGGGAAGACATTGTCATTCTCATCAATCACGCACTCAATCAGGACCGGCCCGCCTGAGCGCACGGCTTCTTCAAAGGCCGGCGCGAATTCTTCCCGCTTTGTCACACGGATCGCCTTGCAGCCGAGCGCCTGAGCGACCGCGCAGTAGTTCACCTTATCCTTCAGGATGGTCTGTGAGTAGCGGCCGCCGTAGAACAGCTCCTGCCACTGATGCACCATGCCAAGGACAGAATTGTTGAACACGACTTCGATGATTCCGATGTTGTAACGGCTTGCCGTCGCAAGCTCATTCATATTCATCCGGAAGCATCCGTCTCCGGCGATATTGACGACCGTTCTGGCCGGCCACGCCGTCTTGACGCCCAGAGATGCACCCAGTCCGTACCCCATCGTCCCGAGTCCGCCGGACGTAAAGAGCTGGCGGGGTTCTTTGTAACGATAGTACTGTGCCGCCCACATCTGGTGCTGGCCGACTTCCGTGACAATCTTCGCCTCGCCTTCGGTCAGCCGGTAGATTTCCTGCATGATATAAGGACCGGTCAGCCTGTCTTCATCGTAGAGCAGCGGATACTTCTCCTTGAGCGTCATGCTTTCCTCTACCCAGGCGGTATGGTCCAGCGGACGGATCAGCGGATTCAGCCGCTTCAGGACCTCGTTGCAGTCCCCGCTGATGCTGACATCCACCTTGATATTCTTGTTGATCTCGGCCGGATCGATATCGATCTGCACAATCTTTGCCCCTTTGGCAAAGGACTTCGGATTGCCGATGACACGGTCGGAAAACCTGCAGCCTACCGCGATCAGCAGGTCGCAGTGCGATACCGTCAGGTTCGCCGCCTTGGTGCCATGCATGCCGAGCATGCCAAGGTACAGCGGGTCATTGCCGTCAAATGCGCCCTTGCCCATCAGGGAGTCGCAGACGGGTGCCTGCAGCTGGTAAGCCAGCTTCTTCAGTTCCTTCGAGCAGCCCGAGATCACAGCGCCGCCGCCGGTAAAGATGGCCGGCTTCTTCGACTTGTTGATCAGTGCTGCCGCTTCCTCCAGATCGCGGATCCGGATGTACTCGCTCTGCGGAACGGTCTCCTCTGGTGTAGCCGGCTCATAATCCGTCACGTCCGCCGTGACATTTTTGGTCAGGTCAACCAGGACAGGACCCGGCCGGCCTTCCCGTGCGATCCGGAACGCCTTGCGGATCGTCTGCGCGAGGCAGCTGACATCCTTCACGATACAATTGTACTTCGTAATCGGAATGGATATGCCCGCGATGTCAATTTCCTGGAAGGAATCCTTTCCAAGAAGGGAGATTCCGACGTTGCAGGTGATCGCGACCAGCGGTACGGAGTCCATGTTGGCGGTCGCGATTCCTGTGACCAGGTTCGTCGCGCCGGGGCCGGACGTCGCCAGGCACACGCCGACAGAGCCGGTCGCCCTCGCGTAGCCATCCGCGGCATGCGCGGCACCCTGCTCGTGTGACGTCAGGATATGACGGATCTCTTTCTGATGGCGGTAAAGCTCATCATAGACATTGAGGATCGCGCCTCCCGGATAGCCGAACACCGTGTCGACTCCCTGTTCCTTCAGACACTCGATCAGTATCTGGGATCCATTCATCTTCATGCTTCTTCCTCCCCCGGAACCTTCAGCACAGCGCCCTTGTTTCCGCTCGTAACCAGCGCCGCGTAACGCGCAAGATATCCATCCGTGATCTTTGGCTTTCTCGGCTTCCAGGCCTTTCTTCTTTCTTCCATCACCGCGTCGGACACCAGAAGCGACAGCCTGTGCCCCGGAATGTTGATCAGGATCCGGTCACCTTCCTCCACCAGCGCAATGGGTCCGCCCACGGCTGCTTCCGGAGAAACATGCCCGATCGACGCGCCTCTGGAAGCGCCGGAGAATCTTCCGTCTGTGATCAGCGCAACCGAGCTGCCAAGTCCCATGCCGGCAATCGCGCTCGTGGGGTTGAGCATCTCGCGCATACCAGGACCGCCCTTGGGGCCTTCATAGCGGATCACGACGACATCGCCCTCGTTGATCTTCCCGCCCAGGATGGCTTCGATGGCATCCTCTTCGCAGTCAAATACACGCGCGGGACCTTCATGCACCATCATCTCAGGTACAACCGCGGAACGCTTGACAATGCCGGAATCCGGCGCAAGGTTTCCCTTCAGGGCAGCAAGTCCGCCGGTTTCGGAGAACGGGTTGTCGATCGGACGGATCACGTCATAATTCAGATTCACTGCATCCTTGATGTTCTCACCGACTGTTTTTCCGGTGCAGGTCATGCAGTCAAGGTCAAGCAGATCCTTCTTCGTCAGCTCTTTCATCACTGCGTAGACACCGCCCGCCTCATTCAGGTCCTCCATGTACGTCGGACCGGCGGGAGCCAGATGGCACAGATTCGGCGTGCGCTCCGAGACTTCATTCGCGATATCCACATCGATCTCAACACCTGCTTCATGCGCTATGGCAGGCAGATGAAGCATGGAGTTGGTAGAACATCCAAGTGCCATGTCCACGGTCAGCGCGTTCATGAACGCTTCTTCTGTCATAATATCACGCGGACGGATATCCTTCTTCAGAAGATCCATGATCTGCATGCCGGCCTCCTTGGCAAGACGCAGACGATCGGAATAGACCGCCGGGATGGTGCCGTTGCCGCTCAGGCCCATACCGAGCGCCTCTGTCAGGCAGTTCATGCTGTTCGCGGTGTACATGCCGCTGCAGCTTCCGCAGGTCGGGCAGACCTTGCGCTCATACTCCTTCAGCTGTTCTTCTGTCATCTTGTGCGCGGAATACTCTCCGACCGCCTCGAACATCGAGCTGAGGGAACGCTTCCTTCCAAGGACATGTCCTGCCAGCATCGGGCCGCCGGACACAAAGATCGTCGGCACATTGATTCTGGCCGCGGCCATCAAAAGGCCGGGAACATTCTTGTCACAGTTCGGAACCATGACCAGCGCGTCAAACTGATGCGCCTTCGCCATGCACTCGGTGGAGTCC
Source organism: uncultured Lachnospiraceae bacterium (assembly GCA_902781455.1). GTDB lineage: Bacteria > Bacillota > Clostridia > Lachnospirales > Lachnospiraceae > Porcincola. The sequence goes on along the minus strand of CACZJF010000001.1, from coordinate 43,985 downwards.
GCGATCAGGTCCCTGGTCACCAGGGAATACTTCATGCCTTCATGGCCCATGGCAATTCCGTCACACACAGCAATCGCGGGGAATACCCGCGGGACGCCGCCCGCCATCGCGACTCCCATCTTCACCGCGTCCACAATCTTGTCAATATTCATATGGCCGGGCACGATCTCATTGTAAGAGCTGACGATTCCGATCAGAGGTCTTTTCATTTCCTCCTGCGTGAATCCCAGCGCGTTAAACAACGACCTGTGCGGGGCCTGCTGCAGGCCAGCCTTAACCTGATCACTTTTCATAGAAAACCTCCTCCATTATTCCTTCTGTCAGGATACGCAGCGAAGTCCTGTCCGGTGATGATTCACCAGCCGGGTATCGCTGACACGATTCTTTTTTCCGATATCTGCCCGGTATCGCTGAAACGATTCACACTGCGGATATCTGCCCGGCAACGTAAGATCCCATCTCCGTGCACCCGACAAGCCTGGTGCCGTCCCCTTCTGCCTTCAGATCCTGGGTGCGGATTCTGGAGATGCTTTCGATGACTGCCTTCTCAATCGCGGCCGCTGCCTCTTCCTCACCGAGGGAATAACGCAGCATGCAGGCAACAGACAGGATCGTCGCAAGCGGATTCGCCTTGTCTGTCCCGGCAATATCCGGCGCGCTGCCGTGGCTCGGCTCATAGAGGCCGAAGGTGCCTTCCGCCAGGGAAGCACTCGGCTGCATGCCGATCGATCCGGTTACCATCGACGCTTCATCCGAGAGGATGTCGCCGAACATATTCTCGGTCAGGACGACGTCGAACTGCGACGGCCTGCGGATCAGCTGCATCGCAGCGTTGTCAACATACATATAGTCCGTTTCAACCTGCGGGTAATCCTTTGCCACCTCGCCGACCACCTTCCTCCACAGACGGGAGCTCTCGAGCACATTGGCCTTATCTACAAGGGTCAGCTTCCGGCGGCGCAGCATCGCCGTGTCATATGCTTTCACGGCAATTCTCCGGATCTCGGACGCGGAATACGCCAGTACATCCGTCGCGCGCTCTTCCCCGTTGATGGTCTCTGTCTTCTTCTCCCCGAAGTAGAGACCGCCGGTCAGCTCCCGCAGGATCACGAAGTCAATCCCTTCATCCGCGATATCTTTGCGCAGCGGACAGGCGTCCTTCAGATCATCATACAGGACGGAGAAACGAAGGTTCGCGAACAGCCCCAGTGCCTTGCGGATGCCCAGAAGGCCCGCTTCCGGTCTTTTGGACGGCTCCAGCTGATACCAGGGACTGGTCCTGGGGTCTCCCCCGATGGAGCCCATCAGAACCGCGTCGCAGGACTTCGCCAGGCGGATGGTCTCTTCCGTCAGCGGAACGCCGTACTTGTCAATCGAGCACCCGCCCAGATCCATCGGCACATATTCCAGCCGGAAGCCGAAACGCTCACTGGCCGCGTCCAGAACACGCAAAGCTTCCGAGACAATCTCCGGACCGATCCCGTCGCCCCTGATCACGCCAACCCTGTAGTTTCTCTCTTTTTCACTCATATTGCTTTGAACCCTTTCCTGATTGCAGAGATGTTTCACACAACCTTTCGGCGTTAATCATATTTTATATTTTTCGATTTTTCAACCACAAACAAAAGAAACATGTTATAATACCACGGTAATTCCAAAAATCTTATGGAACATGAGGTAGATTGGTATGGATAACCTGGATTTTCAGATTCTCACCGAACTGAAAGCAAACGCACGTCAGACCGCTTCTGATATCAGCAAGACCATTCATCTTTCTGTGTCGACTGTGATCGAGCGGATCAAAAAGATGGAAAAGTCGGGACTGATTCAATCATATACCGTGATCTGCGACGACTCCAAGCTCGGCAATGACATCACAGTCCTGATGGAGATCGGCATGGAGCACCCACGCTTCAACGACGAATTCATCCAGCACATCACGATGGATCCGAACATCATCGCCTGCTACTATCTGACCGGTGAATTCGACTTCATGCTGAAGATCTGCTGCCGGTCCAGCGATCACCTGGAACAGATACACAACCGGATCAAGGATTACCCGGGCGTGCGGCTCACGAGAACACACTATGTGCTCAGAACCGTGAAGAACATCCATTCCTCCGGATTCGAGGCAGAGCCCGCAAAGCGCTGATCATGTCTCCGGAATCCGGATCTTTTCCTGTCTTACGAAAGGCTGCCGAATCTCTTCGGCAGCCTTATTGTGTTCCCTGCGTCGTCCTGACACACTGCAGGTCACTTCTTGTCTGTACTCTTCTCCGGTACCGGAGTCGGTTCGGCAACACCGTCGGATGCCTTCTCTACCTCAACGATCGCACTCTTGCGCATCGGAATACGGCAGTTTCTGTTGTTGCCAAACTCAACGATGCAGTCATCCTCGGAAACCTGAATCACGGTTCCATAGAAACCGCTGCTCGTAACAACCGTATCTCCGACTTCCATCGTGCTCAAAAGAGCAGCCATTCTCTTCTGTTCCTTCTTCTGCGGACGAATCGCCAGGAAATACATTACGCCAAAGATGATCACCATATAGACAACCATCATAATCATACCGGATCCGCCTGCTGCGGCCTGCCCTGATAATAATACTGGATTCATGCAGCACTATCCTCCTCAAAAAGATTTACTGAAACGCTACGCCACATTTTACACAAATATGGTGCTGTGTTCAAGAAGAATCTTTTCCACGGCCGGAACATGACCGGAACACGAACACAAACCCTGCCTATGCCTGGCTGTCCGCTCCTTCCCAGGTTTCGATCCAGTCTTTCCGGAATGCTTCATACCGGTGCTGTTCGATCGCCTCGCGGATCTCCACCATCAGATGGTTGTAAAAATACAGGTTATGCAGCACCAGAAGCCGCATACCGAGCATCTCCTTCGCCTTGAACAGATGATGAATGTACGCTCTGGTATAGCTGCGGCAGGCCGGGCAACCGCACCCTTCCTCAATAGGCGTCTCATCAAAGGCGAACCGCGCGTTATTCAGATTGAGCTTTCCTCGGTGCGTGTATGCATGCCCGTGCCGCCCGTTTCTGGAAGGATACACACAGTCAAAGAAGTCGACCCCGCGGTATACCCCTTCGATGATATTGACCGGTGTCCCGACACCCATCAGATAGACCGGCTTTTCCAGCGGCAGATACGGCACCGTGGAATCCAGGATCCGGTACATCTCCTCATGGGTCTCTCCCACCGCAAGGCCGCCGACCGCGTAGCCGTCCAGGTCAAGCTCCGTGATCTGCTTCGCGTGCGCGATCCGGATGTCGTCGTACACAGCGCCCTGGTTGATCCCGAAAAGCATCTGCTCTTTGTTGATCGTATCCGGAAGACTGTTCAGACGCTGCATCTCCTCCTTGCACCTCACAAGCCACCTGTAGGTCCGGTCCACCGAAGCCTGCACATAGGCTCTGTCTGCCCTGGAAGAAGGACACTCGTCAAACGCCATCGCGATCGTGGACGCCAGATTTGACTGAATCCGCATGCTTTCCTCCGGACCCATAAAAATCCTGTGCCCGTCAATGTGCGACTGGAAGGATACGCCCTCCTCCTTGATTTTTCTCAAAGAGGCCAGGGAGAACACCTGAAATCCGCCTGAATCCGTCAGGATCGGCCGGTCCCAGTTCATGAACCTGTGCAGGCCGCCAAGCTTTTTGATCGCCTCATCGCCGGTCCTGACATGCAGATGATAGGTGTTGCTCAGCTCCACCTGTGTCCCGATGCTGCGCAGGTCATCCGTAGACACCGCTCCCTTGATCGCGGCAACCGTCCCCACATTCATGAAAACCGGCGTCTCGATCATTCCATGCACCGTCTGAAGCTGCCCGCGCTTCGCCCGGCCGTCCATTGTAATCAGTTTATACTTTCCGCTCACGCGCTCCTCCTGTCAGGCCTGTGCCTGCTTCTTTTTTCTTTCTATGGACATGATATAATCGGGTCTTAAGTTTGTAAAGAAGGAGTCCTGAATGCAGACAGTCTGCGGGAATCAGCCCGGCATACACTTGTGCAAGCTCTTTGCAGAACATATACACACCGATTCAATTGTATACAATCTAACCCGTCATAAGGTTTGATTTCATCTTTTAGAAGGGGTATACTACTTTGGGCTTATAAATAATGAAATATTGACATCGAAACTGTTTGTTTCAGCAGGAACTATCATGAATTCTAACAAAACGCTTTCACTTGGCATTGACATCGGATCCACTACCGTTAAGATTGCGGTTCTTGACGAGAATCAAGAGCTGCAGTTTGCCGAATACCGCAGGCATTTCGCGGATATCCAGGGTACGCTGGCCGATCTGATCGAAGAAGCCATGAATAAAATCGGGGATGCGGATGTGTGCCCCGTGATTACAGGGTCCGGCGGGCTGAATCTCGCCTCCAATATGCATATTCCCTTCATCCAGGAGGTTGTGGCTGTCTCCAGCAGTCTGCAGAAGAGCTTTCCGCAGACAGACGTCGCGATTGAACTGGGCGGAGAGGACGCGAAGATCATCTACTTTGACCGCTCCGGCATCGATCAGCGCATGAACGGAACCTGCGCCGGTGGAACCGGTTCTTTTATCGACCAGATGGCTTCCCTGCTACAGACCGATGTCGTCGGGCTGAATGAGTATGCCAAAGGATACAAATCGCTCTATACAATTGCCGCCAGGTGCGGCGTTTTCGCCAAGTCTGACATCCAGCCTCTGATCAATGAGGGCGCGACGAAGGAGGATCTTGCAGCTTCCATCTTTCAGGCCGTTGTCAACCAGACGATCTCCGGCCTTGCCTGCGGGCGTCCGATCCGCGGGCATGTTGCTTTCCTGGGCGGTCCTCTGCACTTTCTCAGCGAACTGAGGACAGCGTTTATCCGTACGCTGAACCTGGACGAGGAGCATGCGATCATTCCTGAGAATTCTCACCTGTTTGCCGCGATCGGCTCCGCCATGAATGCGGACCGGAGCGTATGTGAGAAGTTTTCTTCCCTGATGCAGACACTCAGATGCGGCGTGCAGATCAGCTTCGAGGTTCCCCGGATGGAGCCTCTGTTCTCCTCCGATGAGGATTACCATGCTTTCCTGGCCAGGCAGGAGCGCTACAATGTGAAGACGGCTGACCTGGAAACCTATTCCGGCAACTGCTATCTTGGCATCGATGCCGGCTCCACGACAACCAAGGCAGCGCTGGTCTCTGAAGACGGACGGCTGCTGTATTCTTTCTATTCCAACAACAACGGAAGTCCCCTCATGACCGCAATCAACGCGGTAAAGGAGATCTATTCCCTGATGCCGGAAGACGCGCGGATCGCGTACTCCTGCTCGACGGGCTACGGCGAGGCTTTGATCAAGTCGGCGCTGATGCTGGACGAGGGAGAGGTCGAGACCATCGCGCACTACTATGCGGCTTCTTTCTTTGATCCGGATGTCGACTGCATTCTCGATATCGGCGGGCAGGACATGAAGTGCATCAAGATCCGGGATCATGCGGTGGATTCTGTCCAGCTCAACGAAGCCTGCTCTTCCGGGTGCGGGTCCTTCATCGAAACGTTCGCGAAATCGCTCGACTATTCGATCTCTGACTTTGCCCGCGCTGCCCTGTTCGCGAAGCATCCGTTCGACCTGGGTACGCGGTGCACCGTCTTCATGAACTCCAAGGTGAAGCAGGCCCAGAAGGAAGGCGCGCTTGTGGAGGACATCTCCGCCGGCCTGTCCTATTCTGTCATCAAAAATGCGCTTTACAAGGTGATCAAGGTCTCCGACGCGAAGGATCTTGGAAAGCACATCGTCGTGCAGGGCGGCACATTTTACAATGACGGCGTGCTGCGGGCCTTTGAGAAGATCGCGCACTGCGAAGCGATCCGCCCGGACATCGCCGGCATCATGGGAGCGTTCGGCGCGGGTCTCATCGCCAGGGAGCGTTTCCACGAGGAAGATGAAGGAAACGATGCTGCCGGCAAGCAGACGACTATGCTGCCCATCGAGCAGATCGAGTCTCTGAAGTTTACCACGCACAATGCCAAGTGCCAGGGCTGCACCAATCATTGCCGCCTGACGATCAACCGCTTCTCGGGCGGGCGCCAGTTTATCTCCGGCAATCGCTGTGAGCGCGGCCTCGGGCTGAAGAAAAACAAGGACAATCTGCCGAATATGTACGAGTTCAAGAACAAGCTTCTGTTCCACAGGCAGTCCCTGCCTGAGGACGAGGCAGAGCGCGGCCTGATCGGAATTCCGCGCGTCCTGAACATGTATGAGCTCTACCCGTTCTGGCACACCTTCTTTACAAAGCTGAAATACCGGGTTGTGCTCTCCCCGCCCGGATCCTACCGGATCTATGAGCTGGGAATCGAGTCCATCCCTTCCGAGTCGGAATGCTATCCGGCCAAGATCGCGCACGGACACATCGAGTGGCTGATCGCGCAGGGTCTGAAGAAAATCTTCTATCCCTGTGTTCCTTATGAGCGCAAAGAATTCAAGGATGCCGGCAATCACTATGACTGCCCGATCGTCACCTCCTATCCGATGAATATCAAGAACAATGTCGAGAATCTCCGGGATCTTGACGTGGAGTTCATCTGCCCGTTTGTTGCATTTACCAGCAAGGACACCGTGGAACGGCAGCTGGTGGATCTGTTTCGTGATATCTCCGGCAATGAGATCCGGCAGGCTGTGGCGGAAGGCTGGGCGGAGCTGGAGCGCTGCCGCAAGGCTGTCTATGACGAGGGCATGAAAGTCCTGCATTATCTGGAGGAAACCGGAAGGCACGGCATCGTGCTGGCAGGACGTCCCTACCACATCGACCCTGAGATTCATCACGGCATCCCTGAGCTGATCAATTCCTTCGGGATGGCGGTGCTCACGGAAGACAGCGTGTCGCAGCTTGCACCGATTGAACGTCCCCTGACCGTACTGGACCAGTGGATGTACCATTCCAGGCTCTACGCTGCCGCTGAATTCGTCAAGACCCGGGATGATCTGGATCTGATCCAGCTGAACTCCTTTGGGTGCGGCGTCGATGCCGTCACCACCGACCAGGTACAGGATATCCTCTCTTCCTCCGGTAAGATCTACACCTGCCTGAAGATTGACGAGGTCAACAATCTCGGAGCGGCCCGCATCCGCATCCGCTCTCTTATCGCGGCAATCCGCATCCGCTCCGCGCAGTCTCAGATGCGCGAGCTGCATTCCGCCGCGATCAATCCTGTCGTCTTTACGAAGGAAATGCGCAAGACCTATACGATTCTGTGTCCGCAGATGAGCCCGATTCATTTCAACCTGCTTGAATCGGCACTTCAGGCCAGTGGATACCGGCTTGTCTGCGTGGATCCGCCTGAAAAGTACGCGGTGGATCTCGGACTGAAATATGTCAACAATGACGCCTGCTATCCTTCCATCATTGTCGTCGGGCAGATGATGGCGGAGCTGACGAGTGGAAAGTATGACCTGAACCGGACTGCCATCATCATGTCGCAGACAGGCGGCGGATGCCGTGCGTCCAATTATATCGGCTTCTTCCGCCGCGCCCTGAAGAAGGCAGGCCTTGAGAACGTTCCTGTGATCTCCGCTTCTGTCCAGGGACTGGAGTCTAACCCGGGATTCAAAGTGAATCTGGCTGTCTTTAAGAGACTCCTGTATTCCATCGAGTTCGGTGACCTGTTCATGAAGTGTGTCTACCGGGTCAGACCTTATGAGCTCGAGAAAGGCAGCGCGGACCGTCTGCACGAATCGCTGAATGAAGAATGCCGCGCCTTCCTCCTGTCAGGAAGCACCTCCATGGGACGTTTCCACGAGCTGTGCAGGAAGATCGTCACATCCTTCGATCTGCTGCCCATCAGCAATGTAAAAAAGCCACGTGTCGGTATAGTCGGAGAGATTCTCGTCAAGTACCTGCCCGCGGCAAACAATCATCTGGTAGAGCTTCTGGAGAAGGAAGGCGCTGAGGCTGTTCAGCCGGAGATGATGGACTTCTTCCTGTACAGCTTCTACAACGTGAACTTCAAGGCAAAGAATCACTATGCCTCCAGGTGGACGGCACGGATCTGCAACTGGCTGATCTCCTATCTGGAGCATGTGCGCAAAGCCGGCAATGAGGCGCTTGCAGCCTCGAAGCGCTTCGAGGCCCCCCGCAGGATCCAGGAGATCGGCGAGATGGCGGACGGCATCGTATCGCTCGGAAACCAGACCGGTGAAGGCTGGTTCCTGACCGGAGAGATGCTGGAGCTGATCGAGAGCGGAACGCCAAACATCGTCTGCATCCAGCCGTTCGGCTGCCTGCCAAACCATGTCGTGGGCAAGGGCGTCATCAAGGAGGTCAGACGGCTTCATCCGGAAGCAAACATCGCCGCGATCGACTTCGACCCGGGCGCGTCAGAAGTCAACCAGCTCAACCGCATCAAGCTGATGCTGGCGACTGCCGTCAAAAACCTGTAAAACCAGGTGCCAAAACGAATAAACGTAATCAGGCTGCCGCATAACGCGACAGCCTGTGCTTTACCTGTATTGTATCATGTTATACTCTGGACAGATATTCACCCGTCCTGGTATCGATCTTCAGCTTGTCACCGGTGTTGACAAACAGCGGAACCAGAACCTGCGCGCCGGTCTCGACGATCGCGGGCTTGGTCGCGCCTGTCGCGGTATTGCCCTTGACACCCGGCTCTGTCTCGGTCACTTCCAGCTCAACGAACAGCGGCGCTTCAATCGCGAACACCGATCCGTTGTAGGAAAGAACCTTGCACATCTCATTCTCTTTGACAAACTTCATGTTGTCGCCGACGATATCCGTTCCGATCGCGATCTGGTCATACGTCTCGACATTCATGAAATTATAAAGGTCACCATCCTGATACAGGTACTGCATGTCCACGCGGTCGATCCTCGCCTGCGGGAACTTCTCTGTCGGACGGAATGTCTTCTCAACAACACCGCCGTCGATGACATTCTTCATCTTCGTGCGGACAAACGCTGCGCCCTTGCCCGGCTTGACATGCTGGAACTCCAGGACCTGCATGACCTGTCCGTCAATCTCCAGTGTGAGACCGTTTCTGAAATCACCTGCTGAAATCATATCTGTATCCTCCTGCAAATTCTTCTTTTCTGTTCTTCACACTGAAGTGAACAACGCAGATTTATTTTAATATAATAAGACACCAAATTCAACCCTCAGCTGTCCGAGTCCTTCTTCGGCCAGGTGTTGATGACTTCTGTGTACTCGTTATACAGGTCTGTCCAGGACGCATCGTATGCCGGATCGTCTCTGTGATCCTCCAGCTGGTATGTCTCCCTGAGATAAGGGGCCAGCCAGTCACAGACCTTCTTCATGCCGTCATTGTTCAGATGATCGCCCTCATCCCTTGTGTCCACGCTCCAGTCGATGGGCACTTCCTCCGGCATCAGGTTCAGGTCAAGAAATGGAATTTCCAGCTCTTTCGAAAGATCCATGCACGCGTTATGCCTTGCATAGTTCCAGTTCTTTACCGACGGCGTGGCAAGAAGCAGAAGGCTCGCACCCTTCTTCCGGCAGAAGGAATCGATCCGTTTCACATAATACTCGTTGATCGCGCCGATCGGATCCCGGTCATCACTTTCGGCCATATAGATGTCTGTCAGCTCAGCCGGCGCCGCGTTCGAGCGCATCGCGTGGTAATAGCCCTTCCGGACCTCGCGTGAGGTGTACGCTGAAACCGTGGTAAAGTCTTCCGGTTTCAGGTCCTTCCACCGGTCATGCCAGCGAATCACGGGAAACACGGATTCCGCGGTGGTCATCAGCGCATCCTTCCAGTCAAACGACGAAAAGATGCAGTTGCAGTCCAGGATCACCAGCTTCGGGCTCTGATACCGGAAAACCAGCTTCAGCATCTCATACGCCTCACTCAGGTTCTCCATGTTGATCCCGCAGCAGTAGGAAGTAAACCCTGCAATGTGGAACATCTCCATCGGCGACATGTTCGTCCTGGACTCACTGTCTCCCAGAATCACGGCATCGATGGAATCCGCCGGTTCCGCCTCGAATCCATACGCGGCCCAGGCGTCATGACCCGCTTCCTGTGTATTGTTCTTCGGCGCGGTCAGATTGGAAAGGTACAAAAGCAGTATGCATGTCAGGGCTACCGTCAGAAGCGCCGGAAGGATCATTTTGATATACTTCATCCCACGCCTCCTCAGAAATTCGCGTAGATCGGGTCTACCGGTACATAGCCTGCTCCGTACGCACCGAACAGCACGATCAGGCACACAAACACTGCAGTGATCAGGGCACGCACCGGAACCGGCTTCTCATAGAGCTTTTGTCTCACATTGACCTCTTTTTCCTTCAGCAGGCTGATCACAAACACAAACACGAGCACCGCCAGGACGATGACATAGTCCTGCAGATCCATTCCCAGTTTGAGCGCGGTTCCGTCCACAAAGGAACGAAGGGACGCGTGGCGGAAGATCCGGACAAACATCTGCAGCCCGTGCTTCAGGCTCAGCGCACGGAAGAACATCTCACCGATGGCCACCAGCAGCGCTGTACGGATTCTCTGGAAGAAGGCGTACGGCGCGCTTTGCCTGTTGATGGAATGCTTCTCGCAGAAAGACATCACCACAGGCGTGATAAAACTGCCTGCCGTAATCAGGGTGAAATGGTACATGCCGAAGAAGATATAACTCCACCCGGCTCCGTGCCACAGTCCGTTGAACAGCCAGACGGCGAACAGCGCCACAGCGCCTGTGATGACAGGCCCGTAATGATTGCCGAATCTGGCACGGCACTTCTTTGTCAGCTTTTTCAGGGGAGCGGACATGGACAGCGGATAGAAGATATAATCTCTGAGCCAGGCGCCAAGCGTAATATGCCATCTGGTCCAGAACTCGGAGATCGTCCTGGAGAAAAATGGCTGCCGGAAGTTCTCGGGCAGGAAGAAGCCAAAGCACTCTCCTGTTCCGATGACGATATCAATCGTACCGGAAAACTCCATGTATTCCTGCACCGTAAACAGGACAGCGGCAAGAAAGACCATCCCACCGTCATACTTGGCGAAATCCGTATACAAAAGTTCCACCGCCATGTTGACACGGTCCGCCACGACCAGCTTCTTCATCACGCCGTACAGGATACGCCACACTCCCTTCTGGAAGTTCTCTCCCTTGATCCGGTCCACTTCCCAGATCTTCTCAGCAGTCGGCGCGTAACGGACGATCGGGCCTTCCATCAGCAGGGGAAAGAAAGACAGCCACAGGGTAAGCCGGAAAAAGTTCCCTTCCGCGCTCAGCTTCTCATTCCGCACGTCAAACACATAGGACATGGCCTGCAGCGTATAGAAAGAGATACCGATCGGAACTGCGATCACTGGGATCTCAAACTGCATCCCGGTTCCGGTTCTGGCCAGAACCGCATTCAGGTTCTGGAGAAAAAACGGGGTATACTTCAGCGAAAGCAGAATCCCGAAGCAGATCACGCCGGAAAGAATGGTCCAGCCGCGCAGTTTCCGGCTGTATGTCTCCCGCACCCTCCTGCGTGCTTCCCTGTCCTTTCTTTCAATCTGCCCAAGCGCCTCACCGCGCGACAAAATCACATGCTTCATGCGAAGGCCGATCAGCCAGACAGCCGCGCACACAGCCACGTGCCACAGAAGCAGCGGACCGCTCAGATACCAGAAAAAGCCATAGCTGGCAGCAAGCAGAAGCACTCTGCGCAGATGTTTCGGAAGAACCAGGTATCCCAGCAGTACAGCCGGTAGAAATACCAGAAGATAATCGATGGAGCAGTAACTGATCATGTCAAAATGTCATATCCTTATTCGTATTCTGCCTGCGGCAGGAAATCAGGCTTTTGAGTCAGCGAGAGACGCGATCTCCCTGGCCGCCTGCTGAAATGGCTTATTGTCATTGAGAAACACGACATCCGCCGCTTCCTCATACACCGGCTCCCGCAGTGCCAGGATCCGGGCGATCTTCTCTTCCAGAGTACCCTCTCCCTGATGCAGCAGAGGCCGCTTCGTGTCATGCGCAAGGCGCCCGGCCAGCGTATCAATCCCTGCCTTCAGGTAAACCACCAGCCCACACCTGTGAAGCAGCACCCGGTTTTCCGGACGCATCACAAGACCGCCGCCGACAGACAGCACATACCTGTCCCCTCTGTCTCCCAGCGCCCGGACCGTTTCTGTCTCAAGGGAGCGGAAATAATCCTCGCCCTTCGTCCGGAATATCTCACTGACGGGCATTCCCTCCGACTGAACGATCAGATCATCCGTGTCCAGGAAAGGAACCTGCAGAATCTTTGACACTGCCTTGCCCAGGCTCGTCTTCCCGGCGCCCATGAAGCCGGTCAATACGATGTTACAGTTCATGTTCATTGGAAAAACTCCCTGAATGCCGGTACAGCCACAGAATCGGACGCTCCAGGAAGCGCTTGAGCACAATCTGGATCTCCTCCTTCGGATTGATCGGAAGTACCATGATCGTCATGAGTCCCATGAAGCTTCCGCCCCACAGATCCGTAAAGATCTGGTCTCCAACCACGAAGGTCGTTTCAGGATCTGTCCCCATCAGCTTCATCGCTTTTTGGTATCCGCCTGAGAGCGGTTTATGCGCCAGAGCGACAGTATGCACATGGACATCCTTGTTAAACATTTCAACCCTGGGACTTTTGTTGTTCGACACAAGGCAGCACGCAAACCCGATCTTCTTCAGCCTGGCAAACAGCGCGATGGCCTTCTGATCCGCAGGCGCGCCGTGCGGGACAAGCGTATTGTCTATATCAAAGATAATCCCGCGGTATCCTTCCCGATAGAGCCTCTCAAAATCAATCCGGTAGGTGGACGAGATCAGCTCGGAAGGAAAAAAGGGATTCTGTTTCATCTTCATTTACTCCTGTTCTTCAGTCTCCCGTTCCCATCAGATCGAAGATGCTCATCTGATTCGATTCCGGCAGGCCTTCCAGTATGTGCAGCTTCACCAGCTTCTCGACAACCGTCTTCGCGCAGCCGGTCCTTTCCCGGAAATTGTCAAGCGAAAGGAACGGCCCGTCCTTCACCGCCTCCGTGATGGCTGCGGCCGCATTGTCCCCGAGAGAATCAATCTGATTCAGGCAGGGCATGATCTTCCCGTCAATGATGCACATCTTCGTCGCCTTGCACCGCTTCAGGTCGATCTGCATGAACTCATACCCGCGCGCGTACATTTCCCGCACGACCTTCATGGCCTTGTATTGTTCCTGCTCCTTCGGCTGGATACTGTTTGGATCCTTTGCCTCGTACTCGTCCATGTGCCGCTTCAGCGCCTCCGGTCCAAGGCACATCAGCTCATAGTCGAATCCCGGTGAGCGGATCGAGAAGTAGGCCGCGTAATAGGCCAGCGGTTCATTGATCTTGAACCACGCGATCCGCCAGGCCATCATGACATAGGCGGCGGCATGCGCCTTCGGGAACATATACTTGATCTTCTTGCACGAAGTAATATACCACTCCGGGACATCGTGCGCACGCATCGCCTCTTCCCACTCTTTCGTCAGGCCTTTCCCCTTTCTGACCTTTTCCATGATGGAAAATGACAGCTCCGGGTCGAGTCCTTTTCCGATGAGGTAGACCATGATGTCGTCACGGGTACAGATCGCCGTGGAGATCGTGCAGGTTCCAGACATAATCAGATCCTGCGCGTTGCCCAGCCAGACGTCGGTCCCGTGGGCAAGCCCCGCGATCCGGACCAGGTCGGAGAAGTACTGCGGCTTCGTATCCACAAGCATCTGGATCGCGAACTCCGTTCCGAATTCCGGAATGCCCAAAGATCCCAGAGGACATCCGCCGATGTCCTTGGGCCTGATGCCGAGGGCTTCCGTGCTCTGGAAAAGGCTCATCACCTTCTTGTCATCCAGCGGGATCTTCGTTGCCTGCACGCCAGTCAGATCCTCCAGCATACGGATCATGGTCGGATCATCATGGCCGAGAATATCCAGCTTCAGCAGGTTATGGTCAATCTTGTGATAATCGAAATGCGTGGTGATCGTCTGATCGTCTGTCGGCGGATGCTGCACCGGCGTGAAGGAATTGATGTCCTCGCCGTAGGGAAGCACGATAATGCCGCCCGGATGCTGACCGGTCGACTTCCTGACGTCCGTCACACCGATGGAAAGACGCTCAATCTCAGAACGTCTCCTGTGCTCATTCTTCTTTTCGAAATACTTCTTCACATAGCCGTAAGCGGTTTTGGAAGCAAGGCCTGTCACGGTTCCCGCACGGAAGGTCTGTCCCGCGCCGAAGATTACCTCCGTGTACTTGTGCGCCTTCGACTGGTATTCCCCTGAGAAATTCAGGTCAATATCCGGCTCCTTGTTTCCCTTGAAGCCCAGGAAGGTCTCAAAGGGGATGTCGAACCCCAGTTTTTCCAGCTTCGCGTGGCACTGGGGACACTCCCGGTCCGGCATGTCACAGCCGGCCATGCCGTCAAACTTCCTCACCAGCTCGGAGTCGAAGTCCGTATAGTGGCACACCGGGCACAGATAGTGCGGGTGGAGGGAGTTCACCTCCGTGATGCCGGCCATGTTGGCGACAAAGCTGGAGCCGACCGATCCTCTTGATCCCACCAGATATCCGTCCGCGACACTCTTCCACACCAGCTTCTGCGCAATGATATACATCACGGCAAACCCGTTGGAGATGATGGAATTCAGTTCTTTCTTCAGCCGCGCCTCCACCACCTGCGGCAGGTTTTCACCGTAGATTTCATGTGCCTTGTCATAGCACAGCCTGGTCAGTGTCTCATCTGAGTCGGGAATGACCGGAGGACACTTGTCCGGACGCACCGGACTGAACCGTTCGATCCAGCCCGCGATCAGGTTGGTGTTGGTGATCACAACCTCTCTCGCCTTCTCTTCACCCAGATACTCAAACTCCTGCAGCATCTCCTTCGTGGTGCGCAGGTACAGCGGAGGCTGGTCGAAGCCATCCTCGAAGTCCGCCATCAGAATCTCTCTGTAGATGGCATCCTCAGGATTCAGAAAATGCACGTCACACGTGGCAGCAACCGGTTTCTGGTACTGTTCTCCCAGCTTGACGACCGTTTTGTTGAACCGTTTGAGGTCCTCCATGGTCTTTGGCTCATTTCTCAGATTCCCGTCTTTGTCATACTTCGGCACCGTCAGGAAATGATTGTTCCCCAGAGGCTGAATCTCCAGATAGTCATAGAAATCCACGAGTTTCTTCAGCTCACGCTCTGTCGCGCCTCTCTCAATCGCCTGAAACAGTTCCCCGGCCTCACAGGCCGAACCGATGATCAGGCCCTCCCGGTGCGCCCTCAGAAAGCTTCTGGGCAGCAGCGGCCTTCCTGTGTACATATACTTCAGGTGTGACTCGGAAACGCAGCGGTACAGATTCACCCTGCCGGTTTCATTCTTCGCGAGCAGGATAATATGGTAATAATGCAGATGGCAGATCTGCTCCTGGGGACATCTGCAGTTTTCATTGATCTCTTCCAGCATGCAAAGGCCGCGGTCCGAAAGCATGGACAGGAATTTCATAAAGATCCCTGCCGTACACTCCGCGTCATCCACAGCCCGGTGGTGATGCCCCAGCGGAATGTTCAGCGCTTTGGCCACCTGGTCCAGCTTGAAGCGGGCCAGATTCGGCAGAAGAGACCGTGCCAGCGTCACGGTATCGATCGTCGTAAAATCATGGGCAATGCCCAGACGGTCGCAGTTTTCCTCGATGAAACTGATGTCAAATGACACATTGTGTCCCACCATCGGCGCGCCGTCGCAGAACGCAAGAAAACGGGGAAGCACCTTCTCGATGGGATCCGCGTTCATCACCATGGAATCATTGATGGAAGTCAGCTGCTCGATCCGGAAAGGAATCGGCCTGAGCGGATTCACAAATTCGGAAAACCGGTCCGTGATCTCTCCGTTCTCGATTCTGACGGCGCCGATTTCGATGATCCGGTCGGTGACAGGCGAAAACCCGGTGGTCTCCAGGTCAAAGACGATAAAGCTTCCCGCGAAAGACTGGCCGCTCTTTCCGTTCTCAACCGCCAGCACCTCATCGTCCACCAGATAGGCCTCGCAGCCGTAGATCACCTTGAAATCAGAATCCGGACTGACTGCATGCCAGGCGTCCGGCAGTGCCTGTACGCCGCCATGGTCCGTAATCGCGATCGCGCTGTGCCCCCAGCGCATGGCTGTTTTCACGATCTCTTTGACATCCGAGACCGCGTCCATCTTGCTCATCTTCGTATGGCAGTGCAGCTCTATGCGCTTGACGGGTTCATCATCCGTGCGGTGCGGCCGGAAGTCCGCGATCTTCTTCATGCCGGTCACACTGCCGATTGAAAGCTCACTGTCAAACCGGTCAATGGAAGCATTTCCCCTGATCTTCAGGAACATGCCCTTTTTGACCTCGGAAAGAAATTCCGGCGCCTGGTCTGCTTCCACAAACAGCTTGACGCTGATGGTATCTGTATAGTCCGTGACATTCATCAGGACCAGCACAAGGTCCCTGCCGGCCTTCGTGTGAATCTCCCTCGTCTCCAGGGAAATCACCTCGCCGCGGATGGTCACCATGCCGATTGCGTCTGTGACGGAATCGATCACGGCTGCTTCGTCCTGGAAATCTCTTCCGTACACAACGTCCGGATTGGACGACATCTTCAGCGCGCGGCTTAGATCGGATCCTCTTCCTTTCCTGGAATAACGCTTTCTTCCCCTGCCTCTTGCAGCGGATGTCTGTCTGCCTCCGGCGGCCGGCGCAGCGTCCTTGTTTGCCGCTTTGACAGATGCCTCTTGCGCTGAGGCCGCATCTGAAGAGGCCGCATCTGAAGAAACAGCACGCGCCTCTCCTGCCTCCGTATCAGCATGCGAAACACCCACAGAAGCATTCTCTGCATAGGCATCGCCTGCCACCGCCTGCTCCAGCGAGCCTGACTGCGCGTACATGGGAGAAACAAAATCGCCGGCAGAAGGACGTATTCCGGCATCTTCCCCGGCATCGCTCTCACGGAAGGAAACCGTGCACTTGAAATTCAGCCCAAAGCGCTCTGTAAAGATTTTGTCCAGGATTCTCTTGAGTTCATCTGCGTAAGTGTGGGCAATCAGCGTGTCTTCCACCTGAACCGTGCAGGTCTCATCGTCCGAAAAAAGGACGTCTGCCCCCTTCAGCAGCATATAGATACACTTCTGGTAGCCGCGCAGCTCATAGAGAATGGAGTTTTTGTACGCCTTCATCAGATTCTTCGGCGTATACTGCGCGGAGAGATGAAAATGCTCTACGATTCTGGTCTTCAGTCCCTGTCCGGCGGCAAATTCCTCGTCGAACGTTTTCTCCACCTGTTCGATCTGTCTCTTCCCGATCAGGCGGTCCGCGTCCAGATAGATACTGAGCAGAGCATGCTTCTCATTCACGGTCACCTTCGTCACCGTGGTATGCGAAAGAAGGCTTCCCAGCTCTTCATCTTCCAGGGAAACCATCGGAAATGCATCAAAGAAAGCTTTTGTCATATTACTCCGTCCAGTGATCCAGCTCAGATTTCAGTGTGTCAAGGATCTGGTCCTCCGGTACCTTCCGGATGACTTCCCCGCGGCGGATCAGAAGACCTTCCTCCCTGCCGCCTGCGATCCCGATGTCGGCCTCCCGCGCCTCGCCCGGTCCGTTGACCACGCAGCCCATCACGGCAACCTTGATATCCAGCGGATAATCACGGACCATCTGCTCCACCCTGGCAGCCAGCGAGATCAGGTCGATCTGTGTACGGCCGCAGGTCGGACAGGACACCACCTCAATGCCGCCCTTCCGAAGGCCCAACGTACGCAGGATCAGCTTCGCGCTTCTGACCTCTTCCACCGGATCCCCTGTCAGAGATACCCGGATCGTATCGCCGATCCCTTTTGAAAGAATCAGGGAAAGTCCAACCGCGGACTTGATGTTCCCGGAAAACACGGTTCCTGCTTCCGTGATGCCGGCATGCAGCGGATAATCGCTTTCCATCGCGAACCTTTCATAAGCCTCGGCGCACATCAGCACATCGGAGGACTTGATCGAGACGACGAGATTGTCATAATTCATCTCCTCGATCCTCCTGCACTTGTCAAGGGCACTTTCCACCAGTCCTTTCGCAGTGACACCGCCATACTTCGCCAGGATCTCCTTCTCCAAAGATCCGGAGTTCACACCGACCCGGATCGGTATCCCGCGTTCCCTCGCCGCGTCCACGACAGCCCTGACTCTTTCGTCAGATCCGATGTTACCCGGATTGATACGGATCTTGTCCGCGCCGTTCTCTATCGCGGCAATCGCCAGCCGGTAGTCAAAGTGAATGTCCGCGATCAGCGGAATATGGATCCGGCTGCGGATCTTCGCGAGCGCTTTGGCGGCCTCCATCGTAGGGACCGTGCAGCGAATCAGCTCGCAGCCTGCCGCTTCCAGGGCAAGAATCTGGGAGATGGTTGCCTCCACGTCTTCTGTTTTTGTATTGGTCATCGACTGGATCAGGATCGGGTTTCCTGCGCCGATCTGCTTTGTTCCGATCCGGACACATCTTGTGTGTTCTCTTGTCGTCATCGTTTCTCATCTCCTTCCGCTTACCCGGAAAGTGTAAGGTCTGTCAGTCTGTAGAATCGGGAGTCTCACCCGCTGAGATAAAGTCAGCTGTGTGTCGCCGGAATAAAGGTTCTGCTGCGGATCGGATCATCCAGATCCCTGGCAGCTTCCAGCGCATCCTTCATCAGCTCTGCCTGTGCCCCGACGCGTGCCTTTCCTCTGCGGTCCACCTTCTCATAGACATTGTCACTGTTCAGGATATGCGCCTTCAGCGTATCGGCCATCTGCACGTCCAGAATGTGGCATGCCTGCTCCTTGCAGGAGGCATCCTCAAGCGGAAACAGGATCTCGACGCGCCTGTCCAGATTTCTCGGCATCCAGTCCGCGGAACCCATGTAGACTTCCTCATTGCCGCCGTTGGCGAAACGGAAGATCCGCGCATGCTCCAGGAAGGTGCCGACGATGGAGCGCACCGTGATGTTCTCCGAAACGCCGGGAATGCCGGTCTTCAGGCAGCAGATGCCGCGGATGATCAGATCGATCTTCACGCCGGCGGCGGAAGCCTCATACAGCTTCGCGATGATCTCCAGGTCACAGAGCGAGTTCATTTTCGCCGTAATGTGGGCAGGCTCATTCTCCAACGCATGCTGGATCTCACGGTCGATCAGCGCCAGGAATGCATCCCGGAGCCAGATCGGCGCGACCTGGAGGCGGTTCCACTGCCTGGGCTCACTGTATCCGGACAGCATATTGAAGACAGCTGTCGCGTCTTCGCCGTAAGGCTCCCTGCAGGTCATGATGCCGCAGTCTGTATACAGCTTCGCCGTCGAATCATTGTAGTTGCCCGTCGCAAGATGCACATAGCGGCGGATGCCATCCTCCTCGCGGCGTACCACAAGCGCAATCTTGCTGTGCGTCTTCAGGCCGACCAGTCCGTAGATGACATGGCAGCCTGCCTTCTCAAGCATCTCTGCCCACTGGATGTTATTCTCCTCGTCGAAACGGGCCTTCAGCTCCACGAGCGCCGTGACCTGCTTCCCATTCTCGGCGGCATGCGCCAGGGCAGCGACGATCGGTGAATTGCCCGATACACGGTACAAAGTCATCTTGATGGCAAGAACGTCCGGATCCTCAGACGCGGTGCGGATCAGGTTTACCACAGGATCAAAGGTCTGGTAGGGATGATGCAGGAAGATATCGCCCTTCCGGATCATGGTGAACAGATCCTTGTCGCCTGCCTTCTGCAGCACGGGATTGGGCTGGGGCGTCCACGGCTTGTCCTTGAGACGCTCAGACCCCGGAAGCGAATACATCTTCATCAGATAGGTCAGATCCAGAGGCCCCTGGATCGGATACATCTCAGAGTCACCGACATTGAACTCGCGCCGCAGAATCTTCAGCAGCTTGGAGTTCATCGAATCCTCATACTCAAACCGGATGACCTCTCCCCACTGACGCTGCTTGAGCTTGCTCTGGATCTCCACAAGCAGGTCATCGGATTCGTCCTCATCCAGCTCCATATCAGCGTTTCTGGTAATGCGGTAAGCATGCGCGCAGACCACGTCATATCCCGTAAACAGCTTATCCAGATGCGCTTTGATCAGGTCCTCGAGCAGAACGCCTGCCATCCGGCCTTCCCCGTCGGAAGGAATCCGGATCACACGCGGCAGCACGGTCGGAACCTGCACCGTCGCGAACATGGTTCCCTTCTTCAGCGTTTTGTCCTTCGAAATCTTGTCGGCAATCTTCTCACCGTTTTTCTGCAGGCTCTCAATAAATGCAGTAGCTGGGGCATTCTTTGCCTTGGATCCCTTCTGTCTGGAGATCAGGGCACCGATGTTCAGGGATTTGTTCCTGATCAGAGGGAAGGGCCTCGAAGCATCCACTGCAGTCGGCGTCAGAACCGGATATACGGTCTCCTCAAAATAGGTATTCAGGTATTCCTTCTGCGGTTCGCTCAGCGCGTCCATGCTCATGACCAGGTCATATCCCTCCTGGCGCAGCGCCGGCAGCAGCGAACGGGAAAGGGTCGAATACTGCCGGTCGATCAGCTCGTGGCACTTCTGCTCCACCTGCTCCAGCTGCTCGGTCGGCGTCAGTCCCGCCAGGTCCGGCTTGGTGACATTCGCGTGCACCATATCCATCAGGGAGGCGACCCGGACCATGAAGAATTCGTCCAGATTCGACGCTGTGATGGAAAGAAATTTCAGCCGTTCAAAGAGCGGGTTTGATTTGTCCCTTGCCTCGTCCAGGATTCTGTAGTTGAAGTCGAGCCAGCTCAGTTCACGGTTTGTATAGTAGGCCGGGTTATAGAAATCAGGCCGGGCCGTCTCTTCTGATACGGTCCTGCTGATCTCGGCAGCCTTCGCCTTGCCGGCAGCCTTCTCGGTCTTCACTGCCTGCGCAGCCTTTGTCTTGCCGGCAGCCTTCGCGGTCTTTCCCGCCTGCGCGGTCTTCGTGGTCTTTGCCGCCTGCGCCGCCTTCGTCTTGCCGGAAGCTCCGGTGGCCCTGGCTGTCTTTGCCGCTTCCGCAGTCTTCGCCTTCCCGGCAGCTCCTGCAGTTCTGGCTGTCTTTGCCGCGTTCGAAGCCTTTGTCTTGCCTGTACTCTTTGCCTTGTCCGTACTCTTGTTCATCGCACTCTTCGCCATGATCTTCCCTCATCCTTCTGTATATCAAAGAATTCAACCGCCGCGGTCCGCTGCCGCGAAAACATCCGTTTATCTCAGCAATCCTGCATCACAACGTCTTTCTCTTCTGGTGCAGAACAGGTTTCAGGTGGAATACCTCCTCAAACAGGGAATCTTTCTCCTCCAGGGTTCCCCGCTCAAGGGTAAGATCCTCATTGCTGGATACAGACAGAACCAGCTCACCGTCCCTGACGGATACATTGATCTCGGCAATCCTCTGATGGTGGGAACGGTCAAGCGCGTTGGCCGCCCGCAGTATCGCCGTCAGCTTCGCGATGACAAGGTATTCTTCCCTGCTGACGGAAGTAAACGACGCCAGATCATCGTAGAACCGGAAGGGCGCTGTATTGAACCGCACGATGTTCGCGACAATCTGCCGCTCCGCATGGCTGAGCCCGATGATCTCGGTCGCCATCACAATGTTGTACGCACAGTCCGCAACGTCCGTCAGGGAGATATACTTGCCGCAGTTGTGCAGGATCGCGGAAATCTGGAGATACAGACGCTCCCTCCTGCCAAGCTTGTGCAGCTTCCTGGTCTTATCAAAGATCGTGAGGCTGAGCTGCTCCACATTGCGGATATGCGCCTGGTTGCACTTGTAGCGCTTGGCAATATTCCTGGATGCCGCGATGATGTCTTCGTCAAATGCGTGCGGCGAGAGGACTGCCTTGTTCTCGATGGCGTACTCATACGCAAGCCCGTCCGAAATGGAAATCTCCGGAACCCATACACTGTCGGATTCAAAGTGTTCCAGCAGATACAGGCAGATAATCACGGCCGGGGAGACGAACATTGAAAACTCGGTCGGAATCGAGCAGGTCTTCGCAATCTCCTCCGCGTTCATCGGAACGATCCGGCGGCACGCGGAAATCAGCTCTTCCTTTGTAATGATCAGGCTCTCGCGCTGCGGATACAGGGAACGGAACAGAAGCTGAAGCTCTTTGTTCGTCGCGATCAGCGTCCGGATCTGACGGTCCTTCTGGTACAGTTTCCCGAATCCGGCAATCTCATGCGCGAGCAGCTCCTTCAGGAGCTTTTCAAAATGCTCATTGTCCTTCGCGATCTGATAGAGGCGGTTCCTGGTCGTGATTCTTCCGATGCGGATATTCTGTGTCGTGATCAGCTTGTCCTTGTCGAACACCGAGATCTGCAGGGAGCTCCCGCCGATATTGACGATCGCGGTCCCTCTGTTGATGACCTTTTCAAAGGACTGTGTCTGCGAAGCAATCGACTTGTAATCGAGGAATCTCTGTTCAGAATTCGACAGGATGGTTAGCTTCAGACCGGTTCTCAGCTCGATGTAGTCCTTCGTGATCAGCGCCGTACGGATCTCCCGGAGCGCGCTGGTCCCGACCATGCGGTAAGCATCCACATGGTAGCCTTCCATAATCGAGCGGTATTCCGTCAGTGTCTCGATCAGGCGCTCCATCTTCGCTGTCGACAGTGTATCCCTCTCATAAGCGTCATTGCCCAGGTCAATCCTGCAGCTCAGGCAATCAAACATATGAAATCCCTTCCTCGCAGAGATCTCATACAGCTTCATCTCCGTCTCGGTCGAGCCGATCATGATGGAAGCAAATATCTTCACAGCCATACCTTATTCCTCCATAGTTCCCAGCAGGTGATCTATAAACTGTCTGGCAGTCCGCCCGCTCCGGCCGCCATGACTCAGTTCCCAGGAATTCGCTTCCTCATACAGCCTTGTCTCATCGATCTTCAGTCCTTCCGCCTCGCTGATCCCCTTCAGGATCTGATGGAATTCCTTCTTGTTCGGCGCGCCGAAATAGATCGTGACGCCGAAACGGTACGCCAGGGACAGCTTCTCCTGTACGGTATCCGAGGTATGCATGTCGGACCGGATATCTCCTTCCTTGTCCTCGTAATTCTCCCGGATCAGGTGACGCCGGTTGCTGGTCGCGTAGATCAGGACATTCTCCGGCTTCTTCTCCAGCCCGCCTTCAATGACTGCCTTCAGGTACTTATAGTCGGTCTCAAAATCCTCGAAGGACAGATCGTCCATATAGATGATAAACCGGTAATTGCGGTTCTTGATCTGGTCCAGTATGTCCACCAGGTCCCTGAACTGATGCTTGTAGACCTCAATGATTCTCAGTCCCTGCTCATAATACTCATTCAGGATGCCCTTGATGGAGGAAGACTTGCCCGTCCCCGCGTCACCGAACAGCAGACAGTTGTTCGCCCTCCGGCCGGCCAGAAAGCTTTCCGTGTTTTCCCGAAGCTTCTTCTTCTGGATCTCGCACCCGATCAGATCGTCCAGCCTGACATGGGCAATATTGGTAATCGGAACGATCCGCATCTGGTTCTTTTTGTCATGCAGGATCCGGAATGCCTTGTGGAGGCCGAACTTTCCGCAGCCGAAGTCCCGGTAGAATTCATCGACATGCTGCTTGAACTCCGGCGTGCCGGTACTTTCCGCAAGCGTGCGGCTGAGCATCTCGATCCGGTCCCGGATCCTCCGGCTGGCCAGGCGTCTGTCGTCCCCGCCGAACTCATAATCCGCGGCCATCTGGTAGAGCGATACCCCCAGATACTGTTCAATATCCGAAAAATCATAGGCGAACAGCTCCCGGAAGATCTCAAAATCGTGCAGCGCGATGGGATTGATCCCACCCGGTACACTCTCACGGATCTCATGCGCCCTGGAATATGCATTCTCATGATAGACCAGATAGTAGGTCAGCCAGGAATGCCAGACATTTCCGGAAAACCCGTAGTTCTCAGCGGTCTCCGTCATCTCCTTCATCAGCGCGCAGTAATCCCGCACGCAGCTGTTGACGAAGGACGGATCCTGCCCGGCTTCAGCTGCCGTCTTCTGCAGCCTGGATACGGTGTCCAGGACACCGTCTGTGTGATCGCGGTAAAAAACCAGCTCATCGATTCTCAGCATGTTGGTTCCTCTTGTTTCATCTTAAACCCAGACCGCCAGAAGCCGGTTTTGTCAGGCTTTCGGCACTGCAATCCTGTCATACATAGTTGCCCAGTATCTTCATCCGGATCGCTTCCTGCCGGATCCCGCGCAGGGCGCTTCTGACATTCGCGTCATTCAGGTTCCCCTCAAAGTCGATGAAGAACCGGTATTCCCAGTTCCTTCCCGGGATCGGGCGCGACTCAATATGGGTCATATTCACGTCATTGAAGATAAAGTGCGAAAGAATATTGTACAGGGTTCCGGAGGAATGCGGCAGCTCGAAACAGATGGAAATCTTCTGCGCACCCTTCACAAAGATCCTCTGGTTCGTGACAATCATGAACCTGGTCGCATTTTCCTCCAGGTCATTGACATGCTCCAGTAAAACCTCAAGGTGAAAATGCTCTGCCGCGAACCGGCTGCCGATGGCTGCCTGGTCCTTCCTTCCGTCCTTCGCGATCTTTCCCGCGGCGAGCGCCGTATTGTCATAGGCGGCTGCCACCCAGCCGGAATGCCTGCTGAAGAGGCCTTCACACTGGCTCAGCGCCTGCGGATGGGAATACACCGTCTTCACATCCTCGATCCGGGTACCGGGGCAGGCCATCAGGACATGCTCCACCGGAATGATCTGCTCCGCGACAATATAATTCTCAAAGTCAACGAGCAGGTCGAAATTATCCGCCACGATCCCGGCCGTCGTATTCTCGATCGGCAGCACCGCGTAATCCGCCGAACCATCGGCAATCGCCTCCATGGCATCGCGGAATTTCCTGACATGGAAGGAATCTGTCCCTGGTCCGAAAAACTCCTGCAGCGCCGCATGGCTGTAGGCGCCCTCTACGCCCTGGTACACAACACGGATGTCTTCCTTGTCCAGCGCTTCGACCTCAATAAACGGAATTCTTCCTGTGCTTCTTCCCTGCTCCAGGATGGCATACTGCCGCCGTCTGCTCATGCCCATCAGCAGGCGGAACAGTTCGGTAACCCCTCTTTTGTTGAAATCCCCGTGCGCCAGCTCTCTGACCCTGGCGATCTTCTGCTCTTCCCGCTCTTTGTCGTAGACTTTCCGGTCTGTCTGCGCCTTCAGCGCCGCAACCTCTTCACAGACTGCCATGCGCGCTTCAAACAGCCGGACGATCTCCGCGTCCACCGTGTCGATCTTGTCCCTGAGCTGTCCCAGATCCGGCGTCTGCTCCTTCTGATTCTCCATCTGCCGTTCCTTTTCCTGTGTATCTCTTCTCCGCAAACGATATTCAAGAACGCCCGGTTCACCCGGCCGCATGCCTATTCATCCCAGCCTTCATAAAACCGATAATGGATCATGATGCTGCGCACCTCCTGGCCTTCCTGAAGGTCGAGGTCCTCCACGTCCGATACACTCGGCATGACAGGATCATCCTCCTGCAGCTCCATATCAATCCAGTTATAAGCCTGGAGCCTAGCGTCCTCCAGCGCTTCATGAAGCGTCGGTCCTTCGCAGCGGCACATCTCAAGATCCGGAAATTCCCCTTCCCATGATCCGTCTTCTCTTTTTGTCAGAATGACCGGATAGATAAAAGTCATATTTCATTCCCCTTCAGACATCATAAGCTCTGATTGACATACTTCTAAAGAGTATACCATGTTTTCGGCGTGAATGGGAAAAAAGGACGACGGCCCGTCAGGGGTTGCGCCGAACAAAAAAGTAAGGTAAGATGCATATCGGAAAAAGAACCTGTAGAAAAGACCTGTATTTAGTATATGTCAGGAGGGACGCATGAGACACTGCATGAGTCCTCTGGACTTTTCGGTGGAAGAGCTGGATCAGATGATGGATCTGGCTGCAAAGATCGAGAAAGACCCGGAGGCGTACGCGCACATTTGCGAAGGTAAGAAAATAGCGACTTTATTCTATGAGCCAAGTACCCGCACCCGATTAAGTTTCGAAACAGCGATGCTGAATCTCGGGGGCAAGGTAATTGGCTTTTCTTCTGCACAGTCCAGCTCTGCGGCGAAGGGAGAAAGTGTTGCGGATACCATCCGTGTCATCTCCTGCTTTGCCGATATCGCGGCGATCCGGCATCCGAAGGAAGGCGCGCCTTATGTCGCCTCTCTTCATTCATCGATTCCCGTGATCAATGCCGGCGACGGCGGACATCAGCACCCGACGCAGACGCTGACTGACATGACAACCATCCGCCAGATCAAAGGCAGGCTGG
Source organism: uncultured Lachnospiraceae bacterium (assembly GCA_902781455.1). Classification (GTDB taxonomy): domain Bacteria; phylum Bacillota; class Clostridia; order Lachnospirales; family Lachnospiraceae; genus Porcincola. Next base: position 17,666 of record CACZJF010000001.1, on the reverse strand, counting down.
ATCACCTGACCATCGGCCTGTGCGGAGACCTGAAGTTCGGCCGTACCGTTCATTCGCTGATCTCTTCTCTCGTCCGCTATCCCGGAATCCGGTTCGTTCTCATTTCCCCGGAGGAACTGAGGATTCCGGATTATGTCAGGGAGGATGTGCTGAAGAAGAACAACATCCCCTTCGAAGAAGTGATCCGGCTTGAGGACGCGATGCCCGATCTCGATGTCCTGTACATGACAAGAGTACAGAGGGAGCGTTTCTTCAATGAGGAAGACTACGTCCGCATGAAGGACTTCTACATTCTGGACGCGGAGAAAATGAAGCTTGCCAAAGAAGACTGTACGGTGCTCCACCCGCTTCCCAGGGTAAATGAAATCTCGGTAGACGTGGACAATGATCCCCGTGCCTGCTATTTCAGGCAGGTGCAGTATGGCGTCTATATCCGAATGGCACTGATCATGACATTGCTGGAGGTGACGAAATGACCGGAGAACATATGCTCAATATCGGCGGACTGCACGAGGGTGTCGTTCTTGATCACATCCCGGCAGGAAAAGCCATGGATATCTACAAAAGGCTGAAGCTGGACAAGCTGGACTGCCAGGTGGCCATGATCATGCATGCCAGATCCAGCAAGATGGGGCAAAAGGATATCATCAAGGTGGAAGCGCCCCTTGAGCTTCTGAACCTGGATGCGCTTGGCTTCATAGACCATACCATTACGGTCAATATCATCAAGGACGCCAAGATCGTCGAGAAGCAGAAGCTTCGTCTTCCCCGCAAGCTGATCAATGTGATCCACTGCAAAAACCCGCGCTGCATCACATCCATCGAGCAGGGGCTGGATCATGTCTTCTACCTTGCGGATGAGGAAAATGAGCTCTATCGTTGTGTATACTGCGAGGAGAAATGGCACGGAACGAAGAAACGTGGGTAATGGCCTTGCCTGGGTGGTTCCCCATCGCTCTCCCAGCCCCTTGCAAGGCTTTCATCTGATCTGGCATAGAAAGAAAGGGATCCTGTGCGGGATCCCTTTCTTTCTGCCTTGCCTGTTCTTACGCTGCGCCGCCCAGATAGGCCTGCTTTACCTTCGGGTCATCTGCCAGATCGGAGGCTTTGCCTTCCATCGTGATGTTCCCGGTCTCGATGACATAGCCCCGGTCGGCGATATTCAGTGCCATCTTCGCGTTCTGTTCCACCAGAAGCACTGTTACACCGTTCTCATTCACGCGCTTGATGGTGCGGAAGATCTCCTTGACCAGCAGCGGGCTCAAACCCATGGATGGCTCGTCCAGAAGCAGCATCTTCGGTTTCGACATGAGCGCGCGTCCCATCGCGAGCATCTGCTGTTCGCCGCCGGACAGGGTACCTGCCATCTGATTCCGTCTCTCCTTCAATCTGGGGAGAAGCTCAAACACCATGTCGAAGTCCTGCTGAACGGCCGCTCTTCCATCCTTTCTGGAGTAAGCGCCCAGCTCGAGGTTTTCGTGAACCGTCAGGCCGGAGAAGACGCGGCGTCCCTCCGGACACTGTGCCATGCCAAGCGTAACGATCTTGTAGGCATCCATCTTTGAAATCAGATGAGAGTCATAGGTGATCGAACCGCTGCGGGACTTCAGAAGCCCTGAGATCGTGTGCATGGTCGTTGTCTTCCCGGCGCCGTTCGCGCCGATCATCGTGACGATCTCGCCCTCGTTCACATAGAGGGACAGGTTCTTGATCGCGTGAATCGATCCATAGAATACATTCAGATTATCCACTCTCAGAAGTTCACCCATCAGTCGTCGTCACCTCCCAGATATGCGGCGATAACCCTCGGGTCATTGCTGACTGTCTCCGGATCACCATGCGCTATGATCTTTCCATACTCGAGAACCGTAATCTCTTCACAGATTCCCATGACAAACTTCATGTCATGCTCAATCAGGAGAATCGCGATGCCGAAATCGTCCCTGACCTTTCTCACTGTCTCGCGCAGTTCAAGTGTCTCATTCGGATTCATGCCGGCTGCCGGCTCGTCGAGCAGCAGAAGCTTCGGTTCGGAGGCAAGTGCCCTGCAGATCTCAAGCTTTCTCTGTTCTCCGTAAGGAAGCTGGGAAGCCACATAGTCTGCCTTGTCGGCGATACCGAAGACATCCAGAAGCTCCATGGCCTTCTGATCCATCTCCTTCTCCCGGCTGCGGAAGACTCCGTCCCGGAAGATGCCGTGCCACATGCCGTAAGTTACCTTGTTGTGCATGCCGACCTTGACATTGTCCAGCACAGACATGCGCTTGAACAGACGAATGTTCTGGAACGTCCTTGCGATGCCTGCCTTGGAGATAAACTCCGGCGTCTTTCCGGTAATGTCGACGCCGTCAAGGGTAATGTTTCCTTCATCCGGTACGTACATGCCGGTCAGCATATTGAACGCGGTCGTCTTGCCCGCGCCGTTCGGTCCGATCAGTCCATACAGATGCCCGGATTCCACAGATAACCGGAAACCGGAGACTGCCTGCAGTCCGCCGAAGGAGATGCCGAGGTTCGTCACTTCCAGAAGTGCCATATCACTCATCCTCCTTTCTGTCTGCCTGAGCGGCAAAGTAACTGCCGTCTGCCTTCTCCACCGTCTCTTCCGGCATGGACTTCTTCGGCCGGATCATTGCCATGAGCCTGTGGCGCAGCTGTACGAAGGCCGGAGCCTGCGTGAACAGCATGATCACGATCAGCACGATGGAGTAGATAAACATACGATACTGGCTGAAGTCTCGAAGCAGCTCCGGAAGCAGTGTCAGAACCGCTGCCGCGATGATGGAGCCGGGCACATTGCCCATGCCGCCCAGAACAACCATGACCAGAACATTGATGGACAGGTTGTAGTCATACTTCTTAAAGTCCAGGGTGGACAGATTCAGCACATAGATCACGCCTGCCAGTCCGGCAAAGACGGCACTCGAGATAAATGCCATCAGCTTGTATCTGGTCAGGTTGATGCCGATCGACTTTGCCGCGATCTCATCATCGCGGATGGCGGTAATCGCGCGCCCTGCTCTGGAATTCATCAGGTTCAGGACAAATGTCACTGTCAGAATCAGCAGAGCGATTCCGACGGTAAAGCTGATCATCATATCCGGTGAGATCTTATTGATACCGGAGATCGGCTGCGCGCCCTTGATCAGGGGCTTCGCTCCCGGCTCCAGACGGAAGGCACTCTGGTCCAGTGCCAGATGGATTCCCTTGGAGTCCACGCCGAGGTAGGTTGTACTCAGCACGTTCTTCAGAATCTGACAGAATGCCAGTGTGACGATCGCCAGATAGTCTCCTGAAAAACGCAGCACTGGAACTCCGACGATGACACCGAAGATTCCCGCGGCAGCCGCGCCGATGATCAGTGTGATGATCACACGGGGAATCTGCGGCATATTCAGTCCGGCGCCGTTATAAAAGACAACGCCTGCCGTTGCTCCGGCCAGCATGAACGCAGCATGTCCCAGAGACAGCTCACCGAGAAATCCGACGACAAGGTTCAGGGAAACCGCCATAATCGCGTAAGCGCAGATCGGGATGAGAAGTCCGAGCATCTTGCTCGAGAGCAGACCCATATGTCCCAGGATCTCAATCACAACCCAGAATCCAAGGATCAGCGCGAATGACAGGATGTAAGTCTTTGTACTTTTCTTTCGTTTCTTTTGATTGTTTCCAGCCATACGTCCCACCTCACACTTTCACTGCTATCTTCTTACCCAGAAGACCTGTCGGCTTCACAAGCAGGACGATGATCAGCACAAGAAAAACAATCGCGTCAGAAAGCTGCGTGGAAATATACGCCTTTGACAGATTTTCAATCACGCCAAGTAATACGCCGCCCAGAAAAGCGCCGGGAATCGAGCCGATTCCGCCGAAAACCGCGGCGACGAACGCCTTGATGCCAGGCATGGCGCCGGTTGTCGGCACCAGGGTCGGATAGGAACTCAGAAGCAGAGCACCCGCGACCGCAGCCAGTGAGGAGCCGATCGCAAATGTCAGGGAGATGATCCCGTTGACATTGATGCCCATCAGCTGCGCGGCGCCCCGGTCTTCGGAAACAGCCTTCATCGCATGCCCGATCCGGGTTTTATTCACAAACCACAGAAGCACGATCATGATAATCACGCTGACAACAATCGTGACAATCGTCTCCGCGGGAATACTGAGCTGTCCTCCCGCAATGGAGATCGGATCCATGGAAATAATCGATGTAAATGACTTCGGGTCTGACTTCCACAGAAGCATCGCCGAGTTCTGCAGAAGAAAACTGACGCCGATCGCCGTGATCAGAACTGCCAGCGAAGGTGCGGACCGAAGCGGACGGTAAGCAACTCTCTCGATGGTAATTCCGAGCAGGGTACAGACTGCCATGGCGAACAGAACCGCAAGCAGTGGATGCCAGCCACGGGAACAAAACGTGAAATAAACCATATATCCGCCCACCATGATGACATCACCGTGCGCGAAATTCAGCATCTTGGCGATACCGTAAACCATCGTATAGCCAAGTGCGATCAGGGCATAGACAGACCCCAGTGAGATCCCACTGATCAGATAGCCCAGAAACTGCATACTCTCTCTCCTTCACACATGATACAAAGGGGCTGACTGCGCAGCCCCTTTGCCACGGTGTTCATTATCACCCATCATCAGCCGGTCAGAAGACCGGCCGGATCATACCATACGATTACGCATCAAGGCTGACATACTCACCATTCTCGATGATCATGCCGCGCGGAGCCTTGGAAACAGCACCGCTCGCATCCCATGTCATGCCTTCGCCGGTCAGGCCGTCGAATGAGAAGTCACCGCCCGTGAGGACAGCCTTCACAGCCTCGCAGACCTCGGAAGGATCCATATCGGCAGTCACGCCGGCTTCCAGGCAGGCTGCGTACAGAGCGCCGACAACATCATAACCATCGGCCGCGAACTGGTTCGGAACATCTCCGCCGGTCTTCTCCGCATACTTCGCGACGAATTCCTGTGTCTTCTCGTCCTCGGCAGAAGCCACGAACGGGGTAAGGAGCATCACGCCCTCTGCAAGAGAGGTATCAAAGCCTTCCACTGTAAGCAGTCCGTCAAGACCGTCACAACCGAAGAACTTCGCGTCATAGCCCATCTTGTCAGCCGCGATCAGAACCTGGCTTGCCGGAGTGTAATAGATCGGCAGGAAGATCAGGTCCGCGCCGGCGTTCTGGCAGGACTGTACCTGTGTGGTCAGGTCGGTGGAGTTGTCATCCGTGAAAGCTTCCTCAGCGACAACCTCAAGTCCGATTGCCTCAGCCTCAGCCATGAAGGTTGAGTAGATGCCTGAAGAATAAGCATCAGCGGAATTGTAGATCACACCGATCTTCTCTCCGAGATTCTGATCCTTGATGTAATCCGCGGAAGCAAGACCCTGGTTGGGATCCGTGAAGCAGACCTGGAATACATTATCGCCAAGGTCGATGACATCCTGAGAGGATGCAGACGGGGTCAGAAGAAGCATGTTGTCATTGACTGCCTCCGCTCCGACCGCAAGGCAGGGGCTCGTGGTGACGGTTCCGCCCAGAAGCTGCATACCCCAGTCCTTCAGGGTGTTGTAAGCGTTCAGGCTCTTCTCCGGATCATGCTCATCATCTTCAAACTGAAGCTCGAACTGAAGGTCCGGATTGCTCGCGTTCACGTCCTCCACGGCAATCTCCATACCGTGCATGACGTTTGTTCCGTAGATCGCTGCAGGTCCGGTAATCGGTCCGATCCCACCGATCTTGATGGTCTCAGCCGCAGACGCGCTCATCACAAAGCTGGCTGCAAGCACACCTGTCAACGCTGCCGTGATTAATTTCTTCATATACGATTCCTCCTCCTGGTTATTAAAAAAAATGCGTTGCAGGTATTGTAACACTAAGTATTTCATTATTCAATCGCAAAAATTCCAATCCATGCTAAAATTTACGGTTATTTATCATTTATCCAGTAAATTCAACGGTTATCTCATGTCCGGCTGCCCAGTTATAGCCGCTAAAAGGACTTTCTTCTTCTTTCTGATGGATGATCACATGTGTCAGCCTGCTGCAGCTGCCTGTAATGCCGGTTCCGACGTTCCTGACGGAAGAAGGAAACTCCATCTCAGTTACTGCTGCCCGCGAGAAGCAGTAATTCCCGATGGTTTCAAGGGTTTCCGGAAGCCGTATGGACGCGATCTTTCTGCACGCATAGAACGCATTGGCCCCGATCTGTCTGATGCCGTCCGCGATCGTCACGGAGGTGATCACACTGGACCGGCTGAACAGGCCGTCCGCGATTTTCGTGATCTCCAGAATCTCATCTCCCTTCTTCACATAATGCGGGATCGTCAGGCTTGCGGATGTGAAGTCCAGCGTCTGTCCGGTGAACGGATCCATCAAAGGACCGGCAATCAATTCCGCAGTCAGCGTCACGTCATGCTTAAGGCGCGCCATCTCAAAGACCATCCCGCGCGGCGTAGGCACCGGCTGGGCGATGGAATTCTCCATGGTACAGGAGGCCAGGTTCCAGTTCCCTGTGCTTTTCTCCGTCACCTCCCACGAGGTCCCCTGTGCCAGGGAAAAGACTGCCTGCTCTCCTCCCCTCATACGGAAGCACCCTTCCCTGTCGGTCCTGTCCTGACTGATGATCTCTCCTGTCTGTGCGCTTCGTATCTCACAGGCCAGATATCTGCCGGGTATCCTCAGACCGTTGATCAGCTGTGTGATCTGGAAGAGGAACGGTTGGCTGCTCTCCTCATCCGCCTGCTTCTCGACCACAAGATTCTGCATGTCATTTTCATTGACAAATGTATTGCCCTCGCAGTTTACCATCATACCGAACGCCGGATCTGTAAGGTCCGGCGCCTCGCGAATGCGAAGGTCCCCTTCCTGCGCTTCATGCTCTGCATAATACAGTTCCGTTCTGACCTGTCCGCCGGAGATGGCGATGGGTAGTACGGGAAAGCCTGCCTGGGACGATGGTCCGGAGGATGCCTCCCGCCTCACACGGATCGCTCCGTCCGGTCCGGTACGATGAAGGCCTGCCTGGTCCGGAATGTTATGCAGGCACTGGATCCAGCCCACATCTTCCGCCGGCTTCCATGTCCCGTTTGTATACCGTTCCAGGAGAAATACCAGCTCCGCCTGATCCGGCACTCTCTCCCAGCCGGTCTGTCCTGACAGAAAAGTCTTACAGACAAGACTCTGCAGATCAAAGGAATGCAGTTCGTTGACAAAGACCGTATCCGATACCGCTTCACCCGTTCTGATTTCTGTCATGCCCTCCTGGCCCGGAACGATACAGACACTCTGGAGAATCATACCGTCCTTTCTAAAGTAAGCGCCAGGCATCTCCGTGACCCTCCACGCGTCCTGCCCGTCCGTACCGGACAGCACCACTGTCTGGTGTTCCGAAAGACAGATCTTCCCTCCGGACAGTTCACATTCCAGAAGGGTGCCTGCCGCGGCATCCGCAACCTGGACAGATCCGGTCATCGGCTCGAAGCTTCCGCTTCCGTTCCTTTTCTCAATCAGGAAAACAGACTTCAGTCCGGAGCCTTCTCCTTTTGCCCTTTCTTCTGCCAGATATGCTTCCGCTGCTATATCCTGCGGCGCAGCTGAAAACATCTTGCGGAACATGCCCTGGCATTCCTGTCCGTTGATGAACAATGCGTGTGAGATGTCCTCACCGTTTTCTCCCAGCTTTCCGCTCCACGGACTTCCCTGGGCAGGATAAGCCTGCGCGAAGGAGGGATCCGGCGTTTCAATCACCCGCCAGGCCGTTCCCTGCCTCGCGATATCCGCGAACAGAGCGCGCTCGCCGGACGCCAGAGTGAAATGGCCGGACGCGTCTGTCATTTTTGTTTCGCCGGTGGACGTCTGATACGGTGTGTTACGCAGAGCCTGCAGATTGCCTTCCTCGTCCGCCAGTTCCACCAGGAAGGTAAACCGTTTCCCGGGCTCTGCTGATGCGCCTGTATCCTGGCCGGTGCCTGCAGTTTCGTCGATGGGGGCAAAAAAGAAGAAGAATCCGTCCAGGTTTTTCTCATTCATGCCCCACAGAAGGATGTCCACACTGTTGCAGCCCTGATAGGTTCTGACTGTCCCTGCTTCAATTGTTCCCTGCAGGATATCAATGTTCTGGTTCCCGCTTCTGATCAGGATCCGCTCGTCACCGACCAGATTCACCTGCACAGGGAATGTGACTGTAAAGCCTGTCATTCCTTCTTTTTCCAGGGAAAACAGTTTGATGGTGGCTGCGTCATCCTGAATCACACCCGGATACCCCGGTGTGAATACCGTTGTGCGTCTCACATGGGTTCCGCTCAGAACAGCCTTGGACACCTCCAGGCTTCTCTTTGTCCATTCATTCTGCAGGGACACAGTCTTCCTCTGTGCCAGGAGCGGCATGCTGACACTGGCCAGTCCATTGTTCAAAGGCCTGTAATCTTCGGGTACATCAATCTCCTGCACCACATAGGTCTTCTGTGCCTCCAGATGTTTCAGGATCACCTCTTTCCCCGCGCAGGCAAGGCGAAAGCAGCCGTCCGCATCCGTCTGAAATGTTTCCGCGCCCATGCTTCCTTCGATCCCTGCGGCAGGTTCCGCAGCAGCAGAAGGATCCTCCGGATCAAAGCCGGCAGCATCTGCCCCGTCGCGGATCTTCCACAGGCGGAAGGAAAACATCTCATCACAGGCATGCGCGCCCTGATGCAGAATCTCCTTCCGGAAGACCAGTTCCTTCCACCTCCATGCATTCTCCAGCGTGATGCTGGTCTCCTCCGGCCCCAGGGTTCCGCTCTGATGACACGTCACCCCGGCATAATTCGTGCCTTCCGCGCAGCAGGCGGCATCCTCCTGCACCTCGTAGACGCATTCCGCGTCCCCCGGGTGAAGCGCAATCACTTCTCCCGGGTGCAGCAGCACGCAGCTGTCCTCATCTATGATATGTTCCTCCAGTACCTGGTCTTCCACAAGGCCGCCCTTCCTGTCCACTGTCCAGTACGGCATACCCTGCATGCTTTTCCCGTCCGCGCTGACCCGCACACGGAACACGTCCGCCGAAAGATCCATTCCGTCAGGCGCCCCGTAGACTTTTTTGGTCAGATACAGCGTCGGATGCCAGGTGTTCTCAACCAGCTGCACCCTTCCTTCTCCCGTCTGCTCCTCACGCATCGTCTCTTCAAAGCATGCACTGCGAATCTCTTCCGCGCTAAGACGCTCCCCGCCCGTTTCATTTTCAAAGACAGCCCGCTGCCCGGGCAGAAGGGAAAATGTGCCGTCCCTGCCTGTCGTATGCAGTGTGTTGTCCGCCGGTAAAAATGTCTGCTCGTCGTCCGCGCGCTCTTCCAGACGGTACTGTGCCAGAGAGAGTGCCTCACCGTTTCTCGTCAGACGAAAGAGGAAAGAACGTTTCTTCCATTCACCGGGGGTCTTCTCAGACAGTTCCTTCTCTACGATCAGTGCTGCTCTTTCCTCCAGCGTTACCTCCACGGCATCTGACTGTACCAGGTCACCGTCCGGCTCGTCCTGGCTGATACTATAGAAGGAAGCACACTGGTAGGCATGCTCTGCCATGGTCTGCCCCGGCTCGTCCCCGATTGCCGGCGCCCTCATATGCAGCAGAAGATATACATTGTCGCCCATCTCCAGCGTAAAGCTTCCGCCGTCTGCTTTCTTCCGAAGATCCACCGCCACGGAACGCGCCTGCCCCATGTCCTGGTTCCAGTCCTCCAGACGGACCCAGCCATTTTCCTGTGTCAGGACGCTGTCCGGCGGATGGCCTTCTTCGGGAAGCGGCGCGAGCGGGTCTGCATTCAGCCAGACCACTGGCGCGATCCGGGCCCTTTCAACCGCTTCCGTGTCTACCGTCTCCAGAAAGCCCTGCCAGGTCTGTTCATCAAAGATCCGGCCGCTCTCCGCCTGCTGCCTTTCTTCGGCTGCCCGCTCCAGATGAGTGGCTATGACAAGCTCCGAGATCGGCTGCGCGGAAGTATTCGTCACATCGATCCGGTAAGTATAGGTATCCTCCGGACCGGTATGCGCGCTCACGTCCCAGTCGCCATAAGTGTCCCGGTCCGCCTTCACCGTCAGGTGGATGCCGTCTGTCAGGCTCACCGCCGTGTCTGCTTCTGTCCGGGCAAGGGCATACAGAACGGTCCGAAGATTCGTGACGCCGTCGGAATCAATGTCCGCGCCGAACGCTTCCAGTTCCCGCGCCTGGTCTCCCGTAAACGGTACGATGACACCGTCATCACAGGCTGTCTCACTCTGAGCGCCGAGAAACTGGCAGGCAGGATCATCGCACCCGCTTCCAGGCATCACTGCCGCAATATTCGGCATGTTCTTCATGCGCTTCAGTTCACGGTACGGGCAGACAGCACCAAACTGAACCCCAACACCGTTCAGCCACATCCCGCCCTTCAGGCGTGGGATCTGCTCATCCTCCAGTGTGATCGAGACATTCAGCTTCACCCGTTCTCTCCCGGTGTGCCTCCAGTTCCGGCAGACACCGTCATCCGGGTCCACACGCACGGTGACATCCCGGCTGTTCCACAGGGACGGTGTCACGAGATCCTGGTCTCCTGCTCCCATGACCAGACCTGCCTTGACAGGGATGGAAGGATCAAACTGTACCCCCTCCGGCAGAAGATCATAGATGACATATTCCCTGCGGTCCGGCTTAGGCAGATTCGAATCGGAAGTCATGATTTTCCGCGCGGCTTCCTCGCTGTAGATCCGGTATCCCTCCGCCGCGCCGATCCGGCATGTCAGCCGGACACAGCCATTCGCCGGATCATTTTCCCTGGAAACGGTCTTGAGCGCCTTCGCATGCTTCTTCATGTAAGTCATCTCCGCGAAGCTGTTCGCACGCATGGAGTAGATTCCGTACAGTGACATGGTCAGACTGCCGATTCCCGGCTCCGCGTCTTCATAATGGCTTTCGGAAAAATCATGGAACCATCCGTCCTGCGTACCTCCCATGCTCCTCGCCAGTACGGATCCCAGATGCTCTGTCTTCAGATAAGCCTGCCCATTCTCCGAAACTTCGGAAAGCAGGCTGTCACAGACCAGGCTGTGCGGACGGACGCACAAAAGCGAATCGATGGTGCAGGTCGAATCATAGTCCACCGCGTTATGGACCACCTTTACCCTCCAGATCTTTCCTGAAAGCTGATTCTTCGAAAATGTGTACTCCATCTCACCCGAGCTGTTGAACGGACACTGCGCCGCAAGCTCCCAGTCAGCAGAATCCTCGTACATGACCCAGATCTTTGTCGTGCGGTCCGCACCCTGACATTCTGCTTCCGTCATCGGGGCGCAGACACGGTCTTCATAGATATCCATCCCCCGGTCGATGAGTTTTACATGGATCCCGGTGTAGTAATAATCCTGCGGTCCGAGCATCTGAAGGCCGGAATCCGTCTCCTGGTTCAGGCACGCAAGATACACCACATCATCCACCGTGGTCACTTCATAGCCGGTCCCGGCCCTGTAAGTGCCGGCTGCCGGTCCTCCTGTCTCATGGGTATAGGAATATCCTCTGCACTCCGACACGATCCGCATGGGAATGGCACCTGCCGCTTCCCCCGTCTGTCCTGACAGTCTGTATTCATTGACCCAGCCGCTGAGGGAGGTATTCTTACCGCTGTAGGAAATGGAACCGTCCTCGGCTTTCTGCCCGGTCCACGCCGTGATCCCGACGATGTCTCCTTTATATTTCCACTTATAATCCACAAAGGTCCAGGACGCGGATGCTTCAGACAGACTCGGCGCGTCCACGCCGTCCGCCGGTGTCAGCGCAAGGTCTGCCTTCAGGCCAAGCACAGAACCATTGTCCCTGAGAGAATCCCTTCTGACCGCGGTCACAACGGTTGTCGTCAGATGAAACAATCCCTGCTTCACAGAAGGAAGAAGATCCTGGGACGTGAGTGTGGTGATGGTGCTGCTGCCCTCCTGGGTCAGGTACCGTCTGATGAGACTCTGCTGTCCCCCGGTCCCTTCCGAAGTTCCGGTGATCTTCGTGATGCTTCCAACCACACGGGAATCGTCGCTGCCCGTTGTGCCGGACGCTGATAAGGCAGCGTCCATCTGCAGGGACCAGGGCTGATTGTATTCGCCCTGGCAGTCGATCTCCCACACGACATAGAGCCACTCCCCGTCCTCCTCGGTCACGTAAGCCGGAAGGCCTGCGCCGAGAATCCGCTTTACCTGTTCCTTCGTGTACAGTGCGGGCAGACTGCTGACGGATCCCTTTCTCAGAGGATCAGCCGAAGATCCTGACAGGACAGCCCCGGAATCGATGCTTCCGCTCAGTTCCTGCATGTCCCTGGTCTGTACGGAACCATCCCGAAGCATCACCTGTATGGAAGGGGTCAGCGACCAGGCTGACGCGTCCGTCAGATCCAGAATCCTGACAGGATGATACAGAATCTGAAATGCGCTGTTGGTTCCAGACGCGATCTCCCGGTAGTTGAAGAAGACCAGGCTGCTGTCCGCGTCATCCCTGTACCAGTTGAACGGGCTGTTCAGGCTCTGGACGGGAGATTCCGGCGTTCCCTTCGGAATACCGATCTGGGATGGTATGACCGCTTTCCGGTTCCTGTCTGTCAGCAAAGCCTCCGGAACCCGGATCTGCACACTTCCCGGATCCAGTCCGGTCGAGGTATGAAATTCGATCTGATACTTCAGGGAGAAATCTTCCTTCTTTGTGACAGTATACAGATCCGGCTCGCCGACATAATAATCCGAGCATGTCCACAGCGCGGTCTGTGTGGAAGAGGCACCCTTCATGAGTCCTTCCCTGCCCCGGCCGACCTCTGTTGCAGCGCCTGCCACAAGCGGCGGAAGGAGCGCAAGCTCAGACAGCGGCATGGAATTCTCATACCTGTATCCTGCTTCTGTCTGCTCCTGCTTCTTTTCTTCTGTATCCTTTTCCGATGTCAGATTTTCGGACAAACTCTCCGGATTCCGGCCGGCTTCCTCCCCGGGAAGTACGCCGTCTTCCGGCATTGAACCCATGAAGGCATCCTCTCCGGAAAGAACCTCCGCCTCCGTTCCGGCCTCTCCCAGAGCGTCCATCGCCGGATCCGCCTCCCCTCCCGGCGTTTCATCGATGATCAGACCTTCAAAGTAATCATTCAGCTCTACCGGCCCGGCAAGGACCTGAGGACCGACGCGGTTCTCCTTCTCCCTTTCCGGATCCTCCCCGTCGCGGATGTCCTCTTCCGGGAAACCGCAATCTGTTTCCACTGCAGGTCCGGTCTGCATGGCATCACTTTCTGTCTCCGTTCCGGCGCCCCAGGACAGCCGCGTCGTCAGCAGCACCAACGCCAGGGCACACATAACTGTTTTCTGTACATTCCTCATCCCTTTACCTCTTCTCAAACCATGGAAACAAAGGAGCATTCCGGCCGCGGCCGCAAGAATCATCAGGCCGATTCCGCCTCCTCCCGCAGACGGAAGAAACATCCTGACATTCGTGCGCTCATTTTCAAACAGAAGATTCTGCACCCCGTCCTTGACGCGCATGCCCAGATAGCCTTCTCCTCCCGGCGGCAGCACCTGCCGGTATCCCAGAATCCGCTCCTCGATCACGCTGTACCTGCTTCCTTCCGCAACCCCGGTAAACACTGCTTTCTGCAGCGCATGCAGTGTAAAATGCCCCTGCGCGTCGGTATACTGCACCTCACCTGCAGCCAGCGTCCCATCCGCGTCTGCCAGGTAGTATGGAACATGCGGCCAGGGCTGGTTCTGCGCGTCAAGAAGGCAAAACAGGAAATTGTGCTGCGGATCTCCTGAGCGAATCGTCTTAGAGACAACGAAGGACGCAAGGCGGTTGGTGAAAGTAATCTTCTGACGGGACGAAGCTTCCCCTTTCCATATGGTTTCTCCGCACGGGAAAAATGCGTCTTCCGCGTCGTCGAGTTCCTCCACCTGCAGATCAGACCCGACCGGGATCCGGCCTATATGCGCCCGTTCCTCTCCCCGGATCCGAAAGATTCCATCATCATCGGTCACGGTTTCAGCCGGCTGCGAGGAAACACACAGGTCCGTCAGTTCTACCGCAGCGCCGCGCCACGGCTTCCCGTCCACAAGAACCCTGATGGCAAAGGAACCTCTCTCAGGAAGCACGCACCCTTCCGGCCACAGGATCCGCTTGGTGATCTCCAGCGTCGTTTCCGTATAATCCGGATCCGGCTCAGGGTCATACCGGTTTACAAACCGCGCGCTGCTTCCGTTTCTTTCAATTGTTCCGGTGATGATCCCCGAAGAAGCAGGAACCACACGCTCATAGTTTTCTTCAGACCTCTCCTCCACCTCCCAGAGCATACCGACAGACACATCCTCAAAGAGCGCGTACTGTCCGCCTCTCAGGAAGAAAGAGCCATCCCGCCCGGTAGACAGAGCGACGGGATCTCCCGCGCCGCTTCCGGCAGGGACCAGATGTGCGATACCTTCTCCTGTCAGATCAACCAGCTCCGTTCCGTCTTCCTGGAAGACACGATACCTGACACCACCGGCGCGTTCACGGTCCAATGTCAGGCGGAACCCGAACAGATCCCCATCAGGCGCCCTGCTACCGTTTTCCGCATGCAGCACTTCCTTTGCCACACTCAAAAACGGTGCGGAAGGTGCTTCATTGACAAACAGCAGTTTCTGCTCCCCTTCAATAAGGCGCGCACCTTCTCCTGTCTCCTGCGCACCGGCACTGATCCGGATGACAGCCAGCGAGAACAGACCTGCGCAGAATGCAAGAATCAGGCAGGTTTTCCGGCGTCTTTTGGGTTTCTTTCTCCACCTTGTCAGAATCCAGACGATGATCACTGCGCAGCTTAAGAAGGCGCAGAGCAGCGCGGAGACAGGCGTATCATCCAGCGTCCTGACACTTAGCACACTGCGCGCCGTTATCGTTCCTCCCGGCGAAGCGCCGGAGGATTTTTTTGTTTTCGGATTCTCCGCAACAAGCTCCGGCTTTCCGGGTTTCTCTGTTCCGTCTTCTGTCTGCGGCGTCTTATTTTGCTCCGTTTCTTTCCCCGGTTTTTCCGTCTGTGGTTTTTCCGTCTGCGGGATTTCCACCTGCGGGACGGGGTCTTTTCCTTTTGACTGAATCTCCCCTTTCGGCCAGACGTCCAGGTTATATACAGGGCCGGTCCACGCTCCCTGCTCCTGGACATAGCACGGAACAGCCGCCAGTGTGTCCTCGATCCGGCCATAAGTACTGCTGTCAGAGGCATGAATCAGCCATGCGCCCGCTTCCAGATGGGCAAATGTGCATGTTCCGTTTTCTCCTGTCACTGCCGTCCGGCGTTCCACAACCGGATCAGTCCCCTCCCGGGACATTTTCCCGGAAGTCTTCCTGCCATACAGCATCTCCGACAGCACCCCTGTCACGTGTTCCGTCGGCACGGACGGCCTCAGATTTGTCAGTTCCCCAAGATTCCAGTACAGTGTCATGCTGCCATCAGACTCATTCACCGAGCCGACCCGGCAGGCCTCGAACAGGATACCCCTGCCCGAGACCTGCTGCGTCTGCTTCAGATGAACGGTGATCGAGCAGTTCCCGATTCCGTCCGTTCTGTCCATTTCACGCCCAGCCTTTCTGTGATTTGATCGTATTGTCTCGCGGAAATGATGCAGGCTTGCCACCTGAAGTTTTATGTGTCCGCCTGCGCTGCCGGCTTACTTTGCCTGCACTCTGCTGCTTCCCTTCGTTCCTTTGTCCCCTC
This sequence comes from uncultured Lachnospiraceae bacterium, assembly GCA_902781455.1. Lineage (GTDB taxonomy): Bacteria > Bacillota > Clostridia > Lachnospirales > Lachnospiraceae > Porcincola. The sequence continues at coordinate 1,951 of CACZJF010000001.1, read as the reverse complement.
TCAGATAGAGACCGGTGACGGTAATCAGACCTGCAAGAGAGATCACCAGAATCAGCACGATACCGGTGCCGCCCGTTGACGGAAGGCTGAATCCGTGATGGTTCGCTGCCGACACGACAACCGTTCCCTCACGGTTTGCCGCGTTCAGGATGCGGCTCACACCATCGGAGCCGGTCCCAGAGACTGTGACACCGTTCACCTTCGCCGTGAAGCTTCCCGAACTGATCACCTCCGCACCGTTCGTACCTTCAGAAGACGCCGGAATAATCTCAACCTTGATCGGGTTCATCAAAAGGCTGTAGCCGTCCGGCGCCTTGACTTCCTTCAGGTAGTAGGTTCCTGCGTCAAGTGCCTTGAAATCAAGCAGTCCGTTCTCATTGGTCACACCGACCGCGCGGTATGGTTCCTGGCTGAGCGCTTCCGAAGCACTGCATCCCTTTGTCGTTTCCTTGTAGAGCGCAAATTCCGCCCCTGCGAGCTTCTCTTTCTGCGCATTGTCGGAGTCACCGTTAAACTTCTCGATCTCGATTCCAAAGCTGTAAACCTTCGCTTCGTCCTCCACCTCCTTGGTATCGTCAGGATTTGTCGGATCATAGCTGTAGTGCAGCGTAACAACGTTTTCATTTCCGTCGGCAGCAAGGCTGACGCTGTCATTCACAGCCACACTGTAGGCAAGCACAATCTCTTTGTTCCGGTGGCTTTCCACCTCCAGGTAGCTTTTGGTCAGCCTGACCGTCAGCGTGGTAATGCCATCTTCATCCGTGGCGATGCTCTGTGTGTAATCCGTATCCTTCGTCAGGATTGTCTCCCCGGATGTCAGCTGTACGGTTGCCGGCGTCAGTGTCAGCCCCTTCACCATCGTGTCCACGAGTTCAAAGGTCGGATTCTTGCCGTCGGCAAAGAAGACCTGCGTATAGTCCGGAATCCTGGTTGTGATCCGGTACTGCACCGTATCCCCGTTCGCGACCGTGTCCTTGCTTCCTTCATAGGTCGCTTCATTGAGATAGGATCCCTTCGCGTCATGAATCACCTTCTGCAGGCTGACAGTGGAACCTTTTGGCGCTGCCGTCAGACTGTATTTCCAGCTGTTTTCATTTTCTTCGTCCGTATAAGGCAGGGCGACAAGAAATGGCTGTGACGGGAAATTCCCTGGTTTTGTGGCGGTCTCGCAGACCAGGTAGATACCGGCTTTTGTGGTTGTCCAGCTGCAGGATCCTTCTGTCAGTTCCTTCTCGGGCAGCTTGTCCGTCATCGTTGTGTCATCGACCTGCAGCGCCAGCTGCTGTGCCAGGTCCTGGAGCTTTGCCGCCGGATAGGTTCCGAACGCGTCCGCGTCAAATGTGCCGTTTCCTGGATAGGTGAAGCCGTTCGTTGTTCCCCATACCCAGTTTCCATCCTGTCCCTGGGTAAATGACATGACCCGGTAAGCGGTGAAGGATGAGCCTTCCGGATCGTAGGAATTCGATGACGCCGGCGCGATCGTAAGCGTCATCTCCTGCTGTGTGGGCAGCGACGGTGCTGATGCAGGTGTCGTCGCTCCTCCGGTTCCCGCCGCCGCAAGAGACGACGGCAGGGCTGCAAGCGCCAGTGAAGCAATCAGTGTGAATGTGCAGAATCCGTTTTTTCGCATAGGAAACCTCCTGTAATAGATGTGGGCCAAGCGGCCTGTTGATGTGTGGGAAGGCCTTGCGGCCTGTTGACAGATGTGGGCCTTGCGGCCTGATGATGTGTGAGAAGGCCTTGCGGCCTGATGACATGAATATGATGATGCCGGATAATATGATGTAAGGGTCAAAAGCCCTGAAGCCGAGGCAAGCTTGCTTGCCAGAGGCGAAAGGGGTGTTGACCCACTGGACACGGAGCACGTAGTAATTTGCTTTAGCAAATTATGAGAGTGCGGAGTGGCCGAGGAGCGCGGGAGTTGCGAAGCAACGGAGCGATCCGTACATCA